>NZ_JAMZAN010000018.1:0-38225 GCF_024181865.1 Vibrio sp. Y58_MX_L22
TCCATCTGCGTTGAGCTTACCGGTTTCTTTTTTCCAAAGTTCCATGCGTTTACAACGTGGACAGAACATCCATTTCGGGAAACGGACTGTCATTAAAGCATTATGGGGACCGACCTCATCTCTCTTATTCTTGATTACCGGCGGTTTTTTCAAAGCCCATACGCCAGCTTCGCGAGATAAACGATCAAGTTTTATCTCTTCAAGCCTTTTAGGCCAATAAATCGGGTCTGCTAATGCAAGAGATTCGTCACCAAGTTCAATGATAGAACCTGGGCCAAAAGGTGAAATCAATTGAGAACTACGGTAAGCGCGGTTTGAATCTGCCATTAGTTCTCTCCTCTAATAAACAAACAGGTTTCAGTATCGACATTTCTCATTGAATTTAGGGTACGCCACGCTTCATCATGTTGCGCACTTTCATAAGGTTGGATTAACGGTTGAAATTGCTTTTCTCCCGTGTAGTGGCTTAAAGGCTTAGACGTTCTATCACAACGTTCCTGCCATATGTCGACTAGAGATTGAAGGTATTCTAGAGTCTCGTCTTGCTCCTTTTGTGGCATACCGTCCATAGCCTTTACGATACGCTTTTTAAATACCGCCAAGAGTGTTTTGAAGTCAGAATGGGACACATCTAGGTGCCTCGCGTTTTCATTTTTTCTTAGGTAACCCGTAACTCTGACGACTGAAATTAGAGCAGCATGCAGAGCCCGTTCAAGTGCTGGTTTAGCCCAAGGGGTAATACTAGTAGGTTCAACGTAACGATATAGGGCTTGATGATAGCTTTTGAAAGTTTCGTAGTGTGAGCGATCTCGTGGCTTAGTCGGAGAGTATTGAGTGATCACAATGCCAGGAGGACGTTTTTTACTTCGTCCTACACGGCTTGAAGCCTGTATATATTCAGCAGTAGCTTTCGGCTGTCCAGCAATCACCATCATACCAAGGCGTTCAATATCCACACCGACAGAAATCATATTCGTACACGGTAATATATCGACAGCATCAGGAAAAGACTTACTTAGTTTCGTTAGTACTTCCGGTATTTTGGAGCCTTTGACACCTGCGCTAAGTTCCTCGACGCTTTCAATCTTACGAGTATCATGCATATTATTGGAAATGACTTTGATACGTTCTGGAATATCGTCGCGTCCTAGGGTCATAGTTTTACCTAGTTCTCTGCGGCTATTGTGATAAATCGGCAGGGTCCAGTAACTATCTAGTAGTTCATACTCAAACCCTAGCTCAAAAGGAGCTAAAAGAGCGGCAGCACTTGTTTGAACAAGTGAAGTTTGCCCTGTATGCCCGCTGGGCATTACACCAACATACATTCGGCCTGGTTTATCAAGTTCTTCTTTTGAAAAGAAAGAGTCGGCTTGGTCTGTCCCTGATGGAGGAAACACGTTAACTCTTCTGCCAAATAAACGTACACTTTGCTGCTCTGCCGCACGAATCGTCGCAGTTGCAGCTATTACCTTAGGCTTCTGGCCAAGGACCTCAATGATAGAATCAAAACCAGCTTCATAAATACCAGCAATGGTGCCTAAAGGACCAGAAATTAGATGTAATTCGTCTTGAATTATAAGGCTTGGAGGTAGTACTTTTTTATCTCCGAAGAAAGCCGCAGCTTCAGCCTTCCAAGTTAGGCGAGCAAATTTGTCAACCGTTCCTATTAGAAGACTAGGTGGAGAAGCATATAAGGCCTCGTCCACAACTTGTATAGGTAAGTGGTGATGAAAATCACACCCTTCATTTGGGCAGAAAAATTCAAACTTGTTATCAGGATTTGAGCGAATACCATATGAAAGATGCTCAGAGGTATAAACCTTCGGTATTATTTCAGTACCGCACCAAGGGCAATTTTGTAATTGGAAACTATTCTCTGGTTCAGGGTCGTCGCGAGTGATCACAAACTTGTTATGAGCATCTTTATAACTATTAGGTGTGCTATCCATACCTGCCCATAGGCCAAGAGAAAACTGCTCTTGGCCTAATCGAGAATCATTTTCGCGTAATTTTTCTAAAGCGCAGATTAAGCTTCCAGCTCTTTGAAACTGTTGAGATGTTAGCAAGCGTAATGTGTAGCGTTTAATAACTGCAGTGCCTGCGCCACGTTTCCCTTTAGTCAAGCGACGGTATATCATTTCCCATGCAGCAACGGCTAGGTAGGCTTCGGTTTTACCACCACCAGTAGGGAACCACAGAAGATCTACTTCTTCATGAGATTTAGGCAAATCACCAGTATCTTTGTTCGGAATAAGAGATTCTAAAACGAGCAATTGAAAGGCTAACTGGAATGGGCGCCATTTGAAGTTCTCAACAACATCATCAGCAAAGTAATCCGGGCTTACATACTCAAAGTCCTTTGACTTAGCTTCTCCGGCATACTTTTTCCCAGAATGTAGCATTTGCATCAGCATAGCCTTGTTAGCGATACGGAAGGATTCCATTGCTAATGAAGAGTTTTGTAGTCCTTTAATTCCATCCTCCATTCTTTGAGCTGCACTTTTCAATCTCTGGATAATGCGCTCTTTCGCTGCAAGATATCTACCATCTAAAACTTCGTTATCAAGCTCATTAATCCACGCTCGGTAGGCTAAAATAAGTTCTTGATATCCAGAAAGTAGTTGTTGATCAGTTGCCGCATCAACATCCGCTATTCTCGTTATGCTAAGAATGTTACTGCTGAGGTTTGGGTACTTACTCTGATCTATTTCTGTACTAAAGTCTTTCACTTCATGAGTAGGCATCGCCTCAGTGTATAATTGGGTTGGGCTTGCTTCCCCATCAAAAGACCAATCAACAGCAACACCATGCCCAACAGCCCAAGGAACCCGTTTTCTATAAGCTAAGTTCAGTTCCTGCTGCTCATCATCGAGTTTGAATCGTTCACTACTTGGGTACTCTCTGATATTACCCTCTAAAACAGAGACCTTGATACCGCACTGGTATAAACATTTTTCAGGATCTAACCGCTCACCTGAGCTTGCATTGTTTGACATTGCGATGGTTACAACCTTTCCAGAGGTTATAGGTCTTACCGTAATATCTAGACGTGCGCGTCCATCAAGTATTTCACTCTTTCGAGATACTACTTTTTGTAGATCTTCTTCATGAGATAGTTCAGAGCGTTGCCACTCAAGCATTTTCCCTTTGGTATAAGAGCCTGCTGTAATATTCAGCCGCAACGATGTATTTGCTTGGATAGCGAAAGATATAGCCATTGATGATGGTTTAAAATCATTGGCGAGAGCTTCGGTAGTTGAATCATCATCTTTGTCGTCATTTGTATCATCGATACAAGCAGCAGCAGGAAAGAGAGTCCCTATAAGGTAACGTTTATGAGGAGCATCTTTTAACCTCTCTTGCTCCCCTCCTACAGGTCCAATAAGCTGTGTTCTTAAGTAATGAATTAGCTCGAGCCTTGCTTGGGTAAATTCGTTCATTTGAATTCTCTATAGTATTTTTTTGACAGCGCCAAAGCAGAGTACCCTGTACGGTATGAATTTAAATTGAGTTGATTAACCTTATGTTTAAGGTAGCCTTCAAATTAACTTGCTTGGAAATTATTGGCATTGTGGCTTTATCTTGCTGCTTATATAATACTCAACTTATTGCAATTCAAAAAGAGTAGCCCCGTAAGTATTTCTCATCGTGTGAGGGTGCTCTACCTTATTATCGTTTACTAAAGTAGCTCCTCCCAGAGTCATGAATTCCCCCTTCTCTAAAGCTTCCAGAACCTCGGCCTTGTTTTTGCGCGGCTAAATCGGGGTGCTTAGCCAAGGCATCTCGTTCCCTTATAGCAATCTCTTCAGCTGTAGCCCTACGTACTTCTTGGGACTTTTTAAGTTCTCGAATCGCTCTAGACATGTCAAACCTCATAGGACTTTTCATTTGATATTTCATCGTACATTAATCAAACACCTCAGCAATTGACCAAAATTAAGTTATTCCCTACCACCCTCTCAAATTTTCGACATTCCATTACTTTTCATTACACACCTTAAAAATTAAGGGATATACTATTTCCAATTCCTACACGGAGGCAGAAATGGATACTCAACAGACCACCCAGAGCTTTCAATCGCTTAAACAAGGGGCTGATGCTTATATCAAGCGTCGAAACTTACGATTACTCGCGAATCACCGCAAAGAGCTGCGCAACTTCACTCGAGCAGAAGCTTCCACCTATTTAGCTATTGATGCTAAAACTCTTGATCGATATGTTACTTCTGCAGGTATCGACCCGCGTCGCCATGAGGACTCTCAATGGTCGATTGATATAGAAGAAATGTATCGTGTAAGAGACTTATTACCTGAAACCTTACGTAAAGAGCCGAAATTCCAGCGTGGTGAAAAGCAGTCAACGCAAGTTATCGTAATCCAAAACCAAAAAGGTGGTGTTGGTAAGACAGTATCTGCCGCAACTGTAGCATCGGGCTTAGCGACGGAGTTTCACCAAGAATATCGAGTAGGGTTAATCGATATGGATGGCCAGGCGACTCTATCTATGTATTACGCGCCAGAAGCTGACCAGGAAGGCAACCTTTCTGTGGGCGATCTCATTATGCGTAACTTTGACTTAGACGAGGATGAAACGTTCGAGCAAGCGGTATCTGAAGCGTTCTTAGAAACCACCATCCCCAACTTACGTATTCTTCCTGCTTCGCAAAGTGACAGAGCAATTGAAGGGTGGTTTCATGAACAAGTATTCACACATAAGCTACCATCCCCCTACTCTATTTTGGCCGACATCATCGATGCAGTAAAAGATGAATTCGACATCATCATCATTGATACGCCGCCTTCTCTAGGTTACGCGACTTACAATGCGTACTTTGCAGCAACAAGTGTTGTTTTCCCGTTATCAATTACCGAAAACGACATCGATGCTACTTGCTCATACTTTAGCTATATCCCACAAGTTTGGGCGTTGTTAGCCAATGCGAATCATCAAGGATATGATTTCATGAAGATATTACTGACAAACCATCGTGATAGCTCAACGACTACCGAGTTGATGAATAGCCTTTATGAACATTTTGCGCCTTACTTATATTCCAAAGAATTCAAGCATAGCGAAGCGATTAGACAAGCTTCTTCCTTACTTGCCACCGTTTTCGATATGTCAAAAAGCGAATACCCGAAAAGCAAATCCACTTTCCAAACGGCGCAGCAAAATGGTTATGAAGTAATTAGCCAAATTCAACGAGATATTTTGAGTGTTTGGCGCGAACAGGAGCAAGCATAATGGCAAAAAAACGTGGTGGTAGTCCACTAGGTAATACACCAGGCGCAGTTGAGGCTCAACAGTCAGCAGCAAAAGCGAACCTGACCACATTAACGCAACAGCTAACAGTGGAATTGGATAAAGCCGGCACTAATGCAGCTGAGTTTTTGCGAGAACAGTTTGGAATTGAGTCTGTCGGTCAAAGCGTGGTTTGGCAGTTAGCGTCGGGGAATAGCGCGACCTTCAATGAAGTGACCCTGTCATACGAACAAGTTCGTGATGAGACGTTTGTTACCTTTGATGTGAACGGACGCGATCAATCGCTTCTTACGGCAGAATCTCTATCTGACTTGAACTCCCTTGAGTTTCAACAGTTCTACCCTGCTGTAGGTCGGCAAATCGATGGCAAGATTGATGTGTTAGATGGCTCTCGCCGTCGAGCTTGGTTCTTACTTCAAGAAGGTCGAGTTAAAACATTCCGTATCCTTGTTACTCAAAATGAAATCTCTGTAAGTGATGCTAAGGCTTTGGCCAAGCAGCTACAAACTGCCAAAGAACATAACCTGCGTGAAATTGGACAACAATGCATCGCCATCAAATCGGCCAACAAAGAGATAACTCAGGCTGAGATTGCGAAACAAGTTGGGCTTAGCCAAGCCGGTGTAAGTAAAGCGATGAAAGCGGCCAGTATCGACGAGAAGCTGGTTAAGCTATTTCCGATTGTAAATGCCCTTTCACACCCAGATTATGCCCTACTCGATAAGGTAATGAAGGCCTGCGAAGACAAAAAACAACTTACTGACTTCGTAAAGAAGATCGAAAAAAGTCTTGTCAATATTCAGGCTGAATATTCGCTTGAGGATCAGAAAGACGCCATTGTTTCTGCTATCAAAGCTGAGCTAAAAGTAGCAGAAACAAAGAAAAAGTCAGACAAAGCGGAAGTCACTCCCCTCGCCCAATTCGATAGCAAAGGCATGTTTGCACGTAAACGCGTTAAGGGTCGCAACTTCTCATATGAGTTTGGAAGGTTATCAAAAAGTGTGCAAGAAGCATTAGATGTCGCAATTGCCCAAGTTTTAGACAAACACAAGTAAGTTACCACTTACTCCTGAGGGTGGTGTTTAAATCATAAAAAAGCGCCAGCAGGCGCTTTTTTAAACTAACAAATCAGAAAACAACCCTATAGATGGTTTATCTAAAGTACCTATAACCAATCCTCTGTCCAAAAACATATTCCTCAACTCACAAGATGTTTCTGAAACTAAAGCACATGCATGGCACGCTGCAAGGTTAAGAGCTTCACTACCTTGACCTTCACTATCAATACATAAAGGATCGGACGAGCACCATTCCGCATCACGTAATGCATTGATTAATGTGTTCACAAAATTCTTTGGTTTACCCTGTCTTACCAAGCCACCAAGAGTGCCATCTGAGGCAGCCGATGCTGTTGAAATTAATACTCCGCAGTAATCGTCTGCACAGTATATTCTCTCCTTCAATGAGGCACTGGAATATCCACATTCTAACGATAATTGCCTGATCAATAGGTGCGATAGAGTGTGTAGCATGACTAATCTTGCTGTAGGTTCAAGAACATCGCCATCCATAGCATTTCCTTGACTAGAACGCAGATAGTTTCGTGATAATAACCCCACTCTTTCTATAACTTCGGGACGTTTCTCCCAAATAGCTAGTGCTTTCTGATCAATTTCTATGTAAATGCCTTCGCCTTTATTCTCTATAGCTGGTAACCACCCTTTAAAGCCCATAGAAATCGGTGCACATCTTGATGCGAATCTATTTGAAGTCATTGGGCTTTCTAAGCGAGTAAAACCACGAAACGCAATAACCTCACGTAATCGATGAACTAGTGATACTTGCTCAATAATCTTTGCCGCACTTTGATTCACCTCACCAATTTCATTGGAAGAAATTACCTCCAATTCAAAATCATCACTTCCTTGGCTATCGTCATCAAAATCATCTTCTGGATAATTGACTAGCAATGCTTCCCTTTCTTCTGCTTTGCGCTCAGCTTCTGTGCGAGCAGATCTTACAGAGTTCTTTAACGCTTCTAATGCTTTTTCAACTTGCTCATCGTCAAATGAAGAAAAGTCTGGGAACTTGGCAACCATCTCTACTACGTTTTTTGCAGTCAACGCCCCCTTCAAATAAAGTTGTGTAAAGTTTTTGAATTCAGCTCGATTTAATAGCTGCAATAGTCGACTCGAATTTGGAGGAATCGAAATTGTAGATGCTGTTACAGGGAAATAAACGTTCGAAGCTCCTCTCAAAAGACCTCTAACATGATGGCTACATGCCTCAGGCTCACGCAGCCAAGGACGATTTCCTCTACAAGATATTCTCTCGAGAGCCTTTTCACTTAGAGCACCACTTAAAGAGTTATTAGCTCCGCAATCACAGTGTACGACTAGGCCATCGAGGCCTGTCTTCTTCTCTTTTGACTCAAGCCATAAACGAGGTTGCTCACAAAACTTACTATTTTTATGGGCCCAATATTCCCACGGAAAATCATCTAGGTGGTGTTTTGATACGCCGCCTTGCTTTCCAGGATTGAAACATACACTAACTAAACGAGTCGGAATTCCCCACCCAGAGCAATTGTTACTGGCACAGCTTGGTATACCGTCTTGTTTTTCTTCAAATTGTTTACCTATAATCCCTAAGCGATGACATTGACTACATTCTAACCACCTAGGGAATCGCTTCGCTGGAACATAAGTATTATCATCCCCACTCGGCGGTGATTTCAATTCGTCTACACCAAGTAGCTTACAAAGATCTGGCTCACTAACGGAAGGGAGCCTATCTACAGGCCAAGAATCTAACCCGCATACAATGGCAGATGTCGTCCTCGTTTGCTGCCCCTTTTGAGAGCGAATTTCAAGCATGGATCCGATACCAAAGGTATTGATACTCTGGCTCAGATTAATCATGCCTTCTGGGTATTTTTTCTTTGGCGCTAGTCTTTTTTTGTTTCTAAAGCTACTCATTATTCAGTATCCCGAATATACATACTAATTTTTACTTGCCCTTCAACATCTCTCACCGAGCGTTGCATCTCCCATGGGTCATCTCCTAACTCTTTAGATTTGATTAAGAAATTGTCTTGATCCTTCTTCCCATTGGCTGTCCACTTGAGTTTCCCGCATGCTCTCTCAGCTTTATTTTTCCAGTCAAAGAGAATGTCATTCAAGTGAATCTTTGTGTCGTCAACCTCTTCTGGCTCTGTCTGCTCTACTCGATCGCAAATGACATCGATTAACTCGCGCACCTTTGTTCGTAGATCTTGCTCTATGATTCTTCCTGCACTGTCATTCTCAGAAAACTCCGGTATACACAGCCTAACCATTGCAATTAATGCGGAATGTAAAGCACGATCTCTCGCTCTAGAAGCAAATGGTGTAACGCTAGAGGACTCCACATGTCGATAGAAAGAGCTATGATAAGTAAAGAATTTTTCGTAATGAGAACGGTCTCTAGAGCGCGTCCAGTTGTACAGAGTAAACACGATCCCAGCAGTGCCAGTTTCTCGGCCTACCCTACTAGAGGCCTGAATATATTCGGAAGTGTTCTTTGGCTGACCGTTAACTATCATGGCTCCTAAACGCGACACATCAACACCAACAGAAATCATATTCGTGGCTAATACAGCATCGATTGGTTCTCTATCATTAGACATGTCTACAGGCCAACTTACGTCTAGCTCTTCTAACACTTCTGGGACTTCGTCTGATGTGAGTTTACTAGTCAGTTCACTAAATCTTTTTATTTTTCTACGTCTAATTCCCTCGTCAATACTGAGAGCACCGATGTATTTCGGGATATCATCTTCTAACAAAAGAAGGGATCCCCCAAGCTCCCGCATACTGTTGAAATACATAACTAATGTGTAAAAGTAGTCTCTAACTTTTTCATTTGTATATTCAGTAGCCTGCAAACAGTTACCAGCCAAACGAGACAAGGTATGCTTTGGCGATCGGCCTTGGGCATGAATACCTACATACATACGGCCTGGATTTTTCCTATCACTTTGATAGAAAAACGAGTCGTCAACATGAATTCCAGGAGATGGAAATTGCATGGATTTACGATCAAATAACTTACGTACTTGGGTTTCAGCTCTTCTTATCGTTGCCGTTGAACCAACTATTTTCACTTTTGCTCCTTTCATCGAAGCCACATGGTCAATAGCTGTTTCAAACAGTGCTGTAACAGTGCCTAATGCGTCACTAATTAGGTGCAGCTCATCTTGAATGATAAGTTGTAACGGAGCCGCTTTAGTATAGCGGCCCAATAATCGGCCCATTTCCGGTGTGAACGGCATATTTGCGAACTTATCTACCGTACCGATAACAAATGTAGGCGGAGTATCATACATTTGCTCATCGACGATAATGATCGGCAGTGGTTTATCTTTGCTGTTGTAATCGCAAAGTTCGCTGCTACACCACGTGATAAGTTTATTTTGTTCTATCTTTTGGTTTGCCGTAGATAGTGTGCCTCCACAAGCAGGACAACGCTTCAACGGCAACGTTGTCTTTTCTGAACTCCCATCTGATTCGAGTACAACGGCAACCTCTTTCATTTTATTCGGAATGGCAGAACCACCCACAAACAGCCCAATATCAAAATCCTTATAAGCTTTGATCTCTTCGACTGTAGACTTGATTCTATTAGCAGCACATATCATCAAAGCTGCCCTTTCGAATTGTTGTATCGTAAGCAACCTCAAGGTGTATCGAGTAATAACTGCCGTGCCGGCAGCTTCTTCTTCACTAGAAGCTGTCAAGTATCTAAAGAAAAATAAGACAGCCGTCAAACCAAGATATGCTTCCGTCTTACCACCACCTGTAGGGAACCATATAAGTTCCATTACATCACGATCTTTATGTTGCGGATCTATCGTAGATGGTAATGCCAAAAGAATGAAAGCTATCTGAAATGGGCGCCAACTAGGCTCAAAATCAAATGTTTTGCCTTTTTTCAAAACACTCATTTTTATGTTTTCTCTGATAGTTAAGTTCGCAAGTTGAAAGGATTTAAAAACCTTATTATTTTTGTGGTTCTTCAATAACTTAATCCCTTCTTCAATTCGTTTGCATTGCTCTCGGCAATTCTCTAAATTGAGGTTTGCTATTGAAAGCATTTTTTCTTTTCGGTCACCGCTAAAAGCATTTCCAACGTTATTTAAAGATCTAGCTTGTGACTCTATCCATTTCGAATATAAAGAAGGTAGTTTTTCCAACTCTTGAATAACGAGGTCTTTCGGCTGATTGCCTAAAAATTCCATGGAAAGCAACTTTGTATCATTGAGTTCAGAAATTTCAGGAGATGCTTTATATACTTCACTTGTTGGAATCCAAGTTGTGCTTATCAACTTAGGGCTCTTTCCCTCCCATTGAACCGCACAACCATGCCCAGTGGCGTAATGAACATAGTCTCTATAGATCAACTCATGTTGCCAAAACTCTGGGTCATTTTTTGCAATGTTGTCCTTTAAAGGAGCTGAGCTTAACCCACACTCTGAAAAAATAGACATTTCCGCTTGGTAAAGATACCCCTCACCGTAACTCGCGGATTTATTCTTTCTATTGACTAAAGTGAAGGTGAGCGCATAACGATCTCCCATATCCTTAGACTTAAGGCTAACGATGACACTCTCAACTTCAATAATCGAATGTGTTTTTTGAATAGCGGTTTTATCTAACTCAATAGTTTTATTAAATGGCTTTCTTTGCCATGCACGTTTACCAACTTCACTATACGTGGCCCAGCTCATATTTAAACTAATCTGTTCTATGGATTTTTCTAGATAACATGTGAATCCCAAAGCACTTTGAGCAGCAGCATTAGCTAGGTCCATAAAACCATCATTCTCGCTAGGGTCTGGTAGCTGTTCTTCCTCATACTCAGCCAGAGACACTTTCTGTCCTGCAGGAACAAGGATTCCTGTGTGATAACGGTCCCACGGAGCATCATCTTCCAATAGCTCTTCATCTTCAAAAGGACCAACCATCTGTCTTTTAACTTCATCAAGGAAGAGAGCTCGAGACTCTTCATGCTCATTTTTATAAATCTTTTGCATTCCAAAAACCTTCAAAAACAGGAACTTTAATAAAACAGGTAGGCCCCAATATATTTTCTAAACGGGGTGATTCACCAACATAAACAAACGTTGCAAAATGGTCAGGGACAACTTCCTTTGGAACATAACTAGGCCCTTTAAGCTCACGACAGTATTCGAGTCGAGGCAATCGATAAATCTTAACTTGCTTACCATTTGGTAAAGTTGAAACAACAAATGCTTTTCCCTCGAGATACGTAACTTTAAATTTAGCCTCGGAGGACATTAGAAATTCCATGTCACTGCTGCACAAACTACTAGCATCAGGAAAAAAGCTTTTAAGCTCTATTTCACGAACTCCTTCTAGAAAATAGCTTCCTTCATGTTTATAAAGAGCTTTAGCTCTGTTTTTCTTCAACTTGGGCCAACGGCTCTTTTCTAAGAAAGAAAATTTCTCTTGCGCTCGCGTAACTGCAACATAAAACTCGTTGAGAGATTCGCTTTTCTTTTCAAATATATGTTCATCGGTCTGATATATAACTTGAGGGTATTGCAACCCTTTAGCCTTATGAACAGTACTAATCATTATTGTCCGAGAGTCTAGATCTGACGTCACTCCGCCTCTTTCTTCAACAATTCGAACCAGTAGTTCAACTTTTACTTTATCTGCGTCACATGCCCCCAGTTTTTCAAGATATTTCCATTCCTTTTCTCCTGAAGAACATACATTGTGCTGGCAACGCTGAATAAACGTAGAACGTGACATAGAGGTTTGTTTCCAACCTTTAAACACATCAAACAGCCAGCTAGGAACTGTAATTCGGTCAGCTCCCTGATTGATATGAACTTTTTTTCCTGCTTTAGTTAGAAGCCTCTTCGCTAACAAGCAGTCAATGTTCCGAGAACAAAGAAGAGCACTACCCTCTTGTACATTCGCTAAACCAACAAAGCCCGCAAAATCCCTACCATCTATAGAAGAGCCGAGGCCAAGCATTTGGGCTCTCAACTGTTCGACTCTTACTCTCTGTTCCTTAGTTTTAAAACGATAACTTTCTGTTAGTTCCACTTTTACTAGCTTACTAGCAGCGAGCTTTTCAAATTCGAATTTGAACTTTTCATTAGTGGTTTTGCTAGAGCCTTTCTTAAGCTGGAAGTTCATAATCTGCTGGCAAGGATCACCAAGCAGGTTTACTGCCCCTTTTCGACGCTTTACCAACTTAGTTAACTCGATAACTAAATCTGCCCTGCAACCAACTAAGTCTTGGTACTCATCAATATAAATCCATCTAAGCTCGTCAATAAGAGAGCTTCCGCCCTTATATCCATCGATTAGCAGTGCTTTGACTTTTGTTATATTGGCATCAAAGTCATCAGAAGGACCAATATCGGTGCTGTCACTTAACACTCGGTAAGCAAATGCATCAAAAGTCATGACCCGAACTAAATCTATGTTCTTCTGAGCTGAAGAACTTCTAAAATCAGCGATTCTTTGCTTCAACTCATTTACAGCGTTGCGCGTAAAACTTAAAACTAGTACTTTCCGCGCATCATAAAACTGTTCTATTTGAGCAAGGTGTGAATCCAATTTATTAATGATACTGTGCGTTTTTCCACAACCAGGAGGAGCATCAACAATAGCGAACTTCTCGTTCGGAAGTTTGTAGAAAGCCTCTTTCCCAGTTAACTTGTCTTCATTAGATTCTTCAATCAAACCAGCTTGGTAAAACTCTTTTAAAACCTTCACCGCCTTCTTATCAACATGCGTGAACATTTCATTATTTGCAGCCAAAAAATCACCGACAGTGGGATGTATGCTTAGATTCAGGTCTACTAGGCTTTTTATTTCCGATAGTTCGCTAGGTAAAGGAATTGATTCCAAAAGAGTACTTCGACCAAACTGTGACTTAGGTTTCGCTGTTAGTTTAGTTGGAACAATTTCTTTTTTGACATCTTCTTTAGTTTTACCTTTGCTCAAGAAGTAATTTTTTAAGAGCACAATCTGTTTTATTTCGCTTTCGTTACAACAAATTAGCCTTTCTAAAATCAGTTTTTCTTTGTAGAAACGATGGATATGTGCAGTTTTCAATATCAAGTTGTGAAATGAACGAGGAGCCTGCGACAAACTAAACTTGCCTTGGATAGATATGTCCCTATCTTCTACGATAAAGTCATCTTCAATTTCTTGCTCGAAACATTCTCCCCTATCCACTTCCTCGGCATTAAAGACACTAGCAATCAGCTTCGATGAGTCAGACTTATCTTTAAATACCACTTCCGGTTCTGAGTTAGAGGGTTCTGATAAACGTTGTTTGCAGAACATTCTTATACCTAACAATTCAGCTTTGTTAATCCCGAAAAAGGTACTCTTTTCTTTCAATAATTTGCCAACACTCATACTCCCATCGAACGTGAGAATATCTGATTGAGCTTTAGCTAACCGAGGCGGCAATTTAACTACCGAGAGTAGAGTTTCATCTGAAAACTCTTGACTGTTCAACTCTTCGACCGAATACCTTTTGATAGGATTTTTCTTTACTTCTTTAGGCTCGAACTGATGACCTGATAATTGCTTCCTTAGACGAATAAGAAGCCTTAACTCCAATTCAGATAGATTGGGGTAATGGCAGAGAGCAAGCCTTTCCTTCTTGAAGCGATGAATATGTTCAGTTTTTCTTACTAATTCAATAAACTCGTCGGAAACATCAGATAATGTGAAGCTACTAATCTCCTCCCCTGTCACCTTTTTCGACTCAACAATTAACTTCTCGGCTTCTTGATTGCTTTCAACGTCTTGCTCTGTGAAAACAACAGGCCTCTTGAGGCGGTTTTTACAAAAAACTTTGAGCGCGTTGAGTTCATGCGACTTAACAGACTTAGTTCTAACGGAGGGTAACTCCCCAACAGTTAAAGTTGGGTTACTTCTGAGCAAAATATCTCTAACATGCCCTAATTCATTGGGTAAGTGGATATTCGATATAGAAGTTGATTCACAGACCTTTTGCTCATGCAATTGTTTTAAAAAAGGACTTACTTTAACAGCAACGACTCGAGGCTCATTCTCGACATTACTCTTTGCAGACTCTTTACTTTTCGCCACATCGAGAGAAATTGTTTTTCTATGCTCTACCTCTCCCCTTGTGATCTTATTTGAGCTATTCGCGTTGTAGAGAGACTTTTGGCTCTGGCCAACATCAGTGTCGCTAACATCGCCAGAACTATTACCCAATTTATTTAGAATACTAGACTTGAGTCGAGCTAAACGTTTACGTTCAGAAGCTGGAAGCAAGCTAGGCTCGATTGTAACCAATACATCAATTTGAAACTTATGCATCTGAGAAATTGATTGGGCAAAACCTCGCAAAGAAACAGGCACATCTGTTAAGCCAAAAACATTTGTAATAGATTTCGTACATGATGTCTTTGTGGCTTTATCTTTCGGTAGACAAGCATGTTTCTCTTTTCTATCGGCTTCAGACCCTTCATTTAATACATGGTTTCTTGAATCAATTTGTCTTAATGCCTGATGAAGTTTAATTTGTAGGTTTTGAACACCTTTTGTGGTGCGACGAAAAGTTAACTCATAAAGCAGATCGCTAATGAGCTCTTTTGTCGGGTTAGAGTTTAAAAACTTATCTTCTATGTGATTAAAATAGAGATCTATATATGGTCTTTTACGCATCAGTCTAGCTCTGTTGCACGTTCACTCCACAACGAAAACAACACGCATCCATTCAATTAATAATTACAGCATGGCGCCCTATTAAATCATTACTTTTTACGCCAATAGTTACTATAGTACTAATTGAATAGCAAAGGGTTGATATAGATTAGATTCAAAGCATAAGATTTAAGATGTAACTTGCAAGCCTAAAGTGTCAATATTCAGGCTGAATATTCGCTGGAAGACCAGAAAGACGCAATTGTTGTAGCGATCAAAAATGAGCTAAAAGTCGCAGAAGCGAAGAAAGGGACAGACAAAGCGGAAGTCACTCCCCTCGTCCAATTCGATAGCAAAGGCATGTTTGCACGTAAACGCGTTAAAGGGAGAAATTTCTCGTATGAGTTCGGGCGGCTTTCAAAAGGAATACAGGAAAAGCTCGATGAGGCAATACAAAAGGTTTTAATGGAAGAGAGTAACAATGAGTAATGAGTATTACCCTTTACAAGTTGAGCTTCTGGAGCACTCTAGATCAATAAAATCTCAGGCTATGACTATTATTCTAAAAAAGCTACCTGATGGCAAAGATTTAGAAAGTCTCCAAGTATTATAATCTATGATCAATAGTATTGATAAGCTTGAGCTAGACTTTAAAGAGAGCCTGAAATCTAGTGGAAGTTTGGATAAAAAACTGAAACTTATACAAGATATCTATACGGAATCTAATGCTCTACTTTCCTTTATAAAACACTAATAAAAATAGATTTATTCATGTAAAACGTCATTTTTCAATGACGTTTTTTAAAATTAAAATTTATAAAGAGTAACTTAACACTCTTTCAATCCATACTGCTCCCCTACTGTACTACAAAAGTATGTCCTTCCTACTAGATGCATTTTCAACGCAACTTTCTTATCAGGCTCAACTGAAATTTTCATAATCTCACTGTAGCTATCGCTATCTAACGTCGAGTGAATTAATTCAGGTAACCCTCGTACAGCATCTAGCTTAATAACGTTTTGTGGATAGGATTGCTCTAAGACGACCTCATCAAATACTCGTCCTTTTAACACCAACATGGCGTTAGTGGTACAGTCACTGATAGTGTCGGACAGGGACAAAACCAAGCAACGCTCTGTTGGGTCTATGTTAGATAGCTCTCGCAAATGAATATATACGGGCATATTTCTAAAAACAGCTTCACTTTTAGCCATGATAAGTAACCCTGCAAGTTCATCTTTAACCGTATTGATTCGAGAGCTTTTCAATATTTGAGAAAAGTTTGGCGCAGCAAAAAGCAATAAGGCCCCTAATACACTAATCGTGATGATGAGTTCTATAAGTGTAAACCCCCGTTGGTAAGCTCTATTTAACATGAGTTACTCCCTAATTACTCCGCTTTGATTTGTCATTATTCAGCCTGAATAATGACAAACATTGTTTAATTTAAATGAATCTAAATCGGTTAGTTTTCCACTCTAACGCATCAATTAATCCACTCTCATACATCCCTGCCCAGTCGTAAAAAAATGGTGCAAACCCCTGCCCTCCAGTGATATGTGAAAAAGCGATACAAACTATCACTACGCCAGCAGAGATTGCGTATTCCACAGGGTCACCGGTTCTAAACCGCCCACCAAATAAATGAAACCGTCTGTCACTGTATGGCGAAAATGGCACTCCTGACACCGTCATTGCGTCAGTTAAAATATGGCTTACGCCCCCCCAAGCGAACGCCATGCCAATCCCTTGATAGTCCCATATAAAAGTAAATACGAGTGCCACAACGAGCCAATGGGTAAAAACATGGGTAGGGCCTCGATGTTTTATATGCCGACCGACGACCTTAGCAACATATTCAAGCCAGTCAGGTGCCGTGGCACCTAATACACAAACAGGTACATGAGGGGGTGAGATAACGGCACAAATCGACCCAGCAATAAGCCCATGATTCAGCCACTTCATTGAGTCACCTTCGATTTAGAATGAGGTGGGAGGTAGGCAAGCTTTTGCAAATACTGGTTTACACTGTCGCTGTAGGAACTCTCACACAATGCAACTAGTGCCAGTCGATGCTCGACGATTTTAGCTTCATGAGCTAAAACGTCTCGATGTGAGCTCGCGACTTTTTCAAGTAGTGCCACTTGCTCGTTCACGTTCGCCACACCTTGGGCAACCCGCTGCTGTGAACGAGCTTCAAGTGATAGGTAGAGCCCCATCAAGCGGTAAGCGTAGTTTCTATCAGCGAGAGCTTGTGTGAAGGAAGCAACCGACGTCGCTGTGGCGGTTCTACGTTGGTACTCCCATTGCCGCTCTCGAGATTGCTCCGTCGTAGAGTAGAGCGGCATTTTTCCAACAATTCCGACATAGTGTTCTGAGATTTCAGGCCAATCATCACTGTTGTATTCATCTAAGTTCGTCCTCATTCCCGCGACAAGGTTTAAGTCGAGTTTGAATTTACTCTTCTCTGGGTAACAGTTGAGTACGGTCTGAAAGATAGCATCCGGGTCAATCTTAGGCGCAGGCTTAAGAGCAGGAGTGGAGGTGTTGTAATGAGGAGCATCGCCTTTCAATGTCGGCAATTCGAAAGGCTTAATCTCCGGTGGCTGCGCTGTTGGTTCATCCCAGGGTGTAGAAATCCCCCAATCATTGGCGTAAGCCACGGGGCAGAACAGGAAACACAGCACTAAAAGGCTATACTTAATCGGCACGCGTAGACCTCCGTCCGCTACCAAGCATTTGTAAGCCGCCAATCACGGCTCCAGCTTCCCATGCGCCCGCAACAACGCATAAAGCAACCATGAACCAAATTAAAGCTTTCGTTGTGTCATAACTGACATCACTCTCTAAATTGATGCGCTGTGGTTCACGTCTTTCAACGATGGGACGAATTGACGGGGGAAGGCGTCCTTCTTCACTACACGCCATCAACCAAACCTTGGCAGACAGTAAACATTTTCGTGCAATCTGAGCTTTGCGACCTGTCAACTTATGAGCATCATCAATGAAAAGCAAAGATTGAGTATCAACTAGGTAATCTGCCAATAAGTCCGCTTTCAATTGGAGATTAAGTTTGCTCCAAGGAGTAAAATAAGTACCTTCTTCTTGGCTACTTGCATACCATTTTTCAATCCCTTTAACCTCAACCCAGCTAGATAATGGCATTAGCCCTTCAAGCAAAACCGGTTGTGGTTTCTTTCCCCAAATTTCATGTCGGCTATCGCGCAATCGTGTAAGCCAACGGCTTTTACCAGAGTCATGAGCTCCGGTAATAAGTTGGCACTGAGTTCTGCGTAAGCTCGTTTCTTTCCTATCTCGACTTGGTGCAAAGCGGCGAGGGGAGTCTACGATCAAAGGGGTTACATAACGGGTCCCATCTTTTCGCTGACGTTTATGATCGGTTCTAAGTTTTAAAAATCGCATGCTCTTCTTTCCTAACCGCTACAGCATACAAGCGAAGAAAAACAAAAAAAGCGAGGCCTAGTTTCCTGCGAACAACTCAAAATAAAAATGTAATTGCGTTGTTTATTGATGCAGTTAAAAAGCAGCGTGAAGAAAAAGTGAAGTGGACGAGGAACATGGGTTAAATTCGCGCAGCTCCGCAAGTTTCAAACCGAAGGAAAGGGGTAAACAATCTGATGATGAATATCAATGATCGATAATTGATGAAGTGATCGAAATTAACGACCGTATTTTTCGCGCATAAGAGGTCTATGACGGGGCTGGGTGATGCTAAACTATAGCGTTAGCATCAACCTCACTTTCCATCATAAAAAGCACAGATTATTGGTTTTTCTTCGTGATGATTTATCAGGTGCGATTTACTGTGACAGATTAGTTAGGGCTGGGCCTAGTCACACGGCTCGCCACACCGCTGCAGGTAGAGGCGTTACTCTCTTCCGTTTCCTATACTGGTTTGTGTACCGACTTAACCAACCTTACAGACAGGCATATCACCATAGAACCTGTTTATCGATCGTTCATACCACACCATTGTCCAATCACGTCCCCCGTAGACGACATCACGTTGTCACTTACCCATTGCTTTCATCAAACAAGCTTGATGACCTCCCATTTATTTCACGTCGCTGGCGTATTTATCCGCAACGACAGAGACGGTAAGAATCTCCATAAACTCTTTTGTCTTTATGCCTCTCCCACAGTTAAAAGGAGCATGAAGTTATAACGAGAGGGTTAGTGCGCAAAAAGAGTAGGGTATAGGATCCGATCAAGTCAGAGATCTTTGGACATGATGATCATATCAATTACATAGCATTAAATGACATTATTTAGGCTAGGTAATTCCTCCATTACCTAAAACATGTCATAATTACCTAAATATTGTTATCTATGGACATAGTGTGAAATGAGTGATGAAGAGTATTTTTATCCAGTCGTAAGCGATAACTTACCAAAGCACATAAAGAAGGGTCATCAACTGGTTTTCAGTCGACAAGATTTATCGGCAAGAGAAGCAGATATGTTCGCTTTAATGATCGCACATATGAAAGCGGCGGACTGGGAACAAAAAACCCCTCATTACGAATTCACTTCGCATCAACTATCAGAATGGTTAGGTGTCGAGTCTAAACATATTGGTAGTAACTTAAGCCCAGTAGCAAACCGCTTAGCCAGTAGAAAAATAGGCATCAAAGTCGACACATCGAAAGGTGATATAGAGTTTGATTATCGGCCGCTATTTAAGCACATCGCTTATAAAAACGGTGTGCTTACTATGGTTCCTAACGATATGCTGAAATCAGAGTATATTGAATATAATCAAGGTTTTGCTCTCATTAACACTCGCAATTTCTTTGACGTTAAAAAAGAATATTCCAAACGCTTATACGAACTACTTAGCCGCTTTAAAGATAAAGGCTTTGAGATGCACACACAAAAGTTAAGTGAGCTCAAAGGAATCTTTGGCCTTCTGGATGAAGCTGGTAAGTTAAAGAAAGATAAAAGCTCTTTTAAAAACAACAGTGTGTTTATGAAGCGTTGTATTCGTGAAAGTATCAAAGAGCTTTCCGAGCATCCTCAGATCAGCAAAGAGCTTCTATTTTTAGAAAGTAGTCAAGGGGATAAAGGCTTTGAGGTTGTTAAAAAAGGACGAACAATTACCGGGATAAAGTTTCTTTTCCGTTGGATAAAGTTAGGCACAATAGATGAGCTAAACCAACATGAAGCAATGAAAACCATTAAGGATCTAGAGCTAAAAAGGCTTCAAAACCAGGTTCGCCTCACCGAATCCGAACTGGAGTCATTAGCTATCGCCTACCGTTACGTCGGTAAAGAAAGTCATGCATTGAAAGTCGAGGAAAGCCTCTCAAGGCGGCACTTAACTCAAGACGAACAAAACCATGAAGATGACAACGAGCTAGAATCTTTGATTGAGAAAATAGAGACACTTTCAGAACTAAGTGATAGCCCAGATTACTAATTTCGAATAGAAGACATTTTCTAGGTATTTCGATCTCATTAATGACATATTTTAGGCAACAAAGAGTGATTCAAGACACAATTTAGGTGTTTTGGTGATAAGGCTCCTATAGATTCAAACTCTAGAAAGGGGAACTCATAAGAATACATGTCATAACAAAGAATAACGCCTTGTTTAAACTAAAATATGTCAGCATTCAGAAGTAAACACCTAAAATGTGTCATTAGTAAACCTGATATGTGATCAATAACACCTAGAATATGTTACCAATGAACCTAAAAAATGATCATCAACACCTAAAATTAGATCATAATCACCTAAATCTTGTTATCCCAACACCTAAAAGATGATCATAAAACATGATTAAACCCATACAAATCAATACTTTGTGAAGGCTATAGGTTTTATAGATTTATACTTTACATAGAGTAGTATAGTTAAATATAGATCTTTATAGTTTGTGTGGATAACTGGAAAATCAAAGATTTACACAGTTACCCACGACAACGATCAATTTCATTTTTCTTCTTAATAAATTTTTATCCAGTCACATTTTAGGTAAGAACAACCAATTTAGTTCTCATCCCTTGCTATAACGTGAGAAAAGGAGGTGGTATGTCTAATTATGCATATCTACGTGTTTCAAGCGATAGTCAAGATGTGGCAAACCAAAAGCATGGTATCTATGAGTACTGTAATAAGGTTGGGTTAGCTAATTTATGTTTTGTTGAAGATGTTATTACAGGCAAAAAAAAGTGGCATCAACGTAAGCTCGGTCAGCTAATAGAGGGAATGGGAACAGGGGATAAACTCATTTTTTCAGAAGTGAGCCGTATAGCTCGCTCAACACTTCAAGTGTTAGAGGTTCTTGAAGTCTGCATGGCAAAAGGTATTGATGTATACATTGCCAAGCAGAACATGCAACTAGATGGATCCATGCAAGCAAAAATCACAGCAACGGTTCTCGGACTTGCGGCAGAAATTGAACGAGAGTTTATTTCTATGCGGACTAAAGAAGCATTAGCGGCCAGAAAAAAAGCCGGCGTTATCTTAGGTCGTCCTAAAGGAGAGGCGGAAAAACTCAAACTGGACCCTAAAAGAGAGCTGATTGAAAAGTACTTAGCTATGGGGCTTGGGATCCGTCCAACAGCTAAACTTATCGATGAAGCTCCAAGCACGCTACGCGATTACATTAAACGAAGAAAGATAAAAGCTATATCTGTTGCTGGAAATGTTTAGCAGGAGACATATTTCGGCCAAGAACCGCAGCAACCACAATATGGTCAGATTTTTTTATGTAGTAAATTACATGATGTTTTAATGGAAAGCGACAATAGCCTGTTCCCAGTTCGGGCATATCGATACCAATCAACTCGTTGTTAGCTAATAGTGCCATCGAACGCTTTAGTTCCCCGAAGTAATTAGTCCACTGTGCGCTACCCCAATTTTCAAGAGTGTAACGACGAATATCGACTAGGTCAGTTTGTGCGGCAGGAGAAAGTTTATATTGTGCCATCAGTCAAACTTGCCCTGGTCCAATTCGTTCATAAATGTTTCACCATCGACCAAATCGCCATTTGCGATATCTCGCTCAGCTTGTTCAAAACGTGATTTCACCATCGCCATTTTCAAAGCTTCAAGTTGTTCGTATTCTTCACATGACATGACGACCGCCACCGGTGAGCCATTTTTACTAATTTGTACTGGTTCTCGCTGTACTTTCATCAATAAATCACCAAATTTAGTTTTCGCGGTATTTGCGGTTAATGATTGCATAACGTGCTCCTTTTTTTTCTTATTATAAACGAATCGTTCGATTCATACGAATCATTTGAAGTGAGTCCGATACAGATTGTGTCCATAAAGGTGTACCTTTGTGGACAGTTGCGAGACTGCATCACAAATTTGTACATTTAGTCTTATAAATATTTAGTGTACATGTACACTATTGAAATTACCTCTTAATGTTCACTTTGGATGCAAATATGAACCTTGGCTATGCACGAGTCAGTACTGATGACCAAAATCTTGATGTTCAGCTCTCCCAGCTTAAAAAAATTGGCTGTGAGAAGATTTTCCAAGAAAAAGCCAGTGGAAAATCGACGGAGCGTGAAGCTTTGGCGAGATTAATTGATTTCGCTAGGGAAGGGGATGTCGTACATGTAACCAAAGTGGATCGGATTGCCCGAAATACTATCGATGCATTGCAAGTTGCCGATCAGCTGTCAGAAAAAGGCGCAGGATTGGTGTTCCATGATCTCGGTGATTTAGACATCAATAGTGATGTAGGTCGTGTTATTTATACCACCATTTCCGCCTTCGCAGAAATGGAAAGAAAACGTATTTTACAGCGCTGTAACGAGGGTAGGGAGCGCGCAAAAGAAGAGGGGCGGCATCTTGGCCGATTTCCTAATAAAACATTGCACAAGCGCATACAAGAACTTGCTGCGCAGGGAATAAACAAGCATGCCATCAGTAAAGAGCTAGGGTGTAGCCGGACTACTGTATATAAGGTGCTAGGGAAATAATGCATGTCTAATTGGCGAACGTTGAATGACGGTAGAAAAGTTATGGTCCAAGGCGCAGGGCCTAGTGAGAGTGTTTCCGAGATATCAAAGAGCTTTAAAAACCCAGAGTCACTGGTGAGAATGCGTGGGAAGCCAATTCGCGAGCAAGGTAAAATATTTTCTACTTTGTGCTTTTGGTGTAGAGCACCTGTTTACTTTGTCGAGAATTCAAACAATGGGGGCTGCTTTTTAGCTGACCGAACACC
Source organism: Vibrio sp. Y58_MX_L22 (assembly GCF_024181865.1). Classification (NCBI taxonomy): domain Bacteria; kingdom Pseudomonadati; phylum Pseudomonadota; class Gammaproteobacteria; order Vibrionales; family Vibrionaceae; genus Vibrio; species Vibrio sp. Y58_MX_L22. The sequence continues at coordinate 23,188 of NZ_JAMZAN010000018.1, forward strand.
CTCTGACGGTGGCTGGAAAGTTCATTCATGCTGGCTTGTAAATAAGGGGACAGATAAGAGCGCTGTAATTAGACACTATCGTCAAAAAATAAAAGAGAAAAAACAGCTTAAAAATACTCAAAAGAACACAAATAGAACCAAGAAAAAGAAACAAATCTTCGATTACGAACTTATAAACAAAATTAGAAAACTACGCCTCTATAGCTCACACAAGAAGTTCCCCAAGTTTTTTGTAGCAAACTTTGAACTGATTGAAGTAAATACTCAAATCTTGATAAATAAAAAAAGCTATCAAGTAGCTCAGTTTAGAGACAGAGGTTACTTGATTAGAGCGTTGCTCCAAAGTGAATCTTTCCCTAACGGTTTATTGGGACAAAGGAGTTGTATGATCTCCCTAAAGGTTAAAAAAATGGGTAAAGAAAAACTTCCGATTATCTCAGAGATATTCGCTCAGGATAAAGTATTCATCGTCCTACCCAAAAAAGTTAAGTCCTTTGAAGTAAGAGAGTTACAGTAAGGTTGGCCTTGCTAACCATTCCAGCCCAGTCTGGCCACAACCTACCCGTTGTCACAAAAAAGCATGTCATGGCCTAAGCGCGTGCCACTGCGTGACACAAGCCATCACATAAATGTCACAGCGGGCAGGGCGGCACAGCCAGGTCTTCCATAGCAAGGCCGCTTAAAAGATCTATTACCAACCCCCATCCCCCAAGCTTGGGGGTATGTGCGTAAATTTAACATAATGTGGAATAATGCAAAATTGCACGTGCCTATCGCCAGCAAGCTGCCGGGCACTGGGCAACTTCAAGCATTATTGGACATTATGTGTAAATTGCCGCCACCGCACTGAAAAGCGTGCTCTAAGGTAGCCAGCAGAGCTGGCGCGGTTTGTCTGCCTTGCCCAAAAAGACGGGCAAAGCAGGGTGACGCATCAAAACACAAACAATGTGTTTTGATGCGGGTGAGGTCAGCGTTTTATGATTCAGCACTTGCGGTACGTTCGTTGTTGTCCGTTCCGGCCAATCCATAAAAGGCGCAAGCTATTTTATGGCGTACCACCACATCCCCCGCCCACCCAATGCTGCGCCCCGTTCTTTGGTTATCGCAAGGCTCGTATGGCCTTTGATTTTTTGTGTTTAGTTTGGCATTAGTGCTCGTTATTTAAAGGCGCAGCGGTGGTCGTGTCGTGGTGCTTTCATAGTTGTTTAGTTTAAGCGGATTGAAAAACAAGTATATAGCCATATATTATCTTAGTTGACATAGGCTTATGAGAATCCTGATGGAATCGGCAATTCAAAATCTTTTGAGAAAACAACCTGGGTTGAAAGCGAAAAAAATAGCGTCTGAGCTGGGCTTAGAGCGCAGAAAAGTGAACTCGTTCTTGCATGCTAATTCTTCTACTTTTATCCAAAATAAGGACTATGAGTGGTCCCTTTCAAATAAAGTATTGAAAGTGGTCTTCCCTGTTCCTGCATATAACTGGTTAACTTCCGATGGTTTTGAAGAGGTAGTAAAGCAATACAGTGATTTGTGGGGCCAGGACACCTCTGAAATCGAAATGACTTTTCTTGGTGGGAGCTTCTTACTGGACTCATTGAGCAGACTGCTTGCTCTTGTTAATCAATTAAGCTATTCAGGTAAGTCTATTTCTCTCGATTTCAGCGCATGTGATAAATCTTTTTCTTACTTGTGTCGCATTGGTTTTTTTGAATTGATAGACCCAAGCGTTGCTGTTGTTCCCGATGTAAAAGATGCATCTTGTTACTATGGCCATAACAGTAAAGTTATGGAGTTCGGTGTCATTAATCCAGAAGAGCCAGATGAGCGCATTCCCGTCCAACTTAAACAAGCATTCATAGAACAGGCTGGTAAAAAGCATTCCAATGCCGCTTTCACTATGATCTCTGAACTTTTTGGTAACGTTCGGGATCACTCTAAATCACCTATTGATGGTTTCGCTGCTCTTCAGGTTTACTCGAAAACTAATAAAATACAAACCGTTATATCAGACAGTGGCGTGGGGATTGCGAATTCGCTACGACATGTTCTTAAAGAGCGTTATCCAGAAATATATCAAGAGTTTAAAGCCGCTAATGCTGAAAATGATGCATTGTTGATTAAACGTGTTTTTGAACAAGGCCGCATAAGCAGCGCAGAAGATAACCCTGATGAAAGTCGAGGTTTAGGGCTAAAAAGGAGTGGTGATATTGCCGCCAAGTTTAATGCAAAAATACACATAAGGCAGGAATCTTTCGAGCTAACCCTTATCTATTCTGAGGGGAAACTCGCCGATCATGAAGTGAGTTATGGCTTGCAAAAATTATGCGGTTCGCATATTTGTTTTGACTTTTCTCTTGATTAATTTAAGATCTTCTCCTTAAATTATCAATATGAATCAGAATGCAATGATAATCAAACTCCGTGATTTTACGAAAGATGATCACCCTTTTGGCAATGTCCAAGGGAAAGATGTCTTTCATAAACTGATGAACCTAGTCGACTCCTATCCATCTTGTACAGTCTTTGGAATTTCGCTGGATGGAATCGAGGCGACAGATGCATCTTTTCCGCGTGAAAGTGTTGTGGCTCTTGCTCGCTTATATCGAGGTGAAAAAAGCTTTTACCTAATCGATGTTGCTGATCAGGATCTTATTGATAACTGGGCCTACGCAGCTGAGGCGAAAGGCCAACCCTTAGTGATTTGGTCGGGAGATCAATACAAAGTGATAGGTCCTGAAATGACGAAGGGAACTCGAGATGTGGTTGAGTTCGTTTTAGATAACGGTTTTGCCACGACAGCGAGTATTTCTGCTGCATTTGGTATCAGTATTCCTAATGCAAGTACCCGATTGAAAAAACTTTACAGTGCAGGTTATATCACCCGTTCCGAAGAGGCAGCAGAGTCTGGCGGAAAAGAATTTATTTATTACGCAATAAAATCTGATTAAACAGCTTGTGTTAATCAGATTTTGAGATTAGAATCCTCTTATAGCTGAGAGGATTCTTTTTTATTTCAGCTTAAACAGATTAATTAAATCAGATATGGAGGCCTTATGGCAACTAACGGCAAGACAGGCGACAACCGTCGTCATGGTATGGTTCGCGAACGTTCACAAACTCAAACACCTTCGGGCCATTGGGTTAAACGTGATGCAAATACAGGACGCTTTATGGATGTGAAGCAAGATGGCACACCATTCAAAGGCGTTCGTAAAGAGAAATAAAAAGGCACTTTCAGTAAAGTACTAAAAGTGCCTTTTTATAGTGAGGTGAATTATAAGTTCCGTTGGCGCGGCAGCTTATAAGGCCCAACACTAAGAGGTTTCAAGCCCTGTTAGAAAGGCTGATTGCTCTGATTTGTCCCGCAATCATACCCTTCTAATGTGTTCATCTCAATCATTGAATTCCCTCTTTCGCTTTAAATTGAGAGGAGTCTCTAATGAGAATTCGACCAAAAGTTGTCCCAGTTTGCGCTTATAAGCGTTACCGAAATGGTGTCTGGGAGGATGTGTGTGCTCATACACGTTCACTTCCGCGTTAATTTTTAATTGGGGCTTAGTGTGAGCTAACGCCCCTGTCTATTGTTCTTTTTAGAAAGGTTTTCTATGAATACACGAAGAAAAGATGATGGTGATGAGATCATTGCTTTTACCATTGTTTTTCTAGTTGCGTGCTGTGTTTTGGGTGTGCTCTACATTAGTTATCACACTGTAGCACTCTCTGGTTTGGTCGGGATCGTAGCGGTAACGCTACTGGTAAAATTCTATCGCGTCGAATTTTGGAACAACTATACGCTCTTTGAAATTGGTTGCTTTTTGCCTTTGGTCTTTTCTGCGTACTGGATTGTTGATCTTGAGTATCCGCAAAGTGTTGTCAATTCGGCGAAATCGATTGAACAGTTTGAAGGGATGCAGTACGTCATTGAGTCAGTGAAGCTTGCTTGGCATACCGCTTTAAACATTAAGGTCATTGTGCTTTGTCACATCTTAGCGCTTGGTGCGATCGTGACTGCCTGTTTTGCCAACACCATTGCCACCAATCGTGAAAGCCCTGCGCTTATCTTTGGTGTGGTGCTGTGTTCAGTACTGTCGATGGCGCTGGCCAATTTAAACGTTATCCCAACTTGGCTTTATCACCACTTTCAAGTTTGAGCTAGGCAGTCACGTTGTTTGCACACTAGTGATATAATGCGATGCATATCACTAGTGTGCATTTTTCAACCCCAATACGTTCCGTTCATGTTTGTACAAATCATTAGTCGTGGTACGCATCTTTACACTCAATAAAAACTAATATTTTCCAAATCGTCGTGTGATCCCTTAAAGGGATCTTCTCTAAAACGTAGCCAATGCCTACTTAATCATTTCAAAAATACTATCCATTTTTTTAGCCTGTTCTAACTTCTTAAATTTGTCTGCTCTTATGGTTTCTTGGATCCTTGTGTAAGGATTCATTCCACTATCCTCACCGATAGTAAAATTAAAGCCGTCTATATCTCCGGATAGTATTTGTTTGTAGCTAAAGCTAACAGGTTTTGTTAAGTGGTTAAGTTGAAGATTAATGAATTTTGAGCTTAGAGTTTTCCCTGCATTGAGATGAATTAGGTAATAGCCCATATTATTGGAATGGCACCATCGGATAAATTTGGTATGGCTTTGGTCTATACCGTAAGACGGAGAAAACACTGCTTGCCCTACACTATTTTTTAAACGTTCTCGAATCGTTGTGCGCAGTTCACCTACATCGGTTGTGTCCTCTGTTTCGATGATTTGTTTGCATATTGATTTTACTTTTGTCAGTGGAAGTCTGGTAGTGAAGTATGACTGTGCAGGGTCTTTTCGCTTAAATTCCAAGAATTTAATTTCGCCCTTTGATAGTACAACAGCATCAATATCGTTTGGCTGATTATGAAATGCAGGATAGAGGACCTCATAGATGAATCGCCTAGTGAGCAGTAAAGACGTTTGTTCTTTAGACGATAAGCCCTCTTGTAAGTATGTAACGATGCCAGCGTCAGTTTCTGCAAGTTTATTCTTTGCTGGGCTACTTTGTTTTAGATTGTTGTGCATAGAAAGTTGACACAAAAGCTCTGCTGCATCATCAAATATAGATGACCCTATTTTTTTGTTCTCTAAGTTCAGTTTGGCTTTATAGGCTTTGAATTCACCAGATTCATCGTATCTGGCGATCACTACGGTCTCTTTTTTTTCTATAAATTCCCGAATCAGGGCTATGTCAGCCTTCGACATGTTTTTTGAGTAGTTTCGCCCCAAAAATCGAACAAAAATACTCTTTTTTCCATAGTCATAGGTACACCGAAACCAGTCGAAAGAGGTGAACTCTCTACCAAAGTAGTTTTCTACGGACTTCTGAAAATACTGCTCGCTAATAAAAGACTCGAGCCTTTTCGTTCCTTCCCAGTGTAGTAAAAAATCTCTAAATTCATTATTCATACGCAATCGATACAGTGTGATTTTCTGTTAACTTATTGCTTATTTTAAATAAAGTCTATTTTTCTGAGTTTCACCTAAAAGGTGACAATCCTTGTCAATAATAAAAAGGGAAGAGTAAGAAGAGTTGTTCTCTTCTTACTCTGTGTGAAAATTTTAAGCAGCTTGATCACATGCTCCGTTTTTTGACTTTTCGATGAATGGCTTCATCAGCTGAGCGACAGCTCTGAATACCGGAACGACAACAGAATTCCCGAACTGTTTATAGGCCGCTGTATCAGCACACACTATTCGAAAATCATTATCTTGCTCCGTTCTGTCATATTCCGGTTTTTCAAACCCCATCAGACGGGCACATTCCTGAGGTGTTAAGCGACGAGGAGTTTTGTAGAGCGGATCAAACTCAGGGGCATAACGGCCTTTCGCTTCATCGTATTTTTTTTCCCCTTCCTTAATCATCTCTTTGTACTGCTTATCCGAGCATTCCGGATATTCCTTACGGAAATTATCAGCGTACGCAATCGCTTCTTTTTCACGCTCCTGATTTTTTCTTATTGCGTGCTCTTTGTTTTTTTCCAAGTATTCTGCAGAAAGTCCGTCCTGGTTAATCAGAATCTCAGAACCATCTTTATAATAACGTGCTGACAATGTACGGGTTACTGACTCCGGATTTTTCGGGTCTATAAGGCCAAATCCAAATCCGTTTCCTTTTGTCTGGTGTTTAAGCGCGTAGTGATACAAGTAGTTCCACAGGTTTGGGGTCAGCGTGTATTTCTGTTTTTCTTCACTGGTTAGGGGGCACAGAATGTCTTCTACACGGTATCTTGATTCAGGTTTTTGTATATTGCGCAGGGATAGGTTCAGATAGCTATTATCAGCTTCTACAAGGTCCTGTCGTATACCTACAAGCACGATACGTTCACGATGCTGAGGTGTGAAATGAGCACCGTCAATAATCGTTGGCTCAGGTTTTCGTTTTCTTACTGCCTCAATTGCTTTTTCTATATTCTCACCAGAATTGCTTATGTCAGCAACATGGTAGCCAGCTCTGTCTAGAGAACGGATGATCGTGGCAAAAGTGTTGCCTTTATCATGACTCTTAAGGTTTTTAACATTTTCCAGAACGAAAAATTTTGGTTTCCGAGTCAAAAGGATCTGCTCAACATCAAAGAATAGAGTGCCCTGCGTATCACATTCAAAGCCATGAGCTCGGCCTAACGAGTTTTTCTTCGATACACCTGCCAGAGAAAACGGCTGGCATGGAAAACCTGCAAGTAATACATCATGTTCAGGGATATGTTTCAGGATACTTTCCCGTTTTTCCTGTTCTGTTGCATTGCTGTCTCCACTCTTAGTTATTTGAGTTATATCCATTAGAGATACATTTTTCTCTGGGTTCTCATCTGCACTGTCTAGGAAATAAGGTAATTCAGCTTCATTGACGTAATGATTGGCAAGGTATGTTCGTCGGGCTTTCTGATCCCACTCACTGGTAAATTCACATCTGCCGCCAATATCCTCGAATCCTTTTCTTAGACCACCGATCCCTGCAAAGAGGTCTATAAAGGTAAAATCCGGATTTTCCCAGTGAGCAGGTTTTTCAGGCAACAATTTACTACGGATATCGGCCATAGCTCTTTCACTGAAGCTTATAGGATTCGATTCTGGTGAAGCCTTCCATCGGTTGAGCTTTTCTCTACTGACTTCCTGCTCATAACCACATTCCAGTTCTTTGAGTTTCAGGGCAAGGTTTTTCTGGTCATAAACTTCGACAAGAAGTTTAAGTAGGTTATTGCTCTTAGAGATTAGGCGTTGCGTGCGAAGTGTATCCTCACGGTCACCACAGTTAAGGATTTCGTTATTTTTCATGGAAGATAATTGTATATAAAGGGACATTTGTGTGTAACTCTATCACACGAATGTCCCTTTTGGTAGGTGGTATGTATGTAAATACAGTTGAATTGGCTGTTTTATACCAGTCTGTCACAGATTCTCATTAATTTGTAAGCCTTTTTAGTTCAGATAACTCATATAACTCATTTGCCGCTTTGTAGATATCGTTAAGCCGCCATTGAGAGCGTCGCTTATTTAGCTTGGAGTTGTTCGGGTTATATTTTGGGGCTGGATCTAGGTAGATAGTTCCTGAATGAATCGCTTTAAATAGTTTTTCAGCGTTGGTATTCCGACACCATAGTACCTCATCCGCGAACTTAACTTTCCATTTGTAACCTTCCGCAAGCGTGTGAGGTTCATCGTTACACTGTTTTTCTGCTGGCACATATACTACTTCATTATGTTTAGCACCCCAGCAATTTAGGATCCTTTCCAGAGACCAGCTTGCTGCAATATTTCCTTCTCTGTCTTCAAGCACTATTTCCATCTGTATCATCTGTCGAGTGATCGGTTTGTCTGGCTGGTAATAGCTAGGCTCATAGCGCGTATAGCTGCTGCCATCTTCTCTCTTATCCTTAAAAGAGTGCACACAACGGATTTTCAGGGTCAACTTTGTTTTCTCGTTCTCGACATAGGCCCTGTGCAGACCGGTAAGACGGTAGTCTTCTCCTTTCTGATATCCATATTTCATCATGAAATCAGCAAAACTTTCTGCGTACAGACCTCCATCAGGTTCCGGAGTAAACAAAGTCAGCTTTTTACGGGTAAAGCTTTTCAGTTCTATGCCGTATATATCCCCGTTTTTTTCAGCATTAGGTTTAATTCCACAGGCATGTTCAAGCGTATAGCCATGCACTTGAGTCCCGGTGAACGGAATAGTGATGCCGTTTTTATCAAAACGGCATCCTAGCAGCGTTTTAGATGCTACGTTATCCCGGAGGATTTTTTCTAGTTTGACAGAGCCGCTGTCACCGTCTGGTTTAATGGTTATTGATTTGCAGACTTTAGATCCATGGTAGGAACTAAGTTCCCTGAATTCTTTGACCAGAGTTTCTCCCGGGTCTACTGCCATAATCGCAACAGCATGGCCAGACAGCGTGGAGCCTAGGATTAAATAACGTGGGAGCCGGTCATCTCTTTTTATGTACTCCACCGACATTGAACGGGGCATTTCCCCTTTTTCGGTAACAAAACCTGATAGTCTGGCTTCCGGATACTGAGCATAAACAATAGCCTTACACTCCTTAGCTGGATACAGAACTCCATCAGTACTCAGCCAAGAAAAACGGTGGAAGACAGCTTGTGGTATTGCTTTACCCGGGTCAGAAGCTCTTTTTGTTGTGCTGGTACTTTCTCCTCGATCGCTAAACCGGAGATCAAAAATAGAGTTCAGCAGACTCGCATCCGAGTGATAATACACTTGGTTTTTATCATTCGCGTTTTTGGGGAGTTCTTTGATAAGAGCTAACTGACAGTTATGTGGTCTGAGAAGAGTTATGACGGTTTCCAGATCGGGGATGTGGAAGTGATCTAACTGATTGAATGTATACATTGTTATAGGTCTTAGCCATTATATTGATGTTCAACAGTAAGAACTATTACATTTAAATTCAACGAAATGTGTGCGGTTGCTTCACTAATGTCACACTATTTCTAATGCTTTCTTAAGGATCATTCAAACAGTAGTAAATACAGGTTATCAAACCGCTTTTAACAAGTAGCTTTTTCCTGCTTTATTTCGCGAACCTCTTCGCTCGTTCCTCCCTCACTCGGTGGCTCAACCAAGCCAATAAAAAATACAAACAGCGTATTTCCCATTGTCTTGGCCCTGCGGGTCACAATCAGGGCTATAGGGTTCGCGCTGCCAGCCAAGTGCTGTCTGACCTTGGTTGAGAGCTGTGCATTTGGGTCCTTGTGCTCATTTTCCCTCGTGCGTTTGCGCTAACTTCTTAACCTTTAAAACCTCAGAACCTGCCCGTAAAAAGTGAAATGGACGCTACGCGCTTTTTACGGGCAGAACCATGGAGGTTTTGAAGGGAAGTTAGGCGAAAACGACGGTGAAAATTCAATCAAACAAGGAGCGTATCATGTCACATTCCCTTTCTTCCCAAGTTCACAGCACTACGGCAGCCAGCGCGAGCAACGTATCCCCGTTGCATCACTCAGGCTCTACAACAGTGAAAGTTGCGCCCTGCTCAGTATTGGTGAATTGGTCGGAGTCTTCTCGCTTGAATAAGGGTGAGGAATTCCCATTTGATATTTTTGAGGCCATTGCGTTAAAAGCGGCGTTAGACAATCCACTAGGTGGTTACGATAAAACCGACATTACGGTGAATTTCGATAATGGCCATCAGCACCGCTGCCGTATCGATCTGGGCTGCGGTGGCAATGAGTGTGGGTTTGCGGATCACTGTTTTCGTGTGCTCGAGTACGCCCTATCGCTTGAGAAAAGTGAACCGTCGCATTGGTATTTTACTCACGCTCAAGGGCGCGATCTACTCGCACTGCTTAAAACATATCAGTTAAATCGGCATACGGTGGCGTTGTCTCGCTCTCAGGTGTTAGCCCGCACCCGTTTAGCGAAAGCCCAACAAGAAGCAGAGGAACTGGCCAAGGCTGAACAAAGAAAGGCAGCCCATATACAACGAGTGGAACAAGAGAAAACGTTTCAAGCCTCTCTATCAATACCGGATTGGGCACTGGGAGCAATTGTGGCGACATACACGGTCTTTGATGAGGACAACAGCGCTCCCTATGCGGATGATTACCGATTCAATACAGAGAAAACCATTATTCTCGCTTGGTCTAAACATACGCGCCGGTTATTTCCAGAATTGCGTAAAGCGTGCTTAAACCATGAGGATACGGCGTTTTTAGCGGATAAAGCGCAAAGCTGTGAGCATCGTGAAAACTATTCGATGGGTGCCGGTACCTACCTCACGAATAAAGATTTTATTCGTTGTGGTTGGTCTGTGCGTAAAGTGCGCTTTTGGCGTGAAGACAACAAAGCTATTTACGTTCCATTGGGTGAGCTGGCTCACGTAGTACAAGTATAAATGTGCGGGCTCATAGCATGGAGGTGTGACCATGTCACAAGTTCATTACTTCACAGTTGATGCTCGCTTAGTCCACTTGTTCGAAAAGTTAGCTACGTTGAATGTCGTGCTCGGCGAGAAGATAGTTACTAGGGAAGATTTTGAGCTGTTTTTGGAAAAAATAATCGAATGGCATAAATAGTAAAAAAGCCAAAGCAAATAATGCTTTGGCTTTTTTGGATTGCTATTTAATTTACAACTAGCTTACTCGATTTCTGGGCAATTTTAATCGCAATGAGCTCATCAAGAATGTACTGTAGTTTATTTTTTAAATCAGCCTCTTTAGCCCAAACTAGAGGTAAATTGATGTATAAACCTCGATCTTGTATGACTTCTATTCTTACTCCTACTGGTAATTTTCCTTGTAACAGCAATAAATTGAGAGCTAATTGTCCCTTAAGTTTTTCCATTCCTTTGGTTCCATTAGCATCTATGAGTCGCCACGCTAAGAAACTCTCAGGTTCATACTCAAGCGAAAGATCAAATCCAGCCATAGGTTTAACGGCGCAAAGCTGAAATATGTCTGGGCTGGCTCTTTTGAGCCAAGGTTCTTGCTCTAGTATAAATTTGTTTTCGTCAGGGGAGATTTGTTCCTGAGTTGGAATTTGCTCGATTGGTTCACTTGTTAGCTCATCAGATGCATGGTTGTAAAGACTTGCATTTAGCAACTGAAGCTGTGTTCTATCTGCGAGCATGTTTCTTTGCTCTACACTCAGGTAGCTGTAACCTGCCCTTGCTCCTACAAAGATATTTGCTAGCGAATAGACTTTTTCTCCTAAATGTTCTTGAAGGCTAACTTTCATAGCATTGATATTGTCCTTCTCTGGATTGAGAAGGACAAGGATCATCGCTCTTAGAGCGATGTTCTTATCATCAGAGTAAATAAGGTTAACGTCTTCATTGTTAATTATTCTTTGAGCAGTCTCGAACCAACGTTTAACATCATCGGAGTTTGCTTCTGGAGGTAAATTCTTTTTAAGCTCTTCAACGACCTCTATTAATTGCCAACCTGTATCTATATTAAACTTGCTGCACACCTTGAAAAATTCAATCGCGACAACCAGTTGGTTAGTATCTTCTAAATAAGAAGTTAGAATTGCATTCAATAGTTGATCTGCATTGCCTAGATAATTGGACAGCTCAGTTGTGAACTGAGGATGTGTCAATAGATGAGAATGAGTTGCCGCTATAATTGCGTCATTCAAAGCCATCTTTAACGTAAAAGCATGTTTGTCGACTGTTGGAGGCTCAACAATATCCAGAGTTAACTCTGAGGATTCATTATTACTTGTCAAAATGCGGCAGTTGATGGTACGTGAATCATAGTTTTCATAACTACGTTCTACAAACATACCTAAACTATCTTGGTTAGTGAAACCAATATCAGATATGTGGCAATATGGCAGATAAGAGCCCCCTAAGTTTTGTGTCAGCCCTACAACTACATTTTTATCTCCCACTTTCCCTTTATTAACAAGGGAATGCATTGTGGTGTGATCAAAAACCTTCTGCCCATTCACATCAAAGCAATACTCTAGAGGAAGAAGTTCGTAAGTGAGAACGTAACGACTAAGGTAGCGTTTAGAAAGCATCACGTAGCACGTTGTATTAGGGGTCATTTCCATTATTCTTGTTCTCTATAATCGATTAATCCAGAGGCACGGTTCGGAAAGTGCTCGAAAAAAGCAGGGTTAGCTCTAGTGCCATCATTACATAAGAAAACTAGTTCTTCACGTGCTCTTGAACACATAACGTAGAGATTCATCTTAAAGGTTGTCAGGTCAGTATCATCAACAGTAAAAGACTGTAGTTGAGGGATAAAAACAGCATCGAATTCTAGTCCCTTGCAGCTCTTACGATGTAATACCGTCACTACTCCTTGCGTGTCAAATACCAAGTCTTCGCTACTTTTATAGTTCTTACTACTGTATGACTGTACAGTATAATTGGTCAAGCGGTCAGCTATCTCTTTGACAAATAGTTCCCGATCTGTGTCATTGTCAACAATTACACCAACTTCTAATGCTGCTCTGTTTTTTAGTGAACGACAAATATATTGAATCTGCTGCTCAACGTTACTTACAACAACCAACTGAGGTTTGTTCCCTTGTCGATTAGGTAGTTTTGGAACACCAGTTGGTAGCCCTACATAAAAATGACTTGCTACTTTTGCTATTTGATATGTATTTCTGAAGTTAATTGTTAAAGAAAACTCACGCTCAGGTTTCTTGTTCAATTTAAGAGTCGTTCTAATGTCTTCTAAACTAGAGTGACGATTCTCTTCCAGTCTTTGATTCTCATCCGCAAGGATCGTTAATGCCCCATGCTCTAATTGCTTAGATGTCAGATGTAAGAACGAAAAAAGGCCAGGTTCGAAATCTTGTGCTTCATCAATAATCAAGTGTCCCCAATCGACCATTTTTTCTTGAGGTTGATCTAAGTACAAGTCACGCATTGCTAACCAATTGTATTGCCATCGTGCAAGCTCCAATGGTTCATATGAAGTCCCTGTCCACGCGCTATAGATACTAGGATCTGAGTCATACCGGCTTTTTGGGACGTACCACATCCCTTTTTTATTTGTGAATGGGTTGAATTTATTAACCCCCCATTTCCCGCCGACTTTTTTTAACTTGTCCTTATCCTCATAAGGGCAGTTCACAAATGCTCGGTCCCCATCAATAATGAGTGTTTCCGAGCTATGACCTGTAGTGATTCTATGTGACCTCCACCATTCGGGAAACCAAGTATGCATCGTTTTTGATTGCACGTTTCCATTTATTTCAGCTGCCACATTCTCTGTGTAACGCCTTAGAACACGGTTGTACATTAAAACAGTTACGTCACGGTTTTTATTAGCTAATATCTGCGCTCTAAGGAAGGCAATTACAGTTTTACCTGTTCCTGGAGGACCCGAAACCAGAATACTTCCATCGATAGGTGCATCTTCAAAAATGTCTTGTTGTTCTTCGCTTATTTGACGCGCATTAGGCATTCTCATTAGCTAAACTCCTGCTGCGCATTATTGACAATTTTAGTAAATAAGCCTTCATAATTATCTGTACCGATTAAAATCTTTCGGTCCAGTAAAAGGTTGTTATTCTCGCAACTAGTTTCTGAAATTATTGTACAAGAGTGACATGCAGCTTGGTTTAATCCCATAATGCCTAACTCTTGCTTTTCACTACACACTGGATCATTAGAGCACCAGTATGCAGTTTCTAACGCAGCTAACATTGCTGGAAACAATCTGTTAGCTTCGCCTTGCTGAACGAGTCCCCCCAAACTTCCTTCTGAATCACCATCAGCTGTATATATAAGCAGTCCGGCTTGACCATCATCAGCATAGATTCTCTCTCTTAGAGAACCACTAGAATACCCACTTTCAAAACTTAGCTGTCTAATTAATAGGTGGGCTAAAGTATGTAGAACTAGAAACTTCACGCTTGGAACTGGCAAATAAGTAGAGCTGAGCTCCGTATGGTGCTTATTCAACTTTTCAATTCGCAGCTTTAACTCTTGTGGCATATGCTGCTCCCAAGTGTTAATGACAGAGTTATCCATTTCAATGAATATGCCTTCGCCATAGACTTCAGTAGCAGGAAGCCACGATCTATTCTCCAAAGCGGTTTTGGGGCTAACAACGTTATCACTTGGTGATACGCGCTCAAATCCACAAAATGCACGTACTTCACGTAATTTATCTAATAAAACAACTCGCTTTATTACAGAATCAAAGTCAAAAGTGGGATAGTTAGCCCAGTCTGCGACCTTAGCTTTAAAAGTTTTAGTCTCTTTACTCGCAATATCTGGAGAAGAAAGAACATCCCACTCAGCAACTCTTAAGTCTTCATCTTTCGGAACTTTAAACGTCCGTTGTTCCTTTTCTTTACCAGTTACTGCGTTCAAAACTTGTTCTTCAGTAAGATCAAACTCTTCTGCAATTTCTTCAACATATGCGTTAATTAGACGTTCTTTTCCATCAGATAAAGCAGTCATCAAACTTTCGAAATAATTTGATTCTTTTATCTTGAGATATATTTGGTTCCCAGAGCTTTTCTCTGAATGAGGGATATCCAATGCCGAGCGCACTATTGAGTAGTAGAGGTTGCTTGCTCCCCTTTGTAATACATGTAACTGTTCATCACATTTGCGCTCTGCAGGATCTTTATATTCCCAAGGCTGAGTATCATTGCATTTAACACCTGCGAGCCCTGTCTGACTCATTATTTCTTTAAGAGAGTTTTTTGAGCCACACTCTGGATTTTTACACTCAACATAGAGCGCATCCAAACCGCTACCAAGCTCAGGGTTAGACAGGAAGTAGAGTTCCGGGCTTTCACAAGTCTTCTGTCTACTATTTTTGTGAGCCCAGTACACCCAAGGAATATCTTGAAGATGCCCTTTTTGACACGCTGCGACAAAACGCATAGGAGCAAGAACTTTTTGCTTACATGAGTTATTCGCACATACCGGTATTCCATCTGCGTTGAGCTTACCGGTTTCTTTTTTCCAAAGTTCCATGCGTTTACAACGTGGACAGAACATCCATTTCGGGAAACGGACTGTCATTAAAGCATTATGGGGACCGACCTCATCT
>NZ_JAMZAN010000019.1:0-33514 GCF_024181865.1 Vibrio sp. Y58_MX_L22
TGTAAGACATCAAGAGAAGCAAGAGCGAGTAGAGCAGCAGCAATTGGCGCTGGACTAAACAAAGGCCCCCTTTTAGGGGGCTCACACAAAGCCACCTTCTTTAGAAGGTGGTAATTTACTTGGTTTGATTTATAAAATCCGCAAATTTATATATTCCTCGGGTGAATATGTTATACATAAAAGTATATGAAACTAAATTGCGGTGTATTGATTTGTTTTTAATCAAAAAGGCAAAAAATGTTTGATATATATTCATCAAAGCTTACAATTTAACCGTAACTCAGTGAGTTATACCTTTCATAAACGGATTAATTTTTAGCTAGGAGGCGCAAGATGAAACATTATGTTGTTAACACCACTGCTTGCGCTGATCGTATGCCTATCGCTCCGATAACCCTTAAATCGGATGATACCAATACCACTGGCTCACAAGATAAAAATTAATCCGTAACCTATCATATTTATTACTAGGCTGCGGAAAAGTAGCAGCTTAGTATCAACAGAATATTTCTGTTCATTTTACGCACTATTTTTCCCAGTCGAATACATCGATAATCGGAGAAAATATTATGCGTCACTCTATTTACCTACAATTGGCCACTTTGCTATTGAAAGCAGACCTTAAACGCGAAGAAAAGCAATGGCAGCGAACCATACGCCGAACTGCTCATGATATTCCATGGACGAATGTCCATCTATTGAGGGATATTGGTTTAGATAGCGATGGTCGTTCTACACGTGCCAATGTTCCGGATGCAGTTAAAGTTGAACGTCGAGTTCGTCACCTTCGTCGAGTTTTAACGTCGCGAATAATGACGTAATCGTTAGCGTGTTGGACTGACTGAGTTGCTAACGAGTCATTCAACACGCTTAACTTTTTATATGAAGTATGACTTCATTGGATAAACAGCTGATCTTCAAGATCAGCTGTTTTCGTTTGAAGGGAGCTTTACTGTTAAGGGCAAGGATTCGAGTAAGTTGTACCTATTGCTTGAATTTCAGTAAGTAGTTCGTCGCTAAGTTGCAAATCAATACTGTCGATATTGGCTTTTAATTGGTCTAGGTTTGTTGCTCCGATAATGTTAGAAGCAACAAATGGACGCTGATTGACAAACGCGAGCGCCATTTGTGCAGGGTTTAGACCATGCTCTTGAGCTAAATTGACGTAAGCTTCGGTCGCTTTAACACCTTGTGGAGTGAAGTAGCGCGCAAAACGCTCCCACTTAGTACATCGAGCGCCTTCAGGTTTTGCCCCGTTTAGGTATTTACCACTCAGGCAGCCAAATGCCAAAGGAGAGTAGGCAAGTAACTGAACGCCTTCGTAATGGCTGATTTCAGACAAGCCAACTTCGAAGCTGCGGTTCAATAAGTTATATGGGTTTTGAATGGAGACAATTCTTGGCAAATCGTGTTTTTCTGCCAAACGCAGTAGCGACATTACACCCCAAGGCGTCTCGTTGGATACGCCGATATAGCGCACTTTACCTGCATTCACTAATTCAGTAAGCGCTTCCAACGTTTCAATTAACGTGACTTCTTCTTGTTTGTCAGGGTATGGGTAGTTGAGTTGACCAAAGCAGTTGGTTTGACGCTGCGGCCAATGTAGTTGGTACAAATCGACATAATCGGTTTGTAGACGATTAAGGCTGTCATCAATTGCTGTATGGATGTGGCGACGATTAAGGCTCATGTTGTCTCTAATGTGAGGAACATTGCGAGGGCCTGCCACTTTTGTTGCCAGTACTACTTTTTCTCTTTTGCCGCTTTTTGCCAACCAATTACCGATGTATTGCTCGGTGAGCCCTTGTGTTTCCGAGTTTGGCGGTACAGGGTACATCTCTGCGGTATCGATGAAGTTCACCCCATGATCGAGGGCAAAGTCGAGCTGTTCAAAGGCGTCCTTTTCTGTGTTTTGCTCGCCAAACGTCATAGTGCCGAGGCAGATTTTACTGATCTCAAGTGATGAGTGCGGTAGTTTTGTGTATTGCATATCACGTCCTTGAAGAGTTACCGACTAAATAAGTGACTCCAATATAGGGGATTTTTAGCCGCAATCGCAAATGATTTACGTATAAAGGAAGAGCAAACTCGAAAGCTACAGTTAGCCTAACTACACTTAAATGATCGTGTGAAGGAGGTATGTTATGCAGAAGCATCAATTGGACATGTGGCTACATGGTCCACATAAAGATACTTATAAAACTCCCAAAGTATTTGTGATTGGGTGTTCTGATGTCTCTGACTATCTTTTAGCTGTGGAGTACAAGCATCAACTTGAGCCGATTAAAGACGGTGAAGACCCGATACATTTTGGCTCTCTAGACTTAGTAAAAGAAGAACTATTGAGGCTAGGGGTCGATAAAGCGTATTTAAGGCTGCGCAATGCGTATGACGAATGTGGCACTGAAGAGGCAGCCTCATACTGCGATATTGAGTTATCGCTCGTGACGCACTAAATAGCTGATATGGTTTTATTCTGGTTGAGTGTTAATGTAGTGCTTGAGTAAGATCTGTTCAGTAAACTGTGTTCTAAGGTAAAAGCCTCGGGGCAGAGTTTTCATCGGCTTACCATTTGAGTTGTATGCTTCGGTGAGCGCTTTTGCATTTGCGGCTTTAGGGCGAAGATGCAGCGCTTCTCCGTGTCTGGCGGAAATTTGATCAAATCTTCCCAAGACGATCATCTCCATTAACTCTTCCCAGTCATTTCGCAAAATCCGTTCTTCTTCTTCATCTGGTGACCAAATGAGTGGACTGCCCACACGTCTTTCAGCGAGTAGGATTTCTCGTTCTCCTTCTACGGGTACCCAAAGCACACGAGATAGCTTGTTTCGAACATGACTTGTTTCCCATGTAAGACCATGAACACCAGTGAGGGGGGCCACAGAAACAAAGGTTGTTTCTAAAGGTTTGCCAGAGTAACTAATCGGAATACTTTTCAACTCGATCCCTAGTTTTGCGAAATCTTGTTGAGGTTTACTGCCTGCTGGAGCGCCCAAGTGCCATTCGAGTAATTGACCCACCCAACCTTTATCACGTTTTAAGTTTTCAGGAACAATCATATTCGCCTCGGCGGCCAACTCAGCAAAACTGAGTCCTGCCATATCATGCGCTCGTTCCAATAGCTCTGCTTCTGTTTGTGGTTCTGGTTTCATAGTTACAAGGTGGTATTACAAAAAATATAGTTTATCAAACTCCGACCAAATCTACTGTTTAAGATTTCACCGAGGCGGTGTAAGAACGATCAATTCATAACTTATCCACAGGTGGAGGAGGTATTGATAAGATCCTGACGAGGTCTGTATGAATAAACAGGGGTTAAAATGCATTTTTGGGGTTGATTTTGTTGTAATCATCTAAACGAATAGCAGGTGAGTGTGGATAAATAGCCTGTTGGTGGATCTTTGACCGATCTGAGTTTGGTGAAAAGATCATCAAGAAATTGAAGATCGAATTATCGTTATTTTTAAAAATAAATACTTTTTTATCAATGTATTATGTTTGTTTTTTTGTTTATTCATTTGTTTTTCATTTGATGGGATTGAACTGAATTACTCATTTGAATTGAATTCTTCACAAAGTTATTCACAGAAAAGGTGAATAAATGTGGGCAATGTCTCACTCTTGTGTTGATAAGGTATGGTTTGATTAAAAGATATCCAAAAATGCTGAAAAGGTAATAAATCTTGCTCATATCACATCAGTAAGTTTGCTAGTAATGGGGATATGTGGAAAAATCACGGTAATAAAAAATTTATTCATAGAGGTTAGCCAGTGATAGATGGCGATGGTTACCGACTTAATGTTGGTATTGTGATATGTAATAACCATGGTCAGGTCTTCTGGGCTAAACGATACGGGCAACACTCATGGCAATTTCCACAAGGTGGGATTGACGAAGGTGAAACCCCTGAACAAGCCATGTTCAGGGAGTTATACGAAGAAGTCGGTTTAACGAAAAAAGACGTTAAGATCATTGCAACAAGTCGTCATTGGTTAAGATATAAGCTACCAAAGCGATTGGTGCGTTGGGACTCCAAGCCTGTTTGTATCGGCCAAAAACAGAAATGGTTTCTGCTGAGATTAGAATGCGATGAGTCTCGCATTAATATGCAACGCGGAAAATCCCCTGAATTTGATGGTTGGCGCTGGGTAAGTTACTGGTATCCAGTTAGGCAAGTTGTTTCTTTCAAGCGAGATGTTTATCGACGAGCGATGAAAGAATTTGCATCCTTAGCCATGCCTTTTCGAGAGAGAAAAGCGAAAGGGAAAAGAAAAAAGCAACGTAGAGGATAATCATGCTCAGTCAGCTAAGGGAAATAGTTGAGAAAGTCTCCAGGGTCGATGATGTGCATCTGGCACTCGATATATTGGTGAAAGAGACTTGTGCTGCCCTTAGTACTGAGTGCTGTACTATCTATCTTGCTAATGAAGAAATGCAGCGCCTTGAGTTAATGGCAACTCAAGGCCTTATTTTTGAAGGTGATAGTATTCATATCAACTTCAATGAAGGCTTGGTTGGGTTGGTAAAACGAAGCGCTGAACCCCTTAACCTTGCCGAAGCCTCAAAACACCCCGAGTTCAAATTCTTTCCTCAACTCGGCGAACAGATTTACCACTCTTTTTTAGCTACTCCAATCATTCATCGTAAACAAGTTTTAGGTGTGTTGGTGATCCAACAAAAAACGCCGCGCTTGTTTAGTGAAATGGAAGAATCGTTTCTTGTTACCTTATCCGCTCAGTTAGCGGTGCTCATTGCACATGCGCAGAATCTTGGGCATTGGCAGTTAGCATCTAAACCCACGGTATTAAAAGGTTTGCCTGCGTCTACTGGTGTCGCGATTGGAGAGTTTTGGTTCGACAATACCCAGCCGAGTTTATCGGATGTTTTCCCTTCGTCCACGTTAGATAAGGAACGCGAGCACGAGACACTACTGGTGGCCATAGAGCGAGCGTTAAATGACTTTCGCCGTATGCGGAAAAAGCTGGACAGTGAAATCAACAAAGATGCGCTGGCGATCTTCGATCTGTTTACTCACTTACTGAATGATCCGATGCTTCGCGGTGATTTGAAGAAGCAGATTGAAAAAGGAGATAGGGCAGACTGGGCGTTACGCCAAGTTGTAGAGTCATACTCGAATCGATTTGCAAGAATGTCGGATGTATACATGCGTGAAAGAGCGCAAGATATCCGAGAGTTAGGGCAAAGGCTGCTCTATTTTCTGCACAACAGTGAGCAAGAAAATTCTGCAATTGATCGTCCCATTATTTTGGTGGCGAACGAACTCACTGCCACCTTGCTCGCTTCTGTACCTAAAGAGTTTTTGTTAGCCGTCGTATCATTAGAGGGAGGCGCAAACTCTCACGCTGCCATTTTATCTCGAGCTCTTGGGGTCCCTGCAGTCATGGGCGCCAACATTAATCCGGATGTGGTGAATGGCAAACTCGGGATAGTCGACGGCTATACGGGTGAGATCTTCTTAGAGCCAAACCGCCAGTTGTTGCGAGAGTATCGCAGCTTAGTAAGCGAAGAGTCTGAACTGTTTGCCATGGTAAACAAGGACCTCGCACTCCCTGCGGTTACGCAAGATAATCACCATATCGAAATTATGCTGAATGCGGGACTCAGTGCAGACAGTAATATTGCCATCAACACAGGTGTTGATGGTGTTGGGTTGTACCGAACTGAGATTGCATTTTTACTTCAGCATCACTTTCCTTCGGAAGATGAGCAGTATCATCAATACCAAGCAATACTTAACAGCTATCCGAATCAACGAGTAGTGATGCGTACTTTGGATATTGGTGGTGACAAACCTTTGCCGTATTTGCCCATTGAAGAAGATAATCCGTTTCTAGGCTGGCGTGGCATTCGTTTTACATTGGATCATCCAGACATTTTCTTGATCCAGCTGCGTGCAATGTTAAGAGCGAGTGCAGAAAGCGGAAACTTAAGTATCTTATTGCCAATGGTGTCAGGGGTAAAAGAGCTAGACGATGCCATTAGCTTGATTAATCAAGCTCACAGCGAAGCCGTTTTGCTTGATGATAGAATTCAATTCCCACAAATTGGGGTCATGATTGAAGTACCATCGATGGTGTATCTGTTGCCAACGATTGCTCACCGTGTTGATTTTGTTTCTGTCGGGACAAACGATTTAACTCAGTATTTATTAGCGGTAGATAGGAACAATTCGCGCGTAGCGGATGTCTATGAATCTATGCATCCTGCGGTACTGTTAGCGCTTAAGCAAATCCATGAGGTGTGTGATAAATATCAGGTGCCCGTGTGTATTTGTGGTGAGCTAGCGGGTGATCCATTTGGCGCTCTTCTCTTACTTGGGTTAGGGTATACCAGTTTGAGTATGAACACCTCCAACGTGGCTAAGGTGAAATATTTGATTCGTCATAGTCAACAAGAAGAATTAGAAAAATTAGCGGAGCAAGCAATGACAAAATCCTATGGGGAGGACATTCATCAAATGATGCATGACTTCTTCATTCAACAGGGCTTTGCGGGCTTTATCCGTGCAGGTAAAAAGTAGGAAATCGTGACCGTCTCTTTATTTTTGTTATTGTTGGCGCTAGGCGCTTTTGTGGGTGTGATGGCGGGGTTACTCGGTATCGGTGGTGGTTTGATTGTTGTTCCTGCCTTGTTGTATTTGCTTCCTCTTGCTGGGATCTCTCCAGAAATGAGTATGCACATGGCCTTAGCCACTTCGTTAGCGAGTATTATTGTCACGTCTGGCTCATCGGCGATGAATCACCTTAAGCTCGGCAATGTCGATATGTTTGTCGTAAAATGGTTGATGCCTGGTGTGGTCATTGGTGGCTTTGTTGGTGCCAATATTGCTGAGTGGATCCCTACACACTATTTGCCGAAAGTGTTTGGTGTCATTGTTCTTTGCCTGTCAGTACAAATGTTTCGTTCCATTAAAGTTACGAGCAGTAAACCTATGCCGAGCAGCCCTGTGACTGTAGTTTACGGCACGGGAATTGGTGTCGTATCAAGCCTTGCTGGTATTGGTGGTGGCTCACTGTCGGTACCATTTTTAAATAAACATGGGATAGAGATGCGTAAAGCGGTGGGCTCATCCTCCGTTTGTGGTTGCGTGATTGCTATTTCTGGTATGATCGGCTTCATCTTACATGGCTATAAAGTGGAAGGCTTACCTTCATACAGTATTGGCTATGTTTATCTTCCCGCTTTATTAGCGATTGCTATGGCCTCGATGCTCACAACAAAAGTGGGTGCGAAGCTGGCAACTAACCTTCCAACTGCGGTATTAAAAAAGATATTCGCGGTGTTCTTAATGTTTGTTGCAGCGACCATGCTGCTCTAAGTTTGTACCCAAGTCATTCTCGCTGAACCAAGCATCTAGAGGTTACTTGGGTATATTTATTTTGTTGTGATAAGAAGAGAATGATTTATGTCTCAGGGATATATTGAATTTCCCAATATTGATCCGGTTTTAATCTCTATTGGTCCTGTTTCGGTTCGTTGGTACGGTTTGATGTACCTTGTGGGCTTTATGTTTGCTCTATGGTTAGCTAACCGACGTGCGGATAAGCCTGGAAGTGGTTGGACACGAGAGCAGGTTTCTGATTTGTTGTTCGCAGGCTTCCTTGGCGTGGTGATTGGTGGCCGTGTAGGCTACGTGCTTTTCTACAATTTTGAGCTCTTCCTGGCTGACCCTTTGTATCTATTTAAAGTGTGGACCGGTGGTATGTCTTTCCACGGGGGCTTACTGGGTGTGATTACCGCGATGTTCTGGTATGCACACAAAAACGGGCGAACTTTCTTCGGTGTTGCTGACTTTATCGCGCCGCTTGTGCCATTTGGTTTGGGTATGGGGCGTTTAGGTAACTTCATGAACAGCGAGTTGTGGGGCCGAGTAACGGATGTGCCTTGGGCGATCGTTTTCCCAAATGGCGGTCCACTGCCACGTCATCCATCGCAACTTTATGAAATGGCGCTTGAAGGTATCGTCCTTTTCTTCATTTTGAATTGGTTCATCAAGAAACCTCGTCCTCTAGGTTCTGTTTCAGGACTCTTTCTTGCGGGTTACGGAACCTTCCGTTTCCTAGTAGAATACGTGCGCGAACCAGACGCTCATTTGGGTTTATTCGGTGGCTTTATTTCCATGGGACAGATTTTATCCCTGCCAATGGTGGTTATCGGTGTCCTCATGATGGTTTGGGCATACAAACGTGGTCATTACAAAGACGAATTACCACAAAAGACGAAGTAAGGTATTGGTGTGAAACAGTATTTAGATTTGTGTCAACGCATCGTTGACCAAGGTGTTTGGGTTGAAAATGAGCGTACAGGCAAGCGCTGCCTGACCGTAATCAACGCGGATTTAACCTACGATGTTGCGAACAATCAATTTCCGTTGGTCACCACACGTAAAAGTTTTTGGAAAGCGGCCGTTGCAGAACTATTAGGGTATATTCGTGGTTACGATAATGCGGAAGATTTTCGTAAGCTGGGCACGAAAACCTGGGATGCCAATGCCAACCTAAATGATGCCTGGTTGAATAACCCATACCGTAAAGGTGAAGACGACATGGGCCGTGTCTATGGGGTTCAAGGGCGCGCCTGGGCGAAACCTGATGGTGGTCATGTTGACCAGCTACGTAAGATAGTGGATGACTTAACGCGTGGTGTTGATGACCGCGGTGAAATCTTGAACTTCTACAATCCGGGTGAGTTCCACATGGGGTGCTTGCGTCCTTGTATGTACAGTCACCATTTTTCATTGCTGGATGATACGCTTTACCTGAATAGTACTCAGCGTTCGTGTGATGTACCGCTTGGCTTAAACTTCAATATGGTTCAAGTTTACGTGTTCTTGGTGATTATGGCGCAAATTACGGGCAAGAAACCTGGTCAGGCATTTCATAAGATTGTGAATGCTCACATTTATGAAGATCAGCTTGAACTGATGCGCGATGTTCAGTTGAAACGTGAGCCATTAAAAGCGCCGACGTTCCATATCAACCCAGAGATTAAATCTCTAGAAGATTTGGAAACATGGGTCACACTGGATGACTTTTGGGTTGAAGGGTACGAGCATCACGATCCTATTCGTTACCCATTCTCAGTGTAACGAGTATCGTTCTTCAAGATATAGAAAAAGCTCCGAATGGAGCTTTTTTCTTTTTTGTACTTAGAAGGTATTATTTTAGTGCACTGACAATATAACGGTGAATTGGGTTGGTCTGCATCGGTGTGGACAGTGCCGGGCTAATAAACTTAGGTTGAGTGAATATTTCTTTACTCACTAATGAACGGATAAGCTCAAAGTACTTCAGCTCTGTTTTCCCGCACAACAATAGTGAAAAGTCATCGCCCAATCTATCATAGGCATTGAGCACCTCTCGGAATCCTCTAAGATACAAGTAATCCTTCGTTAAACCTCCACCTCGATAGACTCGGGCAGTCGTTGTAAATGCTTGAAGATCAGAAGCTTTATACTGTTCTTTTAATAGCATGAACGTATGGCGGAAATCGCGATCCTTGATCATCGACTCTACTGCCAGAACTCGTAAGGCTAAGGTTCTTAGGCGCTTGATACTGAAATGTCCTGACAGATACTCACATAATATAGCCAGCCCTTCTTGAGTGTTGGTATTGGCAGGACAACCTAAGCTCAGGACTTTTAGCGGTTGTTGACGACCGTTAAGCGTAGTTAGGAGATGTACTCCCATTTCATGATGTGCAAGAGCCTCCAGCTCATCAGTGGTGATGTACGCCGCGTGGTTAATTTTGACTCTAGATCCTGAAACTAGTGCGTTTGCTAACATCCCGTCCAACACCTGTATTTCACATTCATACCCATTGCGTTGAGCAAAATTTTGCATGAAACGTGCTATTGCACGGCTATCGTGCTGAGGTTCTTTTTCTTCTTCTGTAGGAAGGTGCAATATGAAATGGGCGTTGGCAATATCTTTGGCGCTCGGTTCCCCATAATAGCGTAAGGAGTTATAAAGAAACTCTTGCGTACCTATGGTATTCACTTGATCCAGTTTATCTGCATAAGACTGAATTACATCCGCGTACAGCCTCTGCAGTTGGGTGTCTTGAATGTTTTCTAGAGGTAGCTCATATAGACGTCGCTTTGCACTGTGGGTATCTACGTTAGTAATTGAATATTTAAAATTAGGCTCTTGAGAATATTTGTTTTTAATGAAACGTTCTCTTTCTTGAGCATAATTAAGAGGATTCACGCTACTGAGGATATCAATATCAGCAACCAGTTGGGTTAGGTTTTCGTCTATTGCGAGTAGCTGATCAGAAATAGCGTCATTAAGCTGCGTCATGTTGTCGACTCCAAATGAGATAGCTCAGCATAAGCATGCTGAGATGTGGCTCAAATTATCACCGGACAAGCGATTTGAACAGTTTAATTATCATAAAAAAGGCTCCACGATGTGGAGCCTAAACAATAAGCGATGGTATGTCGTTGTTGTTACGTTGTTAGGGCTAGAATTGCACCTGGTAGAATAACGAATACTGACATTAGGTAACCACCAACAACTGCTTTATTCTTAATAGCCATTTCAGAAATCATCTCAGCGCCTTTAACCGGAATCTCACGTAGGAATGGAATTCCAAAGATAAACAGCGTCGCCATGATGTTAAACACTAAGTGGACTAGAGCGATTTGTAGTGCGAATACTGCGAACTCTCCAGATACCGCTGTCGCTGCTAGTAGTGCCGTAATACAAGTACCAATGTTAGCACCCAGAGTGAAAGGGTAGATATCTCGTACTTTCAACACGCCAGTACCAACCAACGGAACCATTAAACTTGTCGTGGTTGAGGAAGATTGTACTAGAACGGTCACGATTGAGCCTGATACGATGCCGTGAATAGGACCACGACCGATGGCGTTTTTCAAAATTTCACGTGCACGACCAACCATTAGGCTCTTCATTAATTTACCCATCACTGTGATTGCAACGAAGATAGTCGCAATACCCAAAGCAATAAGCATGACGCCGCCAACAGTATCACCGAAGGTAGAAAGTGGCTCTTTAATTGCGCCTACGACTGGCTTTGTAATTGGTTTAATAAAGTTGAAGCCTTTAATGCTCATATCACCAGTAGCAAGCAGTGGAGAAACAAGCCAGTGAGAAACTTTCTCTAAAATGCCGAACATCATTTCCAACGGAAGGAAAATAGCGACAGCAAGCAAGTTGAAGAAGTCGTGAATGGTTGCACTTGCAAATGCACGTTTGAACTCTTCTTTACAGCGCACGTGGCCAAGAGATACAAGCGTATTGGTCACTGTGGTACCAATGTTAGCACCCATCACCATAGGGATAGCGGTTTCTACAGGTAAGCCACCTGCAACCAAGCCTACAATAATAGACGTTACAGTACTTGAAGACTGAATTAAGGCTGTTGCCACCAAGCCGATCATTAGACCTGCAACTGGGTGTGCGGCAAATTCAAATAGCACCTTAGCTTGATCGCCAGTTGCCCATTTAAAGCCACTACCAACCATAGATACTGCTAGAAGAAGCAGATATAACATGAATGCCAAGTTAGCCCAGCGTAACCAACGAGCTGTGCTCGAAATTGGTGCCACTGTTGAAGTAGCTTGGTTCATCATAATTTTCTCCGTTGACCTTTCAGTTCATTTTTCGGTCTGTAGTTGAATCTGCGGGCGATGTTAGAGAACAAATATTTCAGTAATATTACAGATTTCTTGCTGTGAGAGATTTTTATTGTTCTTTTTGATAATGGCGTAAAAGAGGAAGAAAATTAATTTTTAAATTGTTGATTTTAATGGTTAAATTTTGATTTCGTTTTGTTTGGTTTTTGCGTTTTTTTTGTAGAGAAAATGCGCCTCAGTTCAACTTTTATGACAGTGTTGACTTTATACTTTCGGTAAAACTTATGCTTTTGTAAGGTATTGTATGGTTTTGTCGAGTTTATTGTTTGTCTCTGTCACATTTGGTATAAAAAGTATCACTTTCTTTTCGGGACTCGATCATGTCACATCTAAACTACAACCATCTCTATTATTTCTGGATGGTGTGCAAACAGGGCTCTGTAACTAAGGCGGCTGACGCGCTCTTCCTGACACCGCAAACCGTGACAGGACAGATTAAAGCGCTTGAAGAGCGCATGAAAGGAAAGTTAACCAAGCGCAATGGTCGTACAGTTGAGCCCACTGAGTTAGGTCAGCTTGTGTTTAAGTACGCCGACCGGATGTTCGGTTTGAGTTATGAGATGTTAGATATCGTCAATTACAGCCAGCACTCGAACATTCTATTTGAAGTTGGTGTAGCCGATGCGTTATCTAAACGCTTGGTCAGTAAAGTACTGATGACGACCGTCCCGGAAGATAACAGTATTCATTTACGCTGTTATGAATCAACCCACGAACTGCTACTTGAACGCCTTTCTCAGCACAAGCTAGATATGATCCTTTCGGATTGTCCCGTTGATTCTACTCAAAGTCCTGGCCTTTATAGCAAAAAGTTGGGTGAAAGTAGCATGAGCTTTTTTGCTTCTTCTGAAATTGAAAATGTGCGATTCCCTGAGATCTTGGAACAAAAAAAACTTCTGATTCCCGCGAGCCGAACGGCTATGGGGCGTAAAGTTATTCAATGGTTTGATCGTCAAGGCCTTCAACCCAATGTGCTAGGGGAGTTTGATGATGTTGCGTTGATGAAAGCTTTTGCTCGGTACCACGATGATGTGATTTTCTTGGCACCGACCGTATACATGTCGGAGATTGAAGACGACCGAAATTTACAGCTAATTGGCCATGTCGATGGGCTAAAAGAAGAGTACTACGTGATTTTTGCGGAACGAATG
This sequence comes from Vibrio sp. Y58_MX_L22, assembly GCF_024181865.1. Lineage (NCBI taxonomy): Bacteria > Pseudomonadati > Pseudomonadota > Gammaproteobacteria > Vibrionales > Vibrionaceae > Vibrio > Vibrio sp. Y58_MX_L22. The sequence continues at coordinate 12,836 of NZ_JAMZAN010000019.1, forward strand.
ATCCAACACCCCGCGGTAAAAAATGTTTGTGATGCTGATTTCAGTCAAATGTTTGAGTAAACCCGTATCGTTGCGTAAATAAATAGATTACTATCAATAAAAATATAATTCTAAATAATATCTAAGTAAGCAAGATACTTGTTTTAGTGAGCAAAACTATTAATTATTGATGGCGCACCAATTAAAATCCTTGGTGGATAATATTGGTGTATCACTAACAACTAAATTAGAGGTTCTAATAATGAAGACTCTGGAAGTGTATCTTGATTTTTTTAGATATATAAATCAGTGCAACACAACAAGCTGGCCAGGGTTGGAATAAGTAAGTTGTAGCTAGAGGTCCAACACATGAATCTACAAGAAATGGAGCAGAACTCCGCAAAAGCCGTCGTGTTGCTCAAAGCGATGGCAAACGAGAGACGCCTACAAATCCTTTGTATGCTGCATAACCAAGAGCTGTCCGTGGGAGAGCTGTGTGCAAAGTTAGAGCTAAGCCAGTCGGCATTATCTCAGCATCTTGCTTGGCTTCGCCGTGATGAGTTAGTCACGACAAGGAAAGAAGCACAAACGGTGTACTACACATTAAAGAGTGATGAAGTGAAAGCGTTAATAAAAACACTGCATAGTCTTTATTGTGCTGAGAGTGCTCAACATTAATTAAATAGTCCTAATATACTGCTCATCTTAGAGTGTGAATCTAACTTGTTGGAATATTTGAGAGTGGCGTTAAACTTTTGATGATAGGGTACTACTCATCGACCAATTTGCTTTGTTCTCAAGTGTTTTATTAGTGCTTTCTAGTTTGAGCGTTATATGGGTAATGAATAAGCTGATGTCTTTAAATGGGACATTCAGAAAAAGAAAAGCTGGCATTGCCAGCTTTTTTTATTAAGAAAATTTTGTAGATATAAAAAAACCGACACAAGGTCGGTTTTTTCTTCACTGTAAAATCAGGACTCTATTAAAGAGCTTTGATTTGTGCAGCGAAACGAGACTTATGGCGAGCTGCTTTATTCTTGTGAATAAGGCCTTTAGTTGCCATGCGGTCTAGGATAGGTGTAACTACAGCGAATGCAGCAGTTGCAGCTTCTTTGTCGCCTGCTTCGATAGCAGCAACAGTTTTCTTCATGTAAGTACGCATCATTGAGCGACGGCTAGCATTGTGCTGACGACGTTTCTCAGCTTGGATAGCGCGCTTCTTAGCAGATTTACTATTTGCCAAGGGTCTAACTCCCAAAAACTTAGTTCTGTGACAATTTAAGGGCGAGGAATATCCCTCATTTGCGCTTAAATGTCAAATGATTTGTGCAAAAACCGATCTAAGCCAAAACAAATTTTGGTAAGAGAGGTTATCGCGGTTAAGATGGCGGGGATTCTAACAGCATTTTTATACCAATGCTAATAATTATCCGCGAAAGGCACACTTATTCCTTACAACCCGCGGATAGATTTTTGACGTCTATTTACAGCACCTGTCAGAGAAACAGTATAGGGTTAGCTGTCTTATGGTGATATTCCGAGGTTACAGTGAGTAAACGACTACTCAAGTCTGGCATGATCGTCAGTGCTATGACATTTATTTCCCGCGTTCTTGGCCTAGTTCGTGATGTTGTAGTGGCAAATTTAATGGGGGCAGGAGCAAGCGCAGACGTCTTTTTCTTCGCCAATAAAATTCCTAATTTTTTACGACGTTTGTTTGCTGAAGGTGCTTTTTCCCAAGCGTTTGTACCTGTTTTAACGGAAAGCCATGCTCAAGGCGACATGGATAAAACTCGGGAGCTCATTGCTCGTGCGGCGGGTACATTAGGGGTGATAGTCTCAATTGTTACCATCTTAGGCGTTCTAGGTTCCGGAGTGGTGACTGCACTGTTTGGTTTTGGTTGGTTCCTAGACTGGATGCATGGTGGTCCCGCGGCTGAGAAGTTCGAACTTGCTAGCGTGATGCTCAAGATTACCTTTCCTTATTTATGGTTCATCACTTTTGTTGCCCTATCGGGAGCCATTCTCAATACACTAGGTAAGTTTGCGGTTTCTTCGTTTACTCCCGTCTTCCTCAACGTAATGATCATTTTGGCAGCATGGTTTATCTCGCCGCAGATGTCACAGCCAGAGATTGGTCTTGCCATCGGTGTTTTCCTTGGTGGTTTGGTTCAGTTCTTATTTCAAATCCCTTTCCTTATTAAAGCGGGGGTTATGGTTAAGCCAAAATGGGGCTGGCGCGATCCGGGCGTGGTGAAGATCCGAACCTTAATGATTCCTGCTTTGTTCGGTGTGTCGGTAAGCCAAATCAACTTGTTGTTTGATACTTTTATTGCCAGCTTTCTGCAAACCGGTTCGATCAGTTGGTTGTACTATTCAGATCGCTTGTTGGAATTCCCGTTAGGTCTGTTTGGTATTGCGATTGCAACGGTGATTTTACCAGCATTATCACGCAAACATGTTGACGCACAAAATGAAGGATTCGCACAAACCATGGACTGGGGGGTGCGCATGGTGATCTTACTTGGCCTTCCTGCAATGCTTGGTTTGATTGTACTGGCAAAACCTATGTTGATGGTGTTATTCATGCGAGGTGAGTTTTCGCCACAAGACGTACATCAAGCATCATTGTCACTCTTTGCTTACGCTTCAGGCTTGTTGAACTTTATGCTGATTAAAGTGCTTGCTCCGGGGTATTACTCGCGTCAAGACACCAAAACGCCAGTGAAATACGGCATCATTGCGATGGTGACCAACATGGTATTTAATGCAATTTTTGCGTACTTCTATGGCTACGTTGGCTTGGCTATCGCGACAGCACTATCGGCATTTGTGAATATGGCACTACTGTATCGTGGCCTGCACATCGCAGAGGTATACCAAATCACTAAGCGAACCGTCTTCTTTATTATACGTTTAGCTATTGCTGGCGCGGCGATGGTGGCGGCAATCTTATGGCAACTGGAAGATATGTCAGTATGGCTGGGCTGGAGCTTTGCTCACCGAAGCGCGGTGCTAGGGATGTTGATCGGTTTAGGAGCAGTGGTTTACCTAGTGGTTCTATTTTTAACTGGTGCGCGTTTAAAAGACCTAAAAGCTGGGACAGACTGAGGGTGATTAGTATATAATCCGTCAGTTTCACACAGTGTAAAGTAAAACAGAGGCAGAAAGCAGTATCCAATGGAACTGATTAGAGGCATTCACAATATCAACCCGCGACATCATGGTTGTGTGCTGACTATTGGCAATTTCGATGGTGTCCATAAAGGCCATCAACAAGTATTGCAGCAAGTGTCTGAGCAAGCGGACAGGCTATCCTTGCCTTCTGTTGTGATGACCTTTGAACCTCAGCCGATGGAGCTGTTTGCCAAAGACAAGGCACCTGCAAGGTTGACGCGATTACGCGATAAGTTCGTGCAATTGAGTAAGCTCGATATTGACCGCTTACTGTGTGTCAATTTCAATCGCCATTTTGCAAGTTTAACCGCGGAAGAGTTTATCCGTGACTTGTTGGTCGAGCGTTTGGGTGTTAAGTTTCTTGTCGTTGGTGATGATTTCTGCTTTGGCAAAGGCCGTACAGGTAACTTTGCAATGCTGCAGGAAGCAGGGGAAAAATACGGCTTTGATGTCGTAAGTACCCAGAGCTTTTGTTTACAACAATTACGTGTCAGCAGTACGGCTATCCGTCAAGCGCTGGCGCGTGACGATTTGCATTCCGCGCAACAGATGCTGGGAAGAAACTACAGCATCAGCGGTCGTGTTTCTCACGGAAGAAAGCTAGGTCGAACCATTGGGTTCCCTACTGCAAATATTCCTTTGAAACGCTGTGTTTCTCCGGTTTCCGGAGTCTATGTTGTTCAAGCGCTTGGCTTAGGAAATAAGCCAGTTGGTGGTGTTGCTAATATTGGTCAAAGACCAACCGTCAATGGTGTTCGCCAACAGTTAGAAGTGCACTTATTCGACTTTCATGCCAATTTATATGGCAAGCAACTAGAAGTGGAACTTTTGCATAAACTTCGAGATGAGCAAAAGTTTGAGTCGTTTGAAGCACTTAAACAACAAATCGAATTGGATGCTGAAGCAGCAAGGGTGTGGCTGCGTCAGCTTAAGCGTTGAGCGGTTTATTCCACCGTTCAACATAATGTCTAATTTTCGCCCAATATAACGGAATTAAGAATCGATGAGTGAGTATAAAGATACCCTGAACTTACCTGAAACAGGGTTTCCAATGCGCGGCAACCTGGCCAATCGTGAGCCAGAAATGCTTAAGCGTTGGTACAAAGAAGATCTTTACGGTGAAATCCGTAAAGCTAAGAAAGGCAAAAAGTCATTCGTATTGCACGATGGCCCTCCTTACGCAAATGGTGACATTCATATTGGTCACGCACTAAACAAGATTCTTAAAGACATTATTATTAAATCCAAAACACTTTCAGGTTTTGACGCACCTTACATCCCAGGCTGGGACTGCCACGGTCTACCAATCGAATTAATGGTAGAGAAGAAAGTAGGTAAGCCAGGCCAAAAAGTGACAGCAGCGGAATTCCGCGAGAAATGTCGTGAATACGCAGCAGGTCAGGTTGAAGGTCAGAAAGAGAGCTTCAAACGTCTTGGCATCATGGGTGAGTGGGACAAGCCATACCGCACTATGGATTTCGCAACTGAAGCGAACATTATTCGTGCTCTTGGTAAGATCGCAAGCAATGGTCACCTGCTAAAAGGTTTCAAACCTGTTCACTGGTGTACAGACTGTGGTTCTGCTCTTGCTGAAGCGGAAGTAGAATACAAAGATAAAGTATCGCCATCTATCGACGTTCGTTTTAAAGCGGCTGACGAAGCGGCACTGCTATCTAAATTTGAACTGACAGAAGGTCATGAAGGTCACGGTGACGTATCTATCGTTATCTGGACAACAACACCTTGGACACTGCCTGCAAACCGCGCAGTATGTCTACGTGATGATCTAGAGTACGTGCTTATCCAAACAGAAGGCGACAACGCTGAGCGTATCATCGTTGCTGCTGAGCTAGCGAAAGACGTAATGGACCGTGCGGGTATCGAGCACTTCCACAACCTTGGCTTTGCTAAAGGTGCGGACCTAGAGCTTTCTCAATTCCAACACCCATTCTACGATTTCACTGTACCGGCGATCCTTGGTGATCACGTTACGACTGATTCAGGTACTGGTGTTGTTCACACTGCTCCTGGTCACGGTCAAGAAGACTTCGCGGTTGGTAACAAGTACAACCTAGAAGTAGCAAACCCAGTTGGCTCAAACGGTGTTTACCTACCAGATACAGAGCTATTTGCTGGTCAGCACGTATTTAAAGCGAACGATGCAGTAGTAGAAGTACTAAAAGAAAAAGGTGCACTACTACACCACCACGCTTACGAGCACAGCTACCCACACTGTTGGCGTCATAAGACTCCAATCATCTTCCGTGCTACACCTCAATGGTTCGTTTCTATGGACCAAGCTGGCCTACGTGCTAAAGCATTAGAGTCAATCAAGAATGTAGAGTGGATGCCTGAGTGGGGTCAAAGCCGCATCGAAGGTATGATCGAAGGTCGCCCTGAGTGGTGTATCTCTCGTCAACGTACTTGGGGTGTGCCAATTGCTCTGTTTGTTCATAAAGAAACAGCAGAACTTCATCCAAACACGCTAGAGCTGATCGAGAAAGTCGCTAAGCTGGTTGAAGAGAAAGGCATTCAAGCATGGTGGGATGTAGATGCTGCTGAACTACTAGGTGCTGACGCTGACCAATATGAAAAAGTGCTAGATACGCTAGACGTATGGTTCGATTCAGGTGTTACTCACTTCTCTGTTGTTGATGCTCGTGAAGAGTACAACGGCAATAGTGCAGACCTATACCTAGAAGGTTCTGACCAACACCGTGGTTGGTTCCAGTCTTCTCTAATTTCATCTATCGCGATGAAAGACGAAGCGCCTTACAAACAAGTACTGACACACGGTTTCGTGGTTGATGGTCAGGGTCGTAAGATGTCTAAATCTATCGGTAACGTGGTTGCGCCAAAAGACGTAACCAACAAGCTAGGTGCTGACATTCTTCGTCTATGGGTTGCTTCTACAGACTACACTGGTGAAGTTGCGGTTTCTGATGAAATCCTAAAACGCAGCGCAGATGCGTACCGTCGTATCCGTAACACAGCGCGTTTCTTCCTAGCTAACTTGAGCGGCTTCAACCCTGAAACAGACATCGTTCCTGTTGAAGAGATGGTTGCGCTAGATCGCTGGGCGGTTGGTCGTGCACTAGCAGCACAAGAAGAGATTGTTAAAGCATACGAAGAGTACAACACACACGGTGTAACTCAGCGTCTAATGCAATTCTGTTCAATCGAAATGGGCTCTTTCTACTTAGACGTAATTAAAGACCGTCAGTACACAGCAAAACGTGGCGGCAACGCTCAACGTAGCTGTCAGACTGCACTTTACTACATCGTAGAAGCGCTAGTTCGTTGGATGGCGCCAATCATGTCGTTCACTGCAGATGAAATCTGGAACGAAATGCCAGGTCAACGCGACAAGTTCGTATTCACTGGTGAGTGGTTCGACGGTCTATTCGGTCTTGCTGAAGGTGAAGAGCTGAACAACGAATTCTGGTCTGAGATCCAAGCGGTTCGTGGTGCGGTTAACAAACTTCTAGAAGATGCGCGTAAAGAGAAAACCATTGGTGGTGCACTACAAGCTGAAGTGACTCTATTTGCTGATGACGCACTAGCGGCGAAGATCAACAAACTTGAAGATGAATTGCGCTTTGTTCTACTAACATCTGCTGCGAAAGTTAAGCCTCTAGGTGAGAAGACGGATGCAGCACAAGCGACGGATATCGAAGGCTTGTTTGTAGAAGTAGCAGCAGCTGAAGGCGAGAAGTGTGACCGTTGTTGGCACCACACGCCAGACGTAGGCACAATTGAAGGTCACGAGAAGATCTGTGGTCGTTGTGTGTCTAACGTAGACGGCGAAGGTGAAGTACGTAAATTCGCGTAATTGCCTAGAACAACTGAACTTTTTTTAAAATTAACAGCCCCAGTATTTACTGGGGCTGTTTGTAGGTAAAGTAATGAGTGAAAAAGCACTGACGTTAAAGCAATCTGGAGTTCGCTGGCTGTGGTTAGCAATTCTGGTATTTATTGCAGATATTGGCATCAAATTGGTGGTGATGGACAACATGGGCTACGGATGGGCAAACCGAATTGAGGTGTTGCCATTCTTCAACCTACTTTACGTTCATAACTACGGTGCCGCTTTCAGCTTCTTGAGCGATCAAGCTGGTTGGCAGCGCTGGTTATTTACAGGTATCGCGTTTGTTGTTACGGGTCTTTTGACCTACTGGATGAGTAAGCTTCCAGCAAAAGAAAAATGGAACAACATTGCTTATGCACTGATTATTGGTGGTGCAGTGGGCAACGTGTTTGACCGCGTCGTTCATGGCTTTGTTGTTGATTACCTAGACTTCTTCTGGGGTAACTACCACTGGCCAGCATTCAACCTTGCTGACATGGCGATCTGTATTGGTGCGGCAATGATTATTCTGGATGGCTTCCGTAAAAAAGACGCTGACAAGTAATCTTTTGCGGTATATCGAATAACCCTAAGCGTCGTCCGTTGATTCGAGCGACGCTTTTTATTATGTTGGAGCGCCAATCAGCATATCAATGTATAAAAAGACCAAGCTGACAGCGTAATAACCCAAGAACAAGGAAGCATTAACGTGACAACAATAACCAATGAATCGGTAGTAACCCTTCACTTTATGATTAAAATGAAAGACGGATCGGTTGCAGATAGTACTCATAACATGGGTAAACCAGCGAAGTTTGTTATGGGTGATGGCAGCTTGAGTGAAAACTTTGAGCAGTGCTTGATAGGCCTCGAAACAGGCGCACAAAAAGCGATTGAGCTAAAGGCAGAAGACGCGTTTGGTATGCCAAACCCTGATCATATTCACTATATGGATCGCACTAAATTTGTAGGTGATGCAGAAGTGGAAGTTGGTACAATCATGGCCTTCAGTGGCCCTGATGGCATGGAAATCCCGGGCATTATTACAGAGATTGCAGGCGATTCAGTCACTGTGGACTTCAACCATCCTCTAGCGGGACAAGACGTGACTTTCGAAGTTGAAATTTTGTCAGTAGAATAGCGAACCAAATAAAAGATAACTTCCATGAGCAATGAAATGAAAATCCTGTTAGCTAACCCACGTGGTTTCTGTGCTGGTGTTGACCGCGCGATTAGCATCGTAGAGCGTGCGCTAGAGATGTATCAGCCACCGATTTATGTGCGTCATGAAGTGGTGCATAACCGTTTTGTGGTTGAAGGTCTAAAACAGCGTGGTGCTATCTTCGTTGAAGAGCTGCATGAAGTGCCAGACAACAACATTGTGATTTTTTCTGCTCATGGTGTATCGCAGGCGGTTCGTCAGGAAGCCAAGCAGCGTGATTTGACCGTATTTGACGCAACGTGTCCTTTAGTAACTAAAGTGCATATGGAAGTGGCGCGTGCGAGCCGTCGTAATATGGAAGTGGTTCTGATTGGTCACGCAGGTCACCCTGAAGTCGAAGGTACGATGGGGCAATACGCCAGTGAAACCGGTGGTATGTACTTGGTTGAAACTCCAGCCGATGTTGAGAAACTGAAGGCGATTGTGAAAGATCCATCCGATCTTCATTACGTAAGCCAAACGACGCTTTCTGTCGATGAAACTGCCGATGTTATCGAAGAGCTACGCCGCGTGTTCCCAGATATCCAAGGTCCACGTAAAGACGATATCTGTTATGCGACACAAAACCGCCAAGATGCCGTACGTGAATTAGCTGGTGACGTAGATGTGATGGTTGTGGTGGGTTCTAAAAACTCATCAAACTCTACACGTCTTAAAGAGCTAGCTGAAAAGTTAGGGACACCTGGCTACTTAACCGACTGTCCGGAAGATATCAAACCTGAGTGGTTCGAAGGCAAAACAAAGGTCGGTGTGACTGCGGGAGCATCTGCTCCGGAAGAGCTCGTTAATCAGATTCTAGAGCGAATCAAAGAACTCGTTGGTGCCGAAGCGGTTGATGAAGTACTTGGCCGTGAAGAGAATATGTTCTTTGAAGTACCTAAAGAACTTCAAATCAAGCAAGTGGATTAGTCTCCATTTATCGAATATTCAAAAGGCGACCTGTGGGTCGCCTTTTTTACATCTCTCTTAACTCATTTAGGTAATCACGAATTTGGTCTTTTCCTAAACCATCGATAATCATATCAGACATCTTCGTGATTCTTCGCTCAAGCGATTGAGCAACCTTTTCGCAATGTGCGTACATGTCTTCATCAGAACCATCGGTCGGAAAAGCATCAACTTGCCAGTTTACTCGAACACCACCTGCAAGCCACTGAGGAGCGGTTTCTTGATGTAAAGAATCACAGAGAATAATAACGATGTCGGGAAGAAATTGAGTTCGCTCCTCCCATGAATGCGTGTGGATATGCGGAATGGGGAGTTGGTGGTCATCTAAATATTTTTGCACCACTGGGTGCACCTTGCCTGTGGGATGTGAGCCTCCACTGGTGACACTAAAATCTGCTGGCAGGATATTGGTTGCGATTGACTCCGCGAGGACGCTTCGTCCAGCGTTGTGCTTACATATGAATAAAACTTTATACATCATCGCCTCGTCTTTTCAGAGCGTCCTATTTATACGCTAGCGGAAACTCAGCGATGATGTGTGAAGTTTTTGTGTTAGTGGCTAATGCCGAGCATCTCTTTGAGCACCTTTAAGTAGCGGCGGCTTACTGGTATCTCAAAGCCTGTTTTGGTGATGATTTCCGCTAACCCATTTTCCAGTAACTTGATTTCGCTAATCGCTTTAATACTGACTAAGTATTGACGATGGCAGCGGACTAGAGGGGTTTTCTCTTCCAACGTTTTTAATGTCAGTTGGGTGCTCGCGGTTTGGCTGGTGGAGCGTACATGTACGCCGCTGATATCACTGTAAGCACATTCCACCGTGTCGGTGGCCATGATAACGATGCGGTTGTGTCCGATGCACGGTATCTGATCCAACGTGTCAGGTGTAATAGCAGACAGTTGTTGCGTTAGGGCGGATTGGCTAATGACTTTGTTTAGTCGTTTGACCGTTTTAGTTAACCGGCATGGGTCGACAGGTTTGAGCAAGTAATCAAAGGCATTGTCTTCAAATGCTTGAATCGCATACTGATCATAAGCCGTGACAAAAACCACATAAGGCATGGTTTCTGGATCAAGCATCCCAAGTAATTCAATCCCCGTGACTTGAGGCATTTGGATATCGAGAAACACCACATCAGGCTTGAGTTCATTGATTTTTTTTAGGCCAAGGATTGCGTTTGAGGCATCGCCCACGACCTCAACTTGGCCTGTTTCATCCAGTAACTCTGCTAGCTCTTCACGAGCAAACTGTTCATCATCAATGACGAGTGCGGTTAACATCCAACATTACCTTTATTGCTTCAGCGTGCTTTTATGATTTTGGGGGAATGATAAAGCTCATTTTAGTAAATTGATGTGGCTCGCACGTAATTTTTAGCGCTGCATCACGTCCAAATTGATTAGTGAGACGTTTGTCGACAATTTCTAAACCTAGCCCTGAGTGGTTTTCTTTTGGCGGTTCAAAACTGCCTGCGTTGTCTTCGACGGTAATCAAGTGACCTTGTGGGTGTGCTTCGCTGTAGATATGAACTTTACCACCTTCAAGCATGTTTGAAATGCCATGCTTAATGGCATTCTCAACCAAAGGCTGGAGTGTAAAGCTTGGTAATTTGATGTCCAGCAATTCAGGTTGAATATCGATTTCAACCTCTAAGCGGTCCGTAAAACGCGCTTTTTCGATGCTCAAGTACGAGTTCACATGTGCAAGCTCTTCCTTTAGCGTCACGGTATTAATGTTCTGCTTTAAATTGCTGCGGAAGAAGTGCGATAGATTTTGGATTAGCTCGCGCGCTTTGTCAGGGTCACGACGAGTAATCGCACTAATAGTATTGAGAGCATTAAACAAAAAGTGTGGATTCACCTGAGCGTGAAGCAATTTGATTTCTGCTTGGGCGAGTAAGGCTTGTTGTTGTTGGTAATCGCCATAAAGGATTTGGCTAGATAGAAGCTGGGCTATTCCTTCCGCCATCGACATGTTGGCCGTCGAGAACAATTTACGCTTCGGTTCATACAGCTTTATGGTACCAATGACCTCTTTCCCTGCACGCAGTGGGATGATCAGCGCAGATCCGAGCTTGCAATCTTTTGCAATGGAGCATTGGTATGGACGCTCCGCACCATCAAGATAAATGATGTCGTTTTTCTCCATGGAGTCTAATGTGCTTTGCGATGAAATCGGCGTGTTTGGTTTATGGTGATCATCGCCAATGCCCACAAACGCCAAGATCTTTTCTTGGTCAGTAATCGCGACAGCGCCCACTTTGGTTTCTTCGTAAATAATACGTGCGATTTTCTCTGCGTTTTCGGTGTTGAAGCCGTTGCTTAGAATTCCCACTGAGCGATCAGCAATGGTGAGCGCTCGACGCGAAAACGTCGCAGAAAACTTTTCAAAGATTGCTTTTCTGTCTTGCAGGATACTCATGAACAACGCCGCACCAAATGAGTTCGCGATGATCATAGGCGCTGCAATAGCGGACACCAGTTCATAGGCTTGATCAAAAGGTTTCGCGACGGCGAGCAGCAAAATCATTTGCACCACTTCTGCAACAAACGTGACGCTGAATACGACGCTTGGATTAAACAGCAATGCGCCTTTATTTCGCTTGATAAGGTAAACGTGGAGCAAGCCACCAATTACGCCCTCGGCGGTGGTTGAAATTGCGCAGGCTAGGTCAGTAAAGCCACCAAGAGAGTATCGATGGATGCCACCAGTAAATCCGACGGCGAAACCTACAACAGGTCCACCAAACAGCCCGCCCATAACTGCGCCGATCGCACGAGTATTGGCAATAGCATCGTTGATGTGCAGACCGAAATAGGTGCCGAGAATACAAAAGCCAGAGAAGAGTACGTAACAAATTAGGCGGTGGCTTAAGCGCGAAGAAATACTCAGCAAAGGTAAGATGATTGGCGTTTTACTTAGCATGTAAGCCAAAACTAAGTACACACACATCTGTTGTAAAAGGGAGATGACCAGTTCCATAGTGAACCTAACCTAGAATCAATGTTGTTATTGTATACCTAAGTAACCTCAAGATGCTTGGCTCAGATAGATAAGAACAGCTAAGTAAATGATGCTGCGCTGTGCTTTCTGAACCTTAAAGTGACTTGGGTATAAAACAAAAAGAGCCTGCAATTGGCAGGCTCCTATCTTAGTCACTCAGATGTGACGAGTATTACGCTGTTTCTGATACGGCTTGTGGTTTCTCTTCGTCAGCCAGTTCAGTTTCACCTTTACCCTTAGAGGTTTTGATAACGTAACCTGTCACAGCTAGGGCAAACACAATACCTACGATAGTTGATAGTTGCATTGGCAGACCAAAACCTAGCGAGCTGTTGTTTAAGATGAACGTGACACATACCGTGGTCATGAAGATAGCTGGGATAGTGGTAATCCAGTGCAGCTTGTTGTGACGCAGTAGGTAAGCGGACGCAGTCCAAAGCATCATTACCGCTGTTGTTTGGTTTGCAAAACCGAAGTAGCGCCAGATAATGCCGAAGTCTACTTGAGTTAAGATACCGCCGATAACGAACAGTGGAAGTGCCATCAGTAGACGGTTACGTAGCGTTTTTTGTTCCATGCTGAAGTATTCAGCAAGGATCAAGCGGCTTGAACGGAACGCTGTATCGCCAGACGTAATTGGTAGGATAACCACACCCAGGAACGCAAGGATACCACCGAACACACCTAGCAGACCAAATGATGCGCTGTATACCACGTTACCAGGGCCACCGTTTTTCACAGCTTCTGATAGAGCGTCTAGAGAGCCGAAGAAAGACAGAGCGATAGCACACCAAATTAGCGCGATAACACCTTCACCAATCATTGCACCGTAGAATACGAAGCGACCGTTTTTCTCATTTTCCATACAACGCGCCATCAGTGGAGACTGAGTTGCGTGGAAGCCAGAGATAGCGCCACATGCGATAGTGATGAACAATGCAGGCCATAACGGCATGTCATTTGGGTTGAGGTTAGAGAACATGTCCGAAACTTGGAAGTCACCCATTACTGTGTGTTCGCTAGAGAAAGCAACGGCTGTCATTAGACCAACAGACATAAAGATAAGTAGGGCGCCAAACAGTGGGTAGAAACGACCAATGATTTTATCGACAGGAACAATCGTCGCAATGATGTAGTAAGCAAAAATAGCAATAACCATTGTAGTCATGCTTACGCTCAAGCTTGTTTGATCATTGATGAGGTTAGTAATCATGCCAGCAGGGGCTGAAACGAACACTACGCCAACTAGAAGCAATAGGACAATGGCAAAAATATTCATAAAGTGTTTTGCGCCATTACCTAGGTAGCGACCTGTAATGGTAGGTACAGATGCACCGCCGTTACGCACTGAAAGCATGCCTGAGAAGTAATCGTGTACTGCACCAGCAAAAATACAACCGACTACAATCCAAAGCATCGCCGCAGGACCGTATAGTGCCCCCATGATCGGGCCAAAAATTGGACCAACACCTGCGATGTTAAGTAGTTGAACTAGGTAAACTTTCTTTGTTGACATTGGAACGAAGTCAACACCGTCCGATTTGGTGTGAGCTGGCGTTTGGCGTTTTTCATTGATGCCGAAAATCTTCTCGACGAAAGCGCCGTAGATGAAGTATCCGCCGATTAGGGCTGCGACACAGGTTAGAAACCACATCATAGCAATTGTCCTTGGTCTTAGTTGGGTAGGGTAATTTTTCAATCTCAGGATGCATGTTATGCGTCACTTGTGTTAAATGCATTCGGTTAGTAGATGAGTGGTCGAATAGAGCACTGAGTGGTCGATATGCTGCTTGAGCGGTTTTTAAAAATGGCGAAAGGTTGATGACAGTCTTGAGCGGCTGATTTGAGTCATCAGTGGTTAAATCTGCAAGCTCAGCGGCAAGCGCCAATAATTAGTGGTAAGCTTATTTTTGAAAACAATTACTTAAGGAAGAACCATGAAAAAGGTAACGGTAGGTCTGGCACTGGCTTTACTTGCAGGATGCACAGCAACGACAGCAGATCTTGCCAAGTCGGGAGATTGGCATCAGATCGGATATCAAGATGGCATAACCGGACACACATCGCGCACGATGAGCGAGCTTCGTGAGTTGGGTAGTGTTAAGCAAAGTGACTACGACCAAGGTTATTTAGAAGGTTTACGTGAGTATTGTAATCCTGCTTTTGCGTATCAAATGGGGTTATCTGGTCAGTATTACGAAGGGGTTTGTGAAGGTACTGAGCAAGCGCAAAAATTCCGCATGGAATGGCAACGTGGTTGGAATGAATACTCAAATTAATAGTCAATAAAGCCGTTGTTACACTGTCTGCATCACATAAATGTGGCAAAATCCTCCTTATTAAACTATGTTCATATTGCTTGATAGTGAGCACAGAAAAAAAGGAATCACATTATGTCAACGCAAATGGCTGGTGGCTGGAGTCCATTTCATGAACTCACAGCAGAGAATAAAGAAGTATTTGCTAAAGGTATCGAGGGGTTTGTCGGTGTCAAATACTCCCCTTTGGTTGTGGCTACTCAAGTCGTAGCCGGACAAAACTATGCGTTTTTCTGTAATGCAGAAGTTGTCTACCCTGGAGCACAACCATACCCGGCAATGGTTCATATGTTCAGTGACCTTGAAGGTAAAGTCGGTATTACTCACATTGAACGATTGAACTACTAAATTAAGCCATAAAAGGCGCCTGACTTTTAAATAAGTGAGGCGCATTATTGATTAAGATTGATTAGTTTGCGCGATCACGACTTTTCTTAAATATCCTTGCTTGGCGTTCAGTTGCTCAGTTGCGCTTTCTCTATCCAGCCCGGTTAAAATCATCAAAATCGCTAACTTGGCGTCGTAGTCCGTTTCTTTGAGCGCCGTTTTAGCCTCTTGGTTAGTACAATCTGTTGCTTGCATAACAATACGAGCCGCTCTTGCAACTAGCTTTGCATTCGTCGCTTTCACATCTACCATTAAGTTCTGATAACTTTTGCCTAGGCGAATCATGCTTGCGGTAGTGAGCATGTTCAGTACGAGTTTTTGTGCTGTCCCTGATTTTAAGCGAGTGGATCCCGTTAACGCTTCAGGTCCAACAACGGGGCTAATCGCAATATCAGCAATATCTGCAATCGGAGAGTCAGGGTTACAAGATAGTGCTACAGTGGTGGCATCAAGCTCGTTCGCATACTCTAAGCCACCAATCACGTAAGGTGTTCGTCCACTTGCCGCAATACCAACGACGACATCGCGTTGTGTTAGCGTATTCTCTTTAAGATCTTGCTCGCCTAATGTAGGGTCGTCCTCCGCCCCTTCTTTTGCACGGAACATTGCCTCTTTTCCACCGGCAATAATACCAACGACCATCTCTGGATCTGTGCCAAAAGTTGGTGGGCATTCTGAAGCGTCCAAAACGCCAAGTCGACCACTGGTACCCGCACCGATGTAAAACAACCGACCTCCGACCTTAAATGCTTCCGTGATCTTATCAACGGCTTCAGCGATCTCAGGCAACACTTTTTCAACGGCAAGAGGAACGAGTTTGTCCTGTTGGTTGATGCGTTGAACAATATCGAGAGAAGGCAGCAAGTCGATGTCCATGGTGTCTGGGTTTCGCCCTTCAGATACCAGATGGGATAAAGCTGCGATAAGTGCATCGTTCGTCATAATGAATTAAGCCTTTTTGTTTAGGATCTATTGCCCTTAATTTTTTGAATAGAGTACACCCAGTGAAGCGAGACGACTTGCCCCCGTAACTTCCGGTAAGTTGCTAGGGAGGTCGTGAATATGGCGCTGCGCAAGCCAAGCAAACGCCATTGCTTCCATGTAGTCGCCATCAACGCCTTTTTCTGCCGTTGTCGCAACGCTCCATTGTGGCAATAACTTAGCTAGTCGCTGCATCAAAAGTGGGTTTCTTGCTCCACCGCCACAGACCAATAGTTGAGGTGTGATGCCATGAGAAAACTTGTCGACTTCGTTGGCAATGGTAATTGCAGAATACTCGCAAAGTGTACGTTGTACGTCTTCGATTGGTAAATTGTGATGGGCCAGTTGTTGATGCAGCCAGTCAATATTGAACAGTTCTCGTCCGGTACTTTTAGGGGCTGGCATGGCGAGGTAAGCTTCTTTGAGTAATTGAGTCAACAAAGTAGCGTTTACCGTTCCTTTAAGTGCAAATTGTGCATCTTCGTCGAAGCTTTGCCCTTTATGCAGCGCACACCATGCGTCCATCAACATATTGCCCGGGCCTGTGTCATAACCAATGACTGGTTGTTCTGGATGCAGTACAGAGATATTGGCAATGCCTCCAATGTTAAGCACCACAGTTGTGGAATCCTGCATCGCAAAAATGCTTTTATGGAAAGCAGGGACGAGTGGGGCACCTTGTCCACCTAGCGCCATGTCTTTACGACGAAAATCCGCTACCGTATCAATGCCTGTCTTGACCGCGATAATGTTGGCATCGCCCAATTGAGTGGTAAACGGCAAGTTTCCGGTAGGCTGATGGAACACTGTTTGACCGTGATTACCAATCGCACGAATTTGCTCTGCGACGTAACCAGACTTATTGAGCAGCTGTAACACGGCATCTGCAAATAGGTGGCCGAGCTGGTGGTCAAGTTCACCTATGGTTTTTAAATTTGTTGCTTGACCGGTACAAACAGATAACAGCATGTCTTTTAGCGCTGCGGGCATTGGGTAGTCGTCGTGCGCAATCAGGCGAACATGCTCATCGCTTATTTCAACTAGAGCGGTATCAACGCCATCCATACTCGTTCCAGACATCACACCAATGTACAGTTCGTTAAATTTCATAGCCGATCTCGTCAATTCTTCATTCACTTATTGTAAAGCAAATCTGAAGCGAATAACCTCATCGAATACGAGATATTCAGCCGATTTTGAGGAGAAAACATGGGACCGTTATGGGTTGACGTTGCGGGGTATGAACTGACCGCTGAAGACAAAGAAATCTTGGAGCATCCTACGGTTGGTGGCTTAATTCTATTTGCTCGCAACTATCATGATAGCGAACAGCTTCAAGCACTTACTCAATCCATCCGAAAGGCGGCTAAGCGCCCGTTTTTGATCGGTGTGGATCAAGAAGGCGGCCGAGTGCAGCGCTTTCGTGAAGGTTTCTCATTAATTCCTGCTGCTGATGAGTACGCTAAACATCAAAATGGTGAAGAGCTTGCTCGTATGGGCGGTTGGTTAATGGCAGCAGAGCTGATTGCCCATGATATTGATTTAAGCTTTGCCCCGGTACTTGACCAAGGCCATCAATGTAAAGCGATCGGTAACCGCGCATTCGGTGAAGATGCCGATACCATTCTTCGCTATAGCACTGCATATATGCAGGGAATGAAGAGTGTTGGCATGGCAACGACAGGCAAGCACTTCCCTGGACATGGTGGCGTGATTGCAGACTCACATCTAGAAACACCATACGATGAGCGCAGTGATATTTTTGAACAAGATATGGCGATCTTCAAAGCGCAAATTGATGCCGGTATTTTAGATGCCATGATGCCTGCTCACGTGATTTTCCCACATTATGATGCTCAACCAGCCAGCGGTTCTGAATACTGGTTAAAACAGGTCCTGCGTCAGCAATTGGGTTTTAAAGGTTTGGTTTTTTCGGATGACTTGACCATGGAAGGCGCTGCGATTATGGGCAGCCCAGCCGAGCGAGGTGCTCAAGCATTGAGAGCTGGTTGCGATATGTTGTTAATGTGTAATAAACGAGAAGCGCACGTTGAGGTATTAGACAACTTACCGGTTTCAACCGTGCCACTCGCGGATGGATTACTGAAAAAACAGTCATTTTCTCCAAGCGAACTTAAGCTATCTCAAGAGTGGAAAGCGGCGAGTGAAGCGATGAAACGCTTGACTAGCTAAACCTCTTGTAAAAGATTCAAAACAGCGATGAGAAGCCAAAGTTAATTATACTTTGGCTTTTCATTTAACTGTAAACTTTAATTTACACTAAATGTTTTTTATTCTGTACGCTTGTTTTTCTTTTTTAGCCTGTTATCTTGTCGTTAAAGCTTAGTTGTCTCACCAAAGGTTTGGTTGGGTGTAAAAATAAATATACAGGTTAGAGTTATGCAGAAAAGTGAGTTGAGCAATATTAATATTATCGAAGAACAGGTTCTTATTACTCCGGAGGAACTAAAAACCAAGCTTCCTTTGAGTGAAAAAGCACGTCGCTTTATTCAAGAGTCTCGTCAAACTATCGCTAATATTATTCACAAGAAGGATCACCGCCTGCTTGTTGTATGCGGTCCATGTTCTATCCACGACGTAGAAGCGGCGAAGGATTACGCAAAGCGACTTAAAGCACTCTCTGAACAACTAAGTGACCAACTGTATATTGTTATGCGTGTTTACTTTGAGAAGCCGCGCACCACGGTCGGCTGGAAAGGCCTGATCAATGACCCACACCTAGACGGCAGTTTCGATATTGAACACGGTCTGCATGTTGGACGCGAACTTCTGGTGGAGTTGGCAGAGATGGAAATCCCGCTCGCGACTGAGGCTCTAGACCCAATTAGCCCACAATACTTGGCGGATACTTTTAGCTGGGCAGCCATCGGTGCTCGTACGACGGAGTCACAAACTCACCGTGAAATGGCAAGCGGCCTGTCTATGCCAATCGGTTTTAAGAATGGCACCGATGGCAGTTTGGCAACCGCAATTAACGCGATGCAAGCTGCGTCCTCTAGCCACCGTTTTATGGGAATTAACCGTGAGGGACAAGTCGCACTGTTGACCACCCAGGGCAATGCTAATGGACATGTGATCTTACGTGGCGGCAAGCAAACTAACTACGATTCGGTATCAGTCACTGAGTGTGAGCAAGAGATGGCGAAATCTGGTCTTGATGCTTCATTAATGGTGGATTGCAGTCACGCCAACTCACGTAAAGATTACCGTCGCCAGCCATTAGTCGCGGAGGATGTGATTCATCAAATCCGTGAAGGCAATAAATCTATTATCGGTCTTATGATTGAAAGCCATATCAATGAAGGAAATCAATCTTCTGACTTAGCTCTTGAAGAGATGAAATACGGTGTATCTATCACTGACGCATGTATCAATTGGGATTCAACTGAGGCACTATTACGTCATGCACATGAAGAGCTAGTGCCTTTCTTAGAAAATCGTCTAAAGGCTAATTAATACAGGATTTAAGGAACATCAATGGCAGTTGAACTTAACGCATTACGCGATCAGATTGATGCAGTCGACAAGCAAATGTTGGAGCTATTGGCTCAGCGTTTAGCGCTCGTAGAGAAAGTTGGGGAAGTAAAAAGCGAACATGGTTTGCCAATTTATGCTCCAGACCGCGAAGCGGCGATGTTAGCTTCTCGTCGCGCTGAAGCTGAAAAAATGGGAATTCCTCCACAGCTTATTGAAGATATTCTGCGTCGAACAATGCGTGAGTCTTATGCCAGCGAGAAAGATTCCGGTTTTAAGTGTTTGAACCCTGATTTACGCTCAGTTGTTATTATTGGTGGTAATGGTCAATTGGGTGGCCTGTTTGGGCGTATGTTCAAATTGTCGGGCTACCAGGTCAAAGTTCTCGGCAGTAAAGACTGGGATCATGCGGATGAGATTCTAGACAACGCGGGTTTAGTCGTGGTCACGGTGCCGATTCATCTAACGGAAGGGGTGATCGAAAAACTGGGGAACTTGCCGCAAGACTGCATTCTGTGTGACCTGACTTCTATCAAGTCGAAGCCTCTGCAAGCAATGTTGAATGTGCACCAAGGTCCTGTGGTTGGTTTGCACCCAATGTTTGGCCCAGATGTTCCGAGCCTTGCCAAGCAGGTTATTGTGTACTGTGATGGCCGTGGTCACGAGCATTACCAATGGCTATTGCAACAGTTTGGGATTTGGGGCGCAAGCTTGTGCCAAATCGATGCACAAGAGCACGATCATGGCATGACGTTGATTCAGGCGCTGCGCCACTTCACGTCGTTTGCTTACGGTATGCACCTTAGCAAAGAGAATCCGAACATCGATCAGTTGTTGAAGTTAAGCTCGCCAATCTACCGCCTTGAATTGGCGATGGTGGGACGACTGTTTGGTCAGGATCCGAACTTGTACGGTGATATCATTTTCTCTTCTCAAGAGAATATCGATATGATCAAGCGATTCCATCAGCGTTTAGGTGATGCGGTAGCGATTCTGGATAGCAGAGACAAAGCGCGATTCATCGAAAGCTTTAAGCAGGTAAGTGATTGGTTTGGTACTTATTCTCAACAATTTATGAATGAGAGCCAAAACTTACTCAAACAGGCGAATGATAATATTCATCGCGGCTAATCACGGGTCATTTAGCCGTGCAGAGTCCGAAACAAAAAGAGCAGCGTAAGCTGCTCTTTTTCGTGTTGATGTGCCGTCCTAAATAAGGTTGACACTTTCCACCCCCAAAATTGGAGAGTGTTATGAAATCAACAACTAAAAGAACTCAGCGCGATTACTCCCTCGCTTTTAAACTCACTGTAGTTGATGA
>NZ_JAMZAN010000001.1:0-729643 GCF_024181865.1 Vibrio sp. Y58_MX_L22
TCACCGTGAATGCGGTGAACGACGCGCCTGTGGTTGAAAGCAGCATTGCAGACCAAGCCTTGGCGGAAGACTTTACGCCATACAGCATCGATCTAAATACCGCTTTCAGCGATGTGGATAACGTGGATGGCGATCTGAGCTTCAGCGTTTCTGGTAATAGCAACATTAAAGTGGCGATCGTCAATGGCATTGCTACGTTCACTCCAACCGCGGACTGGAACGGCTCAGAAACCCTAGCGTTTACGGCTACCGATCCAAGCGGTGAAAGCGTCAGCCAAACGGTGAACTTCACGGTAGCGCCTGTGGCGGACATCGTGGCAGATAAAGCGACGGTTGTGGAAGACACACCAACCATCATTAAGGTTTTAGGTAACGACACGTTCGAAGGCGACGATAAAGTGGTGTCGCTGGATACCAACAATGGACCAGCGAACGGCACGGTCTCGGTCAACCCGGACGGCAGCGTGACTTACACGCCAAACGACAACTTCCACGGTACAGACAGCTTCACCTACATCGTCATGTCCGGTGGGGTATCGGAGTCCACCACGGTGAACGTCGATGTCACACCAGTCAATGACGCGCCAGTGGCAAAAGATGATACCGCTGTTACTGACGAAGACACGCCAGTGACAATTGATGTTCTGCCAAACGACACCGACATTGATGGCGATACGTTAAGCATTGATTCGGCGTCTGTGCCGAGTGACCAAGGTAAAGTCGAAATTATTGATGGAAAACTGGTCTTCACACCGGCTGAGAACTTCCATGGCGATGCTGAAATCACTTACACCGTGACCGATGGTGCACTGACTGACCAAGCGACGGTCAATGTCACTGTGAATGCGGTAAACGACGCGCCTGTGGTTGAAAGCAACATTGCAGACCAAACCTTGGCGGAAGATTTTACGCCATACAGCATCGATCTAAATACCGCTTTCAGCGATGTGGATAACGCCGATGGTGAGTTAACGTTTAGTGTCTCTGGCAACAGCAACATTCAAGTGGCGATCGTCAATGGCATTGCTACGTTCACTCCAACCGCAGACTGGAATGGCTCAGAAAACCTAACGTTTACGGCTACCGATCAAAGCGGAGAAAGCGTCAGCCAAACGGTGAACTTCACGGTAGCGCCTGTGGCTGACATTGTGGCAGACAACGCGACGGTTGTGGAAGACACGCCGACCATCATCAAGGTCTTAGATAACGACACGTTCGAAGGCAACGATAAAGTGGTGTCGCTCGATAGCAATAACGGTCCAGCCAACGGCACGGTCTCGGTCAACCCGGACGGCAGCGTCACTTACACGCCAAACGACAACTACCACGGTACAGACAGCTTCACCTACATCGTCACGTCCGGTGGGGTATCAGAGTCCACCACGGTGAACGTCGATGTGACGCCAGTAAATGACAAGCCTGACAGTGAGGACTTTACGCATGTGACTGACAAGCCTGTGACGCAAGTTGTATTTGATACTGATACGAAACCTTTAGGTGATGGCGACTCTCAGGATCATATAGCGGATATTGAAGATGACTTAAATGGCAACGACTTGCATGTGCAGATTACTGAACTACCGACCTCAGGAACATTGTTCTTCAGAGATAACAACGGTGAACTGCATGAAATAAAAGAAGTCAGTGACACTCTTTATGAAAAAGATAGCCTTTACTATGAAGCTGATAATGTGGGTTTCTTATTAGGTATCAAGGATCGCCCAGATACACCAAATAGTTCCGAGTCTACAACAGATTTCAATAATTGGGGGCTAAGTGAGGACGGAGGTCCATCACACTCCCGTACTGAGCATTTAGTTAATGGTTCCTCCATCACTATATCTTCTGATAGTGGTGAACTTGCTCAATACAACCGCCAAGTGTCACATATCGGAAACGGTATTGCTGACAATGATGGGCAGGGTATTGAGAAAGGCGAGACAATTACGATCGATTTGTCTAATAACCCTGTGGGCAGCGTAAACCTTGGCTTAGATGGATTAGGTGGATTGTTTGATTACGGTGATGACAACGCTGCGCTTATTACGGTTACGTATTTAGATTCAAATAATATCGAACAGACTCAAACGTTCGAGTTCTTGAAGCCTGAAGGCAACTTCATGCTATTCCAAGAAACAAGCGTTGGTTTTGGGCAGGAACTAGCTCTTCCTGAAGGTTCGGTCATTACTCAGTTAGATTTTTCTACGAAAAATGAAGGGAACTGGGAGTTACGTTATGTAGAAGGTATTCCTGCCGGAGATAGCTTTGGATATGTGGCAGTCGATTCTGAAAGTGGAGTTAGTGATCCGTCTACGGTCAATATCGTTAACGAAATACTAGATGGTAATGTTGCGGAAAATGGACCTGTGGTGGAGAGCATTGCAGGTGTTACTGTTGTTGAGGGTGACGATGTCACGTTTTCTGTTTCTCTAAATAACGCGACAGATCAGACCGTTAAGTATCAAGTGGATTTCTCTGCAGAGGGTTCTAGTGTGAGCTCTCAAGACATTGATTTGTCGAACGCAACTTTTACTAATGGCGTGAAGTATTTGGGTGGATACCTTATTGTTCCAGCCGGAGTGAATGGCTTTGAGATTACCATTCCAAGTATTGATGATCAGTTGGTTGAATCAACAGAGAGTCTTGTGATTAAAGTCGGAGATGTATCTGGCGTTGGCTATATTGATGATAATGATGTTCCGCCAGCAGTTCAAAGCAACGAAATTTCCGGATTAGAAGACGAAGCTATTGTTATAACACTAGAACATTTAGGCATCGTTGATAGTAGTATAAGTGTTGAGTTTGACACTTCTGCTCTAAATGGCTCACTGCAAGTGAAAGGTTCTGATGGTTGGGAAGAGGTTTCTGGCAGTGTGCTCGCTTCTGATATCGAAAATGGTCTTGTTCGCTATGTTCCTGCTGAACATGAATCTGGTGCAGATGTTTTCGATAAAGATGGTGTTGGGAACGGCTTGGATACTTACGAGCAGATTCATTTCACGGTTAGTGATGGCAATTCTTCTGCTTCAGGTACGTTGAGTATCGACATAGAGCCTGTCGCGGACCCAATTAAGATTGACCTTACTTTCGGTCCAGTAACGTCTGTACCTGTGACACTAGGCGGAAGCTGGTCTACAGACGAAGAACTTAAAGATCTGCTTGAGGCAAGTAATTTACCAGGGCTTGACTTTGAACATGTGGTGACACAAACGTTTAATAACGGACATGTTGGTAATGACTTAATGCTAAGCGGTGACACTGAATCGCCACTGAGCTTTGTCGGAGATCAACAAGCAGGTGCGAACGTTGATGCTCAAGGCAGTGATATCTTTGTGACTGGAGGAGGTAATGATTCTATCTATGGCGGTATTGGTTCATTAGATGATCAAGCGGAGACGGACACAGTTGTTTACTCTGGCAAGTTGTCTGATTACAACTTCAACTATTACCCTGCATCTGACCACTCAGAGGTCCCGTATTGGATTGTCGAAGATAGCCGATTTATTGATACAAAAGATGTTGTTTCGAGCACTCATAAAGAGTCGGGTGACCACCTTTATGAAATTGAACAACTTATCTTCCAAGATGCCATTATCAAGCTAAATAACAACACAGGAGAGTATGTTGTACTTACAGAGCAGCAAGTCTCTTTTGACCTGAACCTTGATCTTATCGATGTGGATGGAAGTGAGTCATTCATTAACGATAGCGTCACCTTAACGGGAATTCCTTCAGGGCTAACATTAGAGGTGAATGGCAAAACGGTTACTGAAAACAGCGATGGTTCTTACACGGTTGACCTTTCAAGTGAACCAAATCAAACCAGTCATCAACTAAGCGGTACGATTACTGTACCAGCCGATTACAATGGTTCGTTAGATTTTGATGTAACAGCGGCGGCAGGAAGTGTTGAAGTTAATAACAATACTCAAATGGGAACGGACACGGCTTCTGTTTCAGTTCGAGATTATGATTTTGTTTCCGGTACGCATGGTGATAACAAGATAGCTGGATCTGATAGCAATGATGTGATTGTTGGCGATGTTCAAGGATTACAGATTGTCGAGGGGCAGGACTACAACATTGCTTTTATGCTCGATACATCAGGCAGCATGGGTTACGACGTTGGTCTAGCGCTAGGTGAGTTAAAAACAGTACTGAATACTCTTACCGAAAGTGCTAGTGGCCCTCATTCGGGCAAAGTGAACGTTTTATTGACCACATTTGCTACTGGGAGCTCTCAGGTACTTGAATTAGATTTGAGTGCTGACAACGCAACATCGCAAATAGAGTCTACATTGGATGCAATTTTACAAATCGGTGATGGTAATACAAATTATGAAGCCGGGTTCCAATCTGCACTAGACTGGTTTGCTAATGCCGATAGTGGCGCAACAAACCTAAGTTATTTCATATCTGATGGTCAACCAAACCAAGCTACGGATAACAATACGAGTTGGTTTAGTGGTTGGGAGGGTGTCGTACTTGGCGTGTCAGAACAAAAGTTAGTGACGCTAGCGGATGTTTTGCCAAGTGATTACAGGTTTGGTGATACAGTCACATACAACAATAAAACAATCATAGATTTTCGCGGGGCGGTGTATTCGCTCTCTACTGGTGAACAGGTGGGGAGAATGCTTAACTCATATGTCTATGATGATTATGGAAATAATGTTCTATCTCAAGCGAATAACGCATATCAAGCATTGGCTGAATTTAGTGAGGTTCGTTCGATAGGTCTTGGTCGCTACTTAGATGAAGATTCGTTAGAAAACTTCGACTCTGATGGTGTAGTAAGAGCTAACATAGATGTAAACCAACTAGCAGAAGTGATCCTTGGTAAGGAAGTTTCATTGATGCAAGGCAAAGATGAGATTAACAGCCTTGATGGAAATGACATTATTTTTGGTGATGCCATGCGTTTCGACGTCGATGGTGAGCAAGGAGTTTCCGCGCTACAAAACTACGTAGCATCTCAACTAGGTAAGGATGTTTCGTTAGTTACGAAAGAAGAAGTTCATCACTACATTACTGAAAACCAAGCAGAATTTGAACAGTCTCGTTATTACGACCAAGCAGACACCATCTCTGGTGGTTCAGGTGATGATATTTTGTTTGGACAAGGCGGTGACGACAAGCTGTTCGGTGGTGCAGATAATGATATTTTAATTGGTGGTTTCGGCAATGATATTTTGACAGGGGGGGACGGTGAAGACATCTTTAAATGGATTGATGTGTCCAATGAACGCGACACTGTCACTGACTTCAATAAAGATGAAGACACTCTAGACTTCTCTGATCTCTTTGATGACTTATCTAAAGATGAAATTGGAGAGCTTCTTAATGATCTTCAATCAGGTGATCATACTGGTGATGTCGGAGAGTATCACGTAGAAGTAGCACCAGATGGCAGCTCTGAGGCAAACCTGAGTATTACAAAAGGGAGCTCGACATTGGACATCCATTTTGACGGTGCAAGTGTTGATGATGTGACTCAAAGCTTGATTGCAAGTTTAGAGGCGCAATACAAAGATATGTAGTGGCGTTACCATTTAGGTAAAATTGAAAATCAAAAAAGGTCTAGCAATTTGCTAGACCTTTTATTTTTACGTTCTGTTTATGGTTGTGTTAGCTTTTTGGAAGTGTAGTGAAAACGGTCCATTCTTTCTTAACTTCACCCTTGTGACCAATCACTGTTGCGGTTACTCGACGGTTTAGTGCGTGACTCACTTGGTCGGTGCCTTGTGTTGCAAGCACTGTGTCGCCATAGCCCACAATGGTAACTCTATCCCCACTAATACCATTCATCATGAGTTCTTTTCTAACGTTCTTAGCCCGGCGCTTGGATAAGTCGAGATTGTGTTCTGCAGTACCAGTGCGACTAGCATAGCCCTGAATCTCGATAGACGTATTTGGGTACTCTTTCAAGAAATCGGACAACTCACGAATTTGTTGCGTAAAGATAGGGTTTATAACATCGGAATCGTTCGCAAATAGGACTCGAATTTGCATTTCTTGTGAGGAGTCGACATACGAGCCGCAACCATCGTTATCTATCTCGGCACCTAAAGGGGTACCCGGACACAAATCGCGCTCGTTAATAACGCCGTCTGAGTCATCATCTATGTGATCAGCCCACTGATCGGCAATTGGCGTATCGATGTAATCATACTCATCGCCTTTATCGGATGAGCTGCATGCCGAAATCATCAATGAGAGTGCAATAAGAGTTATGTGTTTCATAATTAATACTCCACTTCTTCTAGCCATTCTTTAGGCATTTCGACCCTTAATGCACTCAACAGTTGACCTGTTGCGTTCATCACTCGATATTTGGCGTACTGCTCTGCGTATTTAGAATCTAAGTAGTCTTTACGTGCCTCAAAGAGCTCGTTTTCAGTGTTCAATAGATCAAGCAGTGTTCGTTTACCGATGCGATATTGCTTCTCGTAAGCAATTACGGTCTCAGACGCAGAGTCAACATGATCTGACAGAAACTCTTTTTGTTGTAATGTTAAATCAAGCGCACTCCAAGAAAGTCTTAACCCTTCTTCAACATTGCGATAGGCACCTTCACGCAAGTCTTTTGCTTTATTTAGCTGGTAGGCGAAGTTTTCTGAGTTCGCTGCATCACTGCCGCCATTAAACAGGTTGTAGCGTAGACGCAGCATGGCAAGTGTCTCATCACTGCGACCTTTTAAACCATCAGCGTCGTCACGCCATGTTTGCGAAGCTTCAATGGAAATGGTTGGGTAGTTAACACCTTTAGACTGTTTGTATTGAAACTTAGCCGAGTCTACGTCTGCGAGCGCCACTTGAATAACGGGATGCAGTTCAAATGCCAAGCCTACCGCTTCATCAACTGTGTACGGAATAAAGTTTTGGTCCGCTCTCGGAAAGATTAGCCCTTGCGGTGTTTGACCGACTAAACGAGTGAACATCGTGTGAGAGTCATACAGGTTATTTTGAGCAGCGGCTAAGTTGCCGTGTGCTTTTGCCAAACGTGCTTCTACTTGCGTTAAGTCAGCGGTAGAGCCGATACCCGAGTTGACTCGTTTTTTAATGTCATCGTAGATATCTTTGTGAACAGCCAGGTTGTTTTCAGACAGCTTGAGTATTTCGTAAGCTTTTACAGCGTCTAGATACACTTTGGTGACTTCAAGTGCTTTATCCGATGCGTCGGCCAAAAGTTGAAATCTTACTGATTCAGCATCCGCTGCAGTTCGGTCGATATCATTAAGAGTCGCACTGCCGTCCCAGATAAGTTGGGTTAGTGTCACCGATGCTTCTTTTCGAGTGTAATCTGTATCTCCACGTCCCACCTCGTCAGAAGGGTCTAATCCTTCATACCCAATACCCGCATCTAGATCAATAGAGGGCAAGTAAGCACCCGAAGATGCTTCATTTACGTATTTTCGGCTCGTAAATTCATTAAATGCACTCTTAATGTCAGGGTTGTTTTTTAACGTCAATGCCACGGCTTGCTCTAAAGTTTGACCGAAAACGGGTATAGACACCATTAAACTACAGCAGCAAGCAATATTTAGTCGGTTCCATTTCACGGTATTTCTCCTAAAAATTCGTGTTGCTTTTTGCTATTTCATCTCATAACTGAGACGAAACATCATAAATAACAGTGCTTGAGTAAGGGATTTATCAACCTACTGTTAAAACAAAGCTTTTGTTTCAAAAATCCAAGATTTCGCCTTTTAAAACCTTAGCACATATGTCGAATGTTGCTTAGCAACATAGCAAGTTTAGCTCGGAGAAAAGCTTGAATTCTTAATATCATAGCGTTTCACGGCCTGTGTCACTCTGCGCTTTTTTGTAACTCTGCCCCTAGAGTTATCAAACGTCCTACAAGCTACACATACAACGAAAATATGATGATTTTGACTAAACTATAGACGTAAATGTAGGGGTGACAAACTTTTGACTTGGTTTGAAGTGGGGCGAGGTAGATATGGAACGTGTAACTTTTAGCTCATTGGCGGGCAACATTGTCGTTATCGGGTTGGACGGTGAGATTAGGACTTTAGGTCAGGGTCAACTACCTCAACCAGGAGAGTTAATAATCGATGAAGTATCAGATACTTCTGAACTTGTTATCGAGCAGGTGACACCACAAGGAAGTTCAATAAATGTAACTGATGATATCACTGCGTTAATTGAAGCAATTGCGAGTGGGGAAGACCCGACTGAGCTGGGTGAAGAGTTTGAACCTGCTGCAGGTGAAGGAAACGGGTCTAGCCCACAGAATACGGGAGCTATAGATCGCACAGGTGCTGAATTACTCGCCAGTACCAATTTTGAGACAGTGGGAACTGACGGAACAGGATTTTCAAGTACTCAGGTAGAGACGCTACTCGATATTCTCCAAATACAACCACCAGAACCAACAGCAACCCCCATTCCTGCAACGATAATTGTTCAGGAAATATCCAGTCCGACTATCAACGAAGGTGATCAGGTTGTATTCGATATTACTTTAAACCAAGCAACAGAGGACAATACTGATGTCACTTTGTCGCTACTTGATGGTACCGCAACTGGCGGTTCAACTGACGAGAGCGGAAGTGACTACGTTAATGAGCGTGTTCTCATAACATTTTCTGATGGTACAACGGAAGAAATCTTGGTTGATGATAACGGTACTTTTACAGTCTCGGTCCCATTAGGTGAAAGCGGGTTTACGGTTTCTCTCGGCTCTATAGATGACTCTATATTCGAAGGCCCAGAAACGTTTACGCTTTCTGGCACAACAGAAGAACAAAATACACCTGCAACCGGGGTGGCAACCATTGTTGATGATGGTAGTGGGCCAGGTTTAAGTCCTGATGATGATCGCCCAACGGTAACGATGAGCGATGCAGGGATAGTTAATGAGGGTGAAACGGCTAGCTTTAAAGTGTCGTTATCTAATCCATCAGCTATAGATGTTGAGGTTGAACTGACTCTCAACTTAGGTGACACCGAAGCCGGTGACTTAGGTCTCTTAGAATACAACACGGGAAGTGGTTGGGTTGCAGTGCCAAACGATGGCGTGGTGACGGTGCCTGCAGGGCAAACCGAGTTTGATGTGCGTATCGCTTCCATTGATGACGCGGTGTACGAAGGCCCAGAAGATTTCAGCGTGACGGTGACTGGCATTGGGGCAGTGCAAGGCAGCGATACCGGTACGGCAACGATAGTGGATGACGGCAGTGGTCCAGGCCCCGATCCGGATGATGACCGCCCGAATGTGACTATTACCGATGCTGGCACCATCAATGAGGGTGAGACAGCGAATTTCAAAGTGACGTTGTCGAACGCCTCCGAGTCTACAGTTCAACTCGAGCTTGGCCTCAACTTAGGTGACACCGAAGCCGGTGACTTGGGCACCTTAGAATACAACACGGGAAGCGGTTGGGTTGCAGTACCAAATGATGGTGTGGTGACGGTGCGAGCAGGGCAAACCGAGTTTGATGTGCGCATTGCTTCTATTGATGATGCCGTTTATGAAGGCCCTGAAGATTTCAGTGTGACAGTAACTGGTATTGGCGCGGTGCAAGGCAGCGATACAGGTATGGCAACGATAGTGGACGACGGTAGTGGTCCAGGACCTGATCCGGATGATGATCGTCCAAGCGTGACTATTACCGATGCTGGCACCATTAATGAGGGTGATACGGCGAACTTCAAAGTCACCTTATCGAACGCCTCTGAAGCGGAAACGCAAGTGGAGTTGGGTCTTAATCTCGTCGATACCGAAGCCGGTGACTTAGGCACCTTGGAATACAACACAGGCTCCGGTTGGGTTGCAGTGCCAAACGATGGCGTGGTAACGGTGCCAGCTGGGCAAACTGAATTTGATGTGCGTATTGCTTCCATTGATGACGCGGTGTACGAAGGCCCAGAAGGTTTCAGTGTCACGGTAACTGGCATTGGGGCAGTACAAGGCAGCGATACGGGTACGGCAACGATAGTGGATGACGGCAGTGGTCCAGGCCCTGATCCGGATGATGACCGCCCGAATGTGACTATTACCGATGCTGGCACCATCAATGAGGGTGAGACCGCGAACTTCAAAGTGACGCTATCGAACGCCTCCGAGTCTACAGTTCAAGTCGAGCTAGGCCTGAACTTAGGTGACACCGAAGTTGGAGACTTAGGCACCTTAGAATACAACACAGGCTCCGGTTGGGTTGCAGTGCCAAACGATGGCGTAGTAACGGTGCCAGCTGGGCAAACTGAGTTTGATGTGCGTATCGCTTCCATTGATGACGCCGTTTATGAAGGCCCTGAAGACTTCAGTGTGACGGTGACTGGCATTGGGGCGGTACAAGGCAGCGATACGGGTACAGCAACGATAGTGGACGACGGCAGTGGCCCTGGTCCCGATCCGGATGATGACCGCCCGAATGTGACCATCACTGACGCTGGCACGATTAATGAGGGTGATACGGCGAACTTCAAAGTGACGCTGTCGAATGCCTCCGAGTCCACTGTTCAAGTCGAGCTAGGTCTCAACTTGGGTGACACTGAAGCCGGTGACTTAGGTACCTTAGAATACAACACGGGAAGTGGTTGGGTTGCAGTACCAAATGATGGCGTGGTGACCGTGCCAGCCGAGCAAACCGAATTTGATGTGCGTATCGCTTCCATTGATGACGCTGTTTATGAAGGCCCTGAAGATTTCAGTGTGACAGTAACTGGCATTGGGGCAGTACAAGGCAGTGATACGGGGACGGCGACGATAGTGGATGACGGCAGTGGCCCGGGCCCTGATCCGGATGATGACCGTCCGAATGTGACCATCTCTGACGCTGGCATCATTAATGAAGGTGAAACAGCTAACTTCAAAGTGACGCTGTCGAACGCGTCTGAAGCGGAAACGCAGGTGGAACTGGGTCTTAATCTTGGTGATACCGAAGTTGGAGATTTGGGCACCCTAGAATACAACACGGGAAGTGGTTGGGTTGCAGTGCCAAACGATGGCGTGGTGACGGTGCCAGCAGGGCAAACCGAGTTTGATGTGCGCATCGCTTCTATTGATGACGCGGTGTACGAAGGCCCAGAAGATTTCAGCGTGACGGTGACTGGCATTGGCGCAGTGCAAGGCAGCGATACCGGTACGGCAACGATAGTGGATGACGGCAGTGGTCCAGGCCCCGATCCGGATGATGACCGCCCGAATGTAACTATTACCGATGCTGGCACCATCAATGAGGGTGAGACAGCGAATTTCAAAGTGACGTTGTCGAACGCCTCCGAGTCTACAGTTCAAGTCGAGCTTGGCCTCAACTTAGGTGACACCGAAGCCGGTGACTTGGGCACCTTAGAATACAACACGGGAAGTGGTTGGGTTGCAGTGCCAAACGATGGCGTGGTGACGGTGCCAGCAGGGCAAACCGAGTTTGATGTGCGCATTGCTTCTATTGATGATGCCGTTTATGAAGGCCCTGAAGATTTCAGTGTGACAGTAACTGGTATTGGGGCGGTACAAGGCAGCGATACGGGTACAGCAACGATTGTGGATGACGGCAGTGGTCCAGGGCCTGATCCTGATGATGACCGTCCAAGTGTGACTATTACGGATGCTGGCACCATTAATGAGGGTGAGACAGCGAACTTCACAGTCACCTTATCGAACGCGTCTGAAGCGGAAACGCAAGTGGAGTTGGGCCTTAATCTTGGCGATACCGAAGTTGGAGATTTGGGCACCCTAGAATACAACACGGGAAGCGGTTGGGTCACAGTGCCAAACGATGGCGTGGTGACGGTGCCAGCCGAGCAAACCGAATTTGATGTGCGCATTGCTTCCATTGATGACACCGTTTATGAAGGCCCTGAAGATTTCAGTGTGACGGTGACTGGCATTGGGGCGGTACAAGGCAGCGATACGGGTACAGCAACGATTGTGGATGATGGCAGTGGCCCTGGACCTGATCCTGATGATGACCGTCCGGTTGTTGCGGCAATTAGTGATACAACCGTAAGCGAAGGTGAGTCTGCTACGTTGGTTGTCACTTTGAGTAACCTAAGCACTACGGATACTCTCGTTAATCTGGCACTTAATGATGGCACAGCAGAGGGAGGGGTAGATTACACCAAATCGTCTGTTACTGTTACCTATGCAGATAGTTCATCAGACGTTATCCCTGTGAACCCTGATGGTACATTTAATGTGTCCGTACCAGCTGGTGATATGACCTTTGACATTGTGATAAGTACCACCGACGATGAGCTGTTCGAAAGCGATGAAAATTTCACATTAATTGGACAGACCGAGATACAAACAACTCCGGTTACAGGCACGGTAACGATTCTTGATAACGATACAGTCAGCGTTGCCTCTATTTCTAGTGAAGTGGTTAATGAAGGTGAACCTATCATTTTTGATGTTACTTTAAGTAACCCTAGTGATAGTGAAAGTTTGGTCAATATGGTGCTCGCTGATGGTAGCGCAGAGGGGGGCATAGACTACATCAATACATCGGTTACAGTTACCTATGCGGATAACTCAACAGATGTCATTACTGTCAACGCAAACGGAACATTTGATGTTTCAGTTCCCGCGAACGACGTCTCATTCAGCGTCACAGTCAATACTATTGATGATGACCTATTCGAAGGCGCAGAGACTTTAACACTCTCGGGTAAAACTGCCACTCAAATTACATCTGCAATAGGTACAGGGACTCTTCTTGATGATGGTTCGGGGCCAGGACCAGATCCTGATGATGACCGCCCGACTGTAGCAGCGATTACGGATGCCATAGTTAGTGAAGGTGAGCTGGCAACGCTTGAAGTCACTTTAAGCAATGCAAGTACCACAAACACCGTTGTTAATATGACATTAGCAAATGGGACAGCTGAAGGAGGTTCGGATTATACAAATACGACAGTAACCGTTACCTACGCTGATAGTAGTACCGATGTTATTTCAGTGAACCCAGATGGTACGTTTGATGTCATTGTACCAGCGTTAGACACAACATTTAGCGTTACTATGGTGACGTTAAACGATGATATTTATGAGGGTGATGAGAACTTTACATTATCCGGTGCCACTACTGTGCAAACAACTGCTGCTGTCGGTACCGTAACGATTAACGATAATGCAGACATACCAACTGTCACTGAAATTACGGATATTCAAGTGGTGGAAGGTAACGATGCGAAATTTAACGTTACACTGAGTAATGCAAGTGCGGTTGCGATTATGGTTAGTATGTCTCTCTTAGACGGAACCGCTGTCGCTGGAGATGATTTTAACGCTACGAGTGTGACCATTACTTATGCTGATAACACGACGGAAGTTATTGCGGTAAACCCTGATGGAACGTTTGATGTCTCCGTACCTGCGAGTGATACTAACTTTAGTGTTACGGTAAACACTGTTGAAGACCAGATTTATGAATCTTCAGAAAACTTTGTTTTAACTGGTTCGATTCAAGGGCAATCACCTGCAGCGTCAGGCCTTGGTACGATTATTGATGATGACAATACACCTCCGACAGTAGAAGACTTTGGCATTTCGGTTGACCTTAGTGTGGGAGGAGACGCTTTAATTGACTTTGCACCACATGCGCAAGACTTTGAAGATGACTTTGATCTTCAAGATGATAAAGAAACGAGCATCTGTGTCACGACGCTTCCAGACTATGGCTATCTCTATTACTTGGATGATCAGAACAATGAAGTCATATTGGACATTGGTGATGTGATTCCAGAAACTACGGAAGTCAGATATGCACTAACGGAAGATTTCTTTGATGAGCAAAGCTTTGATTCCCAAGATTTACTCGATGAATTTTCTAAAGACTTCATTGCCGATTCAGTCGATGTTAACGGTTTAAGTTTCTTTGGAGGAACCATTGATGGTAATGGTGACTTTGTCAATAATGCTCAAATCAAGGTTGACTTTGCCGCTCAGCAGGTAGGTTTAGTCGTAGTATCTCCGGGCGAAACTGGCCAAGGGGATGAAATTAGTACGAGTGAGTTCATTGCCATTGAATTAGATGAAGGGCTTGAAGCTAAAGAAGCAAGGTTAAACCTAGCAAGCTTGAATGATAGGTTTAACAGTGGCGGCGCTTGGATTCAAGCATACTTTTATATGGGCGATACTCTTGTTGATATACAAACCATACAGACCAGTGACATCGTATTTACTGGTAATCAAGAAGGTTACGCTGACGTATCGCTAAGTAATGGCAGTTTTGATGAGATTCGCTTGTTCCCTGAAACAGACAGTTCAAGTGATAAAGCCAGCTTTACTCTAGTTGGTACTCAGATTACAAGTTTTAATAATGTAAACGACTCGTTTGATTACAAAGCGATTGACTCAGATGGTTTAGAAAGCGATACCACTGCAACCGTTGATATTGATTTTAACAATGTCTCTTTTGAAACAGTGACCGCTTTCGGTACACAGACTGCTTCGTTACAGCAAGAGCCTAATATCATCATGGGAACAGACCAAGATGATGTTCTTGTAGGCACCGATGGTAATGATATTCTAATTGGTGGTCTAGGTAATGATATTTTGACTGGTGGCGGAGGTGATGACATCTTCAAGTGGACAGAGATGCAATCCGCAATTGACACCGTGACGGATTTCAGTGACGGGGATCAGCTCGATTTTACCGATGTATTTGATGATATGAGTGGTACTGATATTTCCACATTACTTGATGATCTCGGCTCGGGCGATTATCACGGAAGCGTGGATGATATCACGGTGGCGGTGACTGAAAGTGGAGGTAACTCAACTCTGACCATAAATAAAGATGGACAACAGTTGGAGGTTAATTTTGACGGAGCTTCTGCTTCTGATATTGCCAATAGTTTGATTTCTAATCTTGAACAATTACGAGAGTAAATGATTCAAAATGAAAAACGGAGCGAAAGCTCCGTTTTTCATTTAGTAATGCAGTAAGTTCAGGCAATAATTAAAGCACTTTACATGCAAAACCTTTTAAGTAGAAACCTTCTGGGTATGCTGTATCGGTTGGGTGGTCAGCAGCTTGTTCAAAGCGCTCCACAAACTTTACTTGGCGGTTAGCATCTACGGCTGCGTCAGCAATGATTTTCTGGAACAAAACTTGATCCATCAAGCCAGAGCACGAGTAGGTCAGTAGCGTACCGCCAGGTTTTAGGATTTGCATTGCTAGCATGTTGATGTCTTTGTAACCACGACATGCGCCGTTTAGTTGGGCTTTACTGTCTGCAAACTTAGGTGGATCCATGATAACCACATCGAACTGAGTTCCTTGGTCACGATACTCACGAAGCAGTTTAAACACGTCTGCGTTTAGGAACACGGCGCGCTTCTTCGAGATATCAAATTCATTCAGTTCTGCGTTGAACTTCGCAGTGTCTAGAGCAGGTTGTGATACGTCAGCGTTTATTACACGCTTTGCATCACCTTTCAGAGCGTAAAGTCCGAAGCCACCTGTGTAAGAGAAGCAGTTAAGAACTTCCTTGCCTTTCACATATTTCATCGCTTGCTGGCGGCTATCACGTTGATCTAGGTAGAAACCTGTTTTGTGCCCGCCAACGATATCTACACTAATCTTTACGCCATTTTCTTCGATGACGACTGATTTAGGTGGCTCTTCGCCGTGCAAGACGCCTGTGATCTCTTTTAAACCTTCTTTTTTACGAACGGCCACGTCAGAGCGCTCGTACACATTACAATCAGGGAAGCACTCAACCAGAGCGTCAACAATAGCCTGCTTATTGTGTTCTGCGCCAGCACTGAGAAGTTGGCACACAAAGAAACTTTGGTAACGGTCGATCGTAACGCCTGGTAAGCCGTCAGACTCTGCTGCGATAAGGCGATAACCCGTAAGGCCATCACGTTCGATAATGTCTTCACGAAGAAGTTGTGCGTCTTTAAGTCGTTTAACGAAAAACGCGGTGTCGATTTCTTCTTTATCAAAACTCCAAATACGAGCACGAATTTGTGAAGCTGGCGAATATGCCGCCTTAGCTAGCCATTTACCGTCGTGAGTGAATACATCAACCGTTTCGCCAAGAGCAGGTTCGCCCTCAACTTTGTTGATGCCTCGAGAGAAGATCCAAGGGTGCTTGCGCTTGACCGATTTCTCGCGACCTTTAACCAAATAGATAGCAGCTGTCATTTCATTAGCTCTTGTTGAATTTTGAAAGGGGCGTATTGTCCGGGATGTGAATGGTAAAAGCAATATCCCTCAGCAATCCAGTACATTGTAGTGACTTTTAAATACAAAAAAGGTCACTAAAGTGACCCTTTTATTTGAATTTGCTGTAACAGATTCCGTTGCTATGCTTTAAGTCCAGTAAGTAGAGCTTCCATTGTGTCGCTTTGCTTACGCAGTTGATCAACGTTTTGTGAAGTCGTGCTTATCATATTGCACACGTTATCTGCTTGAACTCGAATTTCTTCAACGCTTGAGGCGATATTGTCCGCGACTACACCTTGCTCTTCAGCTGCTGTTGCAATTTGAATGCTACTGTCGGAGATAGTTTGATTTTTATCTGCCAAAGAGCCGATTTCGTGATTCACTTCCGTCATGAGGTTTTGTCCCTCATTTGCATTATTAACTGTCACTTCCATCAGCTTAGTAAGCGACTGACTGTTACGCTGTAACGATTCGATCATCGTTTGGATTTCAACTGTCGCTTGCTGAGTGCGTCCCGCAAGAGCGCGAACTTCATCCGCAACGACCGCAAATCCACGACCTTGTTCTCCAGCACGTGCAGCTTCAATAGCCGCGTTCAGAGCAAGTAGGTTGGTTTGCTCGGAGATCCCATTGATGGTTGTCACGACTTCATCAATTTGTGCTGCATTGGCATCTAACTCGGCAACGGCTTGAGACGCAGATTGAATCTCATTAGAAAGGTTCGAAATCGAGTGAAGCGTATTCTCAACTTTCACTTGTCCAGACTGAGCCACGTTACGTGCATCATCGGTTTGCGTGCTTGAATCGTGAGCTAGTGTCGCGACTTCTCGAATCGTTGATGCCATCTGTTCAGTTGCACTCGCAAGAGAGTTGAGGTGTTCCTGCTGAGTCGCTGAAATATCTGAACTGTGATGAATCGATTGATTCAGATCTGAGCTAATTTGTTGCATTAAAGCCACAGACTCTTGAATCGACAGCACCATTTGTTGCTCTCGTTCTGCAACTTTGTCTATCGTAATAGCAATTTCACTAAACTCGTCGCGAACAGGGAAGAAGTTCATTCTCGCAGTTAGGTCGCCACCAGCAAGAGTGTTTAATGCTTTGTTCATCGTGAACATCGCGCCGCCAATAAACGTCATGATGTAGTAAACGCCAAGAGCGAGAATAAACAAGCTCACACAGATGATGCTCACTTGAGTCGTTGATAGGGCAGTCCATAAAGAAAGTTCATGGTTTGCAACCAAGCTGTACGCACCATTTAAAACTGACACGGATTGCGGCCCTGAGCCAATAGAAACGGTTTCTGAACCCGCTATGAGGCTTGCTACTTGAGATTGAGAAAGGTTGCCTGCCTCTATCAGACCTTTCATAAGCATGAGCTCTTCTTGGTACATATTTGAGATCAGTGTATTAGCCGCGCTATTAAGGACGAGTGTGAGAATGACTAAAGCAAGAAGAGGGAGAACGAAGAGCAAATAGAACTTTTCTTGAATCTTTAAGTGAATGAGATACTTATCAATCCAGCGGAATGGAATTTCTTTCATAATTATAATAACCGTGCAAAAACCCACTATCCTTAGTGGGGTGAATAGACGCAAAGAATATATCACTCAGTAAAAAGAAGCGGTACAAAGATGAACGTAAAGTGTGAGAGATTTATAGTAAAAGGTCACGTTCAAGGCGTCGGCTTTCGTTACCATACTTCCCATCAAGGATTGAAGCTAGGGTTAACAGGTTATGCGAAGAACCTAAACAATGGTGATGTTGAAGTGATGGCGTGTGGAACAGACGCGCAAATAGTTGCGTTTTCGGAATGGTTACAAGAAGGACCGCGAACGGCAACAGTAGAGCATGTGATGCAGGAGCCTGCGTCGTATAAGCCGTTACGCGGTTTTAAAATTTTATGAATCTACAAGCATTTAGCTGGCTTTGGTAGGCCGGCTAATTTGGTTGCTTGTTTGGCTGGTCCTTTTTTAAACAGCTTGAATAGATACTTACTGTTACCTTTTTCCGGGCCGTGCGCTTTTTCCATCGCTTTCACAAGCATACGCACTGCAGGGGAGGTATTAAACTCTTCATAAAAGTCTCGCACAAAATGCACAACTTCCAAATGAGCATCCGTAAGCTCGATGTCTTCTTCTTTTGCTAAAAGCTCAATCATACCTTCTTCCCATTGAGTATGATCCAATAAGTAGCCTTGAGCATCCGTTTCAATTTCTTTGCCGTTGTAAACGAACATAACGTTTTATCCGTTAAGTAAACATGGATGTTTATAGATTAGCGACAGCCGAGAATGTTCTCAACAAAAGAATCTCGAAGTCGTATCGAGCGAATCAAAAGCGTACAAAATGGTGAGTGTTTTTGACTGAGCTAGGCACTTTGATATAAATGCTCTTTTATTCAAATAAATAGGAAACTATTCAGTTTGTTAGAAATTTTACGGGGTGAGTACCAACGAAATTGCATGGATATCCAGGCTTATTCATTTTTGTTTTGGTTTTTTCTTGGCTACTTGTCTGATTATGGGATTTTATGGGTGAATGAATAGCTGACAACGTTGTGTTTGTTTTCATAGACCGATATTCTCTTTGATTGATGAAAAGCCTGTATTCAGGTTAGAAACAACAATGATGACAAGGAGTTAGTCATGTCGAAACAACGTTACATTGAGATTAATGACAATGTAAAATCCACTTGGTCCATCGAGCGTATTTGGCAACTTGCAGAATCCTTACCTGTAGAAGAAATTGCGATTGATGATATAAAAGGCCCAAATGAAGTGACTTGGTTTAGTCATGAAGGACCACAGCCAACCTGCCGTGAAATTGCAAAACATTGCCAACGAATCAACAATGCTGATTTGTCGTATCCGGTAATCTTAACCAGTGACTATCGTGTTTTTGACGGTATGCACCGAATCGCCAAGCAAATCATGTTAGGAGAGGAAACGATCAAAGTGAGACGCTTTAGAGAAAATCCAGAAGCTGACGAAGTTATCGAGTTGTCAGTAGAGCAGGCGTAATACACTGAATTGCACACAAAGAAAAAGCCCGAAGGAATTACCTTCGGGCTTTTTTATTCTACTTAACGAGAAACGATTAATCGTCGTTCATAATACCTAGAATGCTTAGTAGGCTGATGAAGATGTTGTAGATTGATACATACAAAGTTACTGTCGCAGAGATGTAGTTTGTTTCACCGCCACGAATAATGCTTTGTGTTGTCATCAGGATCGCCATAGTAGAGAAAATGATAAACAAGCTGCTCAACGCCAAGTGTAAGAGGGTTGATTGAATAAAGAAGCTTGCAATCATGCCCACAACCAGCACAACAAATAGTGATAGCATTAAGCCACCCATCATCGATAGGTCACGTTTCGTTGTTAGTGCGTATGCCGATGCTGCCATGAAAGATAGTGCCGTACCACCGAGTGCGGTTAATACGATATCGCCCATGCCTGCACCAATGTACATGTTTAGAATAGGGCCAACGGTGTAACCTAAGAAGCCAGTAAATAGGAACGTAAACACAAGGCCAAGACTGTTGTTACGGTTTTTCTCTGTTAAGAATAATAGGCCGTAGAAACCAACCAGCATTAGGATGATACCTGGATGTGGAAGGTTAAATGCCATTGCAACGCCAGCAACGACTGCCGACCATAAAAGTGTCATTGAAAGTAGAGCGTAAGTATTACGCAATACTTTGTTCGTTTGTAGAGCACTTTCTTGAGTTGAAGTGCGGGTAAACATTGGACTGTTCATAATCTTCCTCGATAAGAGACTTTCTTTTAAGTACATTTATGGGATTGAAAGTTCAAAAAATCAAGCCCTAACCATACGTAACTTAGATAAAATAATAATAGAAATAAGATGTTATGTATTTGGCAACTTGTAACACAATATTACTGCCTAGCATAGCTATGTTGATTCTTACACAGATTTTTGAATTTAGTAACAAAAAGCACTGGCTTCACAGAAACCAGTGCTTTTTTATGTCGATTCGGCTAAATCTTAGTGGTGTAAGATTTGCGCTAGGAAGTTTTGGGTCCTATCCGATTGAGGATTCTCAAAGAAATCGACCGGGTTGTTTTCTTCGATGATCTCTCCTGCGTCCATGAATATCACGCGATCGGCAACTTCTTTAGCAAAGCCCATTTCATGTGTCACACATAGCATAGTCATGCCTTCCTCGGCGAGTTCGACCATTACATCCAGTACTTCGCGAACCATTTCCGGGTCGAGTGCAGATGTTGGCTCATCAAAAAGCATGACTTTAGGGTTCATACACAAAGAGCGAGCAATCGCCACACGTTGTTGCTGACCACCAGACAACTGACCGGGATACTTCTCCGCTTGGTCTGGAATTTTTACACGTTCCAGATATTTCATCGCAACTGCTTCTGCCTCATCTTTTGGCATCTTCTTCACCCAGATAGGCGCGAGCGTACAGTTTTCCAGTACGGTTAAATGAGGGAAGAGATTAAAGTGTTGAAAGCACATGCCCACTTCTCGGCGCACTGCTTCAATGTTCTTTAAGTCTTCAGTTAATTCCGTACCAGAGACGTAAATGCTGCCTGCTTGGTGCTCTTCAAGACGGTTAATACAGCGAATCATCGTTGATTTTCCCGACCCTGATGGACCACAGATAACGATTTTCTCGCCGCGCTTAACGTCGAGGTTAATATTTTTTAGTACGTGAAACTCACCATACCATTTATTCATGTCCTTCAATTGGATCATGTAGTCTTGTTGTTGCGTCATAATACGTCCTTGATCTTGATGAGTTATCGTTTGTGACCGGTATGAAGTTTGTTTTCAAGCCATATCGAATAGCGCGACATGCCAAAACAAAATACCCAAAACACTAACGCGACAAATACATAACTTTCTGTAGCAAAACCTAACCATTCAGGGTCGGTGTTTGCTGCTTGCCCTATACCGAGTACGTCAAACATACCAATGATGAGTACCAAACTGGTGTCTTTAAACAAACCGATGAAGGTGTTCACGATAGAAGGAATAGTAATCTTTAGCGCCTGTGGCAAGATAATAAGCCCAGTCTTTTTCCAGTAACTTAACCCAAGCGCATCAGCGGCTTCATATTGACCTTTCGGAATGGCTTGTAGACCACCGCGTACCACTTCTGCCATGTAAGCGGAGGCAAACATAACCACACCTATAAGGGCGCGAATCAGTTTATCTGTCTCTGAACCTTCAGACATAAACAATGGAAGCATAACCGAAGCCATGAACAAAACCGTAATCAGCGGAACGCCACGCCAAACTTCAATGTAGACGGTACAAATGCTGCGAATGATCGGCATCTCTGAACGTCTACCAAGCGCAAGCACCACACCAATTGGCAATGAAACTACGATACCAACTAGCGCAATAATGAGTGTAACGAGTAGTCCACCCCACTTGTGTGTATCGACCACTTCTAGTCCAAAGACACCACCGTATAACAGCCCAGCGATGATGAATGGGTAGATGTTTACGAAGAAAAGCCAAATCCACATCCGTTTCGGTGTCTTCTCATACGCGAGTAAAACAGTAAATATGGCCAATGTGATATAGAAAAGGCGAGGGCGCCATAGTTCGGACTCCGGATAAAAACCATACATGAACTGCTCCCAGCGCACGCTGATAAATACCCAGCAAGCACCATCTCGGCTACAGTCGTCACGCGTTGAGCCAATCCAGTCTGCGTTAATAAACGCCCAATCCACGATATACCATATTGCAGTTACGACAATATACGCAAGAATGACAGTAACAATGGAATTGATAGGGCCATTAAATAGATTTTTCCGCATCCAACCAACGAAGCCTACAGTATTGGCGGGTGGTGGGAGATCCGGTTGAAATTGATGAGTACTCATATTATCTCTCCACCAGCGCGACTTTACGGTTATACAAGTTCATTAATGCAGACGTAATCAGACTTAATGTCAAGTACACGCCCATCGTCATCGCAATGATCTCAATCGCTTGTCCCGTTTGGTTCAGGGTAGTACCAGCAAACACAGAGACAAGATCTGGGTAACCAATCGCCATCGCTAACGATGAGTTTTTGGTGAGGTTGAGATATTGACTGGTTAAAGGTGGAATAATAATTCGTAACGCTTGAGGAATGACAACAAGCTTTAAAGTTTTCGAGCGTGGTAAGCCTAGCGACATCGCTGCTTCGGTTTGACCATGGCTAACCGCATTAATACCAGAGCGCACAATCTCAGCAATGAAAGAAGCTGTATAAACACTCAATGCCAAAAGTAGCGCAGCCAATTCAGGAATAATGCTAATACCACCTCGGAAGTTAAACCCTTTTAGTTCAGGATAATTCAGTGAAATTGGCATACCAGCAAGGAAGTACACAACCAATGGAAGGCCAACAACTAAACCCAAAACTATTCTTCCCATTGGGGTTTGTTGCCCAGTGAGACGTTGCTTATTATTCGCCCATACATTAATTAATAAGCTTGCGATTACCCCGAAGATTAACGCGGCAATAACGTAGCTACTGCCAGGTTCCATAGTCGGTGCAGGGAAATATAAGCCACGAACGTTCAGGAAAATAGCTTCACCAAGACTTAAGCTTTGGCGTGGTGAGGGTAATGCTTGAAGAACAGCGAAATACCAGAAGAATATTTGCAGAAGAAGGGGGATATTTCGGAAAGTTTCGATATAAACTGCCGCTAAACGACTAACTAACCAGTTAGAAGAAAGGCGGGCAACCCCCATGGTAAAGCCAATCACAGTAGCCAGAATAATACCTAATACGGAGACTAACGCCGTATTAAGAAGGCCGATGATAAATGTTCTGCCGTAAGAGTACGTTTCATCGTATTCAATTAATGTTAACCCAATACCAAACCCGGCTTCTTGATTCAGAAAACCGAAGCCCGTTGCAATACCACGAGCATCTAAGTTATTGAGAGCGTTGTTTACAATCGTGTAAAAGAAAAATACCAGTGCAGCAATGGCAATGATCTGGAAAATAGCAGAACGAAAGGCAGGATTATAAATCAGGCTCTTGCTTCCGCTTGGTTTGGACATCGTACTTGGCGATGCATCTTGTGTCGGTTTCATACAGCGATAACCTCAAACCTTAGTTATAGATATCGGCCTGTATAACGAAGTTTCGTCCTTGCTGGCTAAAGAATAACTCTCTCATGTCTAGTGGCTTACGAACCTTTAAAGCCGTTCCACCAAGCGAGCGCTTTTCGCCATCCAATGAGCGATCCTTACTCATACAGTGAGATATAATCAAGAAAAAGGGCGGCATGAACCGCCCTGATTAACTCTTTCTATCGGATTGGTGGCGCGTACATAAAGCCGCCTGCATTCCATAGCGCATTAACGCCA
The DNA here is from genome assembly GCF_024181865.1 of Vibrio sp. Y58_MX_L22. Classification (NCBI taxonomy): domain Bacteria; kingdom Pseudomonadati; phylum Pseudomonadota; class Gammaproteobacteria; order Vibrionales; family Vibrionaceae; genus Vibrio; species Vibrio sp. Y58_MX_L22. Next base: position 23,513 of record NZ_JAMZAN010000001.1, read on the forward strand.
CGAGAGATTTCTAACGGCGAACCAGTACCGACTGTACGTTCGAAGCTTTCACCATAGTTACCAACTTGTTTGATAACCTGGTAGCCCCAATCGTCGCGGATACCCAACCCTTTGCCTTTAGGGCCATCAACACCGAGGATACGCTTGATGTTTGGATCTGTTGACTTCAGCATTTCATCCGCATTCTTCGAACTAATACCGTATTCTTCAGCGTTAATCATCGCAGACAATGTCCACTTAGCGATGTTAAACCATTGATCATCGCCTTGACGAACGACTGGACCTAGTGGCTCTTTAGAGATGATTTCTGGAAGAACGGCCGCAGAGGACGGATCTTTCAAATTCAAACGCAGTGCATAAAGGCCAGATTGGTCAGTTGTTAATACGTCACAGCGTCCTGCATCAAAACCTTTCGAAGTTTGCGCAGCTGTGTCGAATACCACTGGTTTGTACGCCATGCCTTGGTTGCGGAAATAATCTGCAAGGTTTAGCTCGGTTGTTGTACCTGATTGAACACATACCGACGCACCATCAAGCTCTTTAGCACTTGAGATACCAAGTTCCTTCTTCACCATAAAACCTTGACCGTCGTAGTAGTTCACACCTACGAAGTTTAGGCCCAGTGCAGTGTCACGGTGGAGAGTCCAGGTCGTGTTACGGGAAAGCACATCAATCTCACCAGATTGAAGCGCAGTGAAACGTTCTTTTGCGGTTAGGGGTACATATTTAACTTTCGTTTTATCCCCAAGAACGGCTGCAGCCAGTGCTTGGCAATATTCTACGTCGATACCTTCCCATTCGCCTTTTGAGTTAGGGTTAGAGAAACCAGGTAGACCGGTACTTACGCCACAAGTAAGAAAGCCTTGTTTTGTGACTTTGTCCAGAGTAGTGTCTGCTGCTTGAGCTGATGTTGCCATCATCGCAGTAGAAGCCGCTACGACGGAAGCAAGAACTGTGAGTTTATTTGCCATTTGTATCCTTCCTGTATGATCCATGTTTAATCAGGAGTGACCTGAAATAACGTGTCCAATTCGTTAGAGTTATCGTCCTACGTGATTGATTTTCGAAGAAACGGCATTCGATAGATCAACCAGTTATAAGCGTAGGAAAGGATCTGTTAATTCTCAAATATATAATTTAAATGAAGTTTTGAGAGAACTTACAAAGTGCCTTGAGATTTAGAATGACGAAATGTTAATTGTTTGTAAATAGTGCAATTCATGGACAATTTGGTGCATCAGAACAATCAATAGAAGAGTGAACAATACAAAAGAATAAAAAGTTGTTATTAAAACTGTCATTAGCTGAGCAAGGTGAAGTTCAGTAAAAATTCAAACAAAAATTATTTGTGATACCGAAACAGGGTGATGAGCTTGCCCCATTTTTGGTAGCATGGTCTACAACAGCTAATTAGAGTAATCATGGATTGAAATGCGATATTTTCCTCTGTTCTTAGATTTAATTGATAAACCCGTTCTCGTCGTGGGTGGCGGTGAGGTGGCAAGCCGAAAGGTGGAAGCGTTGCTAAAGGCTGGGGCGGATGTGACTATCGTTTCTCCGACGTTGGTTGATTTTCTGTCTAAGCTTGCTTCTGAGCATCAACTGCGCTGGGTACAACGTTTCTATTCGAGTGACATTGTCACTAAAAGCTTTGTTCAAGTGTGGGCGACGACAGACAATCCTGAGCTAAATCACCAAGTGTACAAAGATGCCAAAGAGCTAGGCATCTTGGTTAACGTTGTGGATGATAAGCCTTATTGTGATTTCATCACGCCGTCTATGATTAATCGTGGCCGCATCCAAATCGCTATCTCTAGTGGTGGAGCTTCGCCAGTTTTAATTCGAAACATCCGTGAAAAACTTGAATCGATACTGCCACAAAACATGGGGTTGATGGCGGATTTTGCTAACTCAAAGCGAAACTCAATTAAAGAGGCGCTGCCTAGTGTCGATTTACGCCGCAAGTTTTGGGAGCAATTCTTCTCGAATCCAGAGGTGGAAAACGCGCGAGATAATCGTGAGTTAGAAGCAATTTACCAAGCGACCATGGCAACACCTTTAGATGAAAAGGGAAGTTGTACTTGGGTTCATGTTGGGAAAGATGTTGAGATGTTGCCAATAAAAGCCGTACGCTATATGCAACAAGCGGAGCTGGCTCTGTACTCAACTCGATGTGAAGCGAATGTGTTAGAACTAATACGAAGAGATGCAGAAAGAGAAGATTTCTCGAGCGCAGCTGAGCTTTCGGATATGCTGGCCAAGGCTAAAGCTGAAAAGCTTCGAATTTGCGTGTTCATACCACAAGGAACGAGCGAATTCGTATTGCTGCAAGGGCAGGACTTAGTTATCTAGCAATGCCAAATGCTAAAGTGGATACGTAGTTCGTTACACTAAAGCCAATAAAAAACGCCAGCGGATTATGCGCTGGCGTTTTTTATTTACTTCTCAGATTGATTAATCACGGAAGTTGTTAAACTGGAATGGGATACCCATCTCTGCTTCACGAATCGCTGCCATTGTCGCTTGCAGGTCGTCGCGTTTCTTACCGGTAACACGTACTTTGTCGCCTTGAATAGAAGCTTGTACTTTTAACTTTGCGTCTTTGATAAGTTTCACTACTTTTTTCGCCGTTGGAGTATCAATACCTTGGCGGAAAAGCAGAGTTTGGTGCCAGTTTTTACCAGTAACGTCTGGGTCTTGTGCATCCATTGCGTTCGCGTCAATGTTACGCTTCGCTAAGTGGCCGCGTAAAATGTCGCGCATTTGCTTAAGTTGGAAGTCACCTTCCGCAGACATTTTTACGTTTTCTTCTACTAGCTCAAAGCTCGCATTTACGTTGCGGAAATCGAAACGAGTAGACAATTCACGGTTAGCATTATCAACGGCGTTACGTAGTTCAACCGTATCGATTTCAGAAACAATATCAAACGATGGCATGAAGATTCCTTGATTATTTTGTTATAGGGACTTTCGGGACTTAACAGCGCTTGCCAGCATATCTAGCATTGTAGCAGTGTCTTCCCAACCTAGGCATGGATCTGTAATAGACTGACCATACGTTAGGTTATTGATGTCAGTCATTGGCTGATTGCCTTCAAGAATAAAGCTTTCAGCCATGATACCCGCAATACGAGTGCTGCCTGACTTAATTTGGTTACAAATGTCTTGAGCTACGTCGATTTGTTTTCTGTGTTGCTTCTGACAGTTTGCATGGCTGAAATCCACAACCAAACGTTGTGGCAATCCAAACTCAGCTAAAGCATCACATGCTTGTTTGACTGATGCTTCATCAAAGTTAGGGCCTTTTTCTCCACCGCGCAGAATAATATGACCGTAAGGGTTGCCACTTGTGCGGTAAACCGTCATTCGACCGTTCTTATCTGGCGAGTAGAAGTAATGCGATGCTTTCGATGCGCGAATTGCATCAATTGCAATTTTTACGTTGCCATTTGTGCCATTTTTGAAACCAACTGGGCAAGATAGTGCCGACGCCATTTCACGGTGAATTTGTGATTCCGTTGTGCGAGCACCAATCGCGCCCCAAGTGATCAAATCCGCGATGTATTGGCCAGTGATCATATCAAGAAACTCAGTAGCAGTCGCAAGACCAAGCTTGTTGATATCCAGTAGTAGTTTACGAGCTTTATGAAGACCAGCTTCAAGTGCGTAAGAACCATCTAGGTTAGGGTCCGTAATCAAACCTTTCCAACCAACTACTGTACGAGGCTTTTCAAAGTAAGTACGCATCACGATAAACAGTTCGTCTTTGTACTTGTCTTGGATTTCACTCAGGCGAGTGGCGTAATCAATGGCAGCTTCAGTGTCGTGAACAGAACACGGACCTACAATCGCAAGAAGGCGATCGTCTTCACCCGATAAAATGTTTTCAATCTGACGACGAGATTGAGCGATACGGTCTGCAACGTCATCCGTAATAGGATGTACACTACCTAGCTCTGCTGGGGTAGGCATTGGACCCAAAGGCTGGGTTCTCAATTCATCTGTTTTTATAGGCATGTTATAGCTTTATTCTCTATTGCGAAGGGGTAAAGATAACGGAATTACAGGCAGGAATAAACCGTTTCACGGGAATCTTCGCCAGGAAATACCGAATTGTATACAAAGGTGTAGGTATTCATTTAAATGACTTATGTATAAATGACAAAACTTGATCATTAAATCAATATATATACATTTGAATTTATAACCATTTTATCTATCTCGCTGTAAGGTAATCTAAGTAACTGCGATAAACTTCATACCTTACGGGTGACGCCGTCACTTTATGAGGGTTAAATAACTAGTGAGATCGAGCTTTTGTTAACATTTCTTTGACATCTATTTCTTTCGTTGATTAACTGGTCTGACTAGATTGGTAAGGAGACCAAAATGTTATCAGCTCTACGTCGTGCGAATTTGTATCTAAATCTGTTTGGCTTTTCGAAAGTGCCGCTGATTTGGCTTTGCCACCCTAAAATCATTGCGATAGATAGCAAGCATGTTGAGGTTCGTATCCCATTGCGCAGAAGAACGAAGAACCACCTGAATAGCATGTATTTCGGCGCTTTAGCCGTTGGCGCTGATGTTGCTGGTGGTTTTCTTGCTATGAGTAAAGCGCAAGAAAAGGGAGAAGCGATCTCGCTAGCATTTAAAGGTGTGAAAGCCGAGTTTTTAAAGCGCCCGGAAGCCGATGTGCACTTTGTTTGTAACGATGGTCATGTCATTGATGAGATGCTCGAGCACACCTTGGCAACGGGTGAACGAGTAAATCGTGACGTAAAAATTGTCGCGCTGTGTCCTAACTTACATGGTGACGAGCCAATGGCTGAATTTTCGCTTACTCTTTCGATAAAAAAAGCAGCCCAACAAAGAAAAGAGGCTGCCTAGTGGTTTGTGGCTCGTTTGTTTAAAGGCGTTGGCTTAATTGAGTTCAATCTTCTCGATAGAGACGATTTTGGAGCGATTTAAGACCACTTTCCAGCGGTAATAAACAGGCTCATCGGTGTGGTTGTCCTCTTTGACAATCACATTGAGCAAATGACGTTTCTCTACTGACTCTTTGGTTACTTGACCTTCATTTAAACGGTAAACTCGGTTTGAGCTTTTATCCATCAAGCGGATGATAGGGCGCAAACTGATGTTCAATGTTTCTCTCGTTTGTTCGTAACCACTCAAGAAAAGAGAGGTCGCCATTTCGGTTTTCTCGTGATAATGAAGAATCTGCTCTTCACGTTGAACGACGCGTTTTTTACGTATTCTTTGAATCTTATCCGGCAAGCTACTTAAGGTACGATAATCGAGCCACTCCAATTTTTTGCCAACCACTTTTTTCGTCGTTGGATCAACGTACTTCTTACGCCATTTTGGTTTACCTTTACGGATCCATCGCCACATGGCATCGCGTAAATCATCTTTAAAGATTTCTCGTAAAGCGTAAATAAAAGACATCGCGATAATGAATGAGGCAGAAATTTCCCCCAGATAATCGCGAGCGAGAATCACGGTCGAGGTCACGACAACCATCACTAAACCGGTTGCAATACCTTTGATAGCGCGCTTAATGTTGTTACCCATCGATATGGTTTCTTCACGAAGCACGATAGGGTGTTCAATCAATCGCCTTAGCAAGCGCATTTTGTTAGATAGGCGAGTAACGTCTTCAACGACTCTTGATGAGTTGTATTTGTTGAGTTTACGATGGGCTTGCTCTTTCTCACATAGCGTGATCAGACGCTTTTTGATCGTGCCATAGTCGCCTTCACGTGGTAGATGGGCCACCAGTGACAGGAACTTTTGCTCGGTATACCAAGACAGATAGTTATCGATGTTAACGTAGTAGCGTTTTAAGTTCTCTTCATAAGGAATAGAACGCCGCAAGCGCTTTAAGATCTCAAGCGTGAGCTCGATAACTTCGTCCACTTCATCTTCCGTTACGGAGTTGTTCTCATGCTTGTTTAAACTTGCTACCGCTTTGTCTAGCGCGATAACGTATTGGTAAGCGAACAAACTCAAACTTACTCGGTATTGCTGATTCGACAGGCGTCCACGTTTGGCAAGTCGACTGTGTACTAGCGGAAGAAGGATTTCAGTACTGTAATAAGATCGTTGCTGTGTGATTGAGGTGTAATAAAATTCGGATTCACTGATGATATCGGCGTTTAAACCAAGCTCACCAGGTATAAAAAAGTAAATATCTAGGTCGACACTTTTGCTCTTTGCGAGTGCATGACTGATTTTTAATGTTATTGAGTCTTGTTTATCGACGGTGACCAAAGAAAGCTCCTGACTTTGCTAAAGCATTCTTAACTTATGCGTTCCGTTGAGCAGGTAAGTATAAGAGTGCTAAAAGAGTGACTGGGGCATATAGCTGAACGACAACAGCATAACAGAGCACTATGCTTTTCTCTCTGATTTTCTTGTTAGTTTAGGTATAATTCCACGTAAATTTAAAAAGAGACAAAATCAATGATTAAAATTGGTCAAATTAACAGCTTAGAAGTCATTAAAAAGGCTGATTTTGGCGTATTTCTGGATGGCGATGATTACGGTTCTGTTCTACTACCTAGTAAGTATGTACCAGAGGGTACTGAAATTGGTGAGCATGTAGACGTATTTCTGTACTTCGATTCAGAAAGCCAACTTGCTGCGACCATTGAAAGACCAATTGCCCAAGTGGGTGAATGGGGTTTAATGAAGATTGAGGGTGTGAATGCGACAGGTGCTTTTGTAAGTTGGGGCATCAAAGAAAAGGACTTACTGATTCCTTTTAGTGAGCAACGCACTCGCTTCTCTGCCGGACAAACCATTTTAGTGTATGTTTATACCGACAAAGCGTCAGGTCGCATTGTTGGTACGACTAAGTTCAATAAATGGTTAGATAAAACTCCAGCGAATTATGAAGTTAACGAACAAGTTGATTTGATCATCGCAGAGCGTAGTCAACTTGGTTATAAAGCTATCGTTAACGGTAAGCATTGGGGCATGATTTTCCCATCGGATGTTTTTGGTAAGCTTTACATCGGTAAAAAGCTGAAAGGCTTTATTAAGCACATTCGTGAAGATGGTAAAATCGACCTTGCTCTACAAAAAGTCGGTGTGGCGAAAATGGACGATCTTTCTAGTAAGATCCTTGACCTGCTAGAGAAGAAAGGCGGATTTTTGCCTTTGAATGACAAGTCGTCTCCTGAAGCGATTTTTGATGCTTTCCGCACAAGTAAAGGGACTTATAAAAAGACCATCGGTGGCTTATACAAGCAGGGTAAAATTGTCATTGAGAAAGACGGTATTCGTCTAGCTTAGCCCTAACTCACGTATAGCGGATCTACAGCCAAAAAAACGGCCCAAACTTTTCCTTTTTTTGGGCCTAGGGGAAACGGCTCCGCAGAGCCTGCGCTAAACTTGTCCAACAATAATTTTGTTGGTGAACATAGAGAGAAATGCCACATCAAAGCATTACTTTGATACAACTAGTTTAGTACAGCGTGTCCGGATCGCTAGCGAGCCCACTTGCTTTCATACTTACGAATTAAAAAGCCATCGCAAATACGATGGCTTTTCATTTATTTATGGTTCGTTACGTCTTTTAAAATAAGTTCTTATCTCGTACTAATTCGCGAGGAAGACCATTCTTTATTCGGTTGCTTACCCACTTGCCAAGGCCAATAACTGCGCCTTGATAGGTGACAAGTACTTCGCCTTTACCTGTTTTCATTCCCTCAGGAATGGTTTGTGGGCGAACATCACGCCCCATGTACCATTCGCGCGCTTCTTCAATACTGAGTTCAATGGCGTTGCTTTCAGAACCTGTCGCCAGGGCAGTCGCGACTTGGTGTTGCCAACGGTAGCCATTTTTATGGGCTTCCGCGATCTTTATACCCATACGGGAGAAGCGTAATTCGCCGATCATCGGTTCTAAAGCATTAGGGAACAGCCAGACATCTTTATCGCGAAGCCATACAGAACCGTCATTTGGAAGTTTAATACCTAACGCGCTTTGGAGTTGTTGAGCAATTTCTGTCGATTCTTTTTTTGATGTTTTGGCAAAGGGGAATTTACCCATGCGCTTTTTGACTTCTGGCGCCTCAACAGCAGCCAGTTTGCGAATTCTTGCAACAAAGAACCCTTCACAGTCGTAGACCTGTGGGAAAATATGCAAAAAGCCTTCTTCAGTTAGAGCTGCCTCTGCGTTTTCAAACAAGTTCTCAAGGCTTTCAAACTCTACAGCATCCCCAAAGGTTTCTTTCAAGTGATGACAAACTTGTTGGTTTTCTTCTGTACTGAGCGTACATGTTGAGTAAACCATCACTCCACCGGGCTTTAATGCATGGAAGGCGCTTTCAATAAGATCTTTCTGCGTGTCAGCGATGTCGAGTACGGAAGCTTGCGTCCAGTTTTTCATCGCATCTTCGTCTTTGCGAACGGTGCCTTCTCCAGAGCAAGGCGCGTCGAGCAAAACCGCATCAAATTGTTCTGGTAGCCAACCGCCAAAAACGCGTCCATCGAAGTTACTTAGTGCGGCGTTACGTACCCCACAACGTTCCACATTAGCGTGCAGTACTTTTACACGACTTGCGGCGTATTCATTGGCCACAAGTACACCTTCGTTGTTCGTTAAAGCTGCAATTTGAGTGGTTTTTGAGCCTGGAGCGGCTGCGGTATCTAACACGGCATCGTAAGATTCATCATTCATAAACAGAGCAGATACCGGCATCATCGAACTGGCTTCTTGAATGTAGAATAAGCCAGACATGTGTTCTGCTGTGTTGCCTAATGGTACAACTGACTCATCCGCTTCAATCCAAAAACCTGTGTCGCACCAAGGCACGGGAGAAAGCTTCCAGCCTTTTGTTTCTGCTCGTTCTAGAAACGCTTCAACAGTGATCTTCAACGTATTAACTCGAATACTTTTGCGCAGTGGCTTTTGGCAAGACGCGATAAAGTCTTCCATGTTGAGGTGAGCAGGAAGGATCGTTTGGATTTTTTCCAGAAACGCGTCTGGGATGTAAACATTAGGATGCAATGTGGGATCTCGTTTGCAGAATTTGTGGCAAATAATATACGAAAGCGAAGCAGAAACGAATAGTGACAAGGGCCGAGCAATAAAAAAGAGCAGCGATTGCTGCTCTTTTAAGGTACTCAAACTTCAATTGTACGTGAATTGAGCTTTATTCTACGGCTTAGGAATCGCTGTACGCCATTGAGTCCAACCTTCTTCAGCTTGTGGATACAAAAAGAAAGATTGCCCACTCTTTGCCGCTGGTGGAATAGTCGATTGCTCTGGCGTTGAAAACGCAATTCCTCCGCGAACTAAACTATCAAAGGTTCCCGCTTTGATGTTAGCGCCGGTAAGCCCGATGGAAACATCTACTCCTGAAACATTCCAGAACACACTGTTTTGACGAACGAGGTAAGCGTATTCAGGCTGTATTTTGATAGTCGTGACGATGCGATCAGCAAATTCTCCTAGGCTTACGTCGGTCACTTGGCCAACTTCCATCTGGCGGTAAAGAATAGGGGTACCGACTTGTACTGAGCCTCTTTGTTCACTTTGTAACGTAAACATGATTCCATGCACGCGTTCTGAACTATTTTCTAATTGAAAATCAAATTTAGCTTTACCTTTACCTGGTTCAACACTGATGGATTTCGACACCAACGCCCCGAGGTTTTTAACGCCACCTAAACCAATTTCTGGTTCAGTTAGCCAAAAATGTGAGCCTTCAACCGCAATGTTTTCTACGTATTCAGGTAGGATCCTTGCAGTGACTTCAACCATGTTACGACGAAAATTCGGTACAACCAGAGTGATTTCACCAACTTTAACACCTTGATATTCAATCGGCATTCCTTTAGCAATCTCTTGCGAACCGTCGGTTTCTAAAGCAATGACGCGCCCAAACTTGCGAGCGGTTTTTTGATCAGAATACAGCTTCCAGTTTTCTCCGATTTTGTTTTCAACGCCTGGCACGGAGTCAAAAGCGATGCCACCTTCGATTAACGACTTCAAAGGGTGTGCTTTCACACTGACGCCAGCTAATGATGCATCTATCTCAATCCCTGAACGATTCCAAAAAACGGTTTGTGGCGTTACAAGATAAGCGAAGCGGTTTTCGATAGTAGCCTTAATTAGTACTCCGCCATCAACTAGTTGGAAATCGGAGACGTTACCAACTGGAAGATTACGATAGAGTAGAGGACTGCCTTTGGAAATCGGCGGCAATTCAGAAGCAAATAGTGTTAGCGCCCTAGAGCCACTTTGATTGTACTGCGCCAATTCAGCCAATGATTCATTTTGGAACAGTTGATACTCTTTTTGAATATCCTGCTTGCCTTCGCTCACAAAACTAATTGACCCAGTTAACAACTGCTTTGCTGGAGGAACGGTAACGCTGAGCCCCGATTCAGTTAACTCTGCTGATGCACTGCCGGTTACATAAAAACGATTGTTTGATTTGATCAGATGTTTGTATTCATGGTCAATCAATACATCCATAAATACTTCGTGTTGTGATTTTTTATCTTCCTTAACTAGGCCCACTTTGATGATTGAACCAACAACGATGCCTTTATAAAGTACATTGGCACCGCTATCTAGGCCAAACGAATTGTCGGATACCAAACGAATCGCGATGGACTTTTCTTGCTGTTGGTTAAACACGTTTTTACGAATGGCAGTAAAGCGGCGAGAGCGTTCACCCGCGCCCGGCACGATCGTTAAGAAGTTTCCTCGCACTAAATTAGCAATGTTTTCAACACCAGAAAGGGACACTTTTGCTTCTTCTAAAACAAATCGAGTACCTGTCGTCAGCATGTCACTAAAAGCGGGTTGAATTGCCGCTGACGCCAATATCACTTCTCGGCCTTCGGAAAGGCTCAAGTCCGTAACTTGGCCAATTTCGATTCCGCGATACATAATTGGAGCGCCTTCTCCGCTGATCTTGCTGTCATCAGGTAGGACGATTTTAACCGCGATGCCTCGACCAGCAGTTTTCAAATCTTTATACAAACGGAACTCGGTGTTCTCTTCTACAGGCTCACCATCATCCGGAGAGTCGACGGCGATGGCGCCACCTAGTAAGGCACTCATGCTTTCTAGTCTTACATCGACACCTTCAAAACCGATGCTGGCACCAATTCCACTGACGTTCCAGAATCGACTGCGGTTGTTAATGATATGTCGGTATTGATCCTGAATGTTGGCTTGAATAGTGATAGATTTTGCATCTTCATCTAGCTGGTAACTGTACACTTCACCGATTGGGATTTTCTTATAAACAATTTGAGAGCCAACCGATACACCACCTAAATCACGGCTTTTGAGCTTAATATTCAAACCTTGAGAAACGCGTAAATCTGTTGGGGCAGAGTCTAACGCATGGAATGTTGTCTCAAACTCTTGACCATCTCCGGGTTGAATCGAGATGTAGTTACCTGAGACGAGCGCATCCAGTCCGGAAACTCCCGTTAGGCTAGCTGTTGGTTTTACTAACCAAAAGCGTGTTTTATCGTTCAGTAACTTTGCAGCTTCAGGATAGATATCAGCATCGACATAAATACTGCCGAGATCTTCGGTGAGGTTAATGTCTCTTACCATGCCGACTTCTAATCCTTGGTAACGGATAGTGGTTCGGCCGGCGACAAGACCAGCGGCATCAGAAAAATAGATTTGCACTCGTTGTCCTGCATCGTGTATCGACTTCACCACAAGCCAGCCAGCTAAGACCATGGTCAAAATTGGCAACAGCCAAAGAGGAGATATGCCTTTACTCCGCTTTACATCTGGTACGTATGACGTTTGAGAACTGTTCTGATCACTCATTCATTGACTCTTTTTCTGATTGTTTTGGGCTTGTTTGGTCCCAGATTAGCCTTGGATCAATACTTTCTGCTGCAAGCATGGTCAATACAACGACAACACCAAATGCTACCGCGCCATATCCTGGTGTGAAATCCAGTATCTGACCACGATCGACTAACGTCATCATGATAGAAATAACAAACAAATCCATCACAGACCATTTACCGATCCATTTAACAACAAAGTAAACCATCATTCGTTGTCTCTTAAACACCGAACGTTTGAATTGGATGCAAAGCATGATGTAGGCGAGCCCAAGTATTTTAATCACCGGTACAACGATACTGGCAACAAAAATGATCGCAGCGATTCCATACATGCCGCTTTTTACCAAACCAGCCACGCCTGAAAAAATAGTGTCCTCCAAACGCTTACCATTGGTAAGCAAGATGGAAATAGGGATCAGGTTAGCGGGGAAGATGGCGACCGTTGCTGCGATGAGGTAAGCCCATGTTTTCTGAATGGAGTTTGGCTTGCGATGATATAACTCGTGATGACAACGCTGGCAATGGTCACCCTCAGGCTGGGACAAGTGGCATTCATGGCAATGCACATCTTTATGCTCAAAAGCATATAAACTTTCTGGTTTCCAAGCTTCCCAATAACGACGCACGCTGATTCTTGAAACTAACAAAACGGTAAATATCTGCAAAAGAACCAGACCAATTAACCCTGGACCGACGAAAATGTCGGAATAATCTTGGAGTTTAAAACAGGAAATGGCGATGCTAACTAAGAACACATCTAACATAACCCAATGCTTCAAATGTTGAATTAGCCACAGTGAGATACGAAGCCCACGGAACCATCGTTGATGTAAAGAAATATGCGCCGTTACCACTGAAACACAAACCGTCAGTGGCGCAAGAGAGCTACAAAATAGAATGAGCAATGAAAGAAGAACAAATCCTTCTTCCATCAATGTGATCATCCCTGAAGGTAGGGTTGCCGGAATCATCACACCAAAGAGTCGGATGCTAATAAAGTTAAAAAAGTGCGATGGAATAAATAGTAGGATGCAGGTTATCGCGACGGCTAGATTACCAGAGAGGCTAGGGCTACCTCCGCGATATAATTGTGTACCACAACGAGGGCAGTGTGCATTTTTGCCATGGGGTAAGTCGACGATGTCGACAGGCAATTCACAACCTTGGCACAGACGTACGTTATTGGGTTGCATGGCGTGCTTAGACAGAGAGGTCATAACGACCTCTCTAGCTTGAACGATTTAAGCGTGGGACTGTATGCCCCCATATAAGGTTTGATATAAGCCTTCTTGCTCAACTAACTCACCATGAGTACCTGTTTGCGTCACTTTCCCATCTTCAAGCACGTAGATCAAATCGGCTTGTTTAACAGCGGATAGTCGGTGCGCAACGATTAATGTTGTTCTACCACGTAAGAACTCGGTCAGTGCTTTGTGTAAAGCCGCTTCAGTAGCGGTATCTAGCGCAGACGTGGCTTCGTCTAAAATAACAAATTGAGGATTACTCAGCACCATTCTAGCAATGGCAAGCCGTTGTCGTTGACCTCCTGACAAACGAATGCCATTACGACCAACTTGAGTATCCAAGCCGTGGTTAAGTTGAGAAATTACATCATGCAGCTGAGCCACTTCAAGCGCACGCCAAAGTGACATTTCGTCAAAATTACCACCAAGCGTTAGATTATGCCTCAAGGTGTCGTTAAATAGTATAGGTTGCTGTAATACCACGGCAATTTTGTCGCGAATTACTTCAAAGCCAATATCTTCTGTTAATTCATCATTAAAGCGAATGCTACCGGAGTTTTGACGGTAAACCCCAATAAGTAATTGTATCAAGGTCGACTTACCACCGCCGCTTGCACCAACCAACGCCACTTTCTTTCCTGCCGGCATATGTAAAGAAAGATTATCTAGGACTTTGTTTTCATTATTGTAAGAGAAATTAATGTTTTCTACTTTAACATCAACTTCTCTACCTTCTTTGAAAGGATTTACCTTAGGAACCGGTCTCTGCTCTTCTTCTAACTCTAATAAGTCGTTGATGCGTTTTAATGCGGCTTTAGCGCTGTACCAAGAAAACTGAATCCCAAGCAACTCTTGAACAGGAGACAGCATGAACCATAGGTAACCAAAAACGGCAAATATTTGACCAATAGTAAGGTCACTGAACATGACCATTAACATTGCGACAGCTCTGAATAATTCAAAGCCGATCAAAAAGAGAAGGAAAGAAACGCGACCAGCCGCTTCAGATTGCCAAGCATACTTGTCTGCATCAACGCGAACTTGGTTCGCACTGTCTTTGAGTTGCTGGAGAAATTCTCGCTCTTTATTGGCCGCGCGTAGTTGGTAGATTCCATCTAATGTTTCAACTAAACGGTTTTGGAAAATTTCAAAAGAATGATTTTCCTTCCGTTTCAGATGTTTAACCATACTGCCTAGTTTACGTGAGAAGTAAATGACAATAGGGTTAACTAACAGGATAAACAGACCAAGTCGCCAATCGAGCCAAAGTAGAACGATAGCAGTACCAATAACAGTCAGAAAACTGATAACGAATTTTGCTAACGTAGAACCAATAAATTTATCAATGGTCTCAATGTCAGTGATAAGGTGTGCGTTGATTCCTCCGCTACCTTTGGTCTCGTATTGTCGGATGCTGATACGGCCGAGTTTGTCGATCATTTTACTGCGCATCTCAAACGTGATGGTTTTTGAAACAAGCGTAAATTGTCGGCTTTGAAGGATATTTAATCCTTGGCTCGCAGCTCGCATAAGAACAACCAAGAACAGGGTAAAGAAAATATAGCCTGTCGGAGTGTGCCACGCTTCAGGGAGAATGGCATTCATGGCATCTAAGCCTTTTGCAGGTTGGTCCAATAAGACCTCATCAACCATCAAAGGCATGAGGAGGGGAATTGGAACACTAATCAAGGTTGCAAGCACCGCTATCAAGTTCGCTATGATCAGCTTGGACTTGTGCTTTTTTACTTGTGTTATCAACCAAGAACGGCTAATAGTGTCATTTTTCAGAAGCATTGTAATTGAGAATAAGTCCTATTATAAAGTAGGGCTGCATTTTAGCGCCATACATTGAGAATGGAAGCTTTTATAGTAAGTAGGAAGTTAATATGAACTTAGAACAATACCAAAGACTAACCAAACAAGCTGTTGCTCTAATTGAGTCTGAACCAGACTTTATTGCGAACCTAGCAAACTTGAGCTCATTGCTTTTCATGGAACTTGACGATCTTAACTGGGCAGGCTTTTACCTAACAAAAGGTGAAGAGCTTGTTCTTGGTCCGTTCCAAGGAAAACCAGCTTGTGTTCGTATCCCAATGGGTCGAGGCGTCTGCGGTACTGCTGCACAAACTAATACTATACAAAGAGTATACGACGTTCACGAATTTGAGGGGCATATTGCGTGCGATGCAGCGAGCAATTCAGAAATTGTGATTCCATTTTCTATTAATGGAAAGGTGGTTGGTGTACTTGATATTGATAGTCCAAGTATTGGCCGATTTAATGAAACAGACGAAGAAGGTCTCACTCATTTCATGGTTGAAGTAGAAAAGCTGCTTAATTCACACGCGAACGACGCATAAATTAGCCTTCGAGTGTGGTTTTTCCTTGGCATGTCACTATAATACGAGAATATTTTTTCTTAATGCTCGCGGAAATCCGCTCAAATCAGGACCCCTCATGACTGAAAAGTTAAAAAACAGCAAAGAAGTTATTGCATATATTGCTGAATGTTTTCCTAAGTGCTTTACTTTAGAAGGTGAAGCAAAACCTCTGAAAATTGGTATTTTTCAAGATCTTGCGGAACGTCTAAATGAAGACGAAAAAGTAAGCAAAACACAGCTTCGTGCAGCGTTAAGACAGTACACTTCATCATGGCGTTACCTACACGGTGTAAAACCAGGTGCAGTACGTGTAGACCTAGATGGCAACCCTTGTGGTGAGCTAGAAGAAGAGCACGTTGAACACGCGAAAGCGACACTTGCAGAAAGCAAGGCGAAAGTTCAGGCTCGTCGTAAAGAACAAGCACAAAAAGCTCGTGAAGAGGGTAAGGCGAAAGCGAAACCTGCGGCTAAAAAGCCTCAACAGCCTCGTCGTACTAATAAACCAAAAGTACAAAAACCAACTAAGCCTGTAGAAACGCGCGCTCTAAATGCTGATGAAATCACAGTAGGTAACGCAGTTAACGTGAACATGGGCAAAGGAAACATGGCAGCGACCATTGTTGAAATCAATAAGGATGATGTACGTGTTCAACTTGCTAACGGCCTACAAATGGTTGTGAAAGCGGAGCACTTGCGCGCATAAAGGAGATACTCCTACGCATGAATTGCCGTTCAAAAGTGACCCTGATTGCTGCTAGCTTATGGCTAGCAGCATCAGCTCAGGCTCTTGAAGCCAAACTACATAAAGATGACCTGCCGGTTCTTTCTCCTGAAGTTCAGCATGAAACAGCTAGCAAACGAGTCACCTCGCGATTTACCCGCTCTCATTATAAGCACTTCAGCCTCAATGATGATTTCTCTAAAGCGATCTTTGAACGCTATGTAGAGTTGCTTGATTACAATAGAAATATTTTCACTCAAGCAGACATCGACTCATTTAAAAACTGGTCAGTCGAGCTTGATGATCAGCTTAAATCGGGCAACAACCAAATTGCTTTTGATGTTTACAACCTCTCAATGCAGAAGCGTTTCGATCGTTTTGCTTATGCGTTAACTCTACTCGATGAAGAGATCAAGTTTGATACCGATGACGAGATAGAGTTAGACCGCTCTGAGGCCGCATGGCCAAAAGACGAAGCAGAGCTCAACGAGTTGTGGCGCAAGCGTGTGAAATATGACGCGTTAAATCTGAAACTGACTGGCAAAGAGTGGCCAGAGATTAAAGAAGTTTTAGAGAAGCGTTATAACAACGCGATGAAGCGCATCACACAGACCAACAATGAAGACGCATTTCAGTTGTATATGAATGCCTTCGCGCGACAGGTTGACCCTCATACAAGCTACCTTTCTCCACGTAATGCCGAGCAATTCCAATCGGAAATGAACCTTTCTCTAGAAGGCATCGGTGCCGTTTTGCAAATGACAGACGATTACACAGTAATTCGTTCACTTGTTGTTGGCGGTCCGGCGTCGAAGAGTAAGCAACTTGGTGAAGGGGACCGAATCACTGGTGTTGGACAAGACGGTGAAGAAATTGTCGACGTGATCGGTTGGCGTCTGGATGATGTTGTTCAGTTAATCAAAGGCCCGAAAGGCACAAAGGTTAATCTACAGATCTTGCCAGAAGGTAACGATGCGAAGAGTTACATTGTCACAATTGTTCGTGACAAAGTTCGCTTAGAAGATCGTGCGGTTAAGTCAGAAATCATCGAAAAAGACGGTAAGAAGATTGGTATTTTAGAAGTACCAAGTTTCTACGTCGGCTTATCGAAAGACACCGATAAATTACTAGCTGAGTTGAAAACCAAAAACGTTGACGGCGTAATCGTTGATCTACGTAACAATGGTGGTGGTGCGCTAACAGAAGCGACGGCATTGACAGGTTTATTCATTAAAGAAGGTCCTGTAGTTCAAGTTCGTGACAGCTATGGCCGCATCAAGGTGAATGCCGATACCGATGGAAAAGTGAGTTATGATGGCCCATTGACGGTATTGATTAACCGCTACAGTGCTTCAGCATCTGAAATTTTTGCAGCGGCAATGCAAGATTATAATCGTGCAATCATCTTAGGTGAAAACTCTTTCGGTAAAGGTACAGTTCAGCAACATCGTTCACTGAATCATATTTACGATCTTTTCGATAAAGAGCTAGGTTATGTTCAGTACACGATTCAGAAGTTTTATCGTATTGACGGTGGAAGTACGCAAAATCGTGGTGTTGCACCAGATATTTCGTACCCAACGCCAATCGAGGCTTCTGAAACAGGTGAAAGTGTTGAAGACAATGCTTTACCTTGGGATCAGATTGATAAAGCACAATATCAAACGTTTCCAAGTAACGACGCCTTAGTTGAAAAACTTACTGCTCTTCATAACAAGCGTATTTCTGATGAGATGGAGTTCCGCTTTATCAATGAAGACATCGAGAAATATCGTAAAGAAAAAGACGATAATACTTTGTCTTTGAACGAAAAAGTTCGTAAAGCTGAATCGGATAAAGCGGAAGCACTTCGATTACAACGCATAAATGAACGTCAAGCTGCTTTGGGTAAAAAAGCATTCAAAACATTGGATGATATACCAAAAGACTACGAGGCTCCTGATGTTTATTTAGATGAGTCTGTCGCGATTATGGTCGATCTACTTAAGCAGGAAAATCAGTCATAATAACTGGCAATTTAGAATAAAAAGAGTGAGTCTTTCAGATTCACTCTTTTTTTATGCCTTTTTGTCTTCCGCTGTCTCGATATCGAGCAAGATATTCGCTTATTTTCCCCCAATAATTTACGTGATCTACATCTAAAATTTCGCGAAAGTGAGGACTACTGGCTAAGCTAAAAGAAAACGATAAGGATGCCGATATGAAGTGGTTCTTTATTTTACTTAGCTTTTGCTGCTTTAGTGTGTTTGGTGGAGAAAACACCAGAGAAGATGAATTAAGTCACTTTGACACGCCGTTTCTCATCGGAGACTGGTATTTAATGAACCCAAACCCCGAAGAGTCAGCTGAAAACTTTCGTGCGATCAAACTCTCATTAGGTTCTGACTACAGCTTTTCTATTGATATTCAAAAGAAAGACTATTCCGTTGACCATTGGGAAGGGCTGTATAACGCAAATGAAGACACCATCGTTCTTGGTTTAAACACCGACGAGCCTCAAATTTATGCCTATCGCAACAACCATAATACGCTTGATCTTAATGGTGTAACATTCACTAAGGGATTATCCAATTCACTTGCAGGTATTTGGTCTAGCTCTCACGTATCTGGCGACGGTCTAGTGGCCAACAACATTAATCAGATGGATTTGATAATTCAACCTGATTTCGTGTTCATGTTTAGGGTTTCGAACGAAGAAGGGGATGAGTCCATCAAACAAGGTGTGTTTTACACAGAAGATGAGTTTTTGGTTTTGTTGTATGAAAATGGCGAGCATGGAACCACGTATAAGCTCAACAAGAATGAGCTAACGATCGAAGATTCCAATGGTGATATGTACGCCGTACTCAATAGAGTTACGCCATGATGCCTTTAACATGCGCCAAATTACGCGTGCGTACGGTAAGTCATTAATGTTGTTTAAATGTTAATCAAAAAACGGAGCTAGAGCACTAAAAGCTCCGTTTTTTGATGGAAAGACTTGTATTCTGATACCACAACCCCTACAAATAGCTTATATAGTGATACCAGAACTGCATTTTTGATCATGCAGTCTGGTATTTTTGTTGTTCGACATACAAGGATTTATGCTCATGTCTCAAGCTCCCAAGGCCAAATATCGTAAAGATTATAAAGAGCCATCTCATGCGATTACTGATATCGATCTAACGTTTGATCTATATGACAATGACACAATCGTTACGGCGGTATCAAAAGTTGCTCAAAAAGGCGATACAACAACGCTAGAACTCGATGGCGAAGGGCTTGAGCTACGCGCTGTAAAAGTAAATGGTGAGGATTGGGCTCATCACGAGGTGAAGGAGTCATCGCTGGTACTGACCGATCTTCCATCCGAGTTTGAACTTGAAATCGTCACCAAAATTGATCCTGAAGCGAATACAGCACTCGAAGGTTTGTACAAATCAGGCGGCGCATTTTGTACTCAGTGTGAGGCTGAGGGCTTTCGCCGTATCACGTACTATCTAGACCGTCCGGATGTTCTAGCAAAATACACAACAAAAGTGATCGCAGATAAAGCGGTTTATCCATATTTGCTGAGCAATGGTAACCGAATTGCAGAAGGCGATGCAGAGAACGGTCGTCATTGGGTTCAATGGCAGGATCCGCATCCAAAACCAGCTTACTTGTTCGCCCTTGTTGCAGGCGACTTTGATGTATTGCGTGACAAATATACAACGATGTCAGGTCGCAGTGTTGATTTAGAAATCTTTGTTGATAAAGGTAACTTAGATCGTGCAGGCCATGCGATGACATCGCTGATCAACTCGATGAAGTGGGATGAGGAACGCTTTGGCCTAGAATACGATCTGGATATTTACATGATCGTTGCTGTTGATTTCTTCAACATGGGTGCAATGGAAAACAAAGGCTTGAACATTTTTAACTCAAAATATGTGCTGGCGAACGATCAAACTGCGACAGATCGTGACTATTTAGGTATCGAAGCTGTGATCGGTCATGAGTACTTCCACAACTGGACTGGCAACCGTGTCACTTGTCGTGACTGGTTCCAACTAAGTCTAAAAGAAGGCTTAACCGTATTCCGTGACCAAGAATTCTCTTCTGACTTAGGTTCTCGTGCTGATAACCGTATTGATAACGTACGTATTATTCGTGGTCCTCAATTTGCGGAAGATGCAAGCCCAATGTCTCACCCGATTCGTCCTGACAAAGTCATTGAGATGAATAACTTCTACACGCTAACGGTCTATGAAAAGGGCAGCGAAGTTATTCGTATGTACCATACACTCCTTGGCGAAGAGGGCTTCCAAAAAGGAATGAAACTTTATTTTGAACGTCACGATGGTACCGCCGCGACGTGTGAAGACTTTGTTTCTGCAATGGAAGATGCCACCGGTGTTGATTTAAAACAGTTCCGTCTGTGGTACAGCCAATCAGGTACACCAACGCTGCGCGTAAATAGCGAATACAACGCTGATGCAAAAACTTACGCACTAACGGTAGAGCAATTTACGGAGCCGACGCAAGACCAAGCAGAAAAACAAGCGCTGCATATCCCGTTCGATATCGAGTTGTATGATTCGAAAGGTCAAGTTATCCCACTGATGAGTAACGGTGAATTTGTTCATAACGTGCTGGATATTAAACAAGATAAGCAAACGTTCGTATTTGAAAATGTCGAAGAACAGCCAGTGCCATCTTTGTTGCGTGAATTCTCGGCACCAGTCAAATTAGAATACGATTACAGCGATGACGAGTTAGTCTTCTTGATGAAGCATGCAACGAACGATTTTGCTCGATGGGACGCTAGCCAAATGCTATTGGCTAAATACATTCGTCAGAATGTGAAAAACGTTCAAGCGGGACAAGAAGTATCGCTTTCTGAAGGTGTGATAGATGCTTTCCGCGGTGTGCTGTTGGATGAAACGCTTGAGCCAGCTTTCATTGCTCAAGTTTTCTCTATGCCTTCAATCAATGAGATTACTGGTTGGTACCAACAAATTGATATCGATGCCGTAGACAAAGTGCTAAACAGCATTACAGTGTCACTTTCTAAGGAATTAGAAGATGAGCTAAGTGCGACTTATCACACGCTTAAGCAAACAGAGTATACGATCGACCATGCTGCTATTGGCAAGCGTGCTTTACGTAACCGTTGCCTACAATACCTAGCACATACGGCAAAAGGTAATGATTTAGTCAACGCACAATACGCATCTGCAAATAACATGACAGATACGATTGCTGCGATGAGTGCTGCAAATAACGCTCAGCTCGAGTGTCGTGAAGCACTTATGGCTGATTACAGCGATAAATGGAAGCACGATGGTTTGGTTATGGATAAGTGGTTTGCACTGCAAGGTAGCAATCCTGCAGAGGATGCTCTTGAAAAAGTAAAAGCAACCATGAACCACGAAGCATTTAGTTTGAAAAATCCGAACCGTACGCGCAGCTTAATTGGCTCGTTCTTAAGTGCGAACCCTGTACGTTTCCATGATAAATCCGGTGTAGGTTACCAGTTTGCCGGTGAAATTCTTCGCCAACTAAATGATTCGAACCCACAAGTAGCTTCTCGAATGATTGATCCTTTGCTTAAGTTCCGTAAATACGATGAAGCTCGCCAAGCAATGATTCGTGCAGAACTTGAAAAGCTCAAAGCAATGGATAATCTTGCTAAAGATCTATTCGAAAAAGTGACTAAAGCACTAGACGAATAGTAAACAACACAATAGGGTGGTCATTAAGGCCACCTTATTTGTTTATGTCACTTAGTTTTCACTTCATGAACTATTACTACTTCAATCTCAACATTTCATATCAAACGTTTTTATCTCATTATTCTGGTGCGGCAAGTGTTGTTCAAGTTGTCACACACAACGGTTTGCGTTTGCAGTTACCCGCCGCGAGATTTAGACCATTTCTTAGTCAATTGGGCGTTAGAGGCCAGTTTAGACTAACAACTGACCAAAATAATAAGTTTCTTAAGTTAGAAACTCTGTGATGTATTGTATTTGCAGAGAGTTAAATAGGAATCTTAGTCACAGAATCGGACATTTCACCTCTTACCACTACGATTAGTTGTTAAACATTTGTAATTATGCTTTTACAATGGGCACATGCATTACCTATGCTTAGTTTCTAAGGTAACAACCTAGCTACTAAGTCCCCCTACAAAACAACAATTCTAATGTGGAGTGTGAATATGACCGCGCGTGAAAATGTAGTGCCGGTTCTGCTTGAAAAGGTTTACCAACTGATTCAAGACAAACTCGAGCTTTCTCACCAAACGCTTGTAACTAAACTTGCTCAACACTTATTCAGTAACATTGCTGATGATGATCTAATTCAGCGAAACGAATCCGACCTTTATGGTGCTGTCGTTAGCCTTTGGCACCATATCAATGAAAAAAAACCAGAAGAGATTTCGGTTCGAGTATTTAACCCGACCGTAAGTCGTCAAGGCTGGCAATCCACACACACAATCGTAGAAATTGTTGTTCCAGATAGTCCATTCTTAGTGGACTCAGTCAAAATGGCTTTAGCACGTTTGGATCTTGTTTGTCACCTAATGTTGAATAACCCAACACAGATTCAGCGTGATAAAAAAGGCCAAGTTACAGACGTAAACGGTGAGGGTGGTGTTCTTCAATCACTTTTCCACATAGAGGTAGACCGCCTTACTAGTAAAGACGAGATGCAAGCGCTTAAAGAAGAGCTGTTAAGAATTCTATCTGATACTCGCTTAGTCGTTGATGACTGGAAGCAGATGGTTGATAAGCTTAAGTTTGTTACTGATGAACTTGAGAAAAATAAAGATCGTGTTTCTATCCAAACTGATCGTATGGATGAAACGATCGCATTTCTTCGTTGGCTAGAAGATCATAACTTTACCTTTATGGGTTATAAAGATTATGACTTAAAAGAGGTCAATGGTGATACCGAACTTGTTCCTGCTAAAGAAAAAGGACTAGGTCTGTTTGCTGATGACAAGCGCGTGCGTAGCGTCAAGCTCTCTGAATTATCAGATTCAGCGCGATTAGAAGCGAAAAAACCATACGCTCTGATCATCACCAAAGGTAACAAAGCATCTCGTATCCACCGTCCAGCTTATACTGATTACATCGGTATTAAGAAGTTTGATGAAAACGGTAAAGTAATAGGTGAGCATCGCTTTACTGGTTTATATACCTCCGCCGTTTACAACCAAGCGGTACAAAGTATTCCTTTGATCCGTGAAAAAGTTGACCGTATCCTTGAAGCAAGTGGATACCGTCACGGATCATACTCATACAAAGCATTGCACAATATCTTAGAAAACTACCCACGCGACGAGTTGCTTCAAGCTAATGAAGAAGAGCTGCTTGAGGTGGGAATGGGTGTTGTACAAATGCAAGATCGTGACTTGCTGCGTTTGTTTGTTCGTAAAGACCCATTTGGTCGTTTCTTCAGTTGCATGGTTTATGTCACTAAAGATCGTTACAACACAGAATTGCGTCGTCAAACTCAACGCATTCTTAAGCAGTACTTTGGTTGCGAGCAAGAGGTTGAATTTACAACGTACTTCTCAGAAAGCCCACTAGCGAGAACACATTACATTGTTCGTGTAGACAATAACAACATTGACGTAGACGTGAAAAAGATCGAGCAAAATCTAATGGAAGTTTCTACCTCTTGGGATGACAGACTAAAAGAATCCATCATTGCTAACTTTGGTGAAAGTAAAGGCCTTCCTCTTTCAAAAGAATATATGAGTGCGTTCCCTCGCTCATACAAAGAGGACATGATGCCAGGTTCTGCGGTTGCAGATATCGAGCGCTTAGAAGCGTTAAGTGATGATAATAAACTTGGTATGTTGTTCTACCGACCTCAAGAAGAGGGTGCAGATTCCAAAGCTGTCCGCTTAAAGTTATATCATCGCGATGAACCAATTCACCTTTCTGACGTAATGCCGATGTTGGAAAACCTTGGTTTGCGTGTGATTGGCGAATCGCCATATGAGATCGAGAAAAACAACGGTCAGACTTTCTGGATCCTTGACTTCTCTATGCTGCATAAGAGCGAGAAAACCGTTGACCTTCGTGAAGCTCGTGATCGTTTCCAACAAGCATTTGCTGCCATTTGGGCGGGTAATCTTGAAAGTGATGGTTTCAACCGATTGTTATTAGGTGCGTCTTTATCTGGCCGTGAGATTTCCATTCTTCGCGCTTACGCACGATACATGCGCCAAGTCGGCTTCCCATTCAGTCAGCAGTACATCGAAGACACGCTAAGCCACTACCCAGACTTAGCGACAGGTCTAGTCAAGCTGTTCACCAAGCGATTTGATCCGAAACACAAAGGCAGCGAGAAAGGCCAAAACGATCTAATTAAAAAGCTAACAGAGCAGTTGGATCGTGTAGAGAGCTTGGATGATGATCGTATTATTCGTCGTTATATTGAAATGATCATGGCGACGCTTCGTACCAACTACTACCAAGTAGACGAGAATAAGCAGCCTAAGCCTTGGTTATCTTTGAAAATGAAGCCAAGCGATATTCCTGAGATTCCGCAGCCTGTACCTGCATTCGAGATCTTTGTTTACGCACCAGATATTGAAGGTGTTCACCTTCGTGGTGGAAAAGTGGCTCGTGGTGGTTTGCGTTGGTCAGATCGTCAAGAAGACTTCCGTACGGAGATTCTTGGCTTAGTAAAAGCGCAACAGGTTAAGAACACTGTAATTGTACCAGTTGGTGCAAAAGGCGGCTTCGTTTGTAAACGCCAGCCATCTCTCACCACTCGTGATGAAATTTTTGCGGAAGGTCAGCGTTGTTACAAACGCTTTATCCGTGCACTGCTAGATGTGTCAGATAACATCATTGAAGGAGAGGTGGTACCACCACAAAACGTTGTTCGTCACGATGAAGATGACCCATATCTAGTAGTGGCTGCCGATAAAGGCACAGCAACCTTCTCAGATTTGGCAAACTCTGTTTCTGCAGAATACAACTTCTGGCTAGGTGACGCATTCGCTTCAGGTGGTTCAAACGGTTACGATCACAAAGCAATGGGTATCACCGCAAAAGGTGGTTGGGAATCTGTTAAACGTCACTTCCGTGAAATGGGCATCAACTGTCAGACCACTGATTTTACTGCAATCGGTGTAGGTGATATGGCAGGTGACGTGTTCGGTAACGGTATGCTGTTATCGAAGCATATTCGATTGCAAGCTGCGTTTAACCACATGCATATCTTTATTGATCCAAATCCAGATTCAGCCAGCAGCTGGGAAGAGCGTAACCGCTTGTTTAATCTGCCAAGATCAAGCTGGGAAGATTACAACAAAGACTTGATCTCTCAAGGTGGTGGCATCTTCTCTCGTCGATCAAAATCGATCCAGTTGACGCCAGAAATTCAGAAAATGTTAGGTACGAAGAAAGCATCTTTAGCGCCTAACGATCTGATAAAGATGATCTTGAAAATGAAAGTCGATCTTCTTTGGAATGGTGGTATCGGCACTTACGTTAAATCATCGACAGAAACTCATACAGATGTTGGTGACCGTGCTAACGACATGCTGCGCATTGACGGCCGTGACTTAAGAGCCAAAGTGGTTGGCGAAGGTGGTAACCTGGGTATGACTCAGCTTGGTCGTATCGAATACGCACTAACTGGCGGTCGAGTGAACACGGACTTCGTTGATAACGTAGGTGGCGTTGACTGTTCGGATAATGAAGTCAACATCAAGATCTTCCTCAATGGACTGGTTTCAAATGGCGATCTTACGGTTAAGCAACGTAACCAAATTCTAGAGTCTATGGAAGACGAAGTGGGTGAAATTGTCTTGGATGATGCTTACCGTCAGTCGGAGTCGATCTCTGTTACTGAACAGCAAGGTGTTGGCATTGTTAAGGAGCAAATTCGATTCATCCACACTATGGAGAAAGCAGGGTACTTGGATCGTGCTCTCGAATACATCCCTGATGATGAAACGCTAATCGAGCGTGAAAAACAGGGACTAGGTCTGACTCGCCCTGAGCTATCAGTGTTAGTTGCCTACGGTAAAATGGTACTTAAACAGCAACTTGTTACGGATGAAATCGCAAATGATGAATTCCATGCAAAACAACTTGTTGAATATTTCCCAAGTGCGTTACGACGTAACTATAAAGATCAAATGGTTAATCACCCACTGCGAGCTGAAATTATCGCTACAGCATTGGCTAACCAGATGGTTAATGAAATGGGCTGTAACTTCGTTACTCGTTTGCAAGAAGAAACTGGTGCAAGTGTTGTCGATATTGCCAACGCTTACAGTGCAGCTAGAGAAATCTTTGATTTAGAAGCAATCCTCAAGCAAACTCGCAAACTTGATAACGTTGCGACAGCGCAAGCTCAATACGAAATTATGTTTTACGTGCGCCGAGCACTGCGTCGAATTGCACGCTGGTTGCTTCGTAACCGTAGCGGCAAATGCACGGTCGGTGAGTTGATTGCTATCTACAAGCAAGATGTCAATGTTATCACTGAAACCCTAGACACTATGTTAGTTGAGTCTGAAGTTGAAGAACACAATGACTTGGCTCAAGGTTGGATAGAGAAAGGGGTTGAAGAGAAACTCGCTCACCAAGTTGCCCGCTTATCAAGCTTACAATCTGCACTGGATATTTCATCAGTAGCAAGTGAAACAGGTAAAACGGTTGAGCAAGCATCGAAACTCTACTTTAACTTGGGTGACCGTTTATCGTTGCATTGGTTCTTGAAGCAAATTAATAGCCAAGCCGTTGATAACAACTGGCAAGCACTTGCAAGAGCGGCATTCCGTGAAGATCTGGACTGGCAACAACGTCAACTTACCGCTCAGGTACTGACTTGTGGCTGCTCAACCGAAGAGCTTGACGTGATGGCTGCGTTAGAAGATTGGATTGAAACTAACGAGCAATCGTTGCACCGCTGGGAGAGTATCTTAAACGAGTTCAAAGTTGGCTCAGTACACGAATTTGCTAAGTTCTCTGTAGCACTTCGAGAGCTAGTACTTTTAAACCTCAACTGCTCATCGAAAGAGTAGTGGAATAATCAAGTCATAAGTAAAAGCCTCGTTATTTAACGGGGCTTTTTATTATCTATTATTCACATTTGGAACGAAAATAGTTACATTGTCACATTGAATTGAAATTAAAACAGAGTGAAATCGATTGCTTTTAAGCGGTTAGTTACGATTTTTATCGCAGAAACTTGATTGTAATTGTTTGTTTTATATTTAAAAATCTTATAAAGATATAGGTTTTTACTTATTACGTTCATTTTCATTGAATTACGATGAAAAACGGTAAATAATATTGTCCCGTTTATACGGGGCTTTTTTCTTTCGGAGGCACAATGCTTTACCGTCTAGCCAGAACTGGCTTTTTCCAACTCGATGCCGAGAAGGCACATGATCTTGCAATCAAGAACTTCCAACGCTTTAACGGCACACCACTTGATCTCTTTTACCGCCAACAGTTACCAACTCGTCCAGTTGAGTGTATGGGTCTAACATTCCGTAACCCTGTTGGTCTTGCGGCTGGTTTAGATAAAAACGGCGAATGTATTGAAGCATTTGATGCCATGGGCTTTGGCTTTGTCGAAGTCGGCACTGTAACGCCACGACCACAACCAGGTAATGATAAACCACGCTTATTCCGTTTAGTGGAAGCAGAAGGGATCATCAACCGCATGGGCTTTAATAACCTAGGCGTTGATAATTTGATCGAGAATGTTAAACGAGCAAAATTCAATTGTGTTCTCGGAATTAATATCGGTAAAAATAAAGATACGCCAATTGAGAAAGGGGCAGAGGACTACCTGATTTGTATGGAAAAAGTGTATGAGTATGCTGGCTATATTGCAGTAAACATCTCATCGCCAAACACTCCAGGTCTTCGTTCACTTCAATATGGTGAAGCGCTTGATGAACTGCTTTCCGAATTAAAAGCGAAACAAGCGGAGTTATCAGAGAAGTACAACAAGTATGTCCCGTTAGCATTAAAGATTGCGCCAGATTTAAGTGACGATGAAATCTGCCAAATCTGCGATTCTTTATTGAAAAACAATATAGATGGTGTGATCGCGACTAACACAACTTTGGATCGCACGATCGTAGAAGGGATGAGACACGCCAATGAGGCAGGTGGCTTGAGTGGTCGCCCTGTGCAATCACGCTCTACGGAGGTCGTACGTAAGCTTCATGAAGAGCTTGGAGACAAACTTCCAATTATCGGTGTTGGTGGTGTAGATTCCTATGTTGCAGCCAAAGAAAAGATCATGGCAGGCGCTAAACTTGTTCAAGTCTACACTGGCTTTATTTACCACGGCCCAGGTCTCGTACGTGATATTGTTAAGAATCTTTAACATATACATCAAAAACTACTGAAAAATCAGTACCTGTTACATAAAAAAGAGGACTTTGTTTCCTCTTTTTTTTTATCCGTTCGTTTGTAGAATTTAAAAATCACGAGTAGGTAATTAAGCGTCTTACCTCTTTACCACTGATTTAACTAGTCAAGAGAGAACGGAATAATGCTTAAACCCAGCGACAAATGGAATTGGTATTTTGACGAGCAAAAAGCTTGCTTAATGCTGGATCTGGGGGAGGAAATGATTTTCCAAACCAATCTATCCCGAAAATTGTTGGTTAACTGTGCCTTCTCAAACAGTGAATTTACCGTTGATGACGCCAGCGCATTTCAAACGTTTAATGAGCGCATTCGCTGTCTCGATATCAGTGAATATCGCCAAGCTGAATTAACACTGTATTGTGTTGCTGCAAAGCGTTTTCATAAACCTGTACAGCCTAAGAGCTGGTTCTTCGATGCACAGTCCTCTGATTATGAACCTCAAGAAGGGGACATGGTCTTTCTCACAAATCAATATTCTGATGGTATGTTCATCGTTCTAGAACCAGGCGAAACATCGAGCTTATGTGCTTATGTTAACCAAGAAGCCTTTGTTCTTGATGGCAATAAGGCGCTTCAATTTGGGCAGCCGATTAAAGTAATGCATGATCGCATGGCTTGTGCAAACCACCTCTTTGCAATGACCCCTATGGCAATGGTGGGTTAAAGCTGTTTAATTTTTCTTTATTTCGTTCCTTTGTTTGCCTTAATCGACCTTATTGGGTCGATTTTTTTTGTCCTTTCCTCTGACACTCCAATCCGAAAGACCATGAAACTGTTTGTTTTCTATGCATGCAAACATGAAGCTGGTCACTTTTATTTTACTTATTTCAATTTGATTACTCCTTTAATTAGGCAACCTAGCGCCTAAAACAACCCTATTTATTCCCCTATAAAGGGTATTTGTAAGTAATTTACATCAACCAATCCAGACTGGTATATACCAAAATGCATGTAAATAAGTATTCACTTCTTCTAAAGGAAACAAAATACGTTCATGAATGAAAAACATTCAAACTAAAGATGTTGAAAGTTTTAGATCATTTGAGTGGTGATGATTTGAACTAACGGGTGGGAAAATACCTTTAAAAACGAGGCATTGATCGTAAAGTCAGGTATAATTGAAGCCATTTTTTATCAGCGAAAGAACACTATGAATCAATATCTCGCGGTAACTTCAAATGGCATGGAAAATTTGCTTGTTGAAGAACTGACTAAACTAGGCATTGAAAATGCGAAACCAGTACAGGCAGGCGTAAAATTTAAAGCGACAAACGAACAGGTTTATCGCTGTTGTTTGTGGAGCCGTTTAGCGTCTCGATTTGTACGTGTTTTATCTGAGTTCACGTGTAACAACGACATGGACTTGTATCTATCCACTTCCACTATTAACTGGGTTAACCAATTTCATAGCTCTAAACGCTTTGTTGTGGACTTTAACGGCACAAACCGTGAGATTAGAAATAGCCAATACGGAGCTATGAAGGTCAAAGATGGCATCGTAGATTGCTTTGAGAACAAAGGCTTGCCACGTCCTAATATCAGCAAAGAACGCCCAGATATTCGTATTCACGTTCGTTTGCATAAAGATAAAGCGTTGCTTGGGGTAGACATGGTAGGTAGTGGTCTTCATCAGCGTGGTTATCGACCAGAATCGGGTCGTGCGCCATTACGTGAAACGCTTGCTTCTGCGATTATCATGCGTTGTGGCTGGGATGGGCATCAACCATTACTCGATCCAATGTGTGGTTCTGGTACTTTGCTTATTGAAGCGGCAATGATGGCAGCCAACATGGCACCTGGCGTTAAGCGCAAACAATGGGGCTTCGAAGTTTTGGAAGACTTTGAACCGGAGACCTGGGCTGAGATTAAATCAGAGGCTAATGTTCAAGCTAGACGAGGTGTCAAGAAAGTTGACGCTAAGTTTTTTGGATTCGATAACGACCCCAAAGTATTAAAAGTCGCTCAAGAAAACGCCCGCAGAGCAGGTGTTGAAGAGTTGATTGAGTTTGCGCAAGGTGATGCTGCAACTATTACTCGTCCCGCAGGATTTGAACACGGTGTTATCGTTTCAAACCCACCTTACGGTGAGCGTCTAGGAACTGAGCCGGGGCTGATTGCGCTCTATACCGCGTTCGGTGGACAGCTAAAATCTGAGTTTGGCGGATGTAAAGCATCTATCTTCTCTAGCTCAGACGAGCTCTTGAGTTGCCTTCGTATGCGCGCTGATAAACAGTTTAAATTGAACAATGGTGCGTTACCGTGTCACCAAAAGAACTACAGCATTGCCGAGCGCAGCGCTGATGAAGTGAAAGGTGCAGATACTAACGTTCAAATCGCACCAGACTTCTCAAACCGTTTGAAGAAAAACATTGGCAAGATTGGCAAGTGGGCGCGTAAAGAGAAACTAGACTGCTATCGTATCTACGATGCAGACCTTCCAGAATACAACGTAGCGATCGACGTGTACGGCGATCAAATTGTGATTCAAGAGTACGCAGCACCTAAGAACATCCCTGAAGAAAAAGCCAAGCGTCGTCTAACGGACATTATCCGTGCGACGATTCAGGTGACCGGTGTCGAAGCGAACAAAGTTGTACTGAAAGTTCGTGAGAAGCAGAAAGGTCGAAGCCAGTACCAAAAATTAGGTCAGGTATCAGAGACGCTCGAAGTAAACGAGTACGGTGTGAAGCTGATCGTGAACCTTCATGACTACCTAGACACAGGCCTGTTCTTGGATCATAAGATCACTCGTCGTCGTCTTGGTGAAATGGCACAGGGTAAAGATTTCCTTAACTTGTTTGCTTACACTGGTAGTGCAACAGTGCACGCTGCAGTTGGTGGTGCGCGTTCCACTACAACTGTCGATATGTCAAACACCTACTTGAACTGGGCGAAAGACAATATGCAGCTTAATGGCTGTGTAGGGCGCCAACATAAATATGAACAAGCGGACTGTTTGCAATGGCTAGAAAACGCAAAAGGTGAGTACGACTTGATCTTTATTGACCCACCTACGTTCTCTAACTCTAAGCGTATGGAAACATCATTCGATGTACAACGTGACCACATTAAGCTAATGAAGAACCTCAAACGTTTACTGAGAAGTGAAGGCACAATCGTATTTTCAAATAACAAACGTCATTTCAAGATGGATGAAGAATCACTCGCTGAATTGGGTTTGAAGGCTCAGAATATTTCTTCTCAAACGTTACCATTAGATTTTGCGCGTAATAAACAGATTCATAACTGTTGGCTAGTAACACACGCGTAGTACAAACAAAAGGATTAATACGTGCTGATATTGTATAGCACGGAGGGATGCCATCTTTGTGAGATGGCATTTGCTCTAGTAGACCAAGTCGGTTTGGCCGAGCAAACAGATATCATCGATATTGCGTTCGATGATGTACTATTTTCTCGTTACGGCGTCACAATACCCGTATTAAAATATCAAGATTCTGAGTTGAACTGGCCGTTTGACTTAGAACAACTCACACATTGGTTGGATAATAATGGCATTACTTACCATTCATAACGCACAACTTGCATTTGGTGACCACCCATTGCTAGACAAAGCGGAGTTCGCTCTTCAAGAGAACGAACGCGTTTGTTTAGTTGGTCGTAACGGAGCAGGTAAGTCCACGTTAATGAAAGTGCTTGCCGGCGACATTTTGTTGGATGATGGCAAGATTCAAATAACTCAAGACGTAGTAGTTTCTCGGCTTGAACAAGATCCACCGCGCAATCAAGAGGGTACGGTTTACGAATACGTATCTGGCGGTTTGGCTGAAATCGGCGAACAATTGAAGATCTATCACGATCTTCTCGATCTTGTTGCTCAAGACCCAAGTGAGAAGAACATTAACCGTTTGGCGAAAGTTCAAGAGCAACTTGATCATTCTAATGCTTGGCGCTTTGATGACCGTGTTAAGAACGTACTTGGCGCTTTAAAACTAAGCCCAGAAACCAAACTGACCGATCTATCCGGTGGCTGGCAACGTAAAGCTGCTTTAGCTCGTGCGCTGGTTTGTGATCCTGATGTATTGCTTCTTGATGAACCAACAAACCATCTCGATGTGACAACGATCGAATGGTTAGAGAACTTCTTAAAAGACTTCAAAGGCTCGATCATCTTTATTTCTCACGACCGTGCATTCATCAAGTCGATGGCGACACGCATCGTTGACTTAGATCGCGGTCAATTAGCTTCTTTCCCTGGTAATTACGAACAGTATTTGAATGACAAAGAAGAAATGCTTCGCGTCGAAGAAATGCAAAATGCTGAGTTCGATAAGAAACTAGCTCAGGAAGAAGTGTGGATTCGTCAAGGCATTAAAGCACGTCGTACTCGTAATGAAGGCCGTGTTCGAGCCCTTAAAAAACTTCGTGAAGAGCGTCGTGACCGCCGTGAAGTTCAAGGTAAAGTTAACCTAAATATCGATGATGCTTCTCGTTCAGGTAAGATTGTATTTGAAGCAGAAAATGTATCTTTTGCTTACGAAGGCAAGACAATTGTCGACGACTTTAGCTTTAACATCATGCGTGGTGACCGTATTGCACTTATCGGACCAAATGGCTGCGGTAAGAGTACGGTACTTAAATTGCTACTAGGGCAATTGGAAGCGCAGTCTGGTCGTTTACACTGCGGAACAAAATTAGAAGTCGCGTACTTTGATCAGTACCGAGAGATTTTGGATCCAGAAAAGACAGTGATCGATAACTTAGCGGATGGGAAACAAGAAGTAATGGTTGGGGGACGTCAGCGTCATGCGCTGAGTTATCTTCAAGACTTCTTATTTGCACCTAAGCGCGCCAGAACCCCGGTTAAGGCACTTTCCGGTGGTGAGAAAAACCGATTATTGCTAGCCCGTATCTTGTTGAAACCAAACAACTTACTTATTCTTGATGAACCAACTAACGATTTGGATATCGAAACGTTGGAACTTTTAGAAGAAATGCTTGCCAATTATCAGGGTACATTATTGTTAGTGAGTCACGACCGTGAGTTCGTAGACAACACAGTAACAACCAGCTGGATTTTTGAGGGTAACGGTATAATCGAAGAGTTCGTTGGTGGTTATCATGATGCTAAACAGCAGCGTGACCAAGTTCTTGCTTCGCGCAGCCAGGTTGAAAAAGCAACGAAGAAAGAGAAAGTGGTTGAGGAAACTCCCAAAACTACGCAACCTAAGAACAATTCGAAGAAGTTATCGTATAAGCTGCAAAGAGAATTAGAGGCTCTACCAGCTAAACTTGAACAATTAGAGTCGGATATCGAGAGCCTTCAGGAGCAAGTGAACGATCCAGAGTTCTTTGCTAAACCTGTAGAGCAAACTCAGCCGGTATTGGAACAGCTTGCTGCACTAGAGCAGGAGTTGGAAATCGCATTCGAGAGATGGGAAGAACTCGAAGCAATGCAACAGGATAGTTAAGAATTCAATGAATTGTAGTAATAAATTCAAATTGACCGCCATTGCAATGATGGTTGGTACCACAATGAACGCACAGGCGGCATTGTATCAAGTTGTTGAGGTTTCACCTCAGGATCATGGTTCAAACGGTGACTACCAAACGGCTTACGGGGTTGCAATTCAACAGGGCGATGCAGGTACAGATCCTTCAACAGGTTCACCTTTCGCTTTAGGCTGCTTTGATGCAGCAGCAAACTGCACGCCAGAGCAGTTTAAACTTGCAATGGAAACTCGCACTACACCGATTTCAGCGACACAAGCCGTGGATGGGAACAGCTATCGTGAAGAAATCCCATTCGGATTAGACGCTGGCTTTTACTACATCCAAGAACTCAAAGACTTTGAGCGTTACTGTTACAACCAGCTTCGCTATTCCACCTGTGACTCTTGGGCTTCAGTAAACTGGACGCCGTGGAATAAAGAACGTAGTAAAGACTTTACTTCTAATGCGTTAGCGTTCATAGAAGAAGATTCTGCTGCTTATAAAAATGAATATAACAATGTTATCAACCAGCTTACCGAGGATGGTGCAGCTGTCGGTAATCAGAGTAAAGTTAGCACAGAAAATGCTTCTACATTAGAAACACGAAATACCGTAGTTGCACCAGTAGAGCCAAATATTCTTACTGGCGATAGTGACGCAAGTGTTGTGCAAAGCCATGCTTGGAGCACAGACGGCATTTTTACTGTTGGCAGTGTTTCTCGAACAGCAAGCAATACCAATGGATCTCACCACACATCAAAAGCAGCGATTTGGGATCAAAGCGGAACCGTCAGTGAATTGGCTTGGCCAAGTGGCACATCTAAAGATGGAGAAAGGTTAGCTCAAGGGAGCATGCGTGACCTTGTCACTGATGGAACTACGGTCTATGGCGTAGGTTACAACACTTACAGTGATGATAACTACCTGAATGCGACTGTTTTTGTCGGAACTCTAGAAGCCGAAGGTAGCGTTGAAAACGCAACTTGGAAAAACAAAGTTGTTGTAGGAGCTAGACAGCGCGAAGGTGATGATACGGTTCATACAAACTCACGATTAACCGACGTTAACTCTAATTTTGTTGCTATTGGTGAAGCAAAACGTTCGGGCGGATACTTAATGCCAACGGGCTCTGCTCCGAATCGTCTCTTTATCGTAGATGATGTTCGTAAGGATTCTATTAGCGCTTTTTACCCAACTACTGGCATTTTCTTTAGCGGTGCGGGCGGTAAGATGGGCGGTATCAACTCTTACAATGAAATCGTCGGGCAACTTGATGCGGAAACGACTCGTGAAGACGATGGCAAGCCACGTCGTAAGCGCGGTTTTATCTATCCATATAGCGTAGGTGGCGAGACTAGTGAACGTGCTGCAACCTTATTCAATGGAAAAGCTTGGTTCCTAGACAGTTTGACTAATGGTGGTGATTACTCTGAACAAAACAATCAGTTCCGTATTATCGACGCAACTGATATCAATGATGCAGGTGTGATCTCTGGTACAGCTATGAAATGTGCAGGTGGTTATAGCACAACAGCAAACAATGCGACATGTAGATCTGAAGAGCAAATTGTAGCAGTCAAACTAGTACCTATTGCTGACGCAACTAAGGACGACATCGTATCTCGAAGCATTGACTCAACAACGACAGAGCGTCAAGGTGCAGGTCTTGGTTGGTTAGCTTTGACCATGCTTGGATTGTTTGGGTTCCGTAGAAAATAGTTAAAAATCGTCAGTAATTTTTAAATCAAGCAGAGGCTCACACATTTGAGTCTCTGCTTTTTTTATGCCTTGAGAAATTGCCTACTTTGATCGATTCTTATAAGTGGAGTCATAAAAACTCCATCAAAGTTTCACAATAACAGCTGTACGTTAGTAAATGGACCTGTATGAGGAATTAACTATGAAGAGACAAAAGCGTGATCGCCTAGAACGAGCTCAATCTCAAGGCTACAAAGCTGGGTTGAATGGAAGGTCTCAAGAGGCTTGCCCATATCAACAAGTTGATGCTCGGTCGTATTGGTTAGGTGGTTGGCGTGATGCCAGAGATGAAAGACAATCTGGTCTCTACAAATAAACTCTCCACATACAAAAAGAAGGATTCGAAAGGGCTCTACGGAGCCTTTTCTACATTATAGGGACATAGGGAAGTAGGTTAACACTCGATAACAAAAAGGCTCCTAAATAGGAGCCTTAATAAATCGATTAAAATCGTGATTAGAAGCTTGAAGTATCTTGGAACAAGCCAACTTTCAAATCTTTTGCTACGTAGATTTCTTTGCCGTCCACACATACACGACCGTCAGCCAAACCCATCACAAGCTTACGGTTTACAACGCGTTTCATGTGGATTTCGTACGTCACTTTTTTCGCTGTTGGCAGGATCTGACCTGTAAACTTCACTTCGCCAACACCCAGAGCACGACCTTTTCCTTTGCCACCAACCCAGCCAAGGAAGAAACCAACAAGTTGCCACATCGCATCAAGGCCAAGACAACCCGGCATTACAGGGTCGCCAGGGAAGTGGCAGTCAAAGAACCACAAATCTGGAGTAATATCCAATTCCGCCAAGATCAAACCTTTACCAAAATCGCCTTCAGTCTCAGACATTTTAGTAACACGATCCATCATTAGCATGTTTGGCGCAGGAAGCTGAGGGTAACCAGGCCCAAACAGTTCGCCTTGGCTAGAAGCAAGTAGATCGTCACGGTTATAAGAATCACGTTTGTTTTGCATTATCAATTACTCCAATTTTTGATAGCTGCATCTTAGTGAACACGTGTACGCTAAACAACTCCGATCAGTACTAGACAAACCAGTTTTTGATGCGCTGCACAATTCCTTCTGGATGCTCATGTCTTTCAAAGTTTTCAATACGTTCCGCTATTTTGCCAATAATGCTATCGTCTTCACCTCTAAAAGGTTTATTCATTACAATCGGAATAGCTTCATCTACGGTAGAAACGGACCAAATATGGAACTCACCATTTTTAATGCTTTCTATTACATCTTTATGTAATGCAAGGTGTTTAAGGTTTGATTTTGGCATCACAACACCTTGATTTCCTGTAAAACCTTGATGTTTACAAACCTGATAAAAACCTTCAATTTTTTCGTTCAAGCCACCAACGGCTTGCACTCGACCAAACTGATCAACAGCCCCTGTAACCGCAACTTGTTGATTAATTGGAGATTCAGATAAAGCACTTACCAAGCAACAAAGTTCTGCAAGAGATGCGCTGTCACCATCAACTTCACTATAAGACTGTTCAAATACGATGGAGGCTGAGTAAGGCAGTGGTTCATCCAGTTTCAGAGCAGAGCTCAAGAAAGCTTGCATAATCATCATGCCTTTTGCATGTAGATTGCCTCCAAGCTCAGCTTTGCGCTCAACATCGGAAACATCGCCATCACCAAAATGAATTACACAAGATATTCGCGCAGGCTCACCATAGCTGACAGGGTGCCCAGCCATATCAATAACGGTTAGGCCATTGATTTGACCAACTTGTTCCCCAGTTGTCTCAATGATGACTTGTCCATCTAAAATATCGTACACGGCACGCTGAGGAAGGTAAGATTCTCGGTAATACTTATCGTCAATCGCTTTATCTAACGACTTGTAATCTAATGCGTGGCCATCACTGAACTGGCTAGCAAGCGTTAGAAGTTGAGAGTGCCACATTACTCCTAAAGGCAGATAATGTTGATCTTCAGTAAATCTCATACCGGCCAGCAACAATCTTCTAAAACCACATTCAGTTAAGTGAGGCAGCTGATATTGAGAACATATCCAGTTCACTAAACCAAAGTAATCTGTCAAATTCTGCTCTGACAGATGAATATCTTCTTCAACTTCCGTATACATGGCAAAGCCAGAACAGAAGTCTTCATCGATGTATTCTAGCTCTGCTAACTGACTTCTTTCTCCTGTTACAATCAGTTTTACATCATAAGCTTTAGCTTGCGGTACTGAAGTAGGTAAACGAGTAGGGCTTAGGTTCAGTGGCTCGATAAGGTTTTGTTGAATTGCAGACTTTATATTTGGCCAAAGCCCTGGGTTAGCCAAAATTAGATTAGCCGGTACAATTAAGTAACCGTTATCTGCCTGTGAAATTAAACCAGGTTGGAAGGCAATATCACCACTTACATCAACACTGTAACGGTCAAATAAACGTTTGGCATCAAGTGATTCCGAAAAAACTATCGCAGCGTTAGACTGGCTCTGAAGAGCTTTACTGATGAACTCTCTATATACAGAATTATCTACGCAGTTAATGAGTAGTACTCGCGTCAATCCGGAAATTTTTGAAAAACGAGATATCGTTGCCGACATTCTCGGTTGGAGATCAGTAAAAGACTTCTTTGGTAACGAAGGTGCAGACTTTAAAAGTGCTTCGTACTGCTCAAGTGAAGGTGTTACGTCTTGCCAATTAAGTTGGTTCATTAAAATTCATCGTAATTCAATCTTGCCGACATTATAACGAAACGGACTATAACACCCTAGCACCAATTTGGTTTGCTCTCGGCATTCATCTCTCAATGAACAATACTTAGACAAATGAGTGATCAACATCGATACTTCTAAGAGTTTTATTTGCCCAAGTAAACCATCTGGGTTACGCTGTCACTAGGTTATGTTTATGGGTCGGAACAAATGAAATATCAGCAGCTTGAGAATCTAGAATGTGGGTGGAAATGGAAGTATCTCATCAAAAAATGGAAAGATGGTGAAGCGATTACCCGACATATTGATACGAGCGAAGCAGATGCAGCGGTCGCAGAACTAAAACGCCTTGAACACGAGCCTACACTTGTCTTAGCTTGGATAGAAAACCACATGTCAGAAGAGTTAGATAATAAACTCAAGCAGGCTATCCGAGCGAAACGGAAACGTCACTTCAATGCAGAGCAAGTCCATACAAAGAAGAAATCCATTGATTTAGATTACCGAGTTTGGGAAAAGCTTTCTAGTAGAGCGAATGAACTTGGTTGTACGTTATCTGACGCAATTGAATATTTGCTTTCCGAAGCGTCGAGAAGTGAAAAAGCGAGTCAAAAAGTTACCTCAATTAAAGAGGATTTGAGTAAATTGCTATCTAGCTAGGATAGGGAGTGCCAAATGTTATATGTAATCTTAATTGCAGCCATCGTGATCTTTTGGTTGATCGCAGTCGATAGGCCGGTGTTAAAAGTAAAGTTCGATAATGGCCATATTAGTAACGTAAAAGGGCATCTACCTCCTTCTTTCAAACACAACTTACAGGATATTAGTGAGCATAACCCGTTTACTGGTGAAATGAAGGTGTATAGCCAACGAACAGGAATGCGCTTAAGCTTTTCCAAAGGCATTCCCAAAAAAGTTCAACAGAGGATTCGTAACGTTTTTCCGCACCAGGGCTTCAAAGCAAACAAAGGCAAGAAGCGCGCTTAATTACATATCAGTTACTTCATCATGTTAAATGGGACGCAATGTGGCGTCCCATTTTCGTATCTACAGAAAAATTACTTATCATTGAACAATCAACAACATAAACGGACCAAAACGATGAGATACGTTGTAACTTTAATGATATTGATCTTTGCAAGTAATTCAGTTTTTGCTGACGATTCAGAAACGAACCTGTTGGCTAAAAAGATTAAGACTAAGCTTCAAAAGAAAGTAGACAATAAGTTTGATGGCTATCAAGGTTATTGTGACGTCATGATAGAAATGGAGCACAAAAGTAAAAACGCAGTAATAAAAAGAGTAACCAGTAGTGGTGACCAAAAAGTGTGTAGGTACGTTAAGTCCAACTTGAAGAAAGGAAAACGCTATCGTTACAAATTCCCCGAAAAGTACATTCGCCTCCATATAACCACGGGCTTATAAATGTTTCAGAACGCAACTGAGCTCGTGATTTTTGGCAGATTTCGTTGCGGAGCGATTAGAGCGTTTAGCTGATTTTTGCTGTTGTACGAGGCGAGTATGAAAGGCTTTTTTGTTTGGTAGCGCTTAAGTTAGTAATCGTGATGCCATTGAGTGGCAAATTCAGTGAGTTGGCCATCATCACCATACATAGATTGATTCAGGTGCTTACGGAAGGACACGCCAGTAAGTCGGGGACTAAGCGCGCATCAATTTTCAATAAGAGATTTGATTTGCTTCGTAAGCATAACCACAAACCAAACTAGCGATTGCAAGTCCACAGGAACCTCGGTTAAAGCCTCAAAAGCAAACAATGTTGTTAATCTTAGGAGGACATTTTAAAGTAGCTAAAACCGGACATTATTGCTTTGAGATCTCACTCCTTGGTGCGCATTATATCTGCTTATGTTGAATGCGATTGCATATGCCAGTCCTATAAAATGTCTCTCTTTTGAGGGACTATTCAATGAAGTATCACGAAATGACTAAAAACTATATTTTTCGTGAATTTGAATGTGGTTTATCCGTCGAACAAGCTGCTGAACTTTGTTTAAAAACTGTGAGAACCGTCAAAGAATGGGATAAGGGGAAAACCATTCCTCCTGAGTGTAAACGGCTGATGAGAATGACAAAGGGAAGGGAGCTAAGCCCATCTGAACAATGGGGGCACTTTAAAATGCATTATGACAGATTGGAACTTCCAACAGGACAATTGGTTACTGCCCAACAAATATTGACTGGTATTGCGCTATTAGAGATTGGAGCATTGACTGATTTAGAAGTTGCTGGCCGAGTTCTGAAGTATGCAAGGGCTTTGAAAAAAATTATGTAACAAATAAAGGCTCGTAATGAGCCTTTATTTATTTAAAATTTTCAATATCAAACTGATTGTGTAAAAACATTGGGTATGCACTTAACACAAAAATACGGTTGTTCTTATTAATTGAGGTAAGTTGAGAATTTAGAATACAAGATTGCTCTACAATGGTTTCCTTGTGCTTGTCCGCATTTACTAAATAATTTGCTTTGGATACACTTGACATAACCAAGCTATTCCATTGGGCTTTAGTTATTTTTTTAGCATGAACAAAGTCTTGAATTTTTTCTGAAGAAGACGTCTTATATACATTAGATTTAGCTTCATCTAATTCTATGCTATAGTCAACAAAAAGCTCATATGAAGGAATATCTCTTATTGCTTCCACCATGGGATAACTAATAAATAGCTTTCCGACTTCAGTTTCTTCATTGAAAATTTCAATTAGATTTTTTATATCATCTTCGTTGTATTTATCATCATGATACTCGAAGTCAAAAAAAAGATAAACTTGGTTAAAGTCATCCCTAGTATATTTAGTAAATAACTTTTCGTTTTCCCTAACTGTATTGTGCTCTTTGATGACTTCAAAAATATCAAAATCATCCGGGTCATTACCATCTCGCGTCAATAACCTTGCTAATTCATATAAGTCATTACCATAGCAACAATGTACAATGTCACTTTCTGAAAAAAAATGAGAAGTCATACTATGAAAGTATCCTACCTCTCTTTTAGCACCTTCAAACACACACAGAATACGACTTTTAGCATTAATCATAATCCAGCCCTTTGAAGATCTTCTCTAGATTATGAGCTTTACGAAGTTCTTTATTGACTAGTGTGTACAGTGGATACAACTCATCAGCCATGACAAAGTAACAATCTGGTCTCAACAGATCATTAGACATCACTGTAACGTTGTGAGTAGTTATCAAAGACTGACAATTAGTAGATGTGATCTTTTCAACCAGTAATTTAGCCAAAGAGAAATGGTAATATGCATCAAACTCATCAATATATGCAAATGTAAGCTTATTTGACTCTAGCTTTAACCACCAATAGTAAAATACACCTAATGACATAGTTCCTGTAGAGGCCGCTATGGAGAAAGGGATTTTCTTATTAGCAAAATTAAAAGCAATGCGCTGTTCATTGTCTTCACCAATCAGCGTTAGATTACACTTTATCCCTGCGTTGTTGAGAAATTTTTCAAAATCAGATAGCTTGTCCGCTTGAATAATTGATTTTGAAAGTCGATCAGTATCTAAAACTTGGCCATAGAAATCTGCATTACCGGTTAGAGTTCTGAAATAAACCATTCCAGAAACAAAGTTAACAAATTTTTTAAAAACTTTAGCGTTATGATTTTTTGGATCAAGTACAGCACTTGATTTTACATACTTAACGAGTGATATAGGTGTATCGAGCACATCTCGACTAAGGTTTTCTGCACCAGCTAGGTTAACAAAAAATTTCTCATCTTTTCTGTTGAGCATTAACACAACATTATCATTTATAGTGAGATTTTCAGTTAGAGTCTTACTTGCTTCTTTCTTTGTATAATCATATTCAACAACATCATCTCCAAAATGAAACTTATATTTAAAATAAGCATAATCATCTTTTCTTGTATCAGCGTTCAAATAATTTGAATGAAGAGATTTATTGATATCTGAGCTATTAATATGAGAGGTTAGGTCTAGTAATGCCAGACCGAGGTTTGACTTTCCACTGCCATTTCTTCCATATATTAATGCGTGCTTTATCATAGAATCTTCAATTCTATCAGAATTAAACTCGTAGCTTTTTTTAGTAATCAGATCAACATGAAATGGTTTATTACCAAAGCCTCTAAAGTTCGTTACATAAAAGTCTGCTAACATTTTCTTCAATTCACCTTGTTTGTTTGTAGTCATAGTACCACAGCATCCGATCATTTGCCGTAAAAAAACTACGGCAAAAATGTTTTGCCAATTCTATGTTCATATATTAGACATAAGCATTACAAATCTGAGAATGGCATTGTGAGACACCTACAACTAAGCCTAACAGTCGAAATGGATACTTAGAAAATAGTTGAAAGCTTTAACGACTGTCGAACTTATCCACGTAGGAGTGCATAAAGCTGATTTCAATAACACCCACACAAAATTGATATGCTACCATGCACTCATTTTTTTATGAGTGAGGAACGGAAAGTGCATGAATTACTGATACTTATATCCTTAGCGTGTATTGTGTATCTATTCACAAAGAAGGGTAAGAAACCTAAACGTAGGCTTAACGAATGGGAGCAAGGTGCAACGGTTAGAAGACCGAAAAGCATACA
This sequence comes from Vibrio sp. Y58_MX_L22, assembly GCF_024181865.1. Lineage (NCBI taxonomy): Bacteria > Pseudomonadati > Pseudomonadota > Gammaproteobacteria > Vibrionales > Vibrionaceae > Vibrio > Vibrio sp. Y58_MX_L22. The sequence continues at coordinate 66,606 of NZ_JAMZAN010000001.1, forward strand.
TTCTTTTGAACCAAAAGCTGTAGAAAATAGCCCCAAGATAGTCGAAGTACCTTTGCCGAACACTGGCAATAAGCATAATTCTGTACCTCACAAGAAAAGTACATACTTGGCCACCAAGACAGAGCGCAGATTCTATAAAGTGTTGCAGGAGCTTATACCTGATGAGTACGTGATTCATAGTCAAGTTTCATTGATGGCGTTAGTTCAACCGACCAACTTTAAAGACAACTCTCGAACTTGGGCTAAAAGAATGGACTACGTGATAACGGATAGAGATACAAAAGTCTTGGCGGTCATCGAGCTGGATGACTCATCTCATAGGCAGAAGAAGAGACAAGAACGAGATATATACGTAAACAATGCACTTAACGGACACCATCCGTTGCTCCGGTTTGAAGCTAGAAGCTCTTATGATAAAACACATATCGCAACCGTATTAGAGCGTGACACGATAATAAAGTGTAGAGAATTGGAGAGCGTATTACAGTACAGCTAAAGCAGAGCCGAACAGCAATTGTTCGGCTTTTCTTTTTAACTCAAAGTATCGTGGTTCTTATCGTTACTTTAAGTTCTTTATCTACCGTATTGGTCTTTTCTGACCGGAATAACGCACCAAGTAACGGAACATCCATCAAGACAGGTACACCGCTTACCGAGTCGCGCTGCTCTTGGGAAATCAACCCACCTAAAGAGATCGTTTGGCGGTCTTTGACCTTGACCACGGTTTGCAGTGTTCGCGTATTGGTGATGATGTCGGATGCGATAGAGGAATCCGTTACCGAGTCGGATTTTTGCACTATCTGTAACACAACATGATCACCAATTACATGCGGTACTACCTCAAGTGACACGCCCACATCCTTACGCTCAATTTGCTGGACTCGATTACCGCCGTCAGTTACCTCAGATGAAGTGAGGAACGGTACGTTCTGACCAACCGTGATATAACCGCGCTCCCTGTCCATAATGAACATGTTTGGGCGTGATAAGAGCTTGGTATTCTGATTCTTTGATACAGCTTTGATAAGCGCATTGAAATCACCGCCCTCATAGAACAACAGGTTATCAACGGCTTTCTTAATTGCGGTAGGCTGCGAAACAAAGCCAGCCTCACTCAGTGCCAAGTCCATATTCACGCCGATTTCTTGAGAATCGCCGAGCTCAGTTTCGGTAATCACCGCCTCGATAAAGACTTGCTTTTGTGGTCTATCAATCCCTTTGATGAGCACATCAATGTGCTTCAATTGGTTCTCAGAGCCAGTCACGATAATGCTGTTTGTGGTCGGTAGCACCTCAACCTTGTAATTCTTAATCGCTTTGTTGTTCAGTGTTTGATTCTGAGTTGCAGCAAGCATCGAGGAAATCAAATCAACGACCTTGGTATTTCGAACATTCTCAAAGAAGTACAACTTCACTTGTGAGGGTTCGAACGTCTCCACTTTGTTAGCGTCAGCAATGATGGTAAAAACGCCGTGGTCATGCGTAAGCTCGTAACCGTGCGCACGAAGCACCGAAAGGAAAAAGGCAGGATAGTCCTCATCTTTCAAATCCGGTGCGGTAAAGCTGACCTCACCAGTGACACCATGACCGAGCACAACTGTGTTTCCAGTGTGAACCGAGAACCACGATGCAAAGTCTCCAATCGGTGTGTTCTTTGCCTCAAAAGGCGCAGAGCTTGCGGCAAAAGAAGGCGAGCTGAGCAGGGCGCACGTAAGCAGTAAAGTGGTAATGCTTGATGTGGAAAAGTTGGAACAAGCCGTTGTTTGTTTCTCAACTTTACCACAGCGCATGATAAGTAATGAGCGCGCAAACAGTGAGCCTCCGGCGCAATAAAATTCTTTTTGTATTTCTGAAAGAAAAGCTGTGAGTTTTGCGATTATCCATGACATAAAGCGCACCTTATTCCCTAGCACATAACTTTGAATGATTGACCGTTGCCGCTAACCGTAATGGAGCAAGAGCCGTTAGATTGAGCCGTAAAGCCCTTTGCGTATAGTTGCGACGACGACAGACGCACATCGTCCTTAACCAGCACAAAAGACGGGGCTACGTTTGGGGGATTCATTGACGATTCGATTCGATAGCCGTCGAGCAAGTCACTCAATGACTCGCGAGGCACCGCCGTTTGAGCCGTTTCGGGTTCCGTCGACATGTTCGGCGTGCCAACTAAGGTGAACACCGCAAACGAGACGGCGACACCTGCCGCAAACACACTGAATCGAGAGTATTTGCGGAGATAGATTTTCGTAATGCGCATGATATTTCTCAACGTATACGGGACAGTGTAACGTCCGTGGGTATAGTAGGGCGGCAATACTGAATAAACGCCGTCCTCATAGTTGTTTCTAAACATCTGCTTAGTGTCGTAAGAGCTGTATAAGTCCGTGCCCCAGAGCATCCATTTATCGACAGTGAGCGAGTTCGCGTTGTCACCATACTTCACAATGCCAACATGCAACTTGGGCATTTTCAACTTGAGTTGACCGAGCGTCAGAACAGATACCGCAGTCGAGAGGATAGGGACTTGAAGACGGTCTAAACGACGACAAAACACGGTGTGCTCAGCCAGTGCAAGACGCGCTTGTTTATCAACAATCGAAATGTCTTGAACGATGAAAATCACATCCCATCCAAGCTTTCGAATATGCAAAAGGTGATCAATTAACTTTTGTCGATTCTTGTCGTTCCATGTGCGCGAGTTAAACCACGTTCCGCACTCATCGAGCACAATCAAACCGTCTTTTTTGGTGTCATAGCTCTTGTTTGCTGAGCCAATCACCATCAAATCTTCTACCTGAGGCTTGTCCGGAAGACGATAAAGGCGAGTATTGCGCTTGTTGCGTCCAAGCATTTCTTTCAAGTTGATATCGAGGTTTGTCGCCACAGGCACACCGCGCATAAACGCCTCACGAATCTTACCGACCGCCGTTAGTGTTTTACCTGAGCCGAGCTTACCCGTGACAAAGTAGACCGATGCCATTACGCCGCCCTCACAATCGCGTAGAACTTCCACTCCCACACCCAACGCAGCAGACGCGCAGAGTAAATCGCACTCACACAAGGCACGGCGTTATTAGGGATGAACATACCCGCCGCTTGTGACCACATTGGAGGTGCAACATAAGACAGACCCATTGCAAGGGTGTAAATCGCCAAGGTGAGGGTGACGGTCAAACCGATTAGCAACGTTAAAATGACCAAGTTAATCGTGACGTTTCGTGCTTTCGCAATGAAGAACCAACCAAACAACGTGGTCGCTATCTGAGAGATAAAGGCAACCAGAGCAGGGAGGCGCAACGCAGTCCCAATGGTGCTGACAATTGGTAATAGCTGAATCATTAGTAATATCTCCCCGAACCTGGCTTGTTACTTGGTACTGGCGTGACCTCAGTCAGCAGGATTTCAACAAGCGTCTTAATCGTGTAGATGTAAATCAGAATTGAGATGATCATTTTGAGTTTCTGCGAAAACTCACAAGAGATAGAAGCGCGACCACCGCCAAGCGTAGGCAAGGATAGATTCATACAGGGCGTTGGCTTAGGTAACACACTCAAAAACGAATCCGATATAGCATTAATATGCCCCTCAGATTCAGCCGTCAGGTTCTTCTCAATCAAATCGTTCGCCGCATCGGTCACGGTCTTTTCGTAGGAATTCATCGCACCGGACACGGCTTTATCCGCTTGAGTCAGCACATCACCGACATAATCCGAACCTAAACCATGAGGGTTTTCACAATAGTTGTTTTCCTCGGTAGGCTCACAAGGCTTGAGGTCGTCGAGCTTATCCGATAGCTCTGCAAATCCATCAGCGTTAGTCGTTTGCAAATCATCGAGTCCCTTAACCACTTCACCAACAGAGTTGGTGTTTCGATTGACCGCCGTCGTGATGTCACCGTTAGCTTGCTGAATCAGCGCCTTAGTGTTTTCGTAAATCTTGTTGTCGTTGATTTGCTGCTTTTGAATCGCTTGGGTGTTAGTCACCATCGACGCATTGAGCGCAATGATTTGGTTTTGAATATCAGCGCTCGATTGATTGAGGTCGGAGTTTAGTGCGTTAAGTGCCTTGTTCACATCCGAGTTAAGCCCTTTAATCGCACTGACAACGCCCTTATCGGTTGATTCATCCGTGTCAGGGTCTTCGACTTCTGGCTCCGCGTCAGTGTCCGGTGGGTTAACCGTATTGGTTGAGCCGTCAGGCAGTACGCTAGGGTCTTCGATGTCGCTCGTTGGGTCGTCAGGGTCGTGAATTGGATCATCGGGAATAATAGGAGTGTCAGGACCATCTTTACCCCAAAACAGCGTACCACCCTCACACTGATTACCAGTGAATTGAAAATTACCGTGGCATCGAGTGTTTTGAGTGAACTCGCCGGAGTCGACATCGGTACAAAGCGTAGTGTCATTTGGAATACGCTCAAGTTCACAACGGGTTGCGCCAAAATCGCCATAACATGCCCCCGTAACTTGCTCACCATAAACATAAGCCGACCAGTGAAGTGATTGTTTGTCATCAATGGATTGCTTGAACTGACAGGCATCCATACAAGAACCGTCAGGGTTTTCGCCATATTCACAGACCGATTTACAACGTAAGGTTGAGGGATCAAATTCGCTATTTTCTGGACAACGAACCTCAGAATAAGAAAGACCGAGCCCATTATCACAAACCGTTTGATAGGGATCGCGAGCATTAGCATATGATGTCTTCTCAAATGTGCATGAGTCGAAATATCCAGTATCCAAAAAACAAGTATTCACCTTGTAAGGGTCAACCCAATCACCTTGAGAGCCACAACCCCTCATTTGCATATGACTAATACGTGCTTCTAAAGCATACGTATGACTACTAGCACACAGAATAACAAGGGCAATAAAAAAACGGAGATAGTGATTCATTGTATAAAACCAAGAAAAAAAGGGAGCATTAGCCCCCTTATCCGTTGATTAGTGAGTATTGATGCCACTCACAAAGCCGTGGGGGTGGTGTATAAAACAATCGTTAGAATTACGTTGCTTTGTTTGCACCTTTCTTGAATAGCTTGATGCCGATGAAGCCAACCGTTAGTGGAACAGCGATTGTCCAAGTAGAGGCGAGCATGTCAGTAACGTACGTGCTTAAATCAGCGAATGCTTGCGCTGCCTGATCTGGCAATGCTGCATGTGCACCAGATGCAGCCATGAGAAGTGCACCACCAAATGTCGCACGTTTTGTTGTTACTACTGCGCCAGACTTAGCCATTGCTGCGCGTACTTTGCTTTGCTTTTCCATAGTCTTATTTCCTATGTGTTGTTTATGAAGAAGTTGAAACCTCAGCCGCTTTCTTGAATCCAAGAATGTGGAAACCAATCGAGAAGCCAAGGATAAATGCTGCCCCAAAACAGCCGAGCATGAACTCTATTGACAGCATTTATCGTTGCCCTCCGACCATCCAACCGAGCGCAACTAACAAGAAGCAAATGCCTAAGAACACCATCAACTGAAAGTTATCGAGTCGAGCCATTAGCTCTGCAAATTGCGTCTCGGTCATGACTTAGCCCTTACTTTTCGTTTAATTGAGGTAGGGCGTAGAGGTGGAAACCGTCGATAGAGACGTGTTTACCCTCATCGTTACCAAAGCTGAATTTCTTGTGTTCCACATCAAACATCATGCGATTACCCACACAACGCTTGAGCAGTTCGCCAGCCTTGCCGTTTTCCCAAAGCTCAGGAGAAACACGCACTTCAATAGTGTCCGTTGGATTGGTCGTGATGAGACGCAGCTTGCCGTTTTGCTTTTGTTCGCCGTTACGGTCTGTTTTGGTTTCTTGAACGATGTCCGAAACATCTAGAATTAAACCTTCCATTCTCATAGTGTTTTGCCCTTATTTTTACGTTGTTGGTTAGTTGAAAATTGAAATGACAGTTATTGACACAAGTCCAAGGGAAATTAATGCATCATGTCGGGCGGGGCTGCGCCCACCCAACACGACGCATTAATTTCCTGAGGGTCGGTGAGCAACAGCGCTTCCATTTCGTCATAGAGCGCTAGGTGCTTTTCGTATTGTTCGTAAAGGTTGTCATACATACGCTCGTATTCTTTTTCACGTTCTAGCGCGTCAAAGTAATCGACCACGTTAGACATGATGCCTTGTTGAGCACGGATGAATTGCTCTTTGTTCTCGGTCTTCCAAGTACGGAAGCGAGTCGCGATAAAAATCTTATGGAACATCAAGCCATTCAAACGCGCTTGAGCCATATCGCCGTATCGAGTCGATGAGTATTCACCGCCCGAAGCAATCAGTTTTTCTATAGAAGTTGAAACGGAGTATTCCGCTTTTACTGGTTGGTCTTTGCGCTTAACGAACACACCGCCCATTGCGTAACAAAACGCTTTCCAGTCGCCCTCATCAGCAGAGCGGCGAACCTTTTCTAATAGAAAGTGTTCGTCTTGAGATAAATCTGTAAACAAAGCATCGTCCTCTTTGAATTCATCACGAAGACGACGAAGCTCACGCCATACCGTGACAGATGGACCACCAATAAATTGAAATTGTCGAATTTGATTCACACGCGCCCAAGTCACGACACGTTCCGCCGCATCCGAGCCAGACAAAGACGAACCTTTGTCAGAATCAATGTGCTGACCGTCGATGTTTTTACTCAGGTACTTAGCGACATAACCAACGGCTGAACCTTGCGACCAGTCGATAACTTCCGCTTTGAAACGGGCTTTCTTTGCGCCTTTTTCGTTTGGCGAGTCAGCCATAGCGAGACGACGAAACTCAGACGTCACGAACTTGCGTGCGGATTTTTCCATGAAAAGCAACAAGTGGTGATGCGGTGTGCCGTCTTGGTGAGGCTCGACAATGCGCATCCCGTAAACCTTGATTTTGCTTTTATCAATCGACTTGCGAAGATTCGCCCAAACGCCCATAAGGTAAGCGTGAGCCGCTTTCGCATCAGGCTTGCCAGCCTCAAGCCATTTCGGGTTGATGTCACCCTTAGAAACAGAGTGAAAACGAGACGGAGCCGTTACCGTGAAGAACACCGCATCGTGATTCGATTCTTGAGCGATTTCCTCAAAGCCACGCAGACGAACGAACATTTCTGCGCGGCGAATCTCAGCGTTAGAAACCGACTTAGCGGATAACTCACTGAGTGTGAAGTAGTTAGACGGGTCAGACTCATCGTAAGCAATCGTGTTTTCTAGCGCGATGCGGTTAGACGTATTGCGATCACGTTGACGGCTTAGAGAAAAATCCGAGCAGTAAACTTGCTTACGGCGTTGAACAAGCGCTAAATCACGCGCAACACATTCAACCTCGTAAGCACATTTACGGCGCAGTTGACGAACAAGCCAATGCTCATCAAGAGCACGGTTCACCAATGCGAAAAGTTCACAGTTGTTTTCTGCGTATTGAATTTGCTCAGGTGAGAATGCCAAGCCTAATGAATCAAGAAGCTGACACGCTTTATCAAAACGCGCTTGTGATTCTTCAAGCGGAATCGCACTTAATACGCGAGAAAAGTCGCGTGATTTGCGCTTAGCTAGATTGGTAATTTGCTCATCTGACATCGCGTAGCTGTAGCCGTGCTCAGTCAAACGGTCGTGAGCCTCGTTAACTGCGCGAACGGCTTCCAAAGCGTTGCGTGTTTTCAGAATGTCGGTGTAAGCGCGTGTCATGTGTCGAGCGAAGTCGCCGTTACGGTGTAATGATTTAGGCAAGTTCAAACAAGGGTTAGAAGTAGGGCGCTCAATAAAATCTGACAGGTCGTGTGAGTAGATTGGCGCACTCATTGCCAATTTCACTGCCGACGGAATGAAATCCTCAGGCGTTGTGAATCTGTGGTCGACGTAATCAAAACGGTGGTCGAATAAGTTGTCAGGAATGTGCTCACATGAAGCCCAAGAATGGACAGGAACAAAATCAATCCATTCTTGTTTGCCGGACGCTAAATCAATAACAAGTTCACGCATTATTGAGCCTCTAAAGCAGTCGCTTTTGAAGGTGCCATACCTAAGAAACGACATAAAACTTCATGTTCGTCAGATTCAAAACGAAACTCGTAATCACCAACCGAGAGATAACCAAAGGACTCTTGAGTGTTTTCAAACGTGCTAATGCAGTAGCCAAAGTGATTGAAAGGAACAACGACTTCTTCAAAGATGTCAGTTGTAGTGATGTAACAGAGCTTGAAAGCCGGAACGTGAGACACTGCGAAATGACGGAGCGTTAACGTTTTAACGTTGACGTTTTGAACTTCAGTTTCTAATACGACCATAACAACCACCTTGACTAGTTGAGAGAGCGACCGCCAAAGCCAAGCGCGAAAGCGTCAAGGGCAAACGCCCAGAGCTAGGCGGTCTTAATTGCGATTTATGGCAATCCTAGTTGCGAAGAATGGCAACTGCAAGATGCGATTTATGGCAACTTTGTGGCTACAATGAGAAGAAATGGAGGTTCTTATGTACACAGCTGAACTAATTAACGCCTACAAAAAGGCGAAAAACTACGTACAAGATAAGCAGGTTGCGCACGATTTGAATCTAGACCCGCCGAAGATTAGTAAAATTCGCAAAGGTGTTAGACAACTTACTGATGAAGAAGCAGTTTTTCTCGCACACGGTGCAGGTATAGACCCTGAGATCGCGTTACTAGGATGTCACGCTGATCGCAATGAAAATCCAGCGATAAAAAGCATGTGGGAAAGCATTGCAAAAAAGTATAACGGACTTGGATTATCAAGCATTTCAATGGTTTGTACCGGATTGGCTTTAGTGATTGCAAGTCCACAGGAATCACTATTGCAGTGCGCATTATATGTGTTATGTTAAATTGCGTATTGCTGTACGCTAAATGTTGTCTGAGTATGCTCCTATTCCCTTGCAGATTTTAAATTTAAGAGCCTTACTGTGAGCATTAAACATAATCGTTATTTACCATAAAATACTTAATATAGATCTTAATAATCTATCGATTGTTAAGATCTATATTAACGCCTTTTTACTTATTGAAATGACTGTATAGCTTCAAAGATATCTTGTCTTCTAACTGGCTTGGAAATGAATCCGTCCATACCGGCATCCAGGCATTTATCTCTATCGCTTTCTAGCGCATGTGCAGTTAACGCTATAATTGGGGTCCTGAGACCTTTATCTCGAATAAGTCTTGTTGCGGTAATTCCATCCATCACTGGCATCGAGACATCCATGAGAATCAAATCGATTAAATCCTCATTCTCTTCTAAAAATGTTAATGCCTCTGCTCCATGGCTTGCGATATGAACATTATGGCCAAGCTTATTTAAGATAAGCTTTATTACGAACTGATTCGATTCAGTATCTTCTACGACGAGAAGCTCCATTGCTTTTGTCGGTTGATTGGTTTCGATTCTAACTGGACGATTTTGATTACAACGAGTCAAAACTGGAATCGAAATCGTAAAGGTTGAACCAACATGCTCATCACTTTTAACGGCAATCTTTCCACGCATCATTTCGACTAAATGCTTGGTTATTGCGAGCCCCAGTCCTGTACCACCGAAGCGTCTCGTGATGGAACGGTCTCCTTGATGAAATGCCGTAAACAAGTGCTCTTGCTTTGCTTTAGATATACCAATTCCAGTGTCAGATATTGAGATCACAAGTTCAGCATCTTGCTCAGATACAGAAACTTTTACTTCACCTTCGTCTGTAAACTTTATTGCATTCCCTATTAGATTAAACAGAATTTGAGATAACCGCGTGGAGTCAATCCAAAATTGTTTGTCATTAGTGACAGTACAGTTGAGCTTGAATTTAAGATTTTTCTTCTTAGCTATTTGTTTTTGCTGAGAAATAACAAAAGTGACAGTGTCTCTTAAGTTAATCCATTGTTCATTGAGCTGAAAGCGACCTGACTCGATTTTAGAAAGATCAAGAATGTCACTGATTATCGCGAGAAGTAACTCTGCAGAGCACTCCATTTGGCTCAAAGCATCAATTTGTTCTTCTGACAAGGTTGATTGCTTCAGTATATCTAGCATTCCAAGAACGGAATTTAAAGGGGTTCTTATTTCATGACTCATCATCGCTAAGAACTCCGACTTAGACCGGTTCGCAAGCTCTGCTTCTTCTCTTGCTTTAGCGAGCTGAGTTGTTCTTACTTCAACGATACGTTGTAACTTCTCTTTGGTCTCGATATCAATGACCGCCCTTTCAATTAAGGGACGAAACCGCCTCAAGGTTTCCTTATTCTCTATGCTAAAGTGCCCTTTCTGAGCTCCAATAAGTAGGATTACGGTTTGCGTTACTTCTGAACGTATACCAGTTAAAACGACCGAGTTTACATGGCTTTTTATAAAGCTGTTTAAGTTAACAAACTCAGCGAGTTTATCTGGCTCGAACAGTAGAATGCATTCACCATTGAGAGCTCTTTGATAGGTGTTACCGTGTAACCAGGATACATTATCAAATACGCTATTAGTTGATATCAATGTCTTGAAGGGATATCGTTCACCATCACGAGTCAGTACAATAAAATCATCGAAGTTGATGTACTTTTTGAGGACATTGTTTAATCCCGTAAATATCTCATGCCGATTCTTTGCCTCACTCATCGCAGATATCGCGGAAAGAATGGCCTTGTTTTCATCGGCGAGTAGTCGTTCTCTTTGTCTAGCCTGCTTTAGCTCAACTAACGCTTCTTGAAGCGCTTCCTGTTGATATATGTCTAAGTATTTATCTTTCATAAGGTTTATGGAATATAGCCGATGAAATCATCAGGTTTCCATGTCCATTCTCACCACCAATAAATCTACCTTGCTCGCCGAAAGTAAAAGGGCAAATAAAAGGCAAATGCTCTAGTTCTTGGTTAATTTGTTCACAAACGCTATTCATGTCTTGCATTAAGTGCAACATGGGACCTGCGCAAAAGATATTTATCACTCCAATTTTTCGAGACTCTTCTAATTTTTGGTTAAAAGCGGCATTGACGACTTTTGCAGCGCGCGCAACGAGATGCTCACGACTTCCTTTCATTAATGTGAGCTCGTCACCCTCTTCTATTCGTGTAAATAACTCGATTCCACCATCTTGCGTCTCACGGATCGGATGGGATAACTTGTAATATGGGCGATCATAGAGATGACCTGCGATCCGCCCTAATGGATAAGCACTCGAGTTTGTAAACAGCATATTATCTTTACCTACTTGGTTATCCTGGTGATTTGTCCACCTTCTATAAACATTGAGCGCAGGTTCGTTATCAATTTCAAGTAAGCATCTATCGTTGGTCTTGGTTGCAACACCTTTGATATTAGTTGGTGTGTGTCCAGCGCTAAAAGCGATATCAACAGGTTGAGAGGAGTAAAAGAGAGTTAAGCTTAAACCTGAAGTTTGAGAGCCTTGGGCGGTTATCACAGACCATTTCCCAGCGATGTTATTATCAGCGGCCGAACCACCAATAATTGGAATTAGAGTTCCAAATCTTTCATCTATAGACGCAATGATTGATTCCTCTTGCCCTGGTGTAGCATGAAGTAGAATTAAGTTTGGTACCTCTCCTACACGGTTTGCATTCTCAAGGGCCATATCCAAAGCCTTGGTGACGCTGTCACCTGAGTTGTGATTAGAAATACCAGTACCATAAGCATGAGGACCTGTATCATAAACAGCAAGTGCCGCAATTACTGGGCCTGTATGAAAGCCCTGATCTGTCATTACGGCTTGACATGAACTGGCGCCATGAAAAGGCACACCAGGAAAATGCGCAAGAAACGCTTCTCGAATCAACTCGAAATTGTATTCTTCCGTGTAGTAACACATCACGTAAGACAAGTTCTGTTGTGTCAATTCGGATCTGAGCGTTTTTATCGCTGAGTCTTCATCTTTAATATGAGTAAAAACTGATTGGCAATGCATACGATTTTATAATTGGATATCACTCTGCTGTTATACCATTCCAACCAATTTTCTCTAGGTAAGAAGGTGTTAATTTCATTAATAAGTTACGATTATCTCGTGATAGATCGTATTTATAATTGAACTACAACAATGTTTTCACCTTTTTTAAAGGTGATTTTTTTCGATTCAGGCATGATGTCCCATTCTACTGACTTATGCTTCTCGTTGAGATTGATAAAATTACCAGATTGATTTAGATCAATTTTTAGAGTGCTACTTTCTGTCGTTTCGAGCGAAATTCCCATTGAGTCACGATTAATCGTGATTATTTCTCCTTCAATTGTTACATCGCATCGTTCTTTTTGTGAACAGTCAACGCTATTAACACTCTCGTGTGTAAAGGTACGCCAGAAAAATGCGCCTATTAAAACACTGAGCATGATTAAGATTTGTGCAAGTCGCGCCTTTGTTAACTTTTGTGCAGGCATAATTACTAATATCCTTGTTACAAACTTCAAACTTTTTAAATAAAAAATGATTTCCAGAGGTCCAGTAAGGTTACTACCCTGTCATTGAATTGTTAATTCAAGTATAGTGTCACGCTGAAAATGCCACTTTTTATTAAAGTCAGCAATGGAAATAAGGTGATGATAACACTTGAATTCTAGAGTTTACTTGGGTGGTGTTACGACGCAAGTCGTGTTGGAAGTAAAAGTGTAGTTAATTAGAAATTGGAAGCATGCAAATGAGCCAAGTAAAGCAGCTTGAACAAAACTACAACTATACAGTCGTTCGCCAATTTACCCTTGTGACCATTTTATGGGGCATAGTTGGTATGGCTGTTGGTGTTTTGATTGCCGCTCAATTAGTTTGGCCACAGCTAAACTTTGATACGCCGTGGTTGACGTACAGTCGCTTACGTCCACTGCATACTAATGCGGTAATTTTTGCGTTTGGTACCAGTGCTCTGTTCGCAACGTCTTATTATGTTGTACAGCGCACATGTCAAACACGTCTTTTTGGTGGCCCACTCGTTGCCTTCACCTTTTGGGGTTGGCAAGCAATCATCCTGGCAGCAGCCATTACTTTGCCTCTCGGTTTAACATCGGGTAAAGAGTATGCTGAGCTAGAATGGCCTATTGATATCGCAATTGCGCTAGTATGGGTATCATATGCGGTGGTGTTCTTCGGCACACTAGTGAAGCGAAACACGTCACATATTTATGTGGCAAACTGGTTCTTCGGTGCCTTTATTATCACAGTAGCAGTACTTCACATCGTGAACAGCATGGCTATTCCTGTGTCACTTGGTAAATCTTACTCGATTTACTCGGGCGCAGTGGATGCGATGGTTCAATGGTGGTATGGACACAATGCGGTAGGTTTCCTACTGACCGCTGGTTTCCTAGGTATGATGTACTACTTCGTTCCTAAACAAGCTGAACGTCCTGTTTATTCTTACCGTCTATCTATCGTTCACTTCTGGGCACTTATTTCTCTATATATTTGGGCAGGCCCTCACCACCTTCATTATACAGCGCTACCAGACTGGACTCAGTCTCTAGGTATGGTTATGTCGCTGGTTCTATTTGCTCCTTCTTGGGGTGGTATGATCAACGGTATTATGACGTTATCTGGTGCATGGCATAAGCTTCGTTATGACCCTATCCTACGTTTCCTAATCGTTTCACTGTCGTTCTACGGTATGTCTACCTTTGAAGGCCCGATGATGTCGATTAAGACGGTTAACGCACTTTCTCACTACACAGACTGGACCATTGGTCACGTTCACTCTGGTGCGTTAGGTTGGGTTGCGATGGTCTCTATCGGCTCTGTATATCACTTGGTACCTCGCCTATTTGGCCAAGAGCGTATGTACTCTGTTGGTCTAGTTAATGTGCATTTCTGGCTAGCAACAATCGGTACCGTTCTTTACATCGTTGCGATGTGGATCTCTGGTGTAATGCAAGGTCTTATGTGGCGCGCGGTTAACTCTGACGGTACGCTAACTTACAGCTTTGTTGAGTCTGTAGAAGCGTCTTATCCGTTCTACTTTGTACGTTTCCTAGGCGGATTTATCTTCCTATCAGGTATGTTCCTAATGGCATACAACACGTACAAAACGGTAAGTGCACCTAAAGAAAGCCTAAAAGCTATCCCACATCCGGCATAAGGAGATTTAAGAATGAGTAATAATTCTAATAATCGCCATGAAATCTTAGAACGTAATGTCGGTTTGTTGGCTATTTTTATCGTGTTTGCTATCAGTTGGGGTGCTCTTGTAGAGATCACTCCTCTGATTTTCCAAAAGCAAACGACTGAACCTGTAGAAAATCTGCGCGCTTACACTCCTTTGGAGATGGAAGGCCGTGATATCTACATCCGTGAAGGTTGTAACGTCTGTCACAGCCAGATGGTTCGTCCTTTCCGCTCAGAGACTGAACGTTACGGTCACTACTCTGTTGCTGGTGAGAGTGTTTGGGAACACCCATTCCTTTGGGGCTCTAAGCGTACAGGCCCGGATTTAGCTCGTGTTGGTGGTCGTTATTCTGACGAATGGCACCGTGTTCACCTGTTAGATCCTCGTGAGCTTGTACCTGAGTCAAACATGCCAGGTTTCCCGTGGCTAGCTGAAAACGTTTTAGACGGTAAGCTAACTCAGAAGAAACTTGAGCTATTTCGTGATCAGTTCGGCGTTCCATACACTGATGAAGAGATCGCGAATTCGGCTAAAGAAGTAGAAGGTAAAACAGAGATGGATGCAATCATCGCTTACCTTCAGTCTCTTGGTCATGCAATGAAGTAAGGGGATCATATGGATTTCGGTACAATTCATAGTATTTATACCGTTGTACTCTTCGCTAGTTTTATTGGCATCGTATGGTGGGCATTTAGTAAAAAGCGTAAAGCACGCTTTGAAGAAGATGCCAACTTGGTGTTTGCTGACGAAGAACAAAAGACCCCTAATAACCAAGGAGTGAAGAAGTAATGACTACATTCTGGAGTCTCTGGATTATCGTGATTACTGTCGGTACGCTAGTAGGCTGTGCGATTCTCCTGACTTGGTGCGCTAAAGATAAAATGGGCGTCGAGGAAGGGGAAGACATGGGCCACGAGTACGATGGTATTCGCGAGCTAAACAACCCTCTACCAAAGTGGTGGACTTACCTGTTTGTAAGCACATTTGTGTTCGCAGCAGTTTACCTTGCCCTATTCCCAGGTCTAGGTAGCTTCAAGGGCTTTTTAAACTGGCAGAGTTCGGCTCAAACCGTTCGCTCACTAGAAGAGTCAAAAGAAGCCATCGCTGCAGCACAAGAGAACAAGCAACTGAACCAATATGCAAAAGAACTGGATGATGCCGACGCTTACTTCGGCGAAGCATTCCGTAAACTTGCGCACAATGACAGTGGTCTACGCCCAATTCCTGAAATTGCGCAAGATCCTGAAGCATTAAAAGTTGGTCAGCGTTTGTTTTTGCAAAACTGTTCTCAATGCCATGGCTCTGATGCACGTGGTCAGAAAGGCTTCCCTAACCTGACTGATGATGCATGGCTATATGGTGGCGAGCCAGCAGCGATCGTTACAACCATCATGCACGGCCGTATTGGTCAAATGCCAGCATGGAAAGATGCCCTTGGTGAGCAAGGTGTTCAAGAAGTTGTAAGTTACACACTTAGTCTATCTGGTCGTAAAGTAAATGCTCGTGAAGCCGCGGCAGGTAAAGCTCGCTTCGTAGTGTGTGCTGCTTGTCATGGTACCGATGGTAAGGGTAACCCTGCAGTCGGTGCGCCTGACCTTACAGACCAAGACTGGTTATTTGGTGACTCTCGTGCAGCTGTAACAGAAACCGTAATGAACGGACGCTCAGGCGTAATGCCTGCGTGGAAAGACATTTTGGGTGAAGATAAAGTTCAGCTCGTTGCCTCATATGTCTGGAGTTTAAGTAACTCAGAGAGTAAGTAACTGAGATATTACGTAACATAGCAATAACAGCCCCTTTCATAGGGGCTGTCTTTCCTTTAAATTTAACGCCTTACATTTTTTCATTTAGCTGTTGAGAACTTTTTTATGGTAAAGCCTTGGTATAAACAATTTTGGCCGTGGTTCCTAATCATCCTTCCTCTTACTGTCGTAGTTTGGACTGTGATTACTGTGGTCGTTTTCTCGAACAACTCTGTTTCTTTAGTCGCCGAGGATTACTATAAAAAAGGCAAAGGCATTAATATCGACATTAGTAAAATGAATGTCGCTCGTGACCTAGGTCTTAACGCTGAGATTTCCTCTGAAAATAACAATGTTGTGATTGTTTTCGCTAAAGGGAAGCTACCTCATTACCCTGCTCTAACGGCCACTTTCACTCATCGTACTCTTCCTGATCGTGACTTCACAAAGCTTGTAACAGCGGATGCATCTGGTAATTACCGACTAAAAGCTGAGGAATCTATTCAAGGACCATGGTTTGTTGAACTACAACCACACGACAAGCAATGGATGATCCAAGGTAAAGTTGAGTTTCCTGCCTCTTCAACACCGTTAATGAAGTAAGCATATGTGTAAATCCTGTTATCACTGCGGTGAAGATGTACCAGCCAACACGGATTTCAAAGTAGAAATATTGGGTGAAATTCGCGACATGTGTTGTCCGGGCTGCGAAACTGTGGCGCAGACTATTGTCGATAGTGGTCTTGTATCATATTACCAATACCGCACTGCGCCTGCAGAAAAGGCAGATCTAGTACCAGAGCAACTCCAAGCTTTAATTCATTATGACAATGCGGATGTACAATCTGAATTCGTACGAAATCGCGAAAATGTTTCTGAAGTAACCCTTTCTTTGGAAGGCGTTTCATGTGCCGCTTGTGCGTGGTTAATCGAAAAGCAAGTTTCTAATACGGCCGGGTTGGTATCTATCCGTGTTAATACAACCACCAATCGAGCGTTACTAGCCTGGGATAAAACTCAGGTACGGTTAAGCGAGCTCCTTTCCGTTATTCATAAACTTGGTTACAAAGCTGCACCTTTTGAAGCAGATAAGCAAGAAGCCTCTTACCATCGAATGATGAAGCAATATCTATATCGGCTAGGTATTGCAGGTTTAGCAACCATGCAGGTCATGATGCTCGCCGTTGCACTGTATCTCGAAGTCTTTGGTGATTTAGAGCCAGAGTTTAAAAGTTACTTTCGTTGGGTAAGTTTGATTTTTGCTACTCCTGTTTTGCTTTATTCCGCTCTTCCATTTTACTTAAACGCATGGCGCAGTATCAAAGGCCGAACCCTTGGTATGGATGTCCCGGTTTCTATCGCGTTGATCTTTGCCTATGTTTCAAGTTTAGTTGCAACAGTAACTGAACAAGGCGAAGTCTTCTTTGAATCTATCTCGATGTTTACCTTCTTTTTGTTAGTAGGTCGATTCTTAGAGATGCGCGCTCGTCGCAAAGCTGCTGCAGCGAGTGGTAACCTTCTTAAGTTGATTCCTGCAATTGCTACAACGCTGGACGGTGATCAGATACCCGTGAAGACGCTAAAAGTTGGCGATCGTATTCGCGTTCTACCTGGTGAACATATCCCCGCTGACGGTAAAGTTATTTCAGGCCGTATTCATATTGATGAATCCATGCTAACGGGTGAGTCAGTGCACGTTGTGAAACGAGAAGGCGATATTGTTTATGCAGGAACGCTAAACGGAGACGAATCATTTGAACTTGAGGTAGTAAGCTCAAAGGCCGATTCAATGATTTCTAACATCGTGCGTTTACAAGATGAAGCTCAACACTCCAAACCTAAAATTGCGGAAATTGCAGACATTGTCGCCCGTTACTTTGTTGGTGTGATTCTTATCATCTCTGCTGGTACTTGGTTTTACTGGCATCAAACAAAACCAGATGATGCGTTTTGGATCATGCTGTCTGTGTTAGTCGCTACATGCCCATGTGCGCTATCTCTGGCCACTCCGACCGCTCTCACTTGTGCTACCTCTAGAATGGGTAATTTTGGCATTTTGCTTCGTAAAGGCCATGTGTTTGAGACACTATGTAAGATCAACCACTTAGTTGTAGATAAAACAGGCACTCTAACGAAAGGTGATATTGAGATCTGTGAAACAAAGGTACTTAGTGATCTCCCACAGAAAGATTGTCTATCACTAGCTGCAGCTTTAGAGGCTCATGCAAACCACCCTATCGCTCGTTCTTTTGCAACTTACACCAATGATGACTTTATCGTGTCTGACGTGCAAAACGTGATTGGTTCAGGGATTGAGGGTATGTGGAATGGCAAAATCGTTAAGATAGGTAGTGCTGCTTTTGTTCAAGGCAAAGAAAGTGGTGAAAGCCAGGCGGTCTATCTGTCGGTTGATGGCAAGCATGTCGCTAGCTTTTACTACCGCGACCCTATCCGAAAAGAAAGCAAAGCCTTTATTCAACGTTTTGCTGACGCTGGAATTAAGACAACCCTGCTAACTGGTGATTCTCTCTCAAACGCCCAACCAGTGGCGAATGAAATTGGTATCGATCACATCGTCGCGTCAGCAAAGCCAGAAGATAAGCTTGCATACCTTAAGAGCTTGGACGAAAACAGTATCACTATGATGGTTGGTGATGGAATCAATGACGCGCCGACTCTCGCCGGAGCTCACCTTTCTGTCGCAATGGGCGGTGGTACAGATGTCGCTAAAGCTTCTGCAGATATGACGTTACTTGGGGATAATCTCGAAAAGCTACTAGAGGCACGTTTGCTTGCACTGCGTACAAGAAAGATTATTCGAGAAAACTTGGCTTGGTCTTTGGGTTACAACCTGTTAATTTTGCCTTTGGCGGTCGCAGGTTTAGTGGCTCCCTACATTGCAGTAGTTGGCATGTCTGCAAGCTCAATTATCGTTGTATCTAACTCTTTGCGCCTGCTCAAAGAGAAATAAGTAGAGAAAGCAAACATGGAAAGTCTTTATATATTGATTCCCATCGCTATCGTTCTCGTTTGTGTTGCTGTCGCCGTTTTTCTTTGGGCGGTAAGAAGCGATCAGTTTGAAGATCTTGAACGGCAAGGGCACAACATTCTTCTCGACGAAGAAGACCAATCTAATAGTGATAAAAAGTAGCGACCTTTATGACTCCTGATTTTATCGGTGCGTTGATGATCGGCTTAGTAGGAGCCGGTCATTGTATGGGTATGTGTGGTGGTATCGCGTCTCTGCTTACCATGGGCTCTTCTGCTAAAAATAAAACTACCCCTCTTATCCCCCTCTTCTACAACCTCGGACGATTGATCAGTTATACCTTAATAGGTGCATTAGTGGGTGGTGCTATATCAGGTTTATCTGAGCTTAGTGGGTTAACGCACTCTCTTGCTTGGTTAAGGCTGATTGCTGCGTTATTCATGATCCTGGTCGCGCTGTATATTGCTAAATGGTGGCAAGGCTTACTTTTAATAGAAAAGCTAGGGCAGTATATCTGGCGCTTTATCTCGCCGGCAGGGAAGAATCTGTTGCCACTAAAGCATCCTCTTAACGCGTTGCCATTTGGCTTTATTTGGGGTTGGTTACCATGTGGCTTAGTTTATTCAGCGCTTACTTGGTCGGCGGTTTCTGGTAGTGCGATGAACGGCGGCCTAATTATGCTTGCGTTTGGGCTCGGAACGCTACCTGCAATGCTTATTATTGGATACGGTGCCAATCATTTTCAGAAATTACAAAAATCATTAATATTTAGAAATATTTCAGCATTAATCCTTATTGGCTATGGTACGTATACCGCTGTAGGAGCCTTAGCGTTACTCGGTTTCATATAACGTTAAACTCTATTGAGGTGACATTTTTGCTACCCTTTAGGATTAAGCGATGCTAAAATATTGATGTATATCAAATAGTGAAAGGTTGTTATGATTTCTGAAAAACCTGCAACAAAGCGTATCCAATCAGGCGGTTGCGCCATTCATTGCCAAGATTGTAGCATTAGTCAACTGTGTATCCCGTTCACTCTAAATGAGGCAGAACTTGACCAGCTTGACCAAATCATCGAACGTAAGAAGCCTATTCAAAAAGGACAAGAGCTTTTTAAGGCCGGTGATGAGCTAAAATCGCTATACGCTATCCGCTCTGGTACCATCAAGAGCTATACGATCACAGAGCAAGGTGATGAGCAAATCACAGCGTTTCACTTAGCTGGAGACTTAGTCGGTTTCGATGCTATCACTGGTGACTCCCACCCTAGCTTTGCTCAAGCACTCGAAACGTCGATGGTATGTGAAATCCCATACGAAATTCTAGACGATCTATCGGGTAAGATGCCTAAGCTTCGCCAGCAAATCATGCGTTTGATGAGTAACGAAATTAAAGGTGATCAGGAAATGATTTTGCTTCTTTCTAAAAAGAATGCAGAAGAGCGACTAGCTGCTTTCCTTTACAACCTATCAACGCGTTTTTCTCAGCGTGGCTTCAGCCCTAGAGAGTTTCGTTTAACTATGACTCGTGGTGATATTGGCAACTACCTTGGTCTTACAGTTGAAACGATCAGTCGTTTGTTAGGTCGTTTCCAGAAATCTGAGATCCTAAGCGTAAAAGGTAAATATATCACTATCTTAGACCACGATGCATTGATGGAACTTGCTGGTGTAACTAAAGAATAATACACCCTAATTATTGATGTGGCTCGAAAATGAGCTACATCATATTTCTCATAAATTCCTTTCGAAAGTCCTCAAAAAGTTCTCCAAACTAAGCTACAGTAAAAATGTACGGTGAGTACTCCAAAATACTGATTTAATTTACATTCAGTATCTGGTTTTGCAATAGAAGTGGGCTTAGTTATGAGTATATACAGTAAGATCCTTGTTGTAGCTGACATCAATAATGATGAGCAGCCCGCACTTGCAAGAGCTGTTCAATTAGCTCAGAAAAGTGTATCTAGAAGCCGAATCACTTTCTTTTTATCCATTTACGATTTCTCGTATGACATGACGTCAATGCTATCAGTGGATGAAAGAGATGCTATGCGTCGAGGTGTCATTCATCAGCGTGAGCAGTGGATGCGTAAAATTGCTCAACCATACCTAAACGATGGCTTCGACTTTGATGTTTGTGTTGTCTGGCACAACCGCCCTTATGAGGCGATTATTGCTGAAGTCTATGCAGGCAATCATGACCTAGTCATCAAAGGCACACGTAAGCATGATGTTTTAGAGTCTGTCATTTTCACACCGACAGATTGGCACTTGTTGCGAAAATGCCCTATTCCAGTGCTTCTTATCAAGAATGCTGCTTGGCCGGAACAAGCAAGTATCCTTGCCTCAGTACATGTGGGCTCAGAAAACCCGACTCATATTGATCTCAACGATACGATGGTCGAGCGATTAAAAGAAATCACCACTCGGCTTGAGGCCAAGCCATATCTTGTTAACGCCTACCCCGTTACACCGGCGAACATTACGATTGAACTTCCTGAATTTGACCCAACGACTTATACCGATGCAGTGCGAGGTCATCATTTAACGGCTATGAAAGCACTACGCCAAAAACATGGTCTTGATGAAGAACAAACGATAGTTGAGCAAGGTTTACCTGAAGATGTCATTCCGTCAGCTGCAGAGCGCTTGAATGCTGCAATGGTTATTTTAGGTACTACAGGGCGAACTGGGCTTTCTGCTGTCTTTATTGGTAATACAGCGGAGCACGTAATTGATAAAATAAATTGCGACGTGTTGGCTCTAAAACCAAAAGGCTACATTAGTCCTCTCGATCCAAATACAGCAACCTAATCTCTCCTTAGTATTGCTATGTATTGAGCGCTTTCAAATAAGCGCTAATAAATCCCCCGAATACAGGGGGATTTTTTTTGGGAACAGTTAAAGCGTTGGGTACAAAAAAGGAGGTCTAATTGACCTCCTTTTTTACGGGTTAGATGTTCGTAACATCGATGAACATTGATTCATCAATATTCGTCGAAGAAACGACAGCCTCATTAAATTCATACTCTTCGCGGTTACCTTCACGATCTAGCGGTAAGTTAACAAAGTCGAACAATTCCCGGTCTGCTAGTTGGCTTGGGCTTACGTTTTGAATTGATTTAAAAATCGCTTCCACACGCCCTGGCGTCTTCTTATCCCATTCAATCAACATTGCTTTTATAGATTGACGCTGAAGGTTCTCTTGAGAGCCACAAAGGTTACAAGGAATAATTGGGAAATCCTTGTGCTCAGCGTATTTGATCAGATCTTTTTCACGACAGTAAGTCAATGGACGAATGACCACGTTACGGCCATCATCAGAGCGTAGCTTTGGTGGCATCGCTTTAAGGCGAGAGCCGTGGAACATGTTCAAGAACATTGTTTCGACGATGTCATCCATGTGATGACCTAGCGCAAGCTTAGTTGCACCAATCTTCTCTGCAAATGAATACAGCGTACCACGTCGCAGGCGTGAACACAGACCACAAGTGGTTTTGCCTTCTGGTACCTTCTCTTTTACGACGGAATACGTGTCCTTATCGACGATATAGTAAGGGATATTCAGTGTTTCGAAATACTCTGGCAGAATGTGCTCAGGGAAACCCGGTTGTTTTTGGTCTAGGTTTACCGCAACCACTTCAAATTTTATCGGTGCGGCTTTTTGAAGATTCAGCAGGATATCAAGCATCGCGAATGAATCTTTACCACCGCTAATACATGCCATTACAACATCGCCTTCTTCGATCATGTTGTAATCAGTAATGGCATTTCCAACATGTCTTCTTAGGCGTTTCTGAAGCTTGTTGAATTCTAGGGTTTCTTTTCTTGTATCTATTTGGTTCATTGCGGGCTCTCACATCGCCGATAAATCGACTAGGACTTCCTAACATGGGTTTCTTTGGGGCGTGGATTATACGAGCTTTTTACGCAGGATTAAATGCTTGTCTTATTGAGTCTTTAAGAAAAGAGTGTGAAAGATACTTTAGTTACGGTCAAAATTAAAAAAGAGCTGCGATTGCAGCCCTTTCTAAACGTTCAGTGTTCATTTCTTTGCGTTAGGTAGATAAGGTAACACTCGCATCGTCGGTTCTGGTAGTGTCATTGTGCCACCTTGCCCTATTTCACTTAGTGCGACTTGTATCTTGCCATTGACAATTGGCTTTTCGGTTCCGTTTGAGAAAATCACTTTATCATTCAGTTGATTTGCAAACTCCATCGTCACACCTTGAACTTCCGGTGTAAACCAACCCGCAAACATACCGCCTAAATCTTCCAGCATCGTCTGCATTTGAGGTAGAAGAGGCTTAATTTGCTCGTAAGAAACGTTACCCTGTAATGGTTCTTTGGTCATCACGACAAGTGAGTAATCGCAACGTGTATCTTTTGGGGTATCGACAAAAACCAACGGATTTGCTGACTTTAAGTTTTTATCAACTGGTAAAGGCAACTCTTGTGAAGCAGGGATAACAAACTCTTCATAGTGCTCTTCTTTTTCCATCCAAGCTTTTTCTATCGTACAAATTTGTTTAGTTTTTGCGTCCACAAAAAAGACACCAACTTTCACATCGTCATGCCCTTCTTTATTGTTGTTTTTTAGTTGAGTGTATAACTTTGAGTACGTGAACATGTACTCTTGAGCTTGGGTTATCGGCGATACAAGAATTAGCGCCGCACTTCCCAATAGACTTAGGCTTAACTTTTTCATTTTATCCGTTATTTTATTGCGTCCAGTAGGCGTTGTTATGACGAATCATAGCGCGAAGATCGTGTACATAGGCGATGCCACGTTCAGAATAGGCTAGCAACCCATGCGTTAACTCTGACGCGGTTGCAACCGTTAACAAGCCCTTGTTCTTTTCAGCCAGAGATGTTCTGATTTCACGCAGGTCTGCATACGCTGGGTTTCGATTAACATTCATAAAGTAGCCATGAACAGACTGTTGTACAGAATCGAATTTTTCAACTTCATGAACTTTGTTAGCGCCACGTTGCGCTGGAACAATTCCACAGCCCTTTTTATAACACCATTGGCCGAACAAGTTGTTTGCTTGAGTAGCAAAACGAGAAGTGCCCCACGCAGATTCATTTGCCGCTTGAGTTAGAACCAAGGCTTCAGGTAAGACGTTCACTCGCACAAGCATCTCGTCTAGCCATGCTTGATCAATCTTATCGTTACTCAAGGGCAACGAATACAGAGATGATAACCGCTGAGCATACTCTTGTTGTTCTTGCGTCACTTGTCCCACCTTTAAAGAGGTAAGAAAGACCCGCTCATGACGAATTCGTTGATTTTCAAGAGCAATTTTAGGCCTTAAAAAATCAAAAAAAGCTGCTTTTTTCTCTTTCGTATCTTTTATTGAATTGAAGTCTGGGATATCACCGATGTATGGCAAGTGTGATAAATCGACATGCTTAATCTTGCCAGAGAGTACGTCAGGATTTTCCACATATTTAAACTGTTTCTCGTAGTGCAAATATGGGCCTATAGAAATAAAAGTGGCGGCTATACAGGTTGCCGCCACTCGTAAACTTATTGATTTCAAAGAATTAGGCATCAAACACCTGTGAGTTACCATCGTGATCATTATCGTTTTTCTGTGTTGTAACGATCTTAAGCTTAATTCCAAACATTTCGCGGTAGAGTATGCCTTTCAAATGGAAGAAGAATGGCAGCACAAAAATCAAGCCAATACCGTAGAACATTGCTGCAATAATAAACATTAACATCACGCCTAAGTAAAGCCCCGCGACCACAAAAATCTTCTTGTTGATTGCGCGAAGTGATAACAGCAACGCTTGCATTGGTGGCACCCTTTTCTCACAAATCAACAAAATAGAGTGACTAAATGCCAAGGAAAGATACAGCGACAGTAAAGGAAAAATCATACCAACCACACCTTGTAGCATTAAGCTCATGAGCGTTGCTAGAATAACAGGAATGGTGAACTGCAACCCCTTTCCAACATGGCGCAACTTAGTCTTCAGGCCAGCGACATGGCTCATAGCCATCAAGCTGATCCCCGCATAAATTGGTGCGCTAATCACCTCATAACTGAAATTCGCGACATAAATAGAAGACACAATATCGTTTGTGAACGACTCTGGGTTCTCAAATGCATCAAGAATAACGGTCAAATCGCCCAACTGCAGTTTTAATGCAATATAGAAAATACCTAACTGGACAAAAAGCAATACAATAATGGCAGGAGAAAATGATAAAAAGTGCTGGATGGTTGCTCGCCAAGCTTCGTTAAAAACCGCGCCAGCTTTAAGCTCGTAGTTGCCAGACAAAGCTCGCTCTACACTCCCCCCAAGATTGAAATCTTTCTCAAAATCGTCGTTCATAGTTTATCCAAGACTAACTTGTAAAATTTTGACTGGAATTCCAGTCAATTAATGTAATCGTCATTATAAAGAAATCTTTCCACATCTAACATCACAACTCACCTACAATCCTTGCAATCTCAACTGTATGGTTGATAATTAACCACTTTCAAAGTCATGAAATTGAAACAATTGTTGAACAAAGTTTAGTGCTATCAAACTGTGTTTAGATGCCAATTAATCTCATAAAAACAGTATGGTAAGGAATGATGGCTTTTTCCTGCAAAATTATTTCTGTTTCAAGATAAGAAAATGCTTTAATTTCACACTTTTGGTGATTATGATGCGCGCCTCAAAAGTGAATGGTTAGTGTCACATCAGCTGGGATAATCCCGGCTTGAACGTGGGGGAAATACAGACGTTGAACGCAAAACCGCAAGCAGGAAAGCCAGTTATTCGTTTATCTGGTATTAGTAAAAGTTTCGATGGTAAGGAAATCATCGGTAATTTAAATCTGGATGTTAATCATGGTGAATTTCTGACGATTCTCGGGCCTTCTGGTTGTGGTAAGACAACAGTTTTACGCATGATTGCAGGTTTTGAAACGGCAGATCACGGTCAAATTATTTTGGATGACCAGGATGTAACACAGGTTCCTGCAGAGCAAAGGCACGTCAACACGGTATTTCAAAGTTACGCATTGTTTCCACACATGACCGTATATGAGAATGTCGCTTTTGGTCTTCGTATGCAGAAAACGCCTACTGCGGACATTGAACCACGAGTAATGGAAGCGCTACGCATGGTGCGCCTAGAAAAAATGGCACAGCGTAAGCCTCATCAGCTTTCTGGTGGTCAGCAACAACGTATCGCCATTGCGCGTGCGGTTGTTAACAAACCAAAAGTACTGCTGCTAGATGAATCTCTATCTGCACTTGATTACAAACTGCGTAAGCAAATGCAAATCGAGCTTAAACAACTTCAGCGTCAACTTGGTATTACCTTTATCTTCGTTACGCACGATCAGGAAGAAGCCCTATCGATGTCTGACCGCATTATTGTAATGCGCGACGGTGTTATCGAGCAGGATGGTTCTCCACGTGAGATTTACGAAGAGCCGAAGAACCTATTTGTTGCTCGCTTTATCGGTGAGATCAACGTATTCAACGCAACCATGCTAGAGCGTATCGACGAGAAACGTATCCGTGCAGAAATCGAAGGTGTTGAGTCTGTTGTTTACTACGATCAGGAAGCGCAAGCAGGTGAAAAACTGCAAGTACTACTTCGCCCAGAAGACTTACGTATCGAAGAGATCAAAGAGTTTGAAGAAAAAGGCATCGTAGGTCACGTAACAGAGCGTACCTATAAAGGTATGACGCTTGATTCAGTTATCCAATTGGATTCAGGCATGCGTGTAATGGTTAGCGAATTCTTTAACGAAGATGATCCTGATGTGGACCACTCACTTGGCCAGAAAGTCGCTATCACTTGGGTTGAGAGCTGGGAGGTAGTCCTCAATGATAAGCAAGAAGATTAATCTTCAAAACGCGATCATTACCTTAATCGTCGGTTGGTTAACACTCTTTGTGTTGGTACCAAATGTGATGATTATCGGTACGAGTTTCTTAACGCGTGATGAAGCAAACTTAATCGAAATGACATTTACTTTCGACAACTACTTACGTCTACTCGACCCCTTGTATGCGAAAGTGCTGATGCACTCGTTCTACATGGCGATTGTGGCGACGTTGTTGTGTTTAATCATTGGTTACCCATTTGCTTACATCATAGCGAAAATGCCAGAGAAATGGCGCCCATTCATGTTGTTCTTAGTTATCGTACCGTTTTGGACAAACTCTCTTATCCGTACTTACGGCCTGAAGATTGTTCTGGGTACACAAGGTATTTTGAACAAATCATTAATGGCGATGGAAATCATCGATAAGCCATTACGTATTATGTACACCGAAACAGCAGTAATGATTGGTCTTGTGTACATCCTGCTTCCATTTATGATTCTGCCGCTTTACTCGGCAATCGAGAAGTTGGACAACACTTATATCGAGGCGGCGAAAGATCTTGGTGCGAACAAGTTCCAAACCATTACGAAAGTGATTCTACCTCTTACAATGCCTGGCATTATCGGTGGTTGTTTGTTGGTTCTGCTACCAGCACTAGGTATGTTCTACATCTCTGACCTTCTTGGTGGTGCGAAGAACCTACTGATTGGTAACGTTATTAAGAGCCAAGTATTGAACGCTCGTGACTGGCCATTTGGTGCTGCGACCAGTATCGCCCTCACCTTCGCAATGGCTGTGATGCTTTACGCTTACTACAGAGCAGGCAAACTATTGAATAAGAAAGTGGAGCTAGACTAATGGGACGCACAGTTAGATTTAGCTTTATGGCGCTGGTGTATGCATTTTTGTATCTGCCAATCATCGTCTTAATTGTTAACTCATTTAATGCCAACAAATTTGGTATGAAATGGGGTGGTTTCACCACGAAATGGTACGAAACCTTAGTAAATAACGACAGCCTAATGCAAGCTGCATGGCATTCATTGAATGTAGCGGTATTCTCAGCGACAGCAGCAACCATCATTGGTAGCTTAACGGCCGTTGCCCTATTCCGTTACTCGTTCAAAGGTAAAGGTGCGGTAAACGGCATGCTGTTTGTCGTGATGATGTCTCCCGATATTGTAATGGCGATTTCATTACTTGCTCTGTTCCTAGTATTAGGCGCACAGCTTGGCTTCTTTACACTATTGATTGCTCACATCACCTTTTGTCTACCATTCGTTGTGGTAACTGTATACAGCCGCTTAAATGGCTTTGATGTGAAAATGTTGGAAGCAGCAAAAGACCTTGGTGCAAGCGAGTGGGTTATCTTGAAACAGATCATCCTTCCTCTCGCTAAACCAGCGGTTGCCGCAGGTTGGCTATTGAGCTTTACCCTGTCTTTGGACGATGTGATCATCAGCTCGTTTGTAACGGGTCCAACATACGAAATCTTGCCATTGAAGATTTACTCAATGGTTAAGGTGGGCATTTCACCGGAAGTTAACGCCCTAGCAACGGTGATGTTGATTGTTTCTTTGGTCTTGGTAGTAATTTCTCAGTTGCTAGCAAGAGAAAAAGTGAAGTAGAATCCGCACCTGTTAACATCACGAAACAGAATGGTTACATGCCATTCTGTTTTTCTATCTATCGTCCAAAATTGGACAACGTTTGGTTTGGAGCTAACGTCAATGAAAAAATGGGCTACTCTATTAGCTGGTAGTGCATGTGCGCTTTCTCTGTTCTCTGGTACAGCGACAGCGGATGATAAAGAACTAGTATTTATGAACTGGGGTCCTTACATCAACAGTAATATCCTAGAGCAATTTACTAAAGAAACTGGCATCAAAGTGATCTACTCGACTTACGAGTCGAACGAAACTTTGTATGCAAAGCTAAAAACTCATAACCAAGGTTATGACCTAGTAGTACCTTCAACGTACTTCGTGGCGAAGATGCGTGACGAAGGCATGCTACAAAAGATCGATAAGACTAAGCTGAAAAACTTCGGCAACCTAGATAAAAACTACCTAGACAAGCCTTACGATCCAAGTAACGACTACTCTATCCCACACGTTGTTGCGATTACAGGCCTAGCGGTTAACGCAGACATGTACGATCCAAACGACTTCCAAAGCTGGGCTGATCTATGGAAGCCTGAGCTTGAAGGTCAAGTAATGTTGATGGACGACACTCGTGAAGTGTTCCATATCGCTCTGCGTAAACTTGGCTACTCAGGTAACTCAAAAGACCCTAAGCAAATCGATGAAGCGTACGCTGAGCTACAAAAGTTGATGCCAAACGTTCTAGTTTTCAACTCTGACAACCCAGGCGCACCTTACATGTCTGGCGAAGTGGGCGTTGGTATGCTTTGGAACGGTAGCGCCGCAGCGGCACAAAGTGAAGGCCTGAACCTTAAACTCGTTTTTCCTAAGGAAGGCGGTATAGGCTGGGTTGATAACTTCGCTATCTCTTCCGGTGCGAAGAACGTAGAAGCCGCTCACAAGATGATCGACTTCTTACTGCGCCCAGAAATCGCAGAGCAAATCTCTCGTGATACTGGCTACCTAACGGCGGTGGAGGAATCGAATGCTAAGTTTAAAGACGTTGCCCCACTATTCCCTTCTCAAGAAGACCTTGACCGCGTTGAATGGCAAGATGCGGTTGGTGATCTAACCGTTAAATACGAAGATTACTTCCTCAAGCTGAAAGCGGGACAATAATCTAGCTTGTGTAACAAGTCATCAACCATAGGAAAATAGGCAGCAATACGCTGCCTATTTTTGTCTTAGGCTGATATAATCGCGCGTTGCTAGGTTTATTTGTCTTGGTATCATAGATTTATCGTCTCATAACAAGGAGACAACGATATTCAAGCTAAATGAACATATTTGTGCTTACTGCGATTTGGCTCAACTTGATAACTCCAGCTAGTATTGACTTGTCCAATCGCGAAACAAAACGGAAAACAAATGAAAAGTAAATTCTACGCAAGCGCTCTATGTGCAGCGACGCTCATCGCTACCCCTGCAATGGCTGCTGATCAAGAACTGTATTTCTACAACTGGTCGGAATACATTCCAAACGAAGTTCTTGAAGACTTTACAAAAGAAACCGGAATCAAAGTTATTTACTCTACATACGAATCTAACGAGAGTATGTACGCAAAACTAAAAACTCAAGGTTCTGGTTACGACTTGGTAGTACCGTCTACCTATTTCGTCTCTAAAATGCGTAAAGAAGGCATGCTACAACAGATCGACAAAGAGAAATTATCTCATTTTGCCGATCTTGATACTAACTTCCTAAACAAACCATTCGATCCGAACAACAACTACTCTATCCCATACATTTGGGGTGCGACCGGTATTGGTATCAATGCTGACATGCTAGACAAGTCATCGGTTTCTAAATGGGATGATTTCTGGGATAGCAAGTGGGAAGGTCAACTAATGCTGATGGATGATTCTCGCGAAGTATTCCACATTGCATTGACTAAGCTTGGTTACTCACCAAACACGACTAACCCAGAAGAAATCAAAGCCGCTTACGAAGAACTGAAAAAGCTAATGCCAAACGTATTAGTATTTAACTCAGACTTTCCTGCAAACCCTTACCTTGCGGGTGAAGTTTCACTAGGCATGCTTTGGAACGGTTCTGCATACATGGCTCGTCAAGAAGGCGCGAACATCGACATCATCTGGCCAGAAAAAGGCACTATCTTCTGGATGGACAGCCTAGCAATTCCAGCTGGTGCGAAGAACGTTGACGCAGCTCATAAGATGATCGATTTCCTACTACGTCCTGAGAACGCAGCTAAGATTGCACTTGAGATTGGTTATCCTACGCCAGTTAAAACGGCACACGATCTGCTACCGAAAGAATTTGCTAATGATCCAAGCATCTTCCCACCACAAGAAGTGATGGACAGCGGTACTTGGCAAGATGAAGTTGGCGAAGCGAGCGTAATGTACGATGAGTACTTCCAAAAGCTAAAAGTGAACAACTAATTCGTTAGTTTTAAAGATATGAAAAAGCGGCTCATGAGCCGCTTTTTTGTTCTTAATGACAAGACAAAAACTCTTCCTGTTGAAGTTATTACGCTCTTTCTTTTCCTTCTAGAGCCAGTATCTCGTCAACTAATTTTGGAACCTCAACGCTTGCTTTTCCGTAGCGTTTTTCCTCAAATTCACTTTCTACCGCACTAGGTTCTAGGTTAATTTCAATGGTATGTGCGCCGTGCATTTTTGCATCATGAACAAAACCTGCTGCGGGATACACAACGCCAGAAGTCCCAATAGAAATAAACAAATCTGCTTCTTCTAATGATGCGTAGATATCACCCATTCGCAGTGGCATTTCACCAAACCAAACAATATGTGGTCGCATTTGTGAAGGGATCTGACAACAGTGACAAAGTTCGCCTGTCTTAATGTCCTCATTGTGCTCTACTACTTGGTTAGATTCACTACAGCGCGCCTTGAGCAACTCACCATGCATGTGAATCACATTCTGACTGCCTCCTCTTTCGTGAAGGTTGTCTATATTTTGAGTGATGACCGTCACTTTACCTTCTAACTCAGCCTCTAAACGACCCAATGCTTCATGCGCTGCATTAGGCTTTATCGCATTATCTTGAAGTTTCTTGCGGCGTTGGTTGTAAAAATCTTGAACAAGGTTCGGATCGCGAGCAAACCCTTCAGGCGTTGCTACATCTTCGATACGGTGATTCTCCCATAGGCCATCTTGCGCACGAAATGTTTGAATACCAGATTCGGCCGAGATACCTGCACCAGTAAGTACTACAATATTTCTATAAGGGAAATTCATAACTCATCCTTGCTGTTTTTTCATTAGCTTAACACTGAAAGAATAGCAACAGTAGTAATATGGATTAGACCATAGTCGCAATGGTCACTATTAGAATTACAATTTAAGAGGAACAGCAATGAGACAAGTATCTCTAGCGTTTATATTGCTTATGACTTTGGCAGGCTGTCAACTTACCAATGTTGAAGGCGAAGTCGATGATGTAAAGGTAAGAGTCAGCACCAATGATGATGACCATCGAGGTAATGGTAATTTCTGTCCTCCTGGCCAAGCCAAGAAAGGCAATTGCTAAAAGAGCGGCTTTATGCCGCTCCCATATTGGCCTCAATCCTCGTTGGTCGAAGATATTTTATGAATGGCTAGGTCAGCGCCATTGAATTCGTCTTCTTCTGAAAGCCTCAGTCCCATACTGGTATTAATCGCGCCGTAGACTACAAGTGCACCAAGCACTGCGATGGAAAGACCCAAAAGCGTTCCTAGAAGCTGAACGATAATGCTCACGCCACCTAGCCCACCCAATGCGCTTTGACCAAAAATCCCAGCGGCAATGCCACCCCAAGCGCCACATACACCGTGTAAAGGCCAGACACCTAGCAC
The DNA here is from genome assembly GCF_024181865.1 of Vibrio sp. Y58_MX_L22. Lineage (NCBI taxonomy): Bacteria > Pseudomonadati > Pseudomonadota > Gammaproteobacteria > Vibrionales > Vibrionaceae > Vibrio > Vibrio sp. Y58_MX_L22. Next base: position 98,718 of record NZ_JAMZAN010000001.1, read on the forward strand.
ATCATCAATCTTGGTTTTGTTTTGTAGGTGGGTAAAAAGATAAACAAATAGCACGCCAGCAATCGCACCTGTCACTAAAGCACCGATAGGATGCATTAAGTCTGAGCCCGCACATACAGCAACCAAGCCAGCTAGTGGGCCGTTATGAATAAAGCCAGGGTCATTCTTACCAGCCAACAGTGACGCGACAATGCCCCCGACCATTGCCATCAATGAGTTCATAGCCACCAAGCCACTTATGCCTGACACAGTTTGAGCTGACATGACGTTGAAGCCAAACCACCCCACACATAAGACCCAAGCTCCCAAAGCCAAAAACGGAATATTCGAAGGTGCAAAGTTGGTGTGCTTTCCTGCTCGAACTCTGCCTTTTCTCATGCCCAAAAACACGACAGCAACAAGCGCTATCCAGCCGCCAACACCATGCACAACGACTGAACCTGCAAAATCGTGGAAGCCATAACCAAAGGTATTTTCAAACCAAGATTGAACGCCAAAGTTTCCGTTCCAGATCATTCCTTCAAATAGTGGGTATACAATACCGACAGTGAAAAATGTTGCGATTAGAATCGGATAAAAACGAGCTCGCTCTGCGATACCACCAGAAACAATAGCAGGAATCGCTGCAGCGAAGGTCAGCAAGAAAAAGAACTTCACCAACTCGTAACCATTGCCTTGAGATAATGTCTCTGCATCAGCAAAGAAGGTGCCGCCATAAGCGACCCAGTATCCAATGAAAAAATACGCAATGGCGGAAATACCGAAATCGGCCAAGATTTTAACTAAAGCATTAACTTGGTTCTTTTGGCGCACGGTTCCTACTTCAAGAAAAGCAAAACCAGCATGCATCAAAAAGACCATGATTGCGCCAAGTAGTAAGAAAAGTGTGTCGGAACTTTGCGTGAGAGTTTGTACAGCGCCGTGTACCTGATTGGCAGTTACACTCATTATGATTGTCTCCGTTGATCTGTAGCGCACTTATCCTGTGCATCAAAGTTAGGCTCATCACCAATTTGGTGAGCTTAGTTTATAGAGCGTCTAACAGAGCAATTCTCATTCCATAATTTACATTTCTAACACTTACACTTTAATTTATTGTTTTGTATGAACTTTAATAAAATTATGCATTCTTGAAATGGTGCTTAACACGCTAATAAATGCACCAATGTGGTTTTAGTGCACCAACATAATGCGCACCATATAGCTCAACAAACAGCAAACTTTATACGATAAACGTAAAGGCCACCCCATGAGAGGTGGCTTATATACGGAATTGCTAACTAAAGGAGTTTATCGAGTGATCTTCCCTGCTTTTACTTCTTCTAGCCAACGCCCCTCGACGAGATAAGGAGGAAGCCAACCAGTTTCAACTGATAAACGGTTGCCTTTGTCGTACCACATACAGGCCATGCCAAGAAGAGGGAAAGATATGAAAGTTTCTATAGAAATCAAGTCCTCTGGCTTATCGAGCCTCATTTGGTATTGCTCTTGGAACTGTAGGTTCTTAATGAGTACCTCTTCAAAGTCATAACCGATGTCAGTTGTCAGGGCAGCAAAAGTTTCCAAAATACCCATGGCGATTTCTAACGCCCAATCATCACCCTGAGCAACTGCCGCGTCCATCGCGGCCACCAGTTTATCAGGGTAGTCTGCTGTACGTTGATGGAACGACTGAATTACGTCTACTAACATATAAGACAGCTCACCCGCTTTGGTAGAGCTCTGTCTCATCAAAGAAGTTGGAAAGTTCGCCAATGCGTCTAAACTTGGCCTGTCACGCACAATTGTCGATATGAAATACATATCAATCCATCTATTAGGATTTATGCACCCCGTTTTTAAAATACCCTCCCCGTCCCACTTTACTTCAGGATAGTCGAGAATCTTTATAGTTAGTTCATCATTGGGATTCATAGCAAGTCTATGATAACAAGCACCCATCAATGAAGTTTCGTAAAGACGTAATGTACAAATTTGTTCGTCTTCATGTGAAGTTTGAAACCATGTATACCAGCGAACCTGGTCAATGGCAAAATCACCAAAACTAACCAAGTTTTCTCGCCTGATTTTAAGACCTTCTTTGCGCTGATCTAATATCTTATTGATGAATTCTTTCTCAGAAGAAACTCCACTTTCACTCAACTCAGGATTTGCTTTGCGTTCTACAACTTTACTTTGCATTTTAAATTAGTCCTTTGGAATCAATTTTAAACTCTGCCGCATCTACTATTACGTCTGAGGCATTTCCACTTTCAGGGATGCTTGTTTGAGTATGTATATATCGAATAGGTATGCCGAACGAAGCTGCATGTTGAATTTTTCTTGCTGCTATTTTTTCAGTCGTTCCTTCTTTATTTTTCGACATTAGCCTGGTGATTTCTGCAGTGTATTCCGTTGTCCCTTGCTGATATGCCATATTTCCAATCTTGCGGCTGCCCAGCGGGCTGCTCCCTCCTTTGGCCTCAACAATTATAATTTCACCTGGTGGCGGCTCTTCCACCTCGTAAACCATATCAAAATCGCCCGGCTTCGAAATTGAGGTTCCAATATCTTTGGGATGAAGCAGCTTAGCATTAGGACGTTTACTCCGGACAAAGTCATCCGCGGCCAACTCACCTATTTTTGCAGACTGTTGGTTAATATTACCAATTTGAGCGTTATATCCCTCTTCGCCAGATCGAGCGCCCATTGCCTCTTGACGCTCTTTCAAGCATTCATCAATTTTTGCTTTGTTTCTTTCTGTTAGCTCATAATCACTCGTATTGAGTTCAGAGTTTTCTTTATACTCTGCTTTATTTAGCACAAGATCTTCAGTAAAGATCGTGCAACCTTCTTCCCCGCCAACTTTCTCTGAGTCAAAAACATGCGCATTGACAAACTCCTCAATCCCAACAACATACTGCACTTCGTGTCGGCTGCCATCTGAATGATTGATATGACGATAAAAAGTAATCTCGTTTCTTTCGCAATCAATATGGTCTAAATCGTATTCATATCGAATATGATTTTTACCTTTGGGTTTTCGGATTTTGACTTGCGAGCGAACGCCATCTTCTCCGACGGATGATTCTTTTGCTGCCTCTAAAATCTGATCGCAAACCTCTTGGGGGACATCGCTTTGCGCCTGATACTCTGCCAACATTTGACCCAAGCGTTTTAGCCCTTCTTCACAAAGGAAACCTGTTGGATCAATCCACTGGATAGGGTTGACTGCATATTGGTAATGATTAATACCACCAGCAATAGATATCGGATCTTGTTGGATAAAACGTCCTAGTTTAGGATCGTAATACCGAGCGAGGTTGTAATGTAAGTTGGTTTCTTGATCGAAGTACTGTCCTTGAAAACGCAGTGGATTTGCTACATTTTCAATATGTACATGAGCAAAGCCGTTAGCATCGTAGCTGGCACTCCATACAACATTCCCCTCGCAATCGATTAGTCGCTCTGGTTTACCAACTTGATCGCACTGGTACCAATAAATAACGTCATTTTCTAGCAGTGCCACTGGCGTGTAGGTTTCTGGTTGATATAGGTACCAACGGAAAGCACCTGAAGAGCGTTCACCAATTAAACGTTCACCTTCCCACAGGAACTCCGTAACGCCTTGTTGTGTAATTTTCTTCGTCCTGCGCCCTAATGCATCATATTCATATTGACTGATGCCATCGTCGGTGTGAACTTCAATGAGCTGATTTAACGCATCAAATACGCGAGTCTGAACATGTCCTTGCCCCTCACGTTTTGTCTGGTTTCCTTGCGCGTCATATTTGAACCGGACACCATCGTGTACTTCAATACGATCAACGAATACCTCTGAAGATGGCAAAGTAGGATTGCCAAAACTATCGTATTCAAATTTAGTCACATCTCCGGAAGCATTGACTCGTTTAAGTTGCCCTAAGGCATCGTACTGATAGTGTGTTGCTCCTGCCGTATTATCAATGATTGATGAAATACGGTTTTGCGCATTGTAAACGTACTTTTTCTCTCTATCTGGCCAATGCTGTTCAACCAAACGACCAACACCATCATAAATGATGCGCTCATTAAAATATGCCGTTTCAATTTGGGAAACTCGTCCCATTTCATCGTAATGAAATTTGATTTGAGGTAAATCTAGGTTTCCAAACCGAATCGCTGAAAAACGCCCATATCGATCATAAGAGAAGTTCAGCTCCGTATTATCTGGCAGTACCTGAGATACGCGTTGGCCAACTCTGTTAAACTCCTGCGCTATCTCAAACTGGCCTTGAATGCGCTTTGTTAAATGCCCGAATGAAGAGTATTGGTATTGCAATGTGTGATGGCGATTGGATGCGAAAGTAAGTCGCCCACCAAGCGTATAATTGAAGTGGTTCTCTACAATACTGCTACCATTTCCTGCTTTGACGTGCTTGAGATAACCCGCAGCGTCATAGCGATACAGCACCGTCCTATCGGCGACTTGCTTACGATGGATCCGCCCCATATCGTCATAATCAAATTGGCTTTGTAGATTATCAAACCCGACAGTTCCTGACAGCTGGCCTTCATCGTCATACAGGAATTCGAACTCTAAGCCGTCACTCCGAACTAATTTAGTCAGGTTACGTTGTTGATCGTATTCGTAAGAAATATGGCTGCCATCGGGAAAGATGACTGCTTCTTGTTGCGCGAGTGCTCCCCATTGATATGAGGTAATGCCTGCTGGCGTTCGAATCTGAGCAACACGGCTGTGCTCATCGTAAGAATATTCTTCGCTATAACCGACTTTGTCTTCGTCGTTAAAATAACGAACTGATGTACGCCTGCCAAATTGATCATAAGCGAGTTGAGCAATACACCCATCGGGATAAGCAACGCCATTCACTAAATCTTCTTCATTGTAGCTATAACGAAGTAATGTACCGTCTATTTCATTCGCGATAAGTCTTTGTTGTTCATCCCACCACCACTGACTTTTCTTACCATCTTCAGACTCTTTTTTGACGACTTGCCCGTGTTTATCGTAATCATATTCCGTGACACAGCCAAACTGGTCGGTATCCCAAACTCTTTGACCGAGGCTATTGTAGTAAGCCTTCTCGATATCCCCATCTGGCGAAACCGTTTTAACTAACTTACCTAAGCCGTCATAACCATATTGAATTTCTTTGCCAGAGGAATGAAACTTAGAAACTAATTGACCATGCTGATTATATTGATAATTGACCGTTGACTGATCAGGATAGATAGCTTGCGCTTTTCGCCCTAATTCATCATATTGCCATCGCCAAGTTTTACCTGTGGGGCTTATTTTCTCGAGTAAGTTACCCTGCTCGTCATGCAAGAAAGACCATTGATGATCTAACGAGTCAGAATAAGAAGAGTGATTTCCTTGATAATGGAAGCGATAGTCATAAATTCCTGCGTCCCCAACGTTTCTGATGCATTTCGCTTTTGCACCTTCGCCATCCCATTCAAAATAATGAGTAAAGCCAGTTGGTCGTACACGTTTAACAATTAAATGCCCGCGGTATTGATACTGTTCCTTTAAGCCTAAATGATTAGTTGCACTGACCAAATCATCATGCTCATCATAGGTATAAGTTGTCAGAACTTTTTGGGACTTTGCATTTAGCAGTTCTACAAGGCGTCCTTGCTTATCATATTGACATTCAAGAACCGGACGCTTGTTGTATGCAATCTCGATCAATCGATGGTTTCGAGAATACTGCAGTTGAAACGTTGAAAACGTGCCATTTCTGACTTGTTTAACAACCCAACGATCATCTTTCTGTTCAAATCGATATTGATGCCCATTCGCGAGCGTTACAATCCGAGTTGTTGAGCTCAGGAAATAACAGCTCGCACCAGCGTATATTTGATAACTTGTTGCTCCAATATCTACTGGCTCAAATTCTGTGATATCGGCCTTATCGTCAACAAACTCCCAAGCGATAACATTGTCTTTCTCGTTCGTCTTTTCGCGTAATTCAAACTGAAATGCATGTCGCCAACCAAAGCCCATTCCATGATTTACATCCGACTGCGAAGAGCGGTAAGTACGCTGCCAAGTAGTACCTTGTTGTAGCTCGATATCATAGAGTTCGAGAATTTCTTCACCCGTCACAAGTGATACAGGATCACCGGCTTTCTCATGTTTTTCGCTGCTTTGTTGCTGAGGCTTGGCGGATGCGGCACTTCTGCCACTCTTTTTATTCGACTTCCCCTTTCCCTTCGATGGTTTTGCATTGACGGTATTTTGCGTCGGTGGAGGCGTAACCGCTGACGAGAGTGCGTAGTTTTCGCCGGTAGGTACAATTCGAGCGACACGCAAGTCACCGTTCACCAAAGCATTGGCAAACGTTGAATTATAGTGTTGGGAAGTAAGCTCACCGTCAGGTATGTTTGGCTTGAATTGACCAATCGCATAGAACAAGTCCTCGACAGAGCGAAGGTCAAGCTCACCAAAGCTCTCAAGAAACTCTATTGCCTCTTGTTTGGTCACGAATGTTTTAGGTTCGCCGCTAGTAAGTAACTGACCAGAGAAGTGATAACTTTCGCCAAAGCGATTCGTGATAGGAATGACGAATTGAGGGATCATAGCCGTAACGTGTTTGTCCTTTTCTTACCTTGCCGCATCATTTAATGCTCGTTTCGCTCTTTTTATTTGTGAGAGCAAGATGCCTTAATCAAACATCCTCCGATAGAGATTCCTCTGTATGCGTAGACTGAATGTATTGATGGCAATTTTCACGTATGCAACTCTTTGAATTTCTGAGCGCAGCGTACTTTAACGGGACGATGAATCCTGAGTAAATGAACAATAGCGTGAGTGAGACTAATGTCTCATCGTGACGCGATTTTTTTACATGTTTCTTACTTAACTATGATTTTCTGCCCAGTTACGTAAATTCACTCAATAAGTTGCATCAAGTATCACCACTGCGACTCAACGCTTCATATTTGAGACAAAACAGCAACAAAAAAACCGCCTATTACGGCGGTTTTGCTTAAAGAATACTGATTAAAGGTTTGGACCTGTCGATGGTCTGTGTGGTTGGTTATTGAGCAGTTGCTGCATCCCTTGAAACATTCGCATAAACCACACCAAGATGGCTAATGCAGCAAACACCATCCCTACCCAAGGAATAAAGTAAGCGATGGTTTCAAGCAAAGTACTATGCAACCAATAATCACTCACGCCAACGAGTACACCGTTAGAAGTCGCGACGGTGACGATCAACACAACAAAAAACGTCAGGTAGAGAAAGAAGGTGCGAATTAAACCGTAGTAATGAGAAATCACTACGTCGCTGTCTTCTCCCTTATCTAATCGGTAACCCGCATAGATAATTGCGATAACGCCTGAGATCAGAAACGTAAACGGGGTCAGACAGCTCAGGATGTACGCAACCCAAATCCCGTTATGAGGTTTGTTCATTCGCTTTCGCTCCTTTTACTTCCGTTTGTGCCGTATCTGTTTCACCCATCGCTTCTTTGGACTTCACTTCCTCATACCAAAGATCGTGATGCTCTTTCGCCCATGTTTCATCAACTTCACCTGTCACCATGCCTTCTAGCGCACCTTCCATACCGAATAGACCAATATAGATGTGGAAGATAAAGCCACAGATTAGAATCAGCGCCGAAATCGCATGAACTAAGTTAGAAAGCTCCATGTCACGGCGAGTTTGGCCAAAGATAGGAAAGTCCAGAACTAAGCCACTCACTGCCGCGATAGCACCAAAGAAGATTAACAACCAATAGATTGCCTTCTCACCACCGTTTGAGAAACCAGCTGACGGATGTGTGCCTTTGTGTTTACCAACCATGCCGCCCATTTTCATAAACCAACGAACATCTGTCATGTTTGGAATCGACTTGCGCCACCATTTAAAGAGCACGAGCATCAGTAAAATGAAGAACAATGGTCCCATGTAATTGTGGTACTGCTTCGCCAACATGACGATAAAGCCCCAGAACTCAGTAGGAACGTACGGTTTTAAGAAGTGCTTACCGTAAACCAGCATCAAACCACTGAATGCCAGCGTTAAGAATGTAAACGCCATACTCCAGTGAAGCGCGCGGTCTAAACGAGACCAACGCTTCATTTTTTTACCAGTACGCGGCTTGCTAAGCATCAAAGGACCAACGAATACGTAAGCCATGATTACCATTGCAATACTGCCGAAAATCGCGACAGCACCCGCTGGAGACATCCATTTCTCTTTTAGAATGTACCAAGTCTCACCAGGTTTACTGATCAATACGCCATGTTCTGGCGATTGAGACGTGGTGTAGCCTTCTTGCCCCTCTCTGACTTCGCGCCAATAGTCTGCCCCGGCGAGTTGCGTGATCTCCTGTTGAATAACTTTAGAAGATTGTTCCTCTGCTGAAGCAGGCATTGCGAAAGTCAGCAGCAATGCCGTCATCATTGACAGCATTGCTAGAGATGCACGTTTAAGCGTGTTTAACATGTGCCTCTCCTTACTTAGCTTTTCGTCGCATCGTAAGAAAGATCGTTTCCGTCTGTCCAACCTGCGTTTTTCGCGCCGCGTTCTACCACACGTTGACGGAAAATGTCAGAGACTTTCTCTGCGTCACCCGCAAGCAGCGCTTTAGTTGAACAAAGCGATGCACACATCGGTAACTTGCCTTCTGCGATACGGTTCGCACCGTATTTTTGACGTTCTTCCTCAGAGCCAGGCTCTGTTTCTGGGCCGCCCGCGCAGAAAGTACATTTATCCATTTTGCCACGTTCACCAAACGCTTCTTGTTTAGGAAATTGAGGTGCGCCAAACGGACAAGCAAACAAACAGTAACCACAACCGATACACAGATCTTTATTGTGAAGAACGATGCCGTCTTCGGTATGTTCGAAACAGTCTGCTGGACAAACTGCCATACAAGGTGCATCGGTACAGTGCATACAAGCAACAGAGATAGAGTTTTCACCAGCTTCACCGTCGTTTAGTGTTACCACACGACGACGTTGAATGCCCCATTCAAGCGCATCGTCGTTTTCGTTTTTACATGCAGTAACACAGCCGTTACACTCGATACAGCGCTTGGTGTCACATAGAAATTTCATTCGTGCCATTGTCAGACTCCTTACGCTTTACGAATGTTACATAGAGTTACTTTGGTTTCCTGCATCAAGGTAACCGGGTCGTAACCGTAAGTGGTTGCCGTGTTAGCCGATTCGCCAACAACGTAAGGCTGTGTACCTTCTGGGTATTTAGGACGTAGGTCTTCACCTTCGAACTTACCGCCAAAGTGGAACGGAATGAACGCCAAACCAGGTTTCACACGACGCGTTACCATTGCTTTCACCTTGATTCGTCCCTTCTCTGCACCTTCAACCCAAACATCATCACCATCTCTGAAGCCAAGATCGTTCGCGTCTTTCGGGTTCACTTCAACAAACATTTCTTGTTGAAGCTCGGCAAGCCAAGGGTTTGAACGCGTCTCTTCACCACCACCTTCGTATTCAACCAGACGGCCAGAAGTCAGAACGATTGGGTACTCGCCCGATTTGTCTTGTTCTTGAATGGATTTATACAACGTAGGTACACGGAAGATGGCATCTTTGTCTTCCCAAGTCGGGTAATCCGTTACAAGGTCACGACGTGGTGTGTAAAGTGGTTCACGATGCAGTGGCACACGGTCTGGGAACGTCCAAACAATCGCACGCGCTTTCGCGTTACCAAATGGAATACAACCGTGCCTTATCGCGACACGCTGAATACCGCCAGAAAGGTCAGTCTTCCAGTTTTTACCCTCTGCTGCCACTTTCTCTTCAGCAGTTAGATCGTCCCACCAACCAAGTTGTTTCAATAACTTGTCAGTGAACTCTGGGTAACCGTCTTTGATCTCACAGCCTTTCGAGTAACTGTCTTCAGCAAGTAGGCTCTTGCCTTCAAATTCCACACCAAAGCGCGTACGGAAGTTACCGCCACCTTCTGCAACCGTCTTAGACGTATCGTACAGAATGTGCGTGCCTGGGTGTTTCATTTCTGGTGTACCCCAACATGGCCAAGGTAGACCGTAGGTTTCACCGTTGACAGGGCCACCTTCCGCTTCCAATGTGGTTTTGTGGAACGTATGCCAGTTTTGTTGGTGCGCTTTCAAACGCTCTGGGCTTTGGCCTGTGTAACCAATCGTCCACATGCCTTTGTTGAATTCACGCGTTAGGTCTTCAATCACCGGCTGGTTGTTTTCAACACGGATGTTTTTGAACAGAAGATCGGAATAGCCCAGTTTCTTCGAAAGCAGGTACATGATTTCGTGGTCTGGTTTTGATTCAAACAAAGGTTCAATCACCTGATCACGCCATTGTAGAGAGCGGTTAGAAGCGGTAACGCTGCCGTGTGTTTCAAACTGTGTTGTTGCAGGAAGCAGGTAAACGCCGTCGGTACGGTCGTTCATTACCGCAGCAACCGTTGGGTATGGGTCCACAATCACCATCATGTCCAACTTCTGCATCGCTTTTTTCATCTCAACACCACGTGTTTGAGAGTTCACTGCGTGTCCCCAGTAGAACATTGCACGGATGTTTTCGCGTTGACGAATGTTGTCTTTGTTTTCCAGTACACCATCAACCCAACGAGATACAGGAATACCTGCACTGTGCATTGGTTTCTGACCGCTATAAGCGTTGTCATCGAAACGACCTTTGATCCATTCGTAATCGATTTCCCACACTTTTGACCAATGACGCCAAGCGCCTTCAGAAAGGCCGTAGTAGCCCGGTAGCGTGTCAGAAAGTACGCCAAGGTCGGTTGCGCCTTGTACGTTATCGTGACCACGGAAGATGTTTGCGCCGCCGCCTGATTTACCAATGTTACCAAGCGCTAGCTCAAGCACACAGTAAGCACGTGTGTTGTTGTTACCAGTAGTATGCTGAGTACCACCCATACACCAAACAATACAGCCTGGGCGATTTTCAGAAAGCAGTTTTGCTGTTTGGTAAACGTCTTCTTCGCTTACGCCTGTTACGCGCTCAACTTCTGCTGGCGTCCATTTCGCTACTTCAGCACGGATTTCATCCATACCGAATACACGTTGACGGATGAACTCTTTATCTTCCCATTGGTTTTCGAAGATGTGCCACAACACCCCCCAAATGAATGCTACGTCAGAACCAGGACGAAGTGATACATAGTGATCCGATTTTGCTGCCGTACGTGTACGACGAGGATCCGCTACGACGATCTTACAGTTGTTCTTCTCTTTTGCGATCAGAATGTGCTGCATCGCTACTGGGTGTGCTTCAGCTGGGTTTGAACCAATGAATAGCATCGACTTACAGTTGTGCATGTCATTGAAAGAGTTGGTCATCGCACCGTAACCCCAAGTGTTCGCTACACCCGCCACGGTTGTTGAGTGACAAATACGCGCTTGGTGGTCAACGTTGTTCGTACCCCAAAGTGATGCCATTTTGCGGAACAAGTACGCTTGTTCGTTGCTGTGCTTTGCGCTTCCCAAGAAGTAAACCGAATCAGGGCCGGACTCTTTACGGATGTCCATCACCTTGTTACCGATTTCTTCGATCGCTTGATCCCAAGAAAGCTTTTTCCACTTCCCGCTTTCAAGCTTCATTGGGTATTTTAGACGACGCTCACCGTGACCATGTTCACGCAGTGCTGCGCCTTTTGCACAGTGACCACCGGCGTTAAATGGGTGGTCGAATGCAGGCTCTTGACCCGTCCAAACACCATTTTGAACTTCTGCGTAAATACCACAACCCACTGAGCAGTGAGAACAGATAGTACGTTTTATTTCTGTTTTCGCTTCTGGATCGACTGATTTTGCTTGCGCTTTTTTCATCATTCCCGGTGCGAATAGACTAGCACCAACCACTGCGCCACCAGCGGCAAGCGAAGTGTTTTTCATGAATGCACGACGAGATACGCCAAGCTGATTCGTTTCTTTGCTCACACTGTCGGAGCGTTTGACAAGTTTCATCCGTTATCTCCTAAAGTGTGTCGTAGTAATCGCGAATGTGTTGAGTTTCACGATACCCTTTCTTCTTCACGTCATTTTCAGAAGGCTCAACCGTTTCTGAAGCAACGGCCACTTTCGTGGTTCCCGCAACAACAGCACCGGCAACGGCAGCGGTTGTGAAGCCTTTTAGGAGATCCCTACGGCTTGTGTTTATTTCTTTATTATCTTTCATCATTGCTTCCTTACCTTACGGTAGATCTTTGGAGACTCATGCCTCTCTATCGATATGACCAAGTACTGCTCGATTACTCGTAATCAGTGACGTTTTTCACATCAATTTTTAATTTGTTCTTACTGCTTTTGGTGTTCACGCTAAAGCGCACTTGCTCTAACGTTAAAAACGCATCGCAAAGCTGTGCAGCTGGCTTGTAGAAGTTCACGCTTTCTGCGCTCTCTAGTTGGCGCGTAAAAGATTGGAACCAAGGGGCGATGTGTTTGTTAAACACCGCTTGTTGAAGTTCTTCCTCTTCACCTGTCAGCATTGCCATCACTTCGCACAGTGCAGAAATATGGTCTTCAGGCTCTTTCACGTTCTCTTCTCGTTCGATGCCTAAAAGATCCAAATCGCGACGAATTTCCGCTAACGGTTTTTCCATCATCGAGCCAGTGCGATGCCAAGATCCGAATGGCACAACTTCACCACGTCCAATGCCAATAAACAGATCTTGATATTCTTCTTCTAACGCTTCTCGCTGCGTTTCGTTCGCGGCTTGTTGCAGTGCGAGCCAAGCTTTTTGCATCGCGCTCTCAGACGGTTCAATTTCTAGCGACTTCAGGAACGCCAGCATTTCATCACTAGGCGCACTACGAAAAAGTGCAGATAGTACGAGATAAATGTCTGTTCTCAGTGTTTGTTCTTGTTGTGTGTCCACTGCGAGCTCCTAGTATTTCAGTTGTTTCATTGGGTCTTCTGCCATCGACTCAAACATGTCGATCACACGGCAGTCTTCACACATCGCGATACGATTGATCGCCGCTTCATCAGAGAAATGAGAGTGACCGCGTAACTTGTTTTGTAGCATGTCGATCATCGATTGCGGAGCAATAGGCTTGTGACAACGAATGCACTCGGCTGCCTTTTCTTCATGAATCACAACCGCTTTCTGGCGTTCTTCTTTCACCCAGTTCATACGAGGAGTAAGCGTCAGCACTTTCTCTGGACACGCTTTCTCGCACAGCCCACATTGAATGCAGTCTTGCTCGACGAATTTAAGCGACGGAGATCGACCGTCCGTATGCAATGCACGTGTTGGACACACCGCCACACAGCTCATACACAACGTACAATCTTTACTTTCACAAGAGACTGTGCCGTAAGGTGCGTTCGCTGGAAGTTCAACAATGTTCTCAACTGGAATACGTGATGCGGACAACGCATCCAACGCCGTAAATAGACGCTGACGTTTGTTGCCTTGCAAGTCTCCTAATGCCAAATCAAAAGACTCGGTACAAAGTGTCGGAGCACCTTCACGTAGTGACTCTAGATACAGAATGTCGATGGTTTCTTTGGCGATACCAAGCTGACCGAGCAGCTCTTGAGCAATACCTACTTCGCTATTAAGTACACGAATAATGGTTTGAGGCATAAAACGTGAAGCCGCAAACAGCACCTGAGTAGCACCATTCACAAGCGCGGCGAACCAAGTATCAATACCAACCGAAGGCAGTTCTTCCACCACAATTGGAATCACATTATCTGGCAGTGCTTTTAGTGCCATCACGTTGTAGCTCTCGTGGCGAGAACTGCAAATCAATACGATAGGATCTAAACCACCCGCTTGCTCATAGTTGGCGAGCGTACGTTCAATAAACTTTTGCGTATCTTCAGGGTTTGGCAGTGCGTAATGAATCGCTGCTGTCGGACACGCTGTAGCACAAGTACCCACGCCTTGACATAGGTATGGGTTGATCTCGATGCGATGGCCCGTTTTGTCGCTGCCTTCACTCGATAGTGCCCCAGCCGGACAAGCATCCACACACCGTTCGCAACCTTTTACGCCACGAGAGCTGTGTGCACATAAATCGGTATCTAAACGGAAAAATTTCGGTTTATCGAACGTCCCCATTAAGGTTGGAATCTCTTCCAACGCTTCAGCCAGTTTCGGATAGCCACGACCTACTGGGTAGTAGCCCGGTACTGGGACTTCTTCCGACATGCAGCTGTTAAGGCAAAGATCGAGTACGATATCGAAACAATCGCTATTGATCGCGACCTTGGCAAGATTGTTGGTCGAACCATGATTTTCAATCAGAACTTCAAACGTACCTAAGAACCCTGAAACCTGAACCGAATTGGCGTAATAAAGCTCGGGATTTGTGCCCTTTTCGCCATCGGTAGAAAGCAGCGTTAGGCTGTTCATTTGCGACAATTGCGCTGCCGCACTTTCGATGATTGCTGTTGGGCCCACAATCAAAGTATTACCGCCGCTTTCATAGCTTACGGTTGGTGGAATAAGATTGGTCAACTCTACGGTATTTTCGAAAGCGTACAGCCTCGCTTTACCGTTATTGGAAGTTGCTTGTTCTAATAATTGTTTCAGCATTGCTCAATTCCATTTATGAACATGGATAGTCTTTTCCATCTCTTAGTGTAGTTAGCGCCGGAGATTCTGCTGATTAACTTATCAATGAGCATTCTTATTCCGCCATCTATAGGCGATGAATACTACGCAGTGCGTCCGTACTAACTTCAACCAGATTGGTATTGAGCAACAGATAGCAAGCGTCATGCCAATAAAATATCAACTAAAAATCAATAGGTTATCAATTTTGCTGGCAAATAGTAGGGATAAAAAAACCGGTTGAGACATTTTGTCTCAGCCGGCTCATTGAGTGTTTAGTCAAAATGTACCTATTCTTTGTGTGGTATATTTTGTCTCACCTCGTTAGGCTGTGATTCTTCAGCAAAAGTATCACCTTCGCCAGGAACTGTATTTATATACAGTTCATTTTCATCTTGAGTAATTTGGCCACTTTTGTCGGTGTTTGACTCTGCGTCTTCAACTACCTCAGATGCGATATCGTTAGCGTTAAGCTCAGACCCTTGCGCAGTTTCAGCGTCTGGTTCGTCTTCCACTTTGTCTTTAACCCAATCACGCAGCGTCTCAGCGACGTCTTGAGAAAGTGACTTTAAGTTACTGTAATCATCATCGTAATCGTCTAGGCCGTCACGCACGTTAAATTCTTCGGACAAGAACATTTTGCGCAGCGCAGCTTTCTTGACGCTTTCTGAGGCTTCAGAAACCAGCAGTTGCGCCACAGACATTTCTTCGGTTTTTTCAGTCTCTACACTCGCGGTAATGTCTGGAGCCTGACTATCCTCATTGACGTTCAAAGCATCTGAGCTTTCGTCAGCGTTTGAAAGCGCTGTGACACTATCTTCGGATTGCGCCGTCTCTGCTATCGGCGTGATCTCTTCATCATGTTGGGAAGATTCTTCTAACTTACGTTTCGACCAACGGCTTAAAAAACTAGTTGCCATTTGCTCTGCCCGCTCCCTTGCGTTTCTTACGTCTTACTTCTAACAACTCACCGTGGCGACCGATAAAGGCTTCCATCCAAGCCTGAACGGCTAACGGCATATCGTTAGATAGTACAAGGTTATCACCATCCATATATTGCGCCGCAACAGATTGTGAAGCCGTCAGTAACTGTATCGCTGGTTTTTCACCAGACTCGACGTTATCCATCACTAAAAAGAGTTTAGGTTGCAGAGAGCTTAAGTTAAAGCGGTAGTCTGTACGTTCATCTTTATGTAATTGCAACGGACAAACATCTGGAGTCTCTTCCGTCGGATTCAGCGCAAATCCTGTCAACTGCCATTGGGTTGTCACCCAAATCCCTGTACTGATCTCATGCTCAACAAGCTCTACGCCGATTGGCCATGTATCCTCAGTCTTTTCGTAATTTTTTTCGAAATCTTTCTTATCCGACATAACTCACCCAGTCTTTCTATTTTTGGTCTGAAAACACACAGGACATTTTGCCCCCGTTTTCGACCATTTTTATTGTCTTCGAAGCAATAAACGCGCCAAGCTGATATAACTTAGTCTATATACTCCCTCAGGCTATAAGTACCAAACTAGACGAAACTCAAATGTATTGATGTGTCATTACTGCGAACTCGCAGTTTTAATGCATTGTTGACATAAAACCTCGCAATTTCTGTGCGAACCGCTATTTTGGAATGAGATTTGCTAGCCACTTAACAAGCTAAAATGCGTAGCAACCTAACGCTCTTAATCACTAGGACACGACTGTGCTGAAACCAAATATTATTAAAACCAGTGAAAATCCCCTGCAAACCATTGAAGTCGATGTGTACGACGAGTACGGCGAAAAGCTCACGAAGCAAATCGCTTGCGAGCGTCCTCTTACGGTCATGCTGAACTGGAAAGAAGTGGTCACGCTCATGACGCTGGGTTCGCGTCCAGAAGCACTAGTACTGGGTTATTTAAAAAACCAAAGCTTCCTGTCCGATCCAGCCGCGATTGAATCCGTTATTATTGACTGGGAAACGCATTCCGCAGCGGTGATTACTAAAGAAAACACTGAGCACTTAGAAGGCGCCCTGAAAAAGAAAACCGTCACCTCAGGTTGTGGCCAAGGCACTATGTATGGCAACGTGATGAAGCAGCTTGAAAATTATCAAGTGCCTCAAGTTCCTCTTAAGCAGTCAGAAATTTATTCTGCGCTGGAAGCGTTAACCCATTACAACGACACCTACAAAAAAGCGGGCGCAGTACACGGCTGTGCGGTTTGCAAAGGTAATGAGGTGTTATCATTTGTGGAAGATGTCGGCCGTCACAACGCAGTGGATACACTTGCAGGTGAGATGTGGCTCAAAGAAGAAACAGGTGAAGATAAAATTTTCTACACAACAGGTCGCCTTACATCAGAGATGGTGATTAAAGTGGCTCAAATGGGCATTCCTGTTCTGCTTTCTCGCTCTGGCGTTACTCAAATGGGGTTAGATCTAGCGAAGCAATTTGGTATTACAACCATTGCGCGTGCGAAAGGTTTGCGCTTCCAAGTGTTTACAGGAGCCGACAAGGTTGAATTTGATGTAAAAGGCAACCAATAACACCTTTTCAGTGTAAACTAAAACCAATAATGCGGATTCACAGAGGATGTGGACTATGAATAATGACCAATTGTGGAATTTTCTGCTTACGCCCAGCGGTATCATGCTTTCTATGATTATTACCTTTGGCGTAGTCGGGCTCTATGCGTATATAACAGGTCAGTTTAAGGATTAAGGCCAAATATCAAAAAAGCCTCGCTAAATAGCGAGGCTTTTGCTTTTTAAACGCTTTGCGAGTAATTACGCGTCAACACCACGAGATTTTAGGAACTCAGAGTAAGTGCCTTTAAAGTCTGTGATTTTACCATCGCGGATTTCGATAATACGCGTTGCTAGTGAGTCTACGAATACACGGTCGTGAGAGACGAAGAACAACGTACCTTTGTATTGCTCAAGCGCCGTGTTCAAAGATTCGATCGATTCCATGTCCATGTGGTTGGTTGGTTCGTCCATTAGCAGCATGTTTGGCTTGTGCATCATTAGCTTACCAAGCAGCATACGACCTTGCTCACCACCAGACAGTACTTTTACTGACTTCTTAATGTCATCTTGACCAAACAGCATACGACCAAGGAAACCACGAACGACTTGCTCGTCATCACCTTCTTGACGCCATTGACCCATCCAATCCGTTAGGTTCATGTCTTCTGCAAAGTCATGCGCGTGGTCTTGCGCGTAGTAACCGATGTTTGCATTTTCAGACCATTTGAACTCACCAGCACGCGGTTCAAGTACACCAGCAAGCGTGTTTAGAAGTGTTGTTTTACCCACACCATTTTCACCGATGATCGCAACGCGCTCTCCCACTTCAAAAATTGCATTGAAGTCTGAGAACAAGTCCTCTTCAAAACCTTGGCTCAGGTTTTCTACAATCAGAGCGTTACGGAACAGCTCTTTAGACTGTTCAAAACGAATGAATGGGTTTTGACGGCTAGACGCTTTCACTTCGTCCAATTTGATCTTGTCGATTTGCTTCGCACGAGATGTCGCTTGTTTTGCTTTCGATGCGTTTGCAGAGAAACGCGCAACGAAAGTTTGTAGCTCAGCGATTTGTGCTTTCTTCTTCGCGTTGTCGTTTAGTAGACGTTCGCGAGCTTGAGAAGCCGCCGTCATGTACTCGTCGTAGTTACCTGGGTAAACACGTAGTTCACCGTAGTCCAAGTCAGCCATGTGTGTACATACTGAGTTTAGGAAGTGACGGTCGTGCGAAATGATGATCATTGTGCAGTTACGCGCGTTTAGCGTATCTTCCAACCAACGAATTGTGTCCATGTCCAAGTTGTTGGTAGGTTCGTCAAGAAGCATCACATCTGGGTCTGCGAATAGAACCTGCGCTAGAAGCACACGAAGTTTCCAGCCTGGTGCTACTTCACTCATTAGACCGAAGTGCTGCTCCATTGGAATACCCACCGCAAGAAGAAGTTCGCCCGCTTTGGCTTCTGCCATGTAGCCGTCCATTTCAGCAAACTGAACTTCTAAGTCAGCCACTTTCATGCCGTCTTCTTCGCTCATTTCAGCAAGTGAGTAGATGCGGTCACGCTCTTTCTTCACTTCCCATAGCTCTTTATGACCCATGATAACGGTATCGATTACCGTAAATTCTTCGTAAGCGAACTGGTCCTGGTTCAGTTTTGCAACGCGCTCGTTTGGATCGTAGCTTACGTTACCGCTGGTTTGCTCAAGCTCGCCGCTGAGGATCTTCATAAAGGTTGATTTACCACAACCGTTAGCTCCAATTAAGCCATAGCGATTGCCTTCGCCGAACTTAACTGAAATGTTTTCGAATAGCGGCTTAGCGCCGAATTGTTGAGTAATATTCGCTGTGGAGATCAAAACCTTTACCTTAGCAATTGGGGTGTATTTAGAAAAACCGGGCAACGGTACTTGTTCATGCTACATACTGCAAGTGTTGTTTTTATTAATTCACTCCAAGTGAAATCATTGTAAGGTTTCTAAGAAGCAAAAGCGTAAACATAAATGCGTCATTAAATACAAAAAAGTTACTAAGCGATGTTCGTCACCTCTAGGATCAGTTCGGCTTTTTTAGGTAAATAAATACTGAATTTACTGCCTTTTCCCCATTCAGACTCTGCTTTTAACTCACCACCCGTTTGGCTGAGAATACTTTGGGAGACCGATAGCCCTAACCCTGTGCCTTCTCGTTTCGTTGTGTAAAATGGCGAGAAGATTCGACTCAAGTTTTCTGGTTTAATACCGCAGCCCTCATCGATAACATGAATCGCAGCTCCTTTCACTTCGCCCTCTTCAATCCAGTCTTCACTGACTACTGTTAAAGTTCCTTTACCGCTCATTGCGTAAATGGCGTTCATTTGCAAATTAACTAAGATTTGTAGCAAGTGGTGACGGTTTATCTCAACGGACGTATGCGCTTGTAGGTCAGTCACAAACTCAACGTCGCGTTTCTTGGTGCCAGTTTTAACCAAGGTGATGCTTTCATCAATAATAGGATTGACATGTTGCCAAGTGATTTCATCTTGAACACCGCCTTGGCGACTGTATTGCAATAAACTGCGTGTGATATTGCGGATACGATCAATTTGCGCGTGAATCGCATCAATTTCTTCTTGTACTCGACTTGCATCGTCACCCAATTCAAAATGGATCAATTCTACGTTGCCAAGAATCACGGCGGTTGGGTTATTAATTTCGTGAGCAATCCCCGCGGTGAGTTCTCCCAGCGCTGCCAGTTTTTCATGAACAACGAGTTTGTCGCGGGTTTGGTTGAGCAATTGAATATGCAGTTCAAGATCTTGGGTTTTTTCTCTCAGGCTTGCCGTACGCTCTTGAACTTTGCATTCAAGTTGAGCTGCGGAGTTTTTCAGTTCAATTTTGCGCTCTTCTAGCGCGTCTAACATATCATCAAACTGTCTGGCTAACTGCACAAGTTCATGATCGGCATCTAATCCTAACGGGCCAATCCGTTTTTCTTTACCTTGTTGGACCTGCTTCACCACTTTGTGAATGCGTTCGATCGGTCGAAACAGATCATAAGAACCGCGATATACCATCACGCCAGAAACCAGCAATAACATAACCGTAATCAAGCTGATTTCGGCAATGTTGGTCATGTAGGCTTTAACGAATGGCCACATGAGGTAACCGGTATAAAGCATACCAATAACATTGTCGTATTGGTCTTTGATCGGTTGATACGCCGTAATATACCAAGCGTCATACACATAAGCGCGATCAACCCACTGTTCACCCTTAGAAAGTACTTGGTTATACACTTCGGCGCTCACGCGAGTGCCTATGGCGCGCCCTAGTCTATGATCGCTGTCTAAAGGAACGTTGGTGCTCACACGCAAATCATCGAGAAATACCGTCAACGTACCCACAGGGCGAAGGCGGTCATTATCACTTAAGTAAATGAGATCGCGGATTTGATCCACCAGCACTGTGCTGTTGTTAAGGAGCAAACCACCATCAAGAAAGCCGATCAAATCGTTCGCTTGGCTGTATACCGGAATCACGGTTCGACTGACTAACCCACGCGCCTCCCTGTCACCATCAGCAAGAATAGGCACTTCTGCTCGTTTGGCGAGTTCAGGATCGAGGCGTTCGAGTTCTTCTTTATTAAGTACATCAAAAAACGATTCGCGCTTGGTGAGATCCATAAAGCGGAATTTGTTTTCCATGGAATTAACGCGTTGGAAAGAGAGAAAATCTAAAGCATATCTTTTCTTCTGCTCTGTGACCCACTTTTGCAGGTCACCTTGTGGCGTTCCTTGATTAATGCGAATACGGAAATCGTACGAATCGGCAAACGC
This sequence comes from Vibrio sp. Y58_MX_L22, assembly GCF_024181865.1. Taxonomy (NCBI): domain Bacteria; kingdom Pseudomonadati; phylum Pseudomonadota; class Gammaproteobacteria; order Vibrionales; family Vibrionaceae; genus Vibrio; species Vibrio sp. Y58_MX_L22. The sequence continues at coordinate 119,565 of NZ_JAMZAN010000001.1, forward strand.
CCGCACGTAATTGGCTTGCTTTTGCTGTAACAACGTTACACTGTTATTTGCAACACCAAGACGTTCCGAGACATCAAGCAGCGCATTTTGCCACGTGTAATGAATAGACCAATAAATGGTAATGCCGATCAGAGCTAACAATGTGAGGAAAATCGGCGCAGAGGTTAAGAATAACAAGCGATAACGCACCATGGTTTTAAAACGGTGCGTCCATTTTGACAATCCTTTGTGCTGTGGGCCGTTAGTCGGCATATTCCTCACCCTCAGAATCCCATTCTTTGTACTTACGTTCTAAGGTCTTGCGAGCTACGCCCAAGTCACGAGCAGCAGCAGACTTATTGCCTTCATGCAAGTTAACGACTTGTTTAATATGTGCTTTCTCGACTTCTTTTAACGTCCAGCTGTTTGGATAGCCTTCGCCAGTAAATTCTTTGCCTTCTCTAAAGGTTGGTAACTCAGCAGAGTGAGAAACAGTAATCGATACATTAGGCAGTGAATGCCCGCCATTCAGCTCTCGCCAATAGTGTGCAGGTGGTTTGCCAAGCAAGATACAACGCTCAATCAAGTTTTTCAGCTCACGAATGTTTCCCGGCCAATCGTACTCACTCATGGCTTCCATATCCTCGTGAGCCCATTTGGGCGCAGGCATACCGAGCTCGCGCGTCAGCATATTGCTGAAAAATGGCACCAACTCAAATAAGTCGGTTTTGCGCTCTCGCAGCGGACACACTTCAATTTTCAGAACGTTTAAACGGTAATAGAGGTCACTGCGGAAATTACCTTGATTGACCTCTTCTTGCAGGTTTCGGTTGGTTGCCGCTACGATACGGACATCAATACTGATCTCTCTTTCTGAACCGACAGGGCGAATCGTACGCTGCTCTAACACGCGTAATAATGATGCCTGCATTGCAAGTGGCATCTCCCCGATTTCGTCAAGAAATAAGGTGCCACCGTTCGCAACACGGAACAAACCTTCACGCGATTTTTTTGCACCGGTAAACGCGCCCGTTGTATGACCAAACAACTCACTTTCTAAAAGCTCTGGTGCAATCGCGCCGCAGTTGATTGGCACAAACGGGCCCGTTCGCCCACTCGCCTGGTGGATACCTCGTGCAACTAGTTCTTTACCCGTACCCGACTCACCTTCCACCAAAACAGAAGCGCGTGATGGTGCAAATTGGTTAATAAGTTGCTTAAGCAGACGCGTTTTTTCTGAGCCGCCGATGATCTCTGAGGTATTGTGACGTTGGTAATCGCGTGTCATGGCGTACTGCATGCGTTCGTTCAAACGGCGATCCATACAGCGACTGACCGCTTTTAACATCTGCTCAAGGTTGAATGGTTTGAGGATAAAGTCGGAAGCACCGAGCTGTAGCGCTCGAATGGCAATTTCTAAATCCGCATAACCCGTCATAAAAATCACATCGGCACGTTTGTCATCATCTTCAAACGCTTCTTCCCACTCAATTCCAGAACGCCCTGGCAGATTAATATCCAGTAAGATCAGATCATAATGTCGAGAATTACGCAGTAGTTCTGCTTCTTCGATGCTACCAGCTGTATCGACATGTGAAAAAAGCTTACCCAATGCCTTTTTCAAGATGGCTTGCATGCCTAATTCATCATCGACGACCAGTACGGAAAAGGCGCTATATTGTTGGTTTGTACTAAGATGGGATTGAGTAGACATATTTACCCCAGATGGATTTCAATGGGACAGAGTGTACCAAGTTTAAACAGAGATACCCTACAAAAAGTGCGACATTTTGTACCAACGCAAACTTTTATGCAAATAACCCCATGATTTAGTGCATAAACCAAGCACTTTAAGCTTGTAAAAGGTTGGCATCTTGTTTGCTATAAGGTGGATACGGAGCGCATTTAAGTGATCTCAGGATGTTGATGTTTGCTTATTCCAACACCCTAAGACAACTTACGTATTACGCTAATCGCTCTCGTCCAAAAAGGCTTCTCCCTAAAACCTGGAGAGATTCCAAAGAATCATTGGAAAGGAACACATAAAAATGAAAAAAATTGCGCTAACTCTGGCTGCAACGTCTATCACGCTTGTAAGTTACTCTGCGTTTTCTGCTCAAGACGGAGAACATGTTCGCCTTGCAACCACAACCAGTACTTACCATTCAGGTTTACTTGATTACCTGCTTCCACAATTTGAAAAAGACACGGGCTACAAAGTCGATGTTATTGCTGCAGGTACGGGTAAAGCCTTAAAAATGGGCGAAAACGGTGACGTAGATTTGGTGATGACACATGCACCAAAAGCTGAAGGCGCATTTGTTGAGAAAGGCTACGGCGTTTTACCTCGCAAGCTAATGTACAACGACTTTGTGATTGTAGGCCCGAAAGCTGACCCAGCAACAATCAAAAATGACGAAGGCGTGTTAGATGTATTCAAAGAGATCGCAAACAAAAACGCAACGTTCATCTCTCGCGGCGATGATTCTGGTACGCACAAAAAAGAAATGGGCTTCTGGGCTCAAACTAAAATCGAACCGAACTTTGGTGGCTACCGTAGCGTAGGTCAAGGTATGGGCCCAACTCTAAACATGGCGTCTGAAATGCAAGGCTACACCATGACGGATCGCGGCACATGGCTGGCTTACCAAAACAAATTGGATCTAGAAATTCTGTTCCAAGGCGATGAAAAACTGTTTAACCCGTACCAAGTTATTCTTGTTAACCCTGAGCGTTACCCAACGATTAACTACCAAGGTGCGAAGGCATTCAGTGATTGGTTGGTAAACCCTCGCGGACAGGAACTTATCAATGGTTTCCGCCTAAACGGTAAACAACTGTTTGTTGCGAATGCTGAGAGCAAATAACGCAATATGAATCTTGCTGATACAACACTGGAAGCGCTTCGCTTACTGGTGAATTTTGATGCAGACCTATGGGAGATCGTTGCGGTCTCCTTTAGTGTTTCTATCACGGCAATATCACTAGTGGTATTGCCGGCTATTTTGATGTCCTTTGTACTGGCGTATACCGACTTTCGCGGTAAATGGTTTTTGTTGTCGATCGTAAATACGCTGCAAGCGGTCCCTACCGTGGTGATTGGCCTGTTGCTGTACATGTTGCTGTCGCGTGCTGGCCCTTGGGGAGACTGGCAAATGCTGTTCACTCAGAAGGCAATGATCTTCGGCCAAATGGTGATCTGCTTCCCTGTTTTGGTATCGATGATGCATGGTGCATTACAATCTAGCGACCGTCGTGCAGTGGAAACTGCCATCACGCTGGGCGTCTCCATTCCGCGCTTGGCAGCTACGATGATTTGGGAAACCCGCTTTCCTCTACTTGCGGCTATCATTGCAGGGTTTTCACGTATCGTGACCGAGGTGGGCTGCTCAATGATGGTTGGTGGGAACATTATGGGCGTGACGCGAAATATTCCCACGGCTATCGCAATGGAAAGCAGTAAAGGTGCTTTTGCGCAAGGAGTTGCATTAGGAATTGTATTACTATCTTTAGCGTTGGCTCTAAACTTCTTCTTGTCAAGCATGAGAGGCAAAGGCTACCTCAGAACATAGAACATGAAGCAAACAAACGACTCACCATTAACCCCATGTCGAGGCGAATTATGACTATAAAAATCACCGCCGAACAGTTATCCATGCGCTTTAAAGAGCGTGTGCTTTTCCACATCCCTGAGTTAGCCATCGGCCCAAATGATGCCATTTATCTCAAGGGTGACAATGGTGTGGGCAAAACTACCCTACTCAAAATCCTTGCTGGCTTGCTCAAACCCTCTACTGGCGATGTTGTTGCGCCAAAAGATACGTGGCTGAAAAGACTGACGTGTCGCAATGGTCGTGTCGATGTGATTTATCTCCATCAATCCCCTTACCTTTTTGACGGCACTGTATATGAAAACGTAGTCTATGGAGTGAAATATCAACAAGACACGCAAAAAGATAAGCGAGCTCAAGTTATTCACGCGCTGCGCATGGTAGGTTTAGAAACCTTAGCGGACGAACATATTTCCGTGTTGTCCGGCGGTGAAAAACAGCGCGTTGCCATGGCAAGGGCTTGGATTTTAAAACCGTCGATTTTATTGATGGATGAGCCAAGTGCGTCTTTAGACCAAGAATCCATTGAACGATTGGTAGTGATGGCGAAAGATCTTTTGGATCGTGGTTCCAGTATCGTGGTGACAAGCCATCAGGCCAACGCACTGACCGACTTATGTAAAAAACAGTGGTGGATTAAAGACAAGACTTTGATAGAGTCTCCTCTGTTGTATGTCATACCAAAAGAAACATCCCAAGAGAATGCATATGCTTCAACCAACACAAACTAGTTGGGTCATTTTGGCTGGTGGCCAAGCCAGCCGTATGGGTGGAAAAGATAAAGGTCTGATTGAGTTAAATCAGAAGCCACTCATCGAACACGTTATTGAACGTTTATCTCCACAAACTCCACGCATTTTAATTAATGCCAACCGAAACCAAGATGCGTACAGCAAATTTGGTTTCGTATTTAGTGATCAATTCAAAGATTTCCCTGGGCCTATGGGCGGTATTCACGCGGGTTTGATGCATGCTGAAACTGACTGGGTCGGATTTGTACCTTGCGATAGTCCACAAATTAACACCGACCTTGTCGAGCGTTTCTGCCAGTTCGTCAAAGAAGACAGCGATATTTTGGTCGCGCATGATGGTGACCATCAGCAACCTGTTTTTACGCTCTACCACAAGCGCGTACTGCCAAAACTCACCGCGTTTTTAGAACGTGGCGACCGCAAAATCATTCTGCTCTACAAAGAGTGCAACACCAGTTACGTTGACTTTAGCGACTCACCAAACTGTTTCGTCAACTTGAACACTCCGGAAGAACTGGCGCAATTTGGACAATTAGAATTATGAAACACACGCTAAACATTCCTATTCTTGGTTTTGCAGCTTATTCAGGCACAGGCAAAACCACGCTACTTGAAGCCCTATTGCCAAAGCTGACCGAAGCAGGTTTACGCATTGGCATGCTAAAACATGCGCACCACAACTTCGATGTCGATAAGCCGGGTAAAGACAGCTACCGTTTACGCAAAGCTGGCGCATCTCAAATGCTGATTGCTTCTCGCAACCGTTTTGCGTTAATGACAGAAACGCCAGAAGCCGAAGCGGAGTTTGAATACCTATTAACACGTTTTGATGAAGACATGCTTGATGTGGTTTTGGTCGAAGGCTGCAAAAACATCGCGTTTCCTAAAATTGAATTGCATCGTGAAGAAGTGGGTAAACCTTGGCTTTATCCAAACGATGAAAACATCATTGCTATCGCTTCCGACAGTGCGGAGTTAGATTCTGAGCTCCCTCAAATGAACATCAATGATTTGGATGCCATCGCTCAATTTGTTCTTCAATACGTTCAAGAAGCGAAAGCGCCAAAAAACAAAGAGAAAGAAGCCGCATGTTGCGACACACTTTCTCCTGCTTTCCTTTCTGTGGTTCAAGGCCAAGAGAAAATCCTTTCTTTGGTGAACACGGTTTCGGAAATAGAAGCATGCAAGATTGAAAACGCCTATGGCCGCGTTCTTGCGGAAAATATCGTTTCACCAGTAAATGTGCCGCAATACACCAACTCCGCGATGGACGGTTATGCCATCCGCAGTGATGATGTTGACCGTGATAGCTACCAAGTGGTTGCTGAAGTGATGGCGGGCCATGCTTACGATCAGCCTCTGGAAGTTGGTCAAGCAGTTAAGATCATGACTGGCGCACCAACACCACGTAACGGCGATACAGTGGTCATGCGTGAGCAAGCCATTCAAGAAGGTGACAAGGTCACTTTTAACGGTGCGAATATCAAAGCAGGCCAAAACGTTCGTCAAGCAGGTGAAGATCTCGCTATCGGCAGTGACGTCTTTACCGCAGGTACTCGCCTCGCCTCTCCAGAGATGGGCATGATCGCTTCGCTTGGCTTTGGTGAAGCGAATGTATTCCGCAAATTGAAAGTTGCCGTGTTCTCCACCGGTGACGAAGTACAACCACCGGGAACAGAGCAAAAAGCGAATTCTATCTACGATTCCAACCGTTTTACCATCATGGGCATGCTTGAAAAGCTCGGCTGCGAGATCTTGGATTTCGGTATTCTGGAAGACAACGAACAGTTAATGATTGAAGCGTTGGAAAACGCATCGGCGCAAGCGGACGTGGTTATGACTTCTGGTGGCGTATCTGTTGGTGATGCGGATTACATCAAACTTGCCTTGGATAAACTTGGTCAAATCGATTTTTGGCGAATCAACATGCGTCCGGGACGTCCACTCGCGTTTGGTCAAATCAACAACAAGCCGTTCTTTGGTCTGCCGGGCAACCCTGTTGCCGTGATGGTCTCTTTCATTAACTTTGTCGAGCCTGCACTGCGTAAGATGCAAGGCGAACAAGGCTGGAAGCCTCTGAAAGTGAATGCCATCGCGACTGAAAACCTTCGCTCTCGACAAGGTCGTACCGAGTTTAGCCGTGGCGTCTATGAACTGGATGCAACTGGCCGTTTAACCGTTCGTACAACAGGCAAGCAAGGCTCTGGTATTTTGCGCTCAATGAGTGAGGCAAACTGTTTGATCGAAATCTCCCCAGCTATTGATACAGTAAAAGCGGGAGAAAGCGTGACAATTATCCCACTTCAAGGCAGAATCTAGCTCAAACTAGAAATTCAAAGGTCAGCGAGTCTGGCCTTTTTGTTTAATACAGAAACCTTTTCAGAGAGACAGCTATGGCTCGCACCATTCTTTACACTTACAAAGACCAAGACAAAGAACTGACATTCTCATACCAGCAACACCGCAACATTCAAGAAGCAGTTGCCGAGGCAGAAGGTATCGATATCACTGAGTTCCTAAAGATGGAGCAACAAATCGAAGCAGTGTCTGACACTAAAGCAGTGCGCAACTACCGCGACAACTACTTCAGAAAATTAGGCTTTAGTAAAATCACCCTAGCTCAAAAAGAAAACCTAGGCGTAGGCAAAAAGAACAAATAAGCTTAGCTGTAAACAGAAAACTCGCGATTCGTCGCGAGTTTTTTATGCATGCTATTTTTTGTTCGTGCTCTATACCCAAGCATATAGAAGTTACTTGGGTATATAAGTTACTTCGATATACAAGTAAAAGCCCCGTTTTACCTCGATGGTCTAAACGGGGCTTTAAATTTCTTCTTACTTTGTATCGAGTAAGGTTTCAGTCACTACTTGATGTTTAAGAACGCAGCGCCGCGTACACCACCTGAATCACCGTGTTTTGCTTTGATGATCTTAGGACACTTAGCTACAGACAATAAGTGTTTAGGGATGCGTTTTGGCATCTCTTCGTAAATCAATTCGAAGTTAGATAAGCCTCCACCAAGTACAACGGTGTGTGGGTCTGTTGCAGTAAACAGGTTTGCAAAGCAGATTGCTAGCAGCTCCATAAAGCGCTCGACGTGCTCTACTGCTTTCTCTTCACCCTCTGCGTGCGCTTTAATAATGTCGATCGCTTTCTTCTCTTCGCCGTAGTAATGCGCGTAAAGAAGCTCGAAACCACGACCAGATAGGTAACTATCTAAACAGCCTTTGTTGCCACAGCCACAGCCAAGTAATGGTGCGTTTTCGCCCAGGTGGAACCATGCGTCGATAGGAAGACGTGTGTGACCCACCTCACCCGCTACGTGGTTGCGGCCAGAGAATACTTTACCTTCGTAGATAAAGCCACCGCCAAAACCAGTACCAAGGATCAAACCTAGTACAGATGGTTCATCTTGAAGATCTTCGTCCCACGCTTCAGAAAGCGCGAAACAGTTTGCATCGTTTTCAATTTTTACGCTGCGACCGATTTTAGCTTCCAGATCAGCACGAAGTGGTTTGCCTTTTGCCGCAGGAACGTTAACTGTTAGTACCGTTGCATCATCGGCGTCTTCCATACCTGGCAAGCCAAGACCAATCGTACCTTCGCAGCCAAACTCTGTATCGTATTTATTCACCAATTCCGCAATGGTATCAACCAGCAGCTCGTAGTTGTCTGTTGGTGTAGGTACACGTTCCGTCGCTACACGCTCAAGCTTCTCGTTAAATGCACCAAATTCAATTTTAGTGCCACCGACATCAAAGCCGTAATACATGTATTTCTCTCCTAAAAAATGCTTCAAACGACTCTCAAAATGGCTAGAGTCAAAAGTATAAACTGATGGCATTATCCATATCTGTACGCCTGCAAACCGTGACCGAATGCAGATTTATCCCCTCACCGAAGCCAGTTGAACAACATACCATCAACAAAAGCTCATTCCTTAGAGTCAGCTCTCGGTTTTCATCCACTCTTTGAAACGTTTCAAGTGAGGCTGGTTAGGGTCGTTTTTGACTCGAGTCTTGCTCAGCATGTAAGTTTCTCTGAAGGCTTCAAACCACAATTGAAGGCATTCCGCAGCTTTAGGCTCACCAGCTTGTTTTAAAACTAATGTCGCGACTTCGGCGGTTGAAAGATGCTGCTCATTCTCGGAGCGGCGCATGATGTATTCAGACAGAGATTCCGGCTCAATGGAAAGCACAGGCAAAGATTTAAGAAAATCAGAACGACGGAATATCTTTCGTGCCTCACGCCAGCTACCATCAATAAAGATCAGCAACCATTTTTTGTTCTCGACATCTTCTTTTACCAATCGCCCTGGCTCTAGATCTTCAATTAAACGAGAGGGATCATCCACATAGTCTGCAGGAAATACAATCACCGGTTGGTAACTGTCATCCTGTAGTAGCGCTAGCATCTCTTCAGACGGTTCTGTTCGGTTCCATTGATACACGTAAGTCTCTTGAATCGTATCAGCGATTAGACGACCGGTATTACTTGGCTTAAACACTTCGTTTTCAGAAACAATCAACATACATGCAATATTGGCCTTGATGTTTGGCTGAAGGTCGCACAAACAGTGTTGCTCAGAAACCTGGCAATATTGGCAACGAACCACTTTACATCCACGCGCGTTGAAAGGCTTGGTTGAGATAGATTGTCGGTACTGATATAAACGGTGGAAAGCGTGAATTCTCATGGTAAGTAATGCCAAGTAAAAAGTAGAGCGCGATTCTACTGATATTATGGTTTCGCCTCAAGATAAGCCCATCAGCAGTGTGTTGAAATAATTTCACTCTTATCTCGGTCATAGATAAAGAAATAAATAAGGGAATGACAGTGACAGAAACGACATTTCAAGAACCCTCATGGCTCAGATTAGGCTTTTTCCTTGGCGTATTATTGCTTTGTGCCATTTGGGAAAACAAATTGCCTAGAAAAACACTGACCGCTTCGCGCAGGTTTCGCTGGGTCAATAACTTGTCATTGGTCGCTTTTAACAGCCTAGTTATTGCTTTAATCATGCCTATCGCCGCCTTTCAAGCTGCGGTCATAGCTCAGGAGCAACAATGGGGGCTGCTGAATATTCTGTCCCTCCCCGATTGGTTAAACATTTTTCTAACCGTCATTTTGCTTGATTTCGTCATTTACGCTCAGCATGTTGTCTTTCATCATGTAAAGCCGCTGTGGAAGATTCACAGAATGCATCACGCCGATCTCGACATAGACGTCACTACAGGCGCACGCTTTCATCCCTTCGAAATAATCATTTCAATGGGAGTAAAAATTGCAGCCGTGTTTATCTTAGGTGTTTCACCTATCGGAATTGTGGTATTTGAAATTGTGCTTAATGCGAGCGCGATGTTTAATCACAGTAATGCAAAACTGGCTTTATCTATGGACCAAAAACTGCGAAACGTCATCGTTACACCAGACATGCATCGCGTGCACCATTCAGTGATAGTAAAAGAGACCCACTCAAACTTTGGTTTTTTCCTTTCAGTTTGGGACCGCTTTTTTGGGACATACCGAGCTCAGCCTAAGTTGGGTCATGAAGATGTTGTTATTGGTGTGCCGGAAATTAGAGACGAAGAAGAGCAAAGATTAGATAAGCTTTTAACGCAGCCCTTTCGCTACAATAAAGAGAAGAAGTAATGGTTGAAAAAATATTGTTGGATGAAGTATGTCAACAAAACGAATAGACCAAGCCTAAACCCCTGTTAAACACTACTTCATCCTCATGATGTGTAAGAACAGATTAGTTTTCTGCTAGCTGACGCTTTTTGTTTAACTGAGTAATACCAACAAATAAACCAACAACACCAAGCACTGCACATGCCAAAGCATTGGTGTTCATTACTTGCTGTGCCTCCATTGAGCTGTATAGAAAAGCAAGGCTGAAGAAAGTGGTGGCAAAGCTCAAACCTGTCAGTACGCTGAAACCAGCAAAACTGGCCAAGTCTTTAAAATCGTTCATAACGAGTCCCTGTTTACAATCCTTAATCGAGTGTTGTGAAAATAATAATTAACGAAATATTTGGCGTGATTGACTATGTTTTCGCGCATTCCATAACCAGATAGATACCCCAAATGAGAACCCTAAAAACAGTGTCTTCATTTGTAGGGCGACGTTGTTATCTAATATTTCTAATGTATAGTGAGCGTGGGAACTAAAGATAACATTGGTTATAAGAATCAATAACATAACAACTAGGCCAGAGCGGCGATGCTTGACCAATAGATACGCTGCTAATAAGTCCAATAGTCCCAAAGCGCTCCAATACATATTCAACCAGCGTGGCGCAAAATCGTAAGGTAAAAAGCCACCAACAATGTTGTCATAAAGATGAACCACTCCGCCAACTGTCATAAAAAGGCATAAGAGAAACACGACGAATTTATCCATTACCGTTTCCTTATCTGAATGAATGAGCAAAGCATATAGAAGTCACTTAAACATTTGTAATCTCATCGCCATTTTTGAGATCGACAGTGCCATTATCAACACGATGAGAACAGTAACGGCTGCTCTACCTTCTTTATTTGCTTCTAGTAGAAGCATAGTGTTTACTGTGGCGTTTCGCCCAAATCCGCCAATGCAATGACAGAATCCTCCTTTAAATCACGCCTTGGTTTATCAACTCTCGTACCTTTTCCAGCCCGCGCTGAAACACAGTATGTGCATTCGCGGGAAGGCCGCTCTCGACATCGTGCCAGAAGAACGCGAAATCATGTCCGCCATCGTCTTGCGTATGAAACAGCCATGAATTAGCGAGGTCAGCACACTCACACAAAACAAAATGCCACACTTGATTTTGAAAGCCACTATCCCATGAGCATAAATATCGTGCGGAACGAACATGTGTGATACCAGACTCCTCAGCGAGCTCCCGCTTGGCTGCTATGATGTAACTTTCATCAAACACTTCGACAGTGCCCTTGACGAGCTGAACACCCGCCAACGGATGTTTAAAAAGTAGGATCTCTTGATTTTGATTACGTAGAACGACGGGGCAAACTTTATCGATCACAAAACCACTCCTTATGCTTCAAGCAAAAGGCTTTAGCTTTCTCTGGATATAAAGAAATCGCATGAAGCTGCATGATTCATTCCTTTGAATTCTAGCGACATTCTAGTCAACGAGTCCCTCGAACAAAGCATTAACATCACGTTGTGATAACTAAACCCTTTAGAAATGAACGAGATGAGATGTAACTCACTTTTGCAATGCAAATAGGAGCCATTGAATGGGTAGCCGTAACAAAAAAGCAGAACCGAGGTTCTGCTTTTAGTCGGTGGAAACATCTCATTTACTCGGTCTGATGAAGCTCATACTTGTGCAGCATTGCTTGCTGGTGCCCAGCAATTTCCGCCACTTGCTCAGAACTCTCAACCATAGACTCAAGCTGCAGCTTTGTGCGTTCGCCAAGATCAGAAATATGTGTGATGGATTGAGATACATCTGCCGTCGCTCGTTCTTGTTCTTCTGTAGCAACTGAGATTTGCTCAACACGTTCTTGAATGTGCTTAACCGCGAGGTTGATATCAGAAAATGTCGATTTCACTTCATTGCTGGACTGTAGCGCGTGGGTCATTTCTTCTCTTGAATCATTAACTGCTTGGCGCGAACGCTCTGCGGCAGTAATAAGCTCGCTCATCATTTCTCGGATGTTCGTAGTTTGTTGAGAGGTATCACTTGCAAGTTTGCGAACTTCATCAGCGACAACCGCAAATCCACGCCCTTGCTCACCAGCACGGGCAGCCTCTATTGCCGCGTTGAGAGCAAGTAAGTTGGTGTTGTCCGCGATCCCACTGATCATATCCACCATTTCACGAATCTGTTTAACACGCTGGTCTAGCTCTAACATTGACTGTTCATTTACATCCAAAGAGCTTTCTAATGACTCCAAACGTTCGCGGTTTTGTTCCACGACTTGAACCCCTTTTTCAGTGTGTTGGGTTGCAAGGAGCGAGTCCTGTGAAGATGCATTTGTCACCATTGCTATTTCACGAATAGAGGCTTCAAGCTCCGTTATGGTCGTGATCATACTCGACAACGCTTCATTTTGTGTTGCCAACCCATCACTTGTTTGTTCGGCTGCACTGTGACTTACTTCTGCCGTCTGATAAAGCGTTTCACAATTGCGCGTCACCGTTTGAATGGAGTCATGTGTGGAATCGATTACTTGATTCAACTTTCGTGCTACTTCTTTCAGCTCATAGGGGCCGACTTCTTCTGCCTTGTCACGAAAATCATGTTCGGTAAGTGCTGAAAGACGCGTTAGTACATTCCTTAATCCTCGGTTTGTCCATGACTTAAGACTAAACCAAGTAACCAGAATAATAAAAGAAATCACACACGCCGCAAACACGAGCACAACGCTCACCGATTCAATGGTCTCGTTGACCACCCGCTCTTTTTCATCGATCAACTGACCAGCGGTTTGGGAGATTTGATCAAGTAACCGCATGGTTTCATCCGCAAGCATCGAAGCCTGTTTAAACTCTGAACGTTGCAATTCCCCTTGTTCTAGTTTGGCGAGGATCAAACGCAGCACGCCCTTTTCACTAAAGCCTTGTTTCACCATCTCATATGGTGCGGTTAAGCTTGCATATTCACTTACTTCAGGATGGAAAGATTGGAAGTCTTCATAGGCGAGTTTAATACCTGCTATGCGATTTCGCATTTCTCGGTATTCTTTTTCGGCTTTGTTTAATTCTGAGTGCATCATCATGACTAAGAACGTACTTTCCATTGAGCTTGCAGAAGCAATGAAACGGTTAGCGGCATCGCTCGACTCAGGATTATCAGCACTAAGAAACGAACTGATTCGATTCATTTCCGGACCGATAGAGCTAAGCCCATAGCGAAACCCACCAACAGCGGCATCAATATCCATTTGAATTTGTATCACCGAAGATTGCTTCAACAAAATGGACTGCGTGATGTTATGTAAACGCGCTAGTTTGGTGTCTAACTCCTCCGAGAGTTGCTGAGCTACACCAGACGCTTCCACAACCAAAGTTGTGCTTTGAGTTGCAAGAGAGTCGATTTGCTCTTTTATGAGAGGCAACTCTTTCGGCTCAGTAATCTGCATACCATGGTTGAGTAGCTTAACCATCTCCAATACATTCCTGGTTAACTTTGCGTTTGCCATCGCGATTGGTAATGCTTTTTGCGACAAGTCTTCAAATTGTTCCCCTACCTGTTCCATTCCTTTGAAACTTGAGACAGAAAGGGCTATAACAAGAGCAATGATAGTTAAAAATGTTGCACTGACAGCCTGAATCAGTGAAAGTGATGTGCGTGAGCGTTTTCGCTTTGCCATAATCAATTTTTATTCTTTCTTAAGGTTGAATCGGTTCTGCAGTGATTCCGTCACATTTGTGAGACAAAACCGTGATTTGCAGCCCATACTATGGATTGGTTATGACACTAATATTTCAGTTGTGAGTCATAGAGATGACAGGTGGTGATTTGCGTCGAGTATATTTTCCTTTGATAATCAGTGTGCTACTAAGCGCCTGCTCTTCTGGGCCTGAGCCTAGTGAGCAAGCACAAGTGACAACACCTACAAATCAGCTATTGTCGGACAACCCTGACTTGTTCGACTTTTACACAGAGTGGCACGGCACGCCTTATCGCTTAGGCGGGACACAGAAATCTGGAATTGATTGCTCAGCATTTGTACAAAAAGCGTTTATTGAGGCTTATCAGCTCTCGTTACCAAGGACAACGAAGCAGCAATCAAAGCAAGGTGTGGAGTTAAGTTGGACGGATGCCAAGCAAGGGGATCTAGTGTTTTTTAAAACAAGACGTACAACTTATCATGTCGGAATTTACTTGGGTAACAAGCAGTTCATGCATGCATCGACGTCTAGAGGTGTGATTATTTCAAGAATCGACAACCCATACTGGGCATCTAAGTTTTGGCAAATAAGAAGAGTTACAATGTAACTCCTCTCACTCTTTAACCGGACATTGCTGTAAGTTAAAACAATATCAGTCGTAAGTCGCAACAGCATTATCGAACAGATTTTTGACCAGAGCGATGTATTCATCAAGGAACGTGATCTGTTCATTGGTCGCTTTTTTATGCCATACCCCAGCCAATATCTCACCAAGATCTTCAACAACTGCATCAGCCTCTTTCAACAATTTGAAGCGTACGCTCGAGTGAAGTTCTGGATTTTGCTCAAAAATCGCCATGATGTTTGAAGCCACCATATCGGTGACAACATCTTCGATGCTTTCGGATCCAGTGTCGCCAATTTCGGTCGTAAAAATATCTAGATTTAGAGACAAGTGCTCGATAAGAGCGAGATATCCATCGGTTTCTAAAACCACTGTTTTTCTCCGTTTATTGCAAGCCTTCGAAGCTGAAAGCAGAATAGTTTCAATAGTAAGACATGCCGAGAAAATTTCATTAACTTATTTCATATTAACAAACATTCACGAACCAACTGGATGATTTTCAAACAATTGAGCTTTGCTTCACTGAATTCGGATACAGGGTTTCTTCAAACCTTTTTATATTTCAGTCATTTTCGTGCAAACAGGTTTGGTTACGACCATTTTCTTTTGCACGATACAGCGCAGCATCGGCACTCTTTAACCATTGAGTGTGAGTTTCAAAATAAGGCTTATACTCGCAAACACCAATACTTATCGTGTAATTAATCAAAAAATCTTCCACTTTCACGATCTCTTGCTCAATTCTTTTGCGCAAACGCTCTGCGAAATAGCAAGCTTGCTCCTGGTTTGTGTGAGGAAGTAGTACCGTAAACTCTTCACCACCAAAACGACCGCAGATGTCACTGCTCCTTGCTGTTTTTCTCAACAAGGCAGAGGTTCGACGAATGACTTCGTCCCCTGTCGGGTGACCATAAGTATCATTCACCTTCTTAAAGTGGTCGATATCGAATATTACTAATGAGCATGGTCCGTCGATAACTTTTAAGTGAGCAAACTCATCTTTCAATGATTGCTCCCAATAAGCGCGATTAAATAAACCTGTTAAACCATCTTTGCGACTGATTTCCGACAAATGTTGATTTGTTTCTTTCAAATGAATGCGATTTCTCGCAGTTTCAGAAACATCATTGACTTGAATCGCTATGTGGCTGACCTCTCCTGAAAGCCCAATTAACGGCGTGATCACGATATCTTGATACATAAAATCACTGCTGTTTGAAACCGGAGAAAAATTGTTGAACTTAAAAAGGTACGGTCGGTTTTCCCAGCTAGAAAAAGAACGAGTTTCCAGATCGGCGGCAGCTTTTATCTTGGTTTCTAGCCAAGTTCTTGGCAGCTCTTCAAAATGCTCAAATAAACATTCACCAAGAATTTCTTGTGATAGAACGCCACTGTATGACTGCATAAAACTGTTCCACACACACACTTTATACTCTTGATCCAAAACAATAAGCCCTGAATCCATCGTATCGAGAATTTGTGTGACCCAATGAAAGTCTGCTATGTCCAGCGTGATATCGGACATTAGATTAGCTCCATGATTTCATAGATTATTTCTACGGATGGCTTATCAATTAAAAACAGTACCTCGCACTCGAAATCGAGCGCTTCTGCCATGTAGGTGTATTCGATAGTAAAGAGCTCGCCCAACTCGCCTTGCTCTTCACAATAAGGTGTTAAGGTATCCACAATGCCTGGCTGACGAAGTGAGAATTGCTTGTCGAGTTGATCGCCTAACGACGTGAGAAATGACGAAACCAGTAGGTTAGAGATATTCAAGATGATTTCATTATGAGGCGTAAACTCAAGGAGGTAACCTAATTTTTCCCCAATCTGATTGATATCCCTACCACGTAAGCACACCAGTGCCTCTCCGTGAATACCACCACCGACAAACCTCTGCGCTACCGCAACGGAACTGTCACGCCCAACCACATCAACCAGTGTCATATGAAGCTCGCCGTAGGACAACGGTCCAACATGAGGAACAGGAAGTTGTATGAACTCATGTAAATGGTCGGCCATAATCGCAGCCCCTTTACCAAGGGCAATGTTCGCAATTTCACGGAATTTGGCTAGTAAGGAAAGCTCTTCGCAACCCTGGTTTTTAGAATCAACCGAATGACGAGGTTTGAACGCATAATGCAGCCCTAATTGTTCGTATAGTGGGAGCACCTGCTCTTCTGTCAGAGGCTTAGCGATAAAAGCTTGAGCACCAAGATCGAGACAGCGCTGTTTTGCCTCTTGTTGAACATCTCCAGAAATAATGACGATTTTGGTCGGGTACTGACTAACAGGTAATGATTCGAGGACCTCAAAACCATCCATTATGGGCATCGTTAAATCGAGAAACAAAATATCGATATTTTGCTCAGCAAGAATATTAAGCGCCTCATAACCATCTTGCGCTTCAATAAGATGCAATGATGTATCTTGTACGATAGAACGCGCAATAAGCTTTCTTGCAACAGCTGAGTCATCACATATCAGTATTTTCATGCCACCAATGGAACTAACGTCAAAAAAATCATAATACCTGTTGTAAACGTTCATCTCCATATGCTAAGCCAACAAATCAGAGGCTTATAAGCGATTTGATTCACATTTATACAAATTGACTACACTAAGAGGAAGGTTTCTTTACTAAGTATGCTCAACATAGCGCCAACTCCCTGCTATTTATCCTAAACTATTGGTGGTCAAATAGATTCGCGAGGTTTTGTATGTGGCAAGCAATATCGCAACAGCTTTCTGATACTTTATTGTTCGATTACCAGATCACGGAAAAAGTAAGGCTGTCTGGTGGGGATATCAGTGAAAGCTACATGATCAATGATGGCGAGCAACGTTATTTTGTGAAAATTAACGATCGCGAGTTTTTGTCTAAATTTGAGGTAGAAGCTGAAAGCCTGCATCTTTTGCGTGAAACATCCACCCTATTTGTACCTGAGGTGGTATTGGTTGGTAAAACCAAAAATGCCTCATTCCTAATTCTTAACTACCTTCCAACGAAACCATTAGAAGATGGTCCCAACAGCTTTAAATTTGGGCAACAATTAGCTCACCTACACCAGTGGGGCGAGCAAAAAGAGTTTGGTTTTGATACCGACAACTATCTCGGTTCGACTCTACAGCCCAACAAATGGCACAAGAAATGGTGTGTATTCTTTGCTGAGCAACGTATAGGATGGCAATTACAGCTCCTTAAAGAAAAAGGCGTCACCTTGGTTGATATCGATGACTTTATCGATGTCGTAAAACAGCGGCTAGCAAACCATGCTCTGGAACCTTCTTTGTTGCATGGCGATTTATGGAATGGAAATACGGCACTCACTGCATTCGGTCCTATCTGTTACGATCCTGCGTGCTATTGGGGGGACAGGGAGTGTGATATTGCGATGACAGAGCTTTTTGGTGGATTTCAACCAGAATTTTATCAAGGCTACGAATCGGTTATGCCACTTTCTTCAAGCTATGAAGAGCGTAAAGATATCTATAACCTTTACCATGTTCTCAACCATTGTAATTTGTTTGGCGGCCATTACTTGGAACAGGCTCAACTGGTTATTAATAAAATCATTTCTTATTAATTTGGAAGCCACTGCATATTTCAAGATGTAAAATCTCGAGGCACATCACTACAGAAGATCACCCTAAGCTCAAGGTTGAGTTTGGGGTCAAGTTTTGTACTTATTTCGACTCAATTAGCAACAACTCGACCTAATATCAAAGGAGACTTAACTTTGGATTGTGCCTATTTTCCTTGTAGGCAAAGTAAGTAAAGGGCTGTACTTCCTTGATGAATAGTGTGTTTAAAAGCCCTGCGAGATTAGGAGTTGTTGTATGAAAAATTATACCGAAAGGTATGTAAAGTGCCCGCATTGCGGACACTCTATCGGCATTACATTGGATGCAAGTAATGGTGACCAAGAGTTTTATGATGATTGCCCAGCTTGTTGCCACGCTATCCACCTAAATATGCGAGTGGATGAGTTACAAGATAAGGTCGAACTATTTATCGATGACAATTACGAATAACAGCTCGAGCATGTGAACATCAGAAATATAAAAACGCTTAAATGAAAAAGGAGCACTAGGCTCCTTTTTCTCATTCTAAAGCTGTTTTGCTGCAAGAACGCGCTCAACAGTATCAACAATTGCTTGAGTCTGAGGATCAAACTCAATATTAACACGCTCCCCTACTTGTCTCACTCCGAAAAGCGTTCGCTGCAAGGTTTCTGGAATTAGGTGTACTGAAAAACGACACGCTTCAACTTCACCAATAGTTAGCGAGCAGCCATCTAAACCAATGTAACCTTTCGCTAATACATATTTCATTGATTCTTGCGGCAGTTGGAACCAAATCGTGCGGTTATTGGGCGTATCGATGATATCGACAATATCTGCCGTTAAACTAATATGACCAGACATGCTATGCCCGCCTATTTCGTCACCAAACTTAGCCGCGCGCTCAATGTTTATGCTATCCCCTTCCACCAGCTGACCTAAATTAGTAAGAGCCAATGTCGCTTGCATTAAATCAAAACTGATAAGGTTGCCTTCGATCTTAGTCACAGTTAGACAACATCCGTTGTGTGCAACGGATGCACCAATTTCTAACCCTTTACAAAGTTCATCGCTTAACTCGACAACGTGCGTTTGAAAGCGTTCTTTTTTATCAATTTTAACGACCTTCGCCGTACCCTGAACTATTCCTGTAAACATTTCTTTTTACCTATTGATTTCATACCAACTGTAGTTGAAGACTAAGCCTTAAACACTGCGCTACGGGCCGGAAATAAAGACCGCAGACGATAAAGCAACGGCTTAATGAACACTGGTTTGTTCTCATGCATGTTTCAACATTACCATGATTCGCTGCTGTTCTCAGTAAAAGCGTATCCTTAGCGTGGAGAGCGTCCAGTCAGTGTTATCGACTATTCACTACCTAGCTATGGAATATAAACATACAATTGTTTATCATTTGCGCGGAGTTTCTCCGAGGCATTTTTTCACCTTATCGTGACTAAAATCAACCATCAGATCCGTTCACCACATCTTTTGCCCTCGAGTACTCTCATTCTTTCAACTTATTGTTCCGCTCTGGAGTATTTTTCGTGCATCGCTATAAAGAAGAAGCATCAAGTCTTATCAAATTGGCGACCCCGGTATTGATCGCATCTGTCGCTCAAACTGGTATGGGGTTTGTTGATACCGTAATGGCTGGCGGCGTTAGCGCCACCGACATGGCTGCGGTTTCTGTCGCTTCAAGTATTTGGCTACCATCCATTTTGTTTGGGGTGGGTTTATTAATGGCATTGGTCCCTGTTGTCGCACAGTTAAATGGCTCTGGTCGTCGAGTGAAAATCCCGTTTGAAATTCAGCAAGGCGTCGTTTTGGCATTGCTGATCAGTGTGCCGATAATTGCAGTCCTGCTTCAAACCCAGTTTATTCTCGGGCTGATGGATGTTGAAGCACTGATGGCTGAAAAAACGGTGGGATATATTCATGCCGTTATATTAGCAGTACCCGCTTTTTTACTTTTCCAAACGCTTAGAAGCTTTACGGATGGTATGTCATTGACGAAACCGGCAATGGTTATTGGCTTTATCGGTTTGCTGCTCAACATTCCTCTAAACTGGATTTTCGTGTACGGCAAGTTTGGTGCACCTGAATTAGGCGGTGTTGGCTGTGGTGTAGCAACCACGATTGTTTACTGGGTCATGTTTGCCATGCTATTGCTGTACGTGATGACATCAGAGCGATTGAAAAGCATCAACCTATTTGGAGAATGGCATCGCCCACAATGGAAAGCGCAAGTTCGTCTATTCAAGCTCGGCTTTCCTGTTGCTGCAGCGCTGTTTTTTGAAGTGACACTGTTTGCTGTTGTTGCACTGCTCGTTTCACCACTGGGTCCTATCATTGTGGCAGCGCATCAAGTCGCGATTAACTTCTCCTCGTTGGTATTTATGCTACCAATGAGTATTGGTGCAGCAGTAAGCATTCGTGTCGGCCATCGACTTGGTGAAGAAAACGTAGATGGCGCGCGCGTAGCGTCACGAGTCGGCATTATGGTTGGTCTAGCATTGTCCGTTCTCACAGCGATTTTAACCGTCTTGTCTCGTGAGTGGATCGCCGAGCTTTATACTAGCAACCCAGAGGTCATCACTCTAGCGATGCACCTGCTCGTGTTTGCCGCTGTTTATCAATGTACGGATGCGGTTCAAGTGATCGCAGCTGGTGCATTACGCGGCTATAAAGACATGCGAGCCATCTTCAACCGTACTTTTATTGCTTATTGGATTCTTGGGCTCCCAATTGGTTACGTCCTTGGCCGTACAGACTGGATTGTTGAGCCAATGGGAGCACAAGGCTTCTGGCTTGGTTTTATCATCGGCCTATCTTCTGCTGCCTTTATGTTAGGCGTCAGAATGCGTTGGATGCATCGCCAAGAGCCAGAAGTGCAATTGAACTTTTCAGTTCAATAAAAAGTAAAAAAAGCCAGCATCCGCTGGCTTTTTTGATCGAATAATCACACGGTTGAGTATACTTATAACAAGATTACAAAGCGGTTGATTTTGCTCTCTAGACAACGGATACGAAGTTAGAAAAAAGGATATTTGTGCGGTCTATTTTATTGTTCTTAATCTTGATTCTTAATGGTTGTGATAACTGGTTCAATCCAGAGAACGCCATGTTTGATAAGTATCATCAACGTGTAGCCAATGTATTGGACGTTCCTGCTATTCCAATAACATTACAGTCTACGGTAACGATTCCTGCGAAACGCGTTTTGTTCGAGCCATTGCCAAGGCTATCTATTGGCCTGCTAGAGAGCTATCAATTACGACAGTGCGGACTCTTTAATTTACTTGCCGAGAAAAACTCACAACTTGGAAAGGTGCAGGATGCCTTTCATGATTTTGATTATCAAACTGCCCTTTTAAGAGTCATGAATCGATGTTTATCCGAATTTCCACTTAGCGATGAAGAACGCGCGACATTGACAGAGCTTTACTCAACCAAGTGGCAACATTTAGACATTCATCTCGACAACTTACTACTCGTAAGTAATGCCATGCAAAAGCAACTAACAGCATCTGATTGGCTATCTCAAAATACGACGAATGATATTGCACGCATTAACGATGTCTATCGTATTTTCAGCGAAATGTATGATTTACCCCACCGCGCGGTCTCACGTCTACCCGATGTGGAAGTTACGCAATATCAAGAAGAGTTAGAGAAATCTCGTTTACTCGGACGACTTTACTATTCAATGGTAAACACATCCCTTTGGTTAAAAGCGACAACTCAGCTACTTGAACAGAACCAGAGCAATGTATTGTGCGGGCCGAACAGAGACACCACTCAGTTCCGCTACTTAAGAAATGTCTTTCAATCCATTTACGTTGAAGAAGTGCAACCTTATTTGGCTTATTTAGACAGTACCTATCAACAACTTAATGATGGTGCCACTTTGGTGGAGAACCGTATGCAACTCCATGGTCACCAGTATGGCATCATTGAGGCACATAGGACATTTAGGCAAGAAACCCTAAACCACGTTCAGTTTTGGCAGGGTCTCTTCAAACGATGTGGCGTAACCGTTGGCAACTAGTAAGTGCAGAGCGTTCTATTCCTTCAACCTTTCACGCAAGAATCGAGCAAAACGTGGTTTACCAGTATGTGTAAAACCGTTATATCTAAATGTAATGGTTGAACCAATTTTCGGAGGCTGGCGACGTACTTCATCGGTAAATCCGCTACCGATGTAAAACTCAATGCCATTTGGTAAGCGAACTAACATTGCTCCCATCATACCTAATAAGCGCCCTGTTCCTGGCTTATAACCCACAACTAACGCTTCATCATCTGCGTATCGTTTTAGTTTAAGCAAATCACTACCGCGTCCAGCCTGATAGCGGCTTGATACCTTCCGCAACATCACCCCTTCACCGTCGGATATTGAAATTTTATCCAACTGTGTAAACAGATGAGCTTCATTTTGAATCGCTCGGTGCTCGACATATTTGATATGAGGCTGGTCGACTTCAAGCACTAAGTCTTTGATGTTGTAATAACGCTTCCGATAATCACCAGCGGAATATGGCATATCAAAGATCATAAAGTCGATGTGTCGCCAAGCAGACTCTACAGGAGTTTTATCTAACACCGTTTGCTGAACAAGATGGAAATTACCTCTCCCAGCCCAAAGTTCACCGTCCAACGGATAATCAGGCAAAGGTCCTGTAAACCAATCTGGGGCGTAGATTCGATTACCATTTCTCGTCACGAGATGTTGCCCAGTCCAATAAGCGCGAACACCATCAAGTTTTTCGCTATACCAATATTCAGACACATCAATGCCATCCTGATAGCTTTGTGCAAGAGAAACTGGTGGTGCGAGAGACGTATCCGCTTGAAGCTGTGAAGACGCTGCCATAACAGCCAGCGCAATTAATGTCATTTTTAATGGCATAAGAAGACCTTGTACAAAAAATCGCCTTTATTGAAACGTAAGTCCTCTCGATGACCTATTTATTACTAGTCATTCTTCGACTCATAACAATCAGCATTAGTAATAATTTGCAAAGATAATCATAAACTTTAGACAGGTTTTGCATTTAGTCGTTACACGTTATTCACGTAAGGCGGATGGTTCGTCAATCGAGTTGGAATCTAATCATGACGAGCCCCCAGCTCTAACGACTTCTTTCGGCTCAAAACCTCTTATAAGCAAACCATTTCTCTGTGCGTTTTTGATTCTCAATTTGAGAATCAGTCCTTTCTCAAATTGAACAATATCATTAACAATATTTAACTATTTGATTTTTAATTAATTTCAAATTGGCACGTTACCTGCTCTATATCCAATTAGAAAAACAAACGGAGACAGAGTCATGGAACTACGCAAACTAGAAATCAATCAAGACAAGTTAGCCATTGAGTTTTTTGGTGACTTAGATGCAAGCGGCTGTCGACAAGCACAACATCACATTGATGAGGTAATTCACAACAATCATCACAAAGAAGTCGAAATTAACCTACAGCACGTCCAATTTCTTGATTCTTCAGGGATTGGTGCCATTGTTTACTTATATAAGCGTCTAGTTGAACGTGAAAGAAGCATGAGTATTGAAAACGTATCAGGCCAACCTTTAGAAATCATGAGCTTGCTTCGTATCAACCATGCCATTCCCGTTAACTCAAAAGAACACTAAAAATACCGGTTTAAACGGAGGTTGGCATGGTAAATCTTATACGACGATATGCATTAAGCGGTCTTGTTGTCGGCATGTTTGGTTGTTCGTCGTTTGACTACCCAGAACACGGAAAAGGTGGCTTGGCGGAAAGCTATCAAGATATCTCGATCGAGAATTATCAGTTTTCCCCTGTGATGCCTGACGAGCCTTTAGGTCCAGAACATGGGTTAAGGTTTGATTGGCAACTGACCAAGTTACATCTAGACGCACTAATCCAAGAGGGCGCGCGCTGGTGTTTTCCTGCGGCAGTTGTTCAGGCCCTTGAAAAACAAAATAGAATTGCGCGCGAGTTAGAAGGTGGGCTTTTACTCGACGCTGCCAACGACCTTGTGATTCAGCGTCGACGCTTAAACCAGCTCGAACAACAACTCGACTACGTACTGAGCCAAACCACTTGCACACCGCCCGATGATATTGAAGCACTACGTAGCGACCTAAACATAGTCTCGGATATCTATGCACTACTTAATATCGACAACCAGTTTGCTGTCGATTCAGCAGAAATCAACCCGAAGTACATGGGACATTTGGCAGAAGCAGCCTACATTTTACGTGACCACCCTAACCTATCTCTTGTAGTAACGGGGCATGCGGATGCAACTGGAACCCCCGATTACAACCAGAAACTTGCTCAAGCGCGTGCAGAACAAGTAAAGCGTTACCTAACCGTATTTGGTATCACTTCAGAGAGAGTCACTACCAAATCTGTCGGAGATAACCTGCCACTCTATGAAGGTGAAACATCCGCCGTGCGTTTAACTAATCGCCGAGTAAGCATCGAGGTTATTAGCCCTAATTCAGATAGCGATACCTCAATAAACCGCAACCCAACGGCAGGAGGCGCGCTATGAACACGATGAAACCATTTATCCTCTTAATGTTGTTGTGTCTGGTCGCGTGGGTACCTTCTTCCATAGCGGATGAAAGCAATACTGTTAAGGTCGGTGATTTAATACAGATTAACTTACCCGGAGAGGCGTCGTTAAACCAAGGGTTTCAGGTTGATCGTCGTGGACGAATTAATTTACCAGAAGTCGGCCCTGTATTAGTGGCCGGCTACAATGAACAACAACTCCAAGACGTGATTATCGACAGGCTAAAGACCGTGTATCGTGACGTTAACAACGCTCGAGTTTTTATTAAACAGCAACAGTTGTTAGTGTCCGTTCAAGGCTACGTGGTCAAACCCGGTGAATATACCTTACCTTCTGGGTCCAACATTCAAATGTTTGTGTACGAAGCTGGAGGCCTGCGCGCAGGGGCTCAGCTTGATAAAATGATCGTGAAACGTGGAAATAAAAACATTGAATTTGACTACAAACGCTTCCTTGATACGGGGGACAATAGCCAGCTGCCAAAACTAGAATCACTGGATGTCTTATTTGTCCCCGCCTCCCCACTCGTAGGGAATATTGAGCAAGAGTTTGATGCAGCAAAACTCGCGAATTCAGGTGACAGCGCAGATTCCGCTCGTGCAATCAAAGTCTTTGGTGAAGTCAACGCACCTGGCTCGTTCTCATACAAGCCAAACACCACGCTAGTTGATGTCGTAATGCGAGCTGGCGGCGTGACACGATATGCCAGTGTTGAGCAAATTCGCGTGATAACAAACAATAACCCAACCATGTTTAACCTGAAAAAGTACCTTGATACTGGAGACCAAAGCCTACTGCCGGAGATCCTGCCAGGTGCAACCATCTTTGTCCCAAAACAGGAAGAAGAAATCAAAGCAGGTGCAAATGTGGTTTACGTGATGGGTGAAGTCGCCCATCCTGGGGCATACGAAGGCAAGCAAGGCGCTAGCTTCATGGATATCCTCGCCAACGCTGGCGGGCCCACTCGCTACGCAGAATCTCGCCAAATTCGCGTTATAAAAGCCGATGGCAAAGTCATCAAATTCGATCTTACCGCGCATACAGAAGGACTATCTTCAGCCAGACCACCAAATGTTGGACCAGGAGATGCGATTTTCGTGCCGGAGAAAACCGATTTCAATGAGAAGTCTTGGTTAAAAGTAGCACCTAGTAGAGCGGTCGCAGTGATGGGAGAAGTTGTTCGCCCTGGACGCATCGAGTGGTCAGACGAAATGGATTTGATTGATCTGCTTGCACACGTTGGTGGCCCAACTCGACGAGCTGATACCACCAAAATTGAAGTCGCCAATAACGGTCAAATGACACAATTTGACTTAGACCAATACATTCTGGATGGCTCACCAACATCAAGCCTACCTCGAGTTTCCGCTGGTACAGTCGTAAGGGTACATGCATTGCCTGACGACCCATCCGATAATAAATCGCAATGGGTAAGCCAAAGCTCTGACGCATCGATATACGTTTTCGGGCAAATCAATGCACCTGGGCGCTATCGTTTCACTGAAGATATGCATTTTCTGGATATTTTGTCTGCCGCCGATGGACCGACAATGGATGCAGATATTCACAACATCCGTGTCACACACCGAGGCCTAGGTTATGCCAAAGTGAGTAAATTGAATTTATCGATGTACTTTGAAACAGGTGATGAATCAATTCTGCCCCACGTTCGTCCTGGTGATACCATTTACATTCCAGAAAAAAACAAAAACTGGTTAGATCGTTCAAAAGAGTCCACGGTACGCGTATTAGGTGAAGTAAGAGACCCAGGGCGATACGTATTCAATGACAACATGACTGTGCTTGATCTGTTAGCGGAAGCAGGAGGACCAACTGACAATGCCTACCTTGAAAAGATCAGTGTGGTCAATATGTCTTGCTGCCAGGGCCAAGCCCGAACATTTGATTTGGTGAACTTTAGTAAAACAGCCAACATTTATGAGCTGCCAGTCATTCGCGCAGGCGACACGATTTACATTCCCCATAAAGACGAAAGCTTTGTTGAAAAAGCGAGGGCCGGATTAAGAGATATTTTACAAATCACCACAACCATCGTGTTAATAGGAGCGTTGTAATGACTATTCCTGCAACTCACGCTGAGATTGAGCAAATTTATCTTCAGAGTGAACAGAAAGGCCACAAAACGATTTGTGTTGTGGGTTGTAAATCTGAAGATGGTGTCACTTCCGTGGCGTCATCTCTTGCAGAGCGCTTGGTTTTAGCAGGCCACAATACTTTGTATGTAGACCTTAACTTATTCAAACCCGCTTATCACACTGTTCACGACTTTGATGATGACGAGAAGGTTGGCCATTTGATCACACGAGAGAATACACATCAAACTTTAGTCGGCCTCCCTGCTCCATCTCTCGCCAGCACTCAGTTAGCGTACCGAGACCCAACAATGCTGAAACGAAACATTGCACAATGGTTAACGCAGTACGAGCGCGTCGTGATAGATACATCACCACTTCTCAGTGTCAACCGAAGCAATATTGCGCCTCAAGTGATTGCTGGCGTATGTGATGCTACTTTGTTAGTAGCGCATTATGGTTCTACGACTGCAACCCAGCTCGAGCAAGCCAAAAAGCTACTCGATGCTAGCGATGCGAACTTGATTGGTTCTGTCTTGAACATGAAGCATACACCAAGCCTGAAAGATGAGTTAATCCGCCAAGTTTCCAAGCTGCGTTTCTTACCAAAAAAGTGGAAAGAAAAACTGTCTCAGCAAATTAAAAAAAGCGAACTGTTTATGTTATAGGGAGCGCTATTATGACGATAAATAACACATTGACTATCGAGCAAGAATTAGTGGATGAGCATATTCTTCAGCAAATGATCAAAGATACGTGCGCCGAAATCATCCCTACCTTGATTGATCACTATGTCGAAGAGTCACGCGATCGCATGGAGAAAATAGAGCAAGCATTAAGCACAAAAGACCTTCAAACATTAGAGTTCGAGGTTCACACACTGGGCAGTTCTGCTCTCGCTCTAGGCAATCGAACGCTTTCAAGACAAGCAAGAATGATTGAGAAGTACTGTGTCGAAGGAAAAATACCAAAAGCATTGGAGCTTTGTGAAACACTTCCTCAACTCGCCAATGAATCGTTTGATGCGTTAGAAAAGCGAAAAGCTCAAGGGTTTGAGTAGTATCAGTGTCTTACTCCCTAGCGAAGCATCGCGTTTGATAAAGCGCGATGCCTACATCATCTCAGAAATTTAGGCTCCAAATTCAGTCACCCTCGCCAAGCCACACACCTTGAAGTTATTTGGGCATAACTTAATCAATTAAAAAGTATGGATTTTTCGCAAATTTCCTACCTTGTGCTAATACTTAAATAACGCTTTTCTCAAATTGAGAATTTTCAGCACTAGAGAGCTATAAACCACTCATAATGCCAAATAGAAGTGCTGAAAAAAATCATAAAAAATGAAACAAACTACGTTGGGATGGGACTATGAGACCAAGGGTGTTACTGGTAGAGGACTCTACTTCACTAGCCATACTTTATAAGCAGTATGTGAAAGACGAACCTTATGACATTTTTCATGTCGAGACAGGTCGCGAAGCGATTCAATTTATTGAAAGAAGCAAACCTCAGCTCATCATTCTCGATTTGAAACTGCCCGACATGTCTGGCGAAGACGTGTTGGATTGGATCAACCAGAATGACATTCCTACGTCCGTTATTATTGCTACGGCACACGGCAGCGTCGACTTAGCCGTTAATCTAATTCAAAAAGGTGCGGAAGATTTCTTAGAAAAGCCCATAAACGCTGATCGCCTAAAAACGTCAGTTGCATTGCACCTTAAACGCGCCAAATTGGAAGATTTGGTGGAAAATATTCAGTCCAAGTTTGATCGCCACAACTATCACGGATTCATCGGTTCAAGCCTCCCGATGCAGGCGGTATACAAGACCATTGATGCTGTTGCGCCAACTTCTGCCAGTGTATTTATTGTGGGAGAAAGCGGCACAGGTAAAGAAGTTTGTGCTGAAGCCGTCCACCGCCAGAGCGACCGTAAAGACAAGCCTTTTATTGCAATTAACTGTGGGGCTATTCCACGAGATTTGATGGAAAGTGAGATTTTTGGTCACGTTAAAGGGGCCTTTACTGGAGCAACAACAGATCGAAAAGGTGCGGCGACGCTGGCACATGGTGGCACGCTTTTTCTTGATGAGCTGTGTGAAATGGAACTTGAGATGCAAAAGAAGTTGCTCCGCTTTCTACAAACGGGCACTTACACCCCTCTTGGTGGCACTCGAGAAATGAAAGTGGATGTGAGAATCATTTGTGCCACTAACCGAGATCCATTAACAGAAGTAGAAGAAGGTCGTTTTCGTGAAGACTTATACTATCGTGTGCACGTTATACCTATCGATATGCCCCCATTACGTGAACGAGGAAGTGACATCGTCACGCTTGCCAAGCACTTCTTGACCACTTACGCCAAACAGGACAAAAAGAAATTCTCAACAATCGACAGTGAAGCTCAACATATCATCAAGCATTACGAATGGCCGGGTAATGTAAGGCAACTACAAAACATCATACGTAACATTGTGGTGCTTAATAACGACGAAAAAGTCACGGTGAGCCACCTACCCGCTCAACTCACTAAAAAGTCAAAAGTTACGAAAACAACGACACCTGCGCATGTTGCTCAAGAGTCAGCAAACATTGCACCAATCACACCACCACCTGTTTATACTGAGGAACCTTCACCTTCTGCGGTCGAACCGTCGATTACCGCAGCGGAGCTGCCTGGTACACCGTCCTCTGCTGCTACCTCACCGTACTTTAACTCTGATGGAACCATTCGCCCTATGTGGCAAGTAGAGCGTGAAGCAATTCAGAACGCAATTGCGTACTGTGATGGCAACGTCCTCAACGCCGCTGTCATGCTGGAGTTAAGCCCATCTACGGTTTACCGAAAAAAACAAGCGTGGGAAGCGGATGAAATTAATCTCGAACAATCTTGATAAACCTGCCATTGGTGAAATTTGGATCTTGCTTGATAGCCGTCTATTCGGCGGCATTGAAAGTCACGTTATCGAGCTAGCTCGGGGATTAATCGCCTTTGGAAACAAAGCTCGAGTTGTGCTAACCACCGAGTATTCGCCAGCCGCTCAGATTGTACAGAAGGCAAAAGAAGCCGCGATCCCTGTGAGTTACTTAAACTATTTGTCTGGCGAGCCCAATAAAGCTTTAAAAATTAAACACCTAACAAGCGCCGTCGCCAATCACCAACCCTCAGTGGTTCACTCCCATGGTTATAAAGCGTCGATTTTGTCGCGCTGCGCCAAACTGCTCACCCGTACGTTTCCTCGTTTGATTTCAACTTATCATGCTGGTGAATCGTCCTCAGGGAAACTATGGCTATACGATTGGCTTGATAGAAGCTCAGGCAGCCTATCTGACCATTGCTTTGCTGTCAGTCCGAGTATTCAGCGCAAAGTTTTTTGTTCTTCAGGACTGCTGAATAACTTTGTTTCGATTCCCAACAGTCAACCCAACTATCAGGAGATCGCTTTTGTCGGCCGATTGAGTCAGGAAAAAGGCGCCGATCAATTTATTGAGGTAGCGAGGCTCTGTCCAACATTACAGTTTAGTGTGTACGGTGATGGCCCAGAAAAAGAATCGCTTAATCAAACTGCCCCTCCAAATGTGACTTTCTTCGGCCATCAAACCGATATGGAAGGTGTTTGGGAAAATATCAGTGTACTTATCATTTCTTCTCGTTATGAGGGTCTTCCAATGGCGGCGCTTGAAGCCATGTCGAGAGGCATTGCCGTGATGAGCTTACGTGTAGGTCGTCTTCCAGATATTATCCAAACGGGTAAAAATGGTTTTATCGTCGAAGACATTCCCTCTCTTGCTAAATGTCTTCATGACTGGATGTCGATTGGTGAAGCGCAACAATCACTCATTCGCGAGAATGCTCGACAAACCATCATTGATGATTTCTCAACACAAAGTGTGATTCCCGTATTGCTACAAAAATATCAAATTGAAACGGATCACTAATCCATATTGGTTCTCAATATGAGAATGATGAGTTCCAAACATAAATATCATATAAGATTCAATCACATAAACTAATGGCATATTTTGGCATCTCTATTGCAGCTCAGCAGTTAACGCAGATTAATGATGAGACAGAGGTGACTTATGACTACGCCAAAACGCATTCTATATGTTCATTATGGTGATAATTGGATTCGCGGCAGTGAAGTGGTGCTTCTGGATCTCATTTCAGGAATCGACCGCGATAAGTTTGAGCCATTCGTATGGTCCAACTGCCAACCATTAATCGATAAGTGCCAATCGCTCGGAATTGAAGCGGAACATTCAGCCTTCAATTTGGTGGGTGGTTGGAGCGCTCCGCGCTGGGATATTAGCGGGTGGAATAGCCTTATCAAACAAGGCTCAGCATTAATCGAAAAGCACAACATCGACTTGGTACACGTCAATAGCGGCGGCCCTTGTCAATGGATGTGTTTGGCTGCTCGCATGAATCATATACCACTTGTCACGCAACTTCATTGCCATTATACATTGCGCGATCGCTTCTCTCTCGGACTTCACCTCTCTCCAAAATTGATTTGCGTTAGCAAAGATGTTGGACGCGAAATTCTTCAGGACGGCTACCCACAAAACCAACTTCATGTCGTACACAACGGCGTGTCACTTCAAGGCGTGGATACACCCATAGACATTAAAGATCGCCTCGGAATCCCATCACAGGCCTTTACCTTTCTGTCGGTGGGTTCGCTGATTAAGCGCAAAGGGTTCGACCGCCTTATTCGCGCAATGCGCATGCACAACTACCACCACAACAACCCTCACCTTGTTATTGTTGGTGACGGCGAAGAAAGAGAAGCATTGCAACAGCTTGCATCGGATCTTGGTATCCAAGAACGAGTGCACTTTGTCGGAGAACAACACAATGCCGGAGCGTGGATGTGTGGTAATGCAGACGCTTTTATTAGCGGCGCCTATGAAGAGGCCTTTGGTCTCGTGCTCGGGGAAGCGGCTTTAGCTCAACTGCCTATCGTGGCTCCTAAAACGGGAGGCATTCCTGAGTTGTTCGAGCATAATCACTCTGCATTGCTGTACCAGAACAGTGGAATGGCGAGCCTGTTAAACGCGATTCAACAAGTCATGCAAGACGCGGCATTAAGAAACAAGCTGGCGGAAAACGCTTACCTACATGCTAGCCAGCACTTAACGACGACTGCATCTATCAACGCTATTGAACGTATTTACGAAGGTGAACTTAATAACAACGCCATTACACCAATGCCAATGACTCACTGCATGAAGCCTCTTTCACGCTGGTTGAGCATCAATTGAGGAGCCCGGTCATGAAACGTGTATTGATGTTCGACGCCATCCCAATGCAAGGTGGATCCAAAATCGCGAATGCAGAGCTCCTTAAGCAGTGCGATAAGCTGAGCGTGATTGGTTACCTACTCACTACAAATCCAGAGCATTGGGCGTCACTGCTTAGTGATACACCGCGTGTGCAAGTTATAAAAATAAAACCGTCACCATTTAACTCGACTCATGGCCTGACCTACTGGTTGATGAACGCTTACTACTTTCTCCAACTTCTCTACGCGTGCATGAAGCTTCCAAAGATAGATAGCTTTTTGGGCCTATCTTGCCCAAGTAATGATATGCCTTTGTACTTACTACGATTAATTAGCAAAAAGCCTGTGGTACAGATGGTTCATGGCCCTATTGGACGATCGAGATCTGCTGGCTACTGCTTAGTAAAAGCATCGGCAATTTACTACTTGGCAAACACCCGCGAATCAATGGTAGAAGCATTACAGGCCTACCTCAAAACAGAGAAGCCAGCCACCGAACGCTATTGGTGTGGTTTGAATACATCTACGTTTGTTAATGGATTATCGAAAGATCGCTGGCCAAAACAAGCGAATCCGATTTCAAGCCGCGTTTTCTGGGCAGCTAGCTTACTAAAATGGAAGAACATCGATCTTTTGCTTGATGCTTTAACACTTGATGAGTCGAAAAAGATCAAATCCACCGTGTGTTACATCAAACCTAACGTGGCAGGTGTGGAATATTCAACACCGGACTTCAACACACAAGGTGTTGAATGGCATGAATGCCCAAACAACTTAGATGAATTGCGTTCACAGTGTGGTGTGTTTGTTTCCACCAGTCTCAACGAACCTTTTGGGTTATCTATTTTGGAGGCTCTCGCTGCAGGTATGTGTGTCGTCATTCCACATGATGATAGTTATTGGGACCGCGTGTTAACTCACGGCCGAAATTGTATTAAATACACGCCTAACAATGTGGCTTCGTTACACAACGCAATTCGCCTTTTGAATGAATCGCCGTGGATGAAAGTAACGATGGGTATCGAAGCACTCAATGTTTCTCAACTATACACAGCCGAACGTTGTTATTTGCCAATCGCCCAGCACCTTGCTAGCGAAATTGCTACCAACAATGATTGCGCACTCAAGACACCGCGAGACATCAAAGGATATGACCATGTCTAAAGCAATGACCAACATGACGCTATTTGCTATCGCCTTAGTGATCAATAAAAGCATCAGCCTAATCATGCTACCTGTATTGCCCCACTTTCTCTCACCAGAGCAAATGGGCAAGCTTGAGCTTCTAACAACCTTTGGTGTTGTTACGACCTTGTTCGTCAGTTTCGCTTTGCATGAAGCGCTTTATCGATTCGTCGGCGTTGAAAAGGATCAAAATACGCGCACAAGCCTACTAAACCAGCTGTACTCACTTGCTTTACTCATCGCTGGCGTCGTCGCTCTTAGCTTGCTCACTATCATTTTAATCGCCCCCATTCCCGCGCCTTTTACGCGAGTCGAATTTGCTATTGTTATGTTTGCCATCGTTCTAGAAGGCAGTATTGCAATCGGCACTGCCTGGTTAAGAACACAAGACGACAAAGCAAGAACACTGCTTAACGTCATGGTCACTACCACCATTTTTCAGGTCATTTTTATCGTCGCGGCGCTGTCTGTTCATCCCCATGTTATTTCTGTTTTGTGGGGGGGCTTGTTGGCTGCTATTACTCAATTTGTTTGGCTGCACATCGTTAACCGTTACAATGTCACCCTTCCTAAGCTGACATTGGCAAAACAATACCTAAACTACTGCCTACCAATGATGATGGCCGGTTTAGTAGCATTTTGTCTCAATGGCGCTGAACGCTGGTTCATTGGTGCCAACACTTCTCTTGCGACGTTAGGGATTTACGCGATAGCGGTAAAATTTGCAGTGGGCATGTGTATTTTAGTGCAGCCGTTTGGCATGTGGTGGATGCCACGTCGATTTAACTACTTAGAAGGGCGCAAGAGCACTGAAGCAGTGCGCATCACACACTTAGGTATGATTTACATTACAGGTTTGAGTGTAGTGGTCGGCACATTAGCAATGGTGATGATCACCTACTTACTGCCAGAAACCTATCATGAGGCGGTACTATTCAGCTTATTCTTGCTACCTATCGCCATGTTAAAAGAATGGAGTGAGTTGATTAACATCTCCATTTTGTACAAGCGTCGTACTCGCTGGCTACTGGGTATAAATGTCGTCTCTGCGTGCGTTGCGATTGCTTTGCTGTTTGGCTTATCTTCTCTGGGTGTTTATGGGGTGTTCATTGCGCTTTATTACGCACAACTGTGTAAGTTGGGCCTGACTTATGTAGTAGGCCAACAATGTATGACGTTGCCTTTTCACCTCAGTCTGATGGTTTTATTACAGATTATATCCGGTGTGGCACTGTTCCTGCTTCACTCTTCACAATCAATAGGAATCGCCATCGCAATTTGCATTTTGACATGCAGTTTGCTGGCAGGGATAGCCACTCGCTACATGAGTAAAGAGACGCTCAATGCTCTCACTCGATACATAGTGAAACGGCGTGGACAGGTGAAGAGATACTCGTTATGAATGAAACCAAGGTGAGAACAAAACAGTCCATCGCAGCACTGACGATCACTGTCGGTATCGGCCTGCTTTGGATTGTTATGCCTCATCCCATTTTGATTGTTGCGTTGTGTTTCGCACCACTCGCGTTACTGTTTGTTCTCAATCAAACGTTTTGGCTTGTCACACTGTTCGTTATTTTTTCATTCTTTCGTATTCACGAAGCCTTTCCTGTTATCTATAACTTCAAGATCCCATTACTGTTATCACTGGGGGCACTCGCCGCACTCGCCTTTCACCTTCTTATAAGCCGCCAGATTACAGCTTTTTGGCACCCTTCATTAAAGTGGCTGTGTATATTTTGGGGTCTGGTGATCATCGGAATAATATTCGCTTCCAGTCGTGATATCGCAATAACGGTGTTCAAAAATACCTATTGGAAAATCATCATTATGACGTTGGCAATCACCTGGCTTATTACTAAACCTTCACAGCTCGCTCAGATGTCAAAAGCAATTATTTTCGCCGGACTATTGATTGGCTTAGTGGCATTACAAAACGCTGCGAATGGCATTGATTTAGTCGAAGGAACGCGCGTGTCAATAGGACGATCCATAGGTTCAGTACTTGGCGATCCTAACGATTTGGCACTAGTGCTGATGTTTCCCCTTGCCTTTACCGTTAGTCAATTGATGGAGAAGCATTCCCCCAAGCATCTCAGGCTCTTTGCCCTTATCACCTGTTTGGTTTTGTTCTTTGCGATCATTGAGACGCAGAGCCGCGGTGGGTTACTAGGTTCACTGTCTGTATTTGCCTACTTTGCTTTTAAACACATCAAAAGCAAAACATTAGTCTTGGTACTAGGCGCCATCGCAGCGATCGTACTCTACGCATTCGCTGGTATTTCAGGACGAGAATCGGGGGGAGCCGCTGAGGATGGTATAGATGCCTCTGCGATGGGGCGACTTTATGCGTGGGAAGCGGCATTTAAAATGGCGCTGCATCATCCGTTGACTGGCGTAGGTCTAGATAACTTCTATTTTAATTACTATTTCTACAGCCCACACTGGGATGGTATCAACCACGCCGTCCATAGTACTTGGTTTGGCGTGTTAGCAGAAACGGGTTTTGTCGGGCTCGCGGTGTTCATTACTTTAATTGTGTCATTGATCCGCACCTCTTTGCATTCCATATCATTGCTGACACCAAAATCAGATTACACCCTCTCTGTAGGAGCAAACGCCGTGTTAAGTGGGCTTATCGGTACCATCGTATCAGGCACGTTTCTGACTCAAGGTTTCACTTGGCCAATTTACATTCTAGCGGCGTTAACAGTTGTCGTTAGCCGAATTGTTCAAAGTGACTGTCAAAATGAGAAATCCT
Source organism: Vibrio sp. Y58_MX_L22 (assembly GCF_024181865.1). Taxonomy (NCBI): domain Bacteria; kingdom Pseudomonadati; phylum Pseudomonadota; class Gammaproteobacteria; order Vibrionales; family Vibrionaceae; genus Vibrio; species Vibrio sp. Y58_MX_L22. The sequence continues at coordinate 155,350 of NZ_JAMZAN010000001.1, forward strand.
AGTTTCAAACATAAACAAAACCCATAACTCACTGTTTTAAAATGGCTAATTCCTTGGCACGCATTGTGATTACTCACTTAATTAGTAATCAAATAACCAAGACTCAAGGAGAGCCACATGACAGACATCGTAGTATTTGGAGAAGATTTTGGTGGGTTACCCTCTTCCACTCAGCATATTGTCAAGCGACTAGCAGCGAACCATCGCATCCTTTGGGTTAACTCCATTGGCCTTCGTCAACCTAAGCTGGATTCTAAAGACATACAGCGTGCGTTAAACAAACTCACTCGTGTATTTCATAACGTAGGCTCACACAAGCCAACATTGGACTCTGAAACAAACCCAAACATTCACATCATCAACTTGCTCACCATTCCTGCCCCTAGTTCTGCATTAGCAAGAAAAGTGGCCGCTAAGATGATGAAACACCAACTCAACAAACAATTACAAGCTCTTGGTTTTGATAAGCCTGTATTTTGGACGTCGCTCCCGACTGCTGCCGATCTTTGTGCAGAAATGAACCCACGTGGACTGATTTACTATTGTGGCGATGACTTTAGCGCTTTAGCTGGTGTTGACCACGACACGGTGGCCAAGCACGAACGTACTCTTGTTAATGCGGCCAGCGTTATCTTTACGGCAAGCGAAACACTCTCCACCAAATTTCCATCTGGTAAAACCGTCACTTTGCCTCACGGTGTCGACTTTAGTCTGTTTTCTGAGCCAGCACCGAAGGCCAAAGACTTGCCTGACAACGGCCGCAAAGTGCTGGGCTTTTATGGTAGTTTGTCTGAATGGTTAGATTACGACTTAATTGCCCAAGTCGCAGACCAAGCGCCTGACTGGGATCTCGTGTTCATCGGCCCTAACGAGTTCAGTGATAATCCACTTCCACAAAGATGCAACGTATACTACCTGGGCCCGAGAGCGCATCACACTCTGCCACGTTACTCCCAACACTGGGATGCCAGTTGGTTGCCCTTTGTTGATAACGCTCAAATCAAGGCATGTAATCCGCTTAAACTTCTTGAGTACTTGGCAACAGGAACCCCTGTTATCAGCACACCGTTTCCTGCATTAATGCCCTACAAACATATGCTTCATGTGGTTCAAGATGTCGAAGACGTGCGTGCCAGTCTCGATCACCTCCTACCGCCACCGACAGATTCAAAGTCATTTGTTCAACAGCAAAGCTGGGAAGCAAGAGCCAACCAAGTTGATAAATTAGTGAGGGCGCTATGAACGATTTAAGAGAAAACCTCAGCGTACTGTTACATGGAGCTTGGAGACGTCGCTACATGATCGTTATTCCTATGCTTGTCTTGCCGGTGCTGGGTTTCATCGTAAGTAAACTGGTTCCGACGACTTATGTTGCTCATACCAGCATGCTTATTCAAGAGACAGCGAAAATGAACCCGTTCCTTCAAGACCTTGCCGTCTCAACAATGCTGAAAGACCGATTGAGCGCACTCAGTACTCTGCTAAAAAGCCGACACGTTTTGTATTCAGTCGCAAAAGAACAATCGTTGATCAATGACGAGATGAGTGCAAAAGAGCAAGAGTTCATCATAAAAGATCTCGCGTCGCGCCTGTCTGTTCAGCCACTCGGTAAAGACTTCATTCAAATTCAATTGCAAAGTGGTAAATCAGAAGGAATGGAGTCGATGCTGCTGTCTGTCAGAGAGCATTTTGTCGAACAGCTTTTGGCTCCTGAGCGTTCTTCGATTAAAGATTCGAGCCATTTTTTGACTATCCACATCAACAAACGCAGGGAAGAACTAGACAAGGCAGAGCAAGCCTTTGCAGAATATAAAAATACTTACTCAGACGCGACGCCCGAAATGCAAGCTCAAAGCCTTACTCGCCTTGCTAGCCTCAAACAAACGCTAGCCGAAAAGGAGGCGGAGCTTGCTGGTGTTTCACGAAGTCTAGGCAGTTTGGATCAACAACTATCCAAAACGAACCCGGTTATCGGTAAACTGGAAGAGCAAATCATCGACATTCGTAGTGAACTTACCCTGCTTCGAGCTAAATACACAGAGGCGCATAGTTTAGTGCAAGGTAAGTTGCGAGAATTAAACCGGTTGGAGCAGGAACGCTCGGTACTCTTGAACTCTAAACAACCAGAACTAAACAGTGCTCAACTATGGGATATCGCGAGCAATACCACAGTAAACAGTCTTGGCGAAGCACAGCCTCTACTTGTCTCCCAACTACATCAATTACAAATGATGCGCGGACGTTTTGAAGCACTTACGGAAGAAACCAACAGCTTGCGAGACATGATCCAAGAATTAGAGCGAAATGCGCACCAATTTGGGAGCACAGCAACAGAAATCAACCGCTTAGCTCGTGACGTCGCAGTGAAGAGAGAAATGTATGATGAACTCGTCGAACGCTATGAGATGGCCCAACTAACGGGTTCTTTGGGAGAGTTTGAAGAGAATAAGCGCGTAAAAATCATTGATGAACCGTTCACGCCAACGATTCCAACTAACTTACCTAGTTTTGTATTTGTCATTTTAGGATTTATTGGTGGCGCTGGTTTAGGCATTGGATTAGCGACGATACTAGAGTTAGCCGATAACTCTATCCGCTCTAAAAGAGCATTAGAAAAACACCTTGGTGTTCCTGTCATCACCACTTTACCTAACGTAGTGTACGGAAACTAACCGCCATAAGAACTCATTTACAAGCACTCGGTCGGCGAGTGCTTTTCTTTTACTACTGCCTTATACAGCCTCATAGCATGTCCACTAATATGAATCTCAAATTGAGAATAAACATAAAGTCTCACAAACATCAATATTAACCTATTGTTTTTAAATGATTAATTTTTTGGCACGCAGTCTGCAACTCCTAAATAAACAAAGAACTCAACGAGGGTTTGAAAATGGAATTCAGACAAAAACACAATAACACTAAGCACAGCAAAAAAGTGATATTACACGTCGTGCAACACTTAGCTCCTGGTGGTCTAGAAACGCTCGTACTAGAAATGATTCGTTTTGCGCAGCCAAACCATTCCGTTTTTGTCGTGAGCTTAGAAGGAAGCAAAGAACATGCACTACAAGGCTGGCAAAAACTATTGCCCTACCAAGGCCAACTGCACTTTCTTAATAAGAAACCTGGATTCAGCGGAAAAACCATCAGTACGCTGACTTCCATGCTCAAAGGACTTAAGCCTGACGTGGTCCACACCCATCATATCGGCCCACTTCTGTATGGTGGTATTGCTGCACGTTTAGCGCACGTACCTGTAGTGATTCATACCGAGCACGACGCATGGCACCTTAATAACAAAAAATCAGCTCGACTACAGTCCCTTTTGCTAACGATGATTCGCCCGCAAGTAGTTGCCGATGCTAACTTTGTCGCCCATCAAATACAGACTAAGTTAAAGTATCGCAAAGTTTGTACTATCCATAACGGGATTGACTGTCAGAAGTTTAAAAGCGGTGACCAAACGGCAACAAGACACTTGTTTGAACTTCCAACCGACAAAATCGTGATTGGCGTTGCCGGGCGTCTAGAAGCAGTTAAAGGCCATAAAGTGCTTATCGAAGCCTTCTCTCATCTTACGCCAAACACACACCTAGCCATTGCTGGAGATGGTTCTCAGCGAGCTCAATTGGAAGCACAAGTTAGAACGTTAAAACTTGAGGATCGCGTTACCTTTTTAGGCTTGGTCGACGATATGCCCAGCTTTTACCAAAGCCTCGACTTGTTTTGCTTACCATCACTTCAAGAGGGCTTTCCTCTCTCAACCCTCGAGGCTCAAGCATGTGACATTCCTTGCGTCGCGACGGATGTTGGCGGCGTGAAAGAGACGCTCTGTCCGAACAACAGCACACTGGTTGAAGCAAATCGCGTGTTTTCGTTGGCCGAAGCGTTATCACAACAACTGGAATCATCACACCGCTCTCCTCGAACTTTTATTCTCAAACACTTTGATATCAGAGACATGGTGAGTCGCTACTCACGTTTGGCCAAGGAGGCTAGCTATGAATGATTTACTTTGGATTATAGGGTTTGGTTTATCCGCATTTTTGATTGTCTATCATCACGTTGGGTACCCACTGCTCCTTAAATGGCTTCCTTTAAAACAGCAAGACGAAACCAAAGCACCATTTGTAGAGCGAGCTTACAAAGCCTCCAAAGCAGATAACCAGCTACCCTCTATTACTGTCATCGTGCCCGCCTACAATGAAGAACAATGGATAGCAGAGAAGATCCGTAACCTTGCGAGCCTAGATTACCCAAGGGATAAGTTAAGAGTAGTGATCGCATGTGATGGCTGCACAGATAACACAGCCGAGATTGCTCAAGCGACAATTCAAGAAGCAATCTGCTCTGATACTCTGTTCATTATTAATGATCACCAAATCAATCGCGGTAAAGTTGCCCTACTCAACGAAGAAATGCGTCATGTTAGCTCGGACATTACCGCACTGAGTGACACGTCTGCATTGATTTCTTGCGATTCTCTGTTGCTAGCTAGTCAGCATTATCAAAATGAGAACGTTGGAGTGGTTAACGCAACATATCAAATAATGAGCACTAATAACCAAGGTGAAGCGGCGTATTGGCAATACCAGTCTCGAGTAAAGCACCAAGAATCCTTGTTAGGTTCAACGATTGGTTCCCACGGTGCGTTTTACACTTTCAGAACTCACTTATTTGAACCACTGGAAGTTAGCACCATTAATGACGACTTTATTCTCCCTATGAGAATCGTTTTGCGAGGCTATAGCGCTATTTACGAGCCAAACATGCTGGCTCTTGAGCTCGAACAAAGCTCAGACGACGCAGATTTCAAGCGGCGCCTAAGAATTTCAGCGGGTAACATGCAGCAGCTCATGCAATTAAAGAAATTACTGCTACCTCGTTATCGTGGCACTGCCTTTGCATTTCTATCGGGAAAGGTTCTGCGCTTAGCAACACCCTATTTGATGATTGTTTGCTTTATTTGCTCACTACTACTGGCACACAATCCGCTGTTTCAAGTAATGCTGTTCGCACAAGTTGGTATTTACAGCATCGCGCTTATTACTTACTTAATGCCAGCACTTAACACTATTAAACCTTTTAAGCTGATTAGCTACATCGTCATTGGTCATCTCGCCAACTTTATCGGCGGTATGAAGTATTTGCTCGGAATGGAAAATGGACGTTGGAAACGCGTCAACCAATAAGGAAAGCATCATGAAAAACTCACGCTACGATTCAAATGTATGCCACGCAAAAAGAACGTTTGATGTACTGGTTGCAATGCTTATTTTGGTCGTCACTGCACCACTATTCCCATTTATCGCGCTAGCGATCAAAACCACATCGAAAGGCCCTGTGATTTATCGCCAATTGCGAGTAGGACGCTGCACACCAGAAAAAATGGATCTTTTTCAAATCATGAAGTTTCGCACCATGTATATTGATGCAGAGCAACGCTCTGGCGCAGTATGGGCAACTGAAAATGATCCCCGCATCACGCCAGTAGGACGCTTTTTACGCAAAACGCGTTTAGATGAACTACCTCAACTGTTTAATGTGTTGAGAGGTGAAATGTCGATGATTGGGCCGCGCCCAGAACGCCCAGCTTTCTACCAGAAATTAGAAGATGAAATCCCCTATTTTGTAGAGCGCACATATGGCGTGTTACCGGGTATCACAGGCTTAGCTCAGGTTAACCAAGGCTATGATGCATGCATTGAAGATGTAAGACGCAAAGTTGGGTTTGACCACAGTTACGCACTAAGCTTAGGTTCGTTTTACTCTTGGATTTCAATGGACCTTTCAATCATGAGCAAAACATTCGTTGTGATGATTGACGGACGAGGTCAATAACTTCCGGTTCTGGTAACGGTCACTCTTGCCACTGGCGTCGCATCTTTTCTATCGTCGCTGGTGGCACGTCATGAATGCTTTGATACGCTCCGTGGCACACTTTAATTTCCACCTCGATGCGCTTCTTCATGCAGTAGTCCATGTAACGCTTCATCTCCCAATGTCGAACAAACGTATTGCTCACAATCACGACTCTCCCTTTGTTCAACCACTTTCTAGTTTGCTGAAAACACCACTCATGCGCTTGAGGTAATTGAACCGGTTCAAAGTGATAATCACCTTCATCATTTTCAAAATACATGTCAGCTTCAAAATGCTTAGCACCAAGCTCTATTGCCAGTTGTTTTGCTAAGGTTGTTTTACCTGAACCCGGAAGTCCACGAATAAGAATGAGTTTAGCCAGTGACATAATGCAGTTTAATGAGGTGGGAATAAGCCTAAACTGTAACGAAATTATTGGAAAAGAAAAGTAGAAATAAAAAATGCCGAGCACATTAGGCTCGGCATTTAAACTCAATCATGGATCGTGTTGTATTTATTTGTAAGCTGGCAGTTCTGTTCTTAACCCTTTCACCAAACTTACGCACATCAACAGCAGAACAAAAGTAAACGGTAACCCTGTTGCAACAACGCCTGATTGCAATGCTTGCAAGGCTTCTTTACCACCAACCCAAAGCATTACGGCTGCAATTGCGCCTTCAATACACGCCCAGAAAATGCGTTGCGGTACTGGTGCATCAATCTTACCACCGGCGGTAATACTATCGATAACCAGCGAGCCAGAGTCTGACGATGTAATAAAGAATACCAGAATCAGCACGATAGAAAGCATTGAAATCACTGAGCTATACGGAAGCGCATCGTAAACATGGAACAGAGTCAATGAAATATCAGTTAGGCCATTTGCACCTAGCTCACCAACTTTATTCACCACTTGGTCAAGCGCGATACCACCAAACACAGACATCCAAATCAAAGTAACAACTGTAGGAATAACGATGACTGCGAATAAGAATTCTCGAACCGTACGACCTTTAGACACACGCGCGATAAACATACCAACAAACGGTGACCAAGATACCCACCAAGCCCAGTAGAATACCGTCCAGCCGTGCATCCAAGTTTCATCTTCACGACCGTGAGGGTTACTCAATGGAATAATATTTTCAATGTAAGCCATTGTTGTGTCGCGTAGCGAGCTCCACGCCGTATCAAACGTGATGAAGGTAATGAAAATAAGCAGCGCAAACGCAACCACCATATTGACGTTACTCAGTAGCTTAACACCACCATCAATACCACGAATCACTGATAACACCGCGATAAAGGTAACGAAGGTGATCACAATCATTTGTGTACCAATGCCGCCTTCTAGACCAAAGACATGGTTAATACCACTGGTCGCCTGCTGAGCACCTAGACCTAGCGACGTTGCAAGACCAAATAGCGTCGACAAAACGGCAAGGATATCAATAACGTGACCTAACCAACCCCATGCACGGTCACCAAAAATTGGATAGAACGCCGCGCGCAATGAAAGTGGTAAACCTTTGTTAAAGGCAAAAAACGCTAATGCTAGTGCAACGAGTGCGTAAATACTCCAACCATGTACACCCCAGTGGAACATAGTGGCACCCATCGCGAGGGATTTTGCTTCTTCGGTGTATGGTACTGCGTTAAGTGGCATTCCCCACCAATCAGTGAAATACGCGGTCGGCTCAGCCACACTCCAGAACAGAAGACCAATACCCATACCCGCGGCGAAAAGCATCGACAACCAAGAAATGGTTGAGTGATCCGGCGTTGCTTCTTTGCCTCCTAAGCGGATTTTACCTAGCGGAGAAAAAAGAAGAGCAACGGCGAACAATAAGAAGAAGTTTGTCGACCACATAAAGAACGCATCAAACTGTTCGATAATTCCGTTTTTTAGACCGTTTAATACGTCACGAGCAGTGGTTGGCTCAACAAGAAGAAGTGAAATCAGACAGAAAACAACGAGCCCCGCACTAATGCCAAAAACCGGGTTATGTATATCGAATCCCCACTTTTGAACGTTATCCTGTCCAACCTGATAATCGGTTGTATCAATACTATATTTTTTAAATGCATTATCCATAAATACAAATTTAACGTGAATTTGAAACGCCCCTCAGGTGAGAAGAACTCCAATACCGCCCTCCATTAATTTGAACTCTAAAGTTTTAAAGCGGGACGAATTTTAGCAGCAATCACATATTTTTGCAAAAAGTCGTGATTTATTGCATTTTAAGCTCAATTCGAGACAGATGAAGGGGAAATAATATCAACACAAAAATTATGAGGTCTAACGATTGATTTTGTCGTAGGTTGTAGACTAGAAAAGACACAAGAAAGACTTAAGTTCATAGCCAGTCACTGCGCAAATAGAGAAGACCTGCGCTGATTTGGTTTCACAATTAACGACGAAACCAAATCAGCAAACCTTTCATCCAGCGAGCGTTATAAGAAATGGAAGGTGATGTTCCCTGTTACGCTGCTAACGGTATCGCTATCGCCTTCAATATCCACGCCAAACGCTTGATAACTCGCGCCCACAGACACATTGTCAAGCAAGAAGTATTCGGCACCAACACCATACATGTAAGAGACGCCATCATCTTTGTCTAAGTTTCTCAGTCCGCCGTCATAATCAACGTTGAATGCATTGATGCCGCCTTTTGCGTAAACGTGTAACGGGCCGAAGTCGATACTAGGTTTCGCCGCTAAATAGAATGAATCAAAATCAGCACTACCCCTGCTGCCACTCAAAGATAAATCCACTTTGCCGTGGTTAAAGTAGCCTGCCTCAATGCCAATGAATGGCAAAATACCAGTACCGACATGAATACCATAAGTTGTATCATTTTCGCTGTCGATATCGGACTGACCAATTTGGCCACCAGCGTAAATCCAAGAGTCAGCCATTGCTGACGTTGAGCACAACGTTAGAGCGAATAACGAGAGTGTTTTTTTCATACTATCCCTTCCTGATCGATTCCTAAGCGAAACATTACGCAAATATGCGCATTTAATCGCCACTATATATTGGAAAGCATAGGCATTTTAAGACTCTAAAAGTGAATAATTTATGTTCAACTTTTGTTTTGTGACTTCCAGACAAAAAAACACCGACATAAAGCCGGTGTGTTTCATATGGTGTTAGAAAGCTTGACGCTTATAGGAAATGTAGTGTTGCGTTAACAGAGAACGTGCTGATATCGTCTTTACCAGCAGTGTAGTTCATGTAGCTAGCACCAACAGACATTGGGCCAAAAATGAAGTACTCAGCACCCACACCGTACATTAGGTCCAAATCGTCATCGTCTTTGCCGCCTTTCACTTTTTTGTCCCACTGATGGAAACCACCTTTTGCGTACACGTGTAGCGGACCGAAGTCGATGCTTGGCTTAAGTGCTGCGTAGTAAGAAGTTAGCTTAGTGTCTTGACCATTTACGTTGAACTCACCGTGTTGTGTTACACCAGCTTCAACACCAATGATAGGTAGAATGCCTGTACCAACGTGAACAGAGTATGATGTGTCCGTCTCACCTTTGTAGTCAGACTGACCTACTGTTGCACCACCGTAAATCCAAGAATCCGCCATTGCCGCAGAAGATGCGCCAAGTAGCGCCACTGCTAATAGAGTTTTTTTCATCATCTACCTTTACTCTTTATTATTCCCACGTCTGCATAACTCAGTCGTTGGTACTACAAATAAAGGGAGGCGAACTATTGCCTCCCAGAACTAAAAAATAATGCTTATTGAGTTACTAGCAATTAGTGTACCAGCAACTTCTTAAGCGATAATTACAAATCTGACACTATTTTACTGGTTGATTAGCAAGCATCAATCGCGTTTTTGACTCGTTTATCAGAAACAGGATAAGGAGTGCCTAATTGTTGAGCAAAGTAACTCACGCGAAGTTCTTCAATCATCCAACGCACTTCTTTTACATTTTCAGGAATGGCCACACCTTTCGGGATCTTGTTCAGCAACTCTTTATAGTCTTGAGTCACAGATTCAATCTTCAGCATATGTAAACGATCTTTGTTTGGATCGATAGGCAACTTCTCCATACGGCGCTCTATCGCGCGCATGTAGCGAAGAATATCCGGCAAGCGCTTCCAGCCACATTCCGTTGCAAAGCCTTTGAAGATCAAGCCTTCAATTTGTGCTTTGATATCGGACAGAGCAAACGCCATTGTGAAGTCGATCTTGCCTTTTAGCTTCTTATTGATGCTAAACGCCGTGGTCAGAATAGTCTCAACCTGTTGAGCGATCTCTACAACGGTGTCACCCAATTCAGCACGAACGTGTTCTTTCAACGCTTCGAACTTCTCTGGCTCCCAAACTAAACCACCCTGCTCTTCAATAAGCTTATCGACACCGCAGGCAATGCAGTCATCTATCAGATCAAGCACTTTGCCGTAAGGGTTAAAATACAACCCCAACTTCGATTTGTTCGGTAAGTTAGCGTGCAAATATTTAATTGGAGACGGCACATTCAACAAAATCAAACGACGCTGACCAGCACGCATTGCCGTTATCTGCTCGTACTCCGTTTCGTAGAGTTTGATTTCAACGCTGTCTTTGGTATCAACAAGCGCCGGATACGCTTTTACATCGTAGCCGCCACGTTTTTGTTGATACACTTTCGGCAATTCGCCAAAACTCCACGTATGCAGACCTTGCTGTTCGATATCGTCATCCGCAACTTTGGAAAGCGTTTCTTGAACTTTGTCTTTCAAACTTTCTTTCAGTTCATGAAGGTCTTTGTTTTCCTTCAGTTTACGATTTCGGTGATCAACCGCACGAAACGTGACTTTCAAGTGCTCAGGTACTTGTTCCAAGTTCCAGTCTTCACGCAGCACTTCTACGCCCGTCATGCGTCGCAACTCTTTCTCCAATGAATCTAACAGCGGCGCTTCCATTGGCGTGACGCGTGCTAAGAATGCATCGGCATAGTTCGGCGCAGGTACAAAGTTCTTACGAATTGTCTTTGGCAACGATTTAATCAAGCTAACCACAAGCTCATGGCGTAAACCTGGGATCTGCCAATCAAAGCCCGCTGGTTCAACTTGGTTTAAAATCGGCAACGGCAAATGCACTGTGACACCGTCACTATCATCGCCTGGTTCAAATTGGTAACTCAATTTGAGCTTCAAACCATTTTGATGCCAGAAGTTCGGGTAATCCAAATCGGTCACATGGCTAGCATCACCCTTGAACAGCATCTCTTTTTCAAAGTTCAGCAGTTCCGGGTTTTCTTTAGATGCCTTTTTCCACCACGTATCGAAATGCTTACCAGACACCACTTCGGTGCCAACGCGTTGGTCATAGAAATCAAACAGCTCATCATCATCCACTAAGATGTCTCGACGACGAGATTTATGCTCAAGCTCTTCCACTTCTTGCAGAAGCTTACGGTTTTGCTTAAAGAACGCGTGTTTGGTTTCCCATTCACCCTCAACCAATGCACTACGAATGAAGATTTCGCGACTTACGGTCGAATCGATACTGCCGTAGTTGACCAAGCGTTTCGGTACGATTGGTACGCCGTAAAGCATCACTTTTTCGTGCGCCATCACCGCAGCGCGTTTCTTCGACCAATGTGGTTCGCTGTAACTGCGTTTAATAAGGTGTTTAGCTAACGGCTCAATCCATTCTGGCTGAATCTTTGCGATGATACGACCCCAAAGTTTTGAGGTTTCCACCAACTCAGCAGACATGATCCACTTAGGCTGTTTCTTGAATAGACCTGATGCAGGGAAGATATGGAAACGAGCATTACGCGCGCCTTGATATTCATTCTTTTCTTGGTCTTTCATGCCGATGTGCGACAGCAAACCAACCAAAATGGCACTGTGTACGCCATGGTAAGAAGCGGGCTCATCGTTAAGCTTGAATTCCATCTCACGCATCGACTGATGAATTTGGAAGTACACATCTTGCCACTCGCGAACGCGCAAGTAGTTCAAATAGTCTTGCTTACACTGTTTGCGGAACTGATTGCTAGACAAGGCTTTTTGCTGCTTTTGGATGTATTCCCACAAATTCACAAATGTCAGGAAGTCCGACTCTTCATGGAAGAAGCGACGATGTTTATCGTCTGACGATTGTTGTTTGTCTGAAGGACGTTCGCGTGGATCTTGAATCGACAAGGCAGCTGCGATGATCATCACTTCTTTAAGCGCACCATATTTTGGCGCTTCCAATACCATACGCGCCAAGCGCGGATCGATTGGCAAACGCGCTAATTGGCGACCAATGGAAGTCAGGCGTTTTTTCGGGTCTTTTACCTCAGAGTTAATCGCACCAAGCTCTTCCAGCAAACGCACGCCGTCTTGGATGTTACGTTTATCCGGTGCTTCCACAAACGGAAACGCTTGAATATCACCCAAACCAAGTGCCGTCATTTGCAAGATAACCGACGCTAGATTGGTACGTAGGATTTCAGGATCAGTAAACTCTGGGCGTGACTCAAAATCTTCCTCTGAGTACAGACGAATACAAATACCCTCTTCCACACGACCACAACGACCTTTTCGCTGGTTCGCACTCGCCTGAGAAACTGGCTCAATTGGAAGACGCTGAACCTTAGTACGGTAACTGTATCGACTGATACGCGCCGTACCCGGGTCGATAACGTACTTAATGCCCGGAACAGTTAGCGAGGTTTCTGCCACGTTGGTTGCCAGTACAATTCGGCGACCAGTATGAGGTTGGAAAATCTTATTCTGCTCACCTGCCGACAAACGCGCGTAAAGCGGCACAATTTCCGTGCTCTTCAGATTACGTTTGGACAATGCATCTGCGGTATCACGGATTTCACGTTCACCGTTCATGAAAATCAGGATGTCACCATCGCACAGTTCATCTACCGCTTCGAAGATGCCTTCAAGCTGGTCACGATCATTGTCGTCATCACCGCTTAGTGGGCGGTAACGTGTTTCTACTGGGTAAGTACGACCCGATACTTCAATGATTGGTGCATTGTTGAAGTGTTTTGAGAAGCGTTCTGGGTCGATGGTTGCCGACGTGATGATCACTTTCAAATCAGGACGACGTGGCAGCAACTCTTTCAAGTAACCCAAGATGAAATCGATGTTAAGGCTGCGCTCGTGCGCTTCATCGATAATGATGGTGTCGTATTGATTCAAGAAACGGTCATGCTGAATTTCAGCCAGCAAGATACCGTCCGTCATCAATTTGATTTGGGTATTTTCAGAGATCTGATCGTTGAATCGAACCTTGTAACCAACAAACTCACCAAGCTTGGTTTCCATCTCTTCGGCAATACGGTTAGCAACCGAACGCGCTGCAAGACGACGAGGCTGAGTATGACCAATCAGACCAAATTTACCGCGACCAAGCTCAGCACAGATTTTTGGTAGCTGAGTGGTTTTACCAGAACCGGTTTCACCCGCGACGATAACCACTTGGTTTTCTTCGATCGCTTTCGCAATATCGTCGCGTTTTTGGCTTACAGGCAGGATTTCTGGGTATTCAATCGTTGGTTTGTAGTTGCTGCGCTGCTCTGCAACCATCATGGATTTTGCGATGTCTAATGCAATTTCGTCGAACACAGCATTACGCGCTGCGTCCTTCTTAATTTTGCTTGCACCAGAAATACGTTTACTCAAGCGGAAACGGTCGCGCATCATGCACTGATTCAGCGCTTTACGCAGAGATGCAGCACTATTCACTTGAGCCTGAGGTGTTTGAGCTTGTTTCGCTGTCGCTTTTTGCGCACCATTTGACGGTGTCGCTTGCTCTTCAGCTAGATTCTTTTTTGGGGGCTGTGACGAAGTCAAAGCGTTTCCTATTCTTTTCATTACAAAAACTGCGCGGATTGTATCACACAAGATCTGTAACAAGATAACCGAAAGCTCATTCAATTTTTTCGAACATGTTCAGCGAATCGCTAGGCTTTTGAACTCACTTACGTTGCTTATAATGGCTCCCATAGTCGAAAGCACTTATTTAAGGAATAACCATTATGTCTCGTGTACTAGCTCTAAAATCAAGCATCCTTGGCGATTACTCTCAATCAAACAAATTGGTTGAAGACTTCATCAAAAATGTAGACCAAGACAAGCTTACTGTTCGTGATTTGGCTGCAAACCCGCTACCTGTTTTGGACTTCGCCGTTGCGACTGCACTGCGCGCTACGGAAGATCTTTCACAAGAACAGCAAGCGGTGGTCGACTTGTCTGACACCCTTATTGAAGAAGTAAAGGCCGCAGACACTTTGGTTATTGCCGCTCCAATGTACAACTTTACCATCCCGACTCAGCTTAAAAACTGGATTGATTTGATTGCTCGTGCAGGCGTGACATTCAAATACACAGAAAACGGCGTTCAAGGTTTGATTGAAGGTAAAAAGGCGATTGTAGTAACGACTCGTGGTGGTATTCATAAAGATTCACCAACTGACAACGTTACGCCATACCTACGCACTGTACTGGGTTTTGTAGGAATCACTGATGTAGAATTTGTTTACGCAGAAGCGCTAAACATGGGTGAAGATGCAGCTGCAAAAGGCATTTCAGAAGCGCAAAGCCAACTTGCAACAATGGCGTAAGTTAGAATAAACCAGAATACAAAAGGGATTGGTTCGCGCCAATCCCTTTTTGGATCCTGATGCCTTGATCGTATTTATAGGGTCTCTTACATCGTCAAAGACGATTCACTTTCTCCAAGTTGCGTATTGCATCGAGGTAGACTTTTTCTAAAGACCGCTCAGCTTCGCTTATCATATTCTCGATCATCGCATTAAACGCGACATCGCTACGGATTTCTATATTGTCTCCCGCCTTAACGTCAAGAGAGTTGACGTACAACACCAACCATTCATCTCCCTCCAAATGCCCTTCTCCGTGAATGGCAAAAAAGCGTTTAGCAAATTCATAGTTAGTACAATTTATCGCTTCAATTTGAATATTAAATGAGGAGTCGATACTCATGGTGCTTATGCCATCCGATTCATCAGATGCATCACAAACAGCCTTAACTCTGGCACGATATACGAAATTTCTCGTTGAAAGCAGCATAGTATTATTCATCTTTACTCATAATGGGCGATAAATAAGTCAGTTGCAAATCCGACCTATATGCATCTCGCGATGCGCTAAAACTCGAACTGGAAATAAATAGTATTGTAGTTGCTCCCACCTTTAATTCGCCCAAACTGGGAAGCGCTTTCAAAAATTGCCGAGCGGTGATGCAATGAATAGCCCACCCACATATTGTTCCAGCTCTTTTGGTTGAAGAGATCGCCTACATTGACATCAAACGAGAAATCTAGGTAGTTGAGCAACTTGCTTGGTGTATAACCCTTGTCTTCCATTTCTGTGCCTTCAATATAGGTAATGCTATCAATGTATGACACACCTTCCGCTACACCAAATCGCCAAGTCGTAGGCCAATTAACCGTATAATAAGCCTTAATCGCCATGACGTATTCTGTGCTCGCAGACTGAACACTGGACGACCAGTGATGAACCAACCCTGGCGTTAAATAAATATCAAGAGGAAAACCAAACAGCTCATCCGTTAATGGATGCCCATAAAACAATGAAGTAAGTTGATTGTCGTATGGGTCTTTTTCTCTCTCAAAGCTAAATATTTCACCGATGTTCGAAGGCGTCGCCCAACCATGCGCAATACGTAGATATGCTTTATTGCTCAGTGTCGGTTTCGGAACTTTGCTTTTATCGTTGAAAAAGCCAAAACCGACAAACACTTCTCCCTGATATCGATCTTCTACAAGCTGACTGTTGTAGGCGTTATCATCTAAGCGAGTAACACTCGTCTCACCCAATAAATACAAATTTGAAGTTACATGGTAACGCGCTTTAATACCAAGATTGGTGTCAAGCCCAGCTCCAATTCTCTCGCCAGTACTATCCTTAAAGGAATAATATTCACTATTGAAATCAGCGTCTTTGTATCGAATCGTAATCGATGGCTCTAATTCCCAATCACCAAATACATAATTGGCAGCAAGGCGGTAATTAGAGTGAAACTGGAGTTCGTCGTCCGTCATCAACTCTACTTCTGCGCGCCAATTGTCGTTAATGCTATAACGCACTTGCCCACCGAAATCGACTCTGTCTCCTTCATTAGCATTTTGTAGCGACATGGGAATATCGACAAATCTCAATCGCATGAGTGCGCTCGCGCGCCAGTCGGAATCACTCTCGTTATGCAAAAAAGCGCCACCTTCAATGCCATTGATATACACATGTTCGTTTTCAAAGAACATCATTGGTACAAATGTACTCACCGTAGAGTCATTATCGGCGGTATAAAACGGAATCGATGCTGTGCGATACATCGCAGCAATCCCCCACGTTTGTTCTTCTGCACCATGCACAGAAGAAACTACCGCAGCTAAAGGTAAAGCGAGTGTTGTTAGAATTAATCTCTTCATGAGTTCGAAAAATGTTGGTTGAGAAGCAGGCAAACATCAATGATTTGCCATTAAAAGCTTATGTTCTGCTGATGATAGCCGTTACAATGGCAAATGTTGTCATCCTCGTGACAGTTTGAGTCCCAAGATCATATTAATATTGCACGACTAGGTGAGCTTGTTTGCGAATATTTTACCATCACAACAAGCGCGTAAACTCTAGCTTAGTTCTAAATCAAACATAATGAAGTAAAAAGTGAAAGCATCAGAACTCATCTCTACCTTGAATCATTTACCCGCAGACACAGACCCAGACATTGTGATGGGAGAAGCATGGCTGCCAGAGAGGTTGATAGGGACTCAACTCGATGGTGACATGTTGTTTTTGCACTTTGATAATGCACCAGAAGATGGTCAAGGTGACGAAGAAGGGCGTGGCTTCGTCGAACACGAAATCGACCTAATTAGAACTCGGCTTCAGCAAATTTTGGATGAAGACAGTGATAACGCGTCAAAAGCCGATGCGATGCTTGGTTTGTTCCTTATGGGACATGAACTTAGTAGCTCGCAAGTTATCGAAATATTAGAAGAAGAAGCTGACACATAAGGAGCCGTTTTGCCAGCATTGATGAACACGACTGAAATTTCTTCACTTCCTCTTGTCGTTGCAGGTCCGATCCTACGTAAAGTGACCGCAACTGAAATCAATATTTGGCTAGTCACCACCCAACGCTTGGAGGGTATGGTGCAAATTACGGATGAAAATGCCTCCATCCTTTATCAAGCCCCTTTAAGTGAACAAAAAGAACAGCTTCAAGTCGGCCTCAATGCGTGGTGTTGCTTACTTAAATTAGAAGGCGAGTTTCCAACCCATCAAGCGTTACGCTATCAAATTAAAACGCAATATGGCTTAGTGACGGAACTGCTCCCTCACCTAACTTATGAGCGAGATAATACGCCAAACTTGGGTATTGAGTTCCTCGTTAGTGAAAAAGCGGATTATCTCTTACATGGCTCTTGCCGTAATCCCCATCACTTCAGTGATGATACATTGGTCGCTGCGGATCATAAAATCGCGTCTCAATCCATTGAAGAAAGACCAGATATGCTCATCATGAGTGGTGATCAAATCTATGCAGACCATGTTGCAGGCCCCACTCTCGATGCCATTGAGCAAGTCATAGCTTTATTGGGTTTGCCAGGCGAAGAATTCGATCAAGCTCCGATAAAAAATACCAATGAGCTCTACCAACACCCTGCTTGCTATTATGGTCGAGATAAATTGTTGCCTCATTATGTGAGTGATGACAGTTTACTAAGTAAGTTTTTTCCACACCGAGGGACACCAATATTCAGCGCCAAAGAGTGTGAGAATCACCTAATAAGCTTTGCTGAGTGCTTTGCAATGTACTTATTGGTTTGGTCTCCGACCTTGTGGAAGCTTGTTCGAACGGATCGTTTATTAGAAAACGAATTTACTGTCGGCGGAGAAGTTCTTGAACCCAAATGGCAGCAGCAATGGCGCGAAGAAAAAAAACAAATTGATAAATTCGTCGCAGGTCTGGACAAGGTTCAACGCTTACTCGCTCACATTCCAACCTATATGATTTTTGATGATCACGATGTCACCGACGATTGGAATCTCACCATAGGCTGGGAACAAGCCGCATACAGCAACACGTTTGCAAAACGCATTATCGGTAATAGCTTGATAGCTTACTGGCTTTGCCAAGGTTGGGGAAATGCGCCAGAAAAATTCAATGATGAATTTATGAGCCTCGCTCAACGCTTTATCGATGAGCGAACCTCGCAAACCCAAGATGCATTTATTCAATATTTGTATCGCTTTGAGAATTGGCACTACACCATTCCTACGACACCAAAAGTTGTCGTGCTAGATACACGAACCAGACGCTGGCGTTCTGAGTCTAAAATGAACAAACCTTCTGGCTTAATGGACTGGGAAGCGATGATTGAGTTCCACCAAGAGCTAGTGCACCAAGACAAAGTTGTTATTGTTTCTGCTGCGCCAATGTTTGGTGTGAAATTTATCGAAGCACTACAACGTGTGGTGACCATGCTTGGTAAACCATTGATGGTTGATGCTGAAAACTGGATGGCTCACCCCGGAAGTGCGAATACTCTTATTAGTATTTTCACACACACAAAGACACCAACTAACTTTGTTATTCTCTCTGGCGACGTACACTACTCTTTTGCATACGATATTAAGCTCCGCTATCGAAAAAACAGTCCGAATATCTATCAAATCACCTGTAGTGGAATTAAAAATCAGTTCCCTACACAACTGCTCAATATTTGTGATGGCCTAGATAGACTGCTATACAGCCCTCGCTCACCTTTAAACTGGTTCACAAAACGTAAACGACTCAAGATTTACAAACGCGCACCAAGTACACACAACTTTTATCGCTTGGTTAACCATAGTGCCATTGGTGAGCTACGCCTTGATGATGAAGGCAAACCAAGTCAAATTAGTATTCTGACGAGTGATGGTGACGAAGTTCATTTTCCACCCACACGTGCTGAAAGCTGAGTATCTATCCCCAAATGACTTGCCCTTTGCAAGAGGCAAGTCACCGTGAACTAACTCAGGAGTTTAGGTTTTTTGGGGAGAAAGTGGCCGTTCTTAAATGTCAACGGCGTGCTAAATTTGGTATCGCACCTTGAGATCTTCCGTATTTATTACCATGTTAACCAAATAAACAATAGCTCGGTGTTCATTATGTTTAATTCTCTCACATCATTATTTAAACAACTCATTGATGGCTCTGATTTAAGCCAAACCAACACACTTTCCCCTAACATGGCTATCGCGTGTTTGCTTTGTGAAGTTTCTGGCGCAGACCATAGTGTCGATGATAGAGAACAAGAAACAAAGCGCTCTTTATTGATGAAACTGCTTTCGTTAAATGAAGAAGAATCAAATACTTTGTTAGAGCAAGCGCAACAGAAAATAAAAGATTCCGCTTCGCTGTACGACTTTACCTCTCAACTAAGAGAACTGACTCAAGAAACTCGTTACAACTTAATCAAAAGCATGTGGGAAGTCGCTTACGCAGACGGCGAAATTGACCCGCTAGAAGACGCGGTGATCCGTAAAACAGCAGAGCTACTCTATGTTGATCACAGCGAGTTCATTCGAGCGAAGTTACAGTCTCAGTAAAGTGACGAGATGAGTATATAAGTCGCTGGCTAACTCTAAGCTACCCCTAGAATGACAACAGATATCGCTTCTGTAGCCATAAAAAAACGCGCACTCTGCGCGTTTTTCAATAAGCCAACGACATTGTTATTAAAATACTGGTCAAGGTATGTGTTTAGCTCTTTCCACACTAAACAGACTGCATGACAAAACAACAATGGTTGGATGATTATTTAATTACAAGCTAGCTAGGTTCGAATAACTAAAACATGGTCAAAGCAAGCTTAGCTAAGTTGTATGCATCTACATAGCCAGAGTGTTGACGCCCTTCCCAGTCTATTCCTTTTGCTTCTTGAGCGGCTCGATGGCCTATACGTTTATCTTTAAGACGATTTTGAATACGGTAGAGTGTCGCTAAGTTGATGAACTCTGTGAACGGTGCTTCAATACCTTTTTGCTTACACTCTTCTAGAAGAATGAGGTCATCTCGCCCCCAAGATGCAAAGATTTTGTTGCGACCACCGAAGTTCTTAACCATGGATTTAAGCACTTCTTCTAGTGGGCGTCCTTGTTTTTCAATCTTACGTGGTGTGATGCCCGTTAACTCAGCGCAGAACAGAGACACTTCATCGTGTTCTGGTTTCACGTAGTATTGAGCACGCTTGACTATCTCACCTTTAGACAAATCTATTTCAGCTAACCCCACTTCGATAATTTCACCCGTGCTGCCGACGCCATTTTCGTTCCAGCAACACATTTCTAAATCGAAGCATACAATACGGTTATGGTTCATAGTTTGCCTTGGTTCCTAACATAAAAATTTAAAGCGTGCGATTCTATCGTAACACGGCGTAAAACTCGAATTTGTGCGCCCATTTAATCGCCGATCGACACATTATTACGGCCGTTTTTTTTACTCAAATAGAGTTGACTATCCATTTTGTGATACAAGCTCTCAGGATCTTCTTCTTTATGGATAACCGCACCGATACTCAACGTACAGATGATTGACGCATCACCATAATCAAAAGCCGTACTTGCCACAACACTCCGTAATTTTTCTAGGTAAGCTTCTAGCACTGCTCTATCAATGACTTTAGAAATAATACAAAACTCGTCACCACCAGCTCGGTAAAACTTATCTCCCGGTTTTAAATTAGCACTGACCAGCTTAGTAACATGTTGTAACGCTTCATCTCCACCTAAATGGCCGTGTTTGTCATTAATCACTTTGAAGTGGTCGATATCAAAACCAACCAAGGCGAAGTTAACACCTTTGTTTATCTGATTAAGCAAATGATCGTTGAATGCTCGGCGATTCAGTAGTTGAGTTAGAGGGTCTCGCTCTGCCATTCTTTTTAATTCAACGGTTTTGAGCTCCAACATGACCGCTAAGCGCTCTTTTTCTCGAGACTGTAAATTCACAATCCAACTGATCAAAAAGGCGATTACCAATCCGGCTAGCGTCGTGCCCGCTAAAATAGAACGCTCCCAAGCTGAGACTGCGTCAGAAAGCTTAAAGTCAATACGCCATTCACGGTTAGGCAGTTGAATGGTTCGGCTTATAACGGTTCCTCGAATGTTATCCCAGCTAGCACTTTGAAAGAGAACAGGGTCATCTGCTGCGTCGAATCCCAAGTCTTCTACGCGCACCGACATATCGAGCTCCGTCGCGGTTTTCGTAATCAAATCCTCAAAGTAAACCGTACTTCGGATAACGCCGGTCACTACTCCTAATAAATATTTGTTCTCGAAGTCGAACACTGGATGGAACACCAGCAACCCAGTCTTAGGTATGGACTTGTCATAACCATCTTGCAGTAAGCGAACTTTATCCGAGACATTCGCTCGCCCATTTTCGGAAATATCATCCAAGATTAAATCGAAGCGTTTGCGCGAAAAATAGAAACCCAATAGAGAAAGGTTTTCCGGTGTTCTTGGGTAGATATCCGACGCGATAAAAATTGGCTCATTGTGTTCAAAAATGTACCCGTAGGTTTTGGGACCATCTTTAGGAACGGTAAACGGTTGGAAGTTTGGAAATTTTTGACGGGTCTTTAAAATATGTTCATCAAGATCTTCGAATTCGACCTTTTGCATCCATTGAAGTCCAATGAGACTTCGCGAGCTATTAATCACTTGTTCCGCATACATGGGAAACGATGGCCAATAGCTTCGCTCAATCGAATGGAAAAAGTTTGCGCCCGCACCAATGAACTTTAGATCATTCTCGACGTTTGCTTTAAGTGATTCTGCTTGTCGGTCGGCTAAAGTATCAAACGTCGTCTGTGTATACCGTTGCTGCATTGTATAAGCAGCACCTACTACACCAGCAGTGACACATAAAGTCGCCAAAAAAGCTAAAATAGAGTCTGAATGTCGTTTTATAAAGCTCTTATGAGCGGTGCTTTGTGTCATATCGTAATTTTTGATACTTCCGTAAGTTAAACTTCGGGATCTATTGAAATACTGCGTTAGCAACGCACAAACATCAAGCAACAACCTATATTGGGGAGTCTGATCGTCGATTTTTCACGCTGTTCGTACGGTATAGTCACGAATTATTACAGCCTTAAGCCTTGAATATGCTACCATCCGTCATCATTTTAATGTCTAAACTTGGTGCAAGATCGCAAAGACGATCGTTTTAGTGAACAAATATGAGCCAATACTGAGCACCAATAAATCAATAGAAAGAGAAAAAACGTCATGAACATTGATTTGAACCTAATTCCTCAAACGTTCGATATGCTTCACGCTGGCCTAACCGCATCGAGCGTTTTGCTTCTTCTAGTTGCAGTGTCGCGCAAATCAAAAGTGGTCGAGAAAGTGGTAGAAAAACCAGTCGAGAAAATCGTCGAGGTTGAGAAACCAGTTGAGAAGATCGTTGAAGTAGAAAAAGTAGTAGAAGTAGAGAAAGTCGTAGAGCGTGTTGTAGAAGTTGAATCAAAACTTGCAACAGCATCAACGGACTCTGCAATGCAGCTGCTTTCTATCATGCAACAAGAAGCTCGTCTGATTGACTTCTTAAAAGAAGACCTAACGTCATTCTCTGATGAAGAAGTAGGCGCAGCCGCTCGCGTAATCCACACTGGTGGTCAGAAAGTACTGAACGACTACGTGACGCTAGCGCACGTTCGTAACGAAGACGAAGAAACTCGCATTACGGTTGAAGAAGGCTTCAACCCACAAGAAATCCGCCTAACTGGCAACGTAACAGGCAGCGCGCCATTTAACGGCACGCTAGTTCACAAAGGTTGGAAGGCAACATCAATGACGTTGCCTAAACTGGCTGAGAACTACGACGCATCTGTGATCGCTCCAGCTGAGGTTGAGCTGTAATGGAACACATGAACCAAGAAAACCATTCTCAAGAAGTGTCTGTTGAAACTCAACAGACGCCTAAATTCAGTGTTGGTATCGACTTAGGTACAACACACTGTGTGATGTCTTTTGTTGATACTCACGACGAAGACGCTCGCGTTGAAGTGATGCCTATCCCGCAGTTGACTGCGCCGGGTACGGTAGAGACTCGCAGCCAATTAGGCTCTTTCCTTTACCAACCACACGAACACGAAATGAACCCGCAATCACGCGTTCTTCCGTGGTCGAGCGAGCCAAAAGCTCTAGTTGGTGCAATTGCACGTAACCTAGGTTCAAAAACACCAATTCGTCTTGTTGCAAGTGCGAAATCTTGGCTTTGCCACGCAGGTGTGAACCGTCGTGATGCTTTCCTGCCAGCAGGTAGCCCAGAAGAAGTGGAAAAAGTATCCCCTCTTCGTGCGACAGAGCTTTACCTAGAGCACCTAAAAGACGCTTGGAATCACGCGAACCCAAATCACAACCTTGCCGATCAAGACGTAACCATTACGGTTCCTGCTTCTTTTGATCCTGCTGCTCGCGATCTAACTGCAGAAGCAGCACGCAACGTTGGTTTTGTGCACCTAACACTTCTAGAAGAGCCACAAGCTGCACTTTACAACTGGATCGATAACAGCAACGACAAATGGCGCGACGAAGTTGAAGTTGGCGACATCGTGCTTGTGGTCGATATCGGTGGTGGTACAACCGACCTTTCTTTGGTTGAAGTAACTGAAGACGACGGCAACCTAACTCTGAACCGTATTGCGGTAGGTGAACACATCCTACTTGGCGGTGACAACATGGACCTTGCACTTGCGTACCGCTTGAAGATGAAGCTAGCGCAAGAAGGCAAAGAGCTACAGCCATGGCAAGTTCAGGCAATGACGCACGCATGTCGTGACGCTAAAGAAGCGCTATTGAACGACAGCGAGCTTCAGTCAGTGCCAATCGTGGTACCAAGCCGTGGTTCTAAACTGCTTGGCGCAACGCTAAAAACAGAACTGACTCAAGAAGAAGTACAACAAACACTGGTTGACGGCTTCTTCCCTCAAGTTGCGATTACGGACCACCCTGTTCAACGTAGCCGTGGTGCACTAACGCAAATGGGTCTGCCTTACGCACAAGATGCGGGCATTACTCGTCACATTGCAGCGTTCTTGTCTAAGCAAGCTAATGCCCTTTCTACTTCAGGAAATGGCGCAGAAGCAGCAGCTCAAGATTTCAACCCATTCGCTAACATGCCTGGTATGCCAGGTTCGGATGCAGCGCAGTCAGCTGACTTCATCAAGCCAACAGCAATCCTATTCAACGGTGGTGTTCTGAAATCGAAACTTCTAGCAACTCGTCTAGAAGACACGATCAACGAATGGCTACTAGAAGCAGATGCTGAAATGGCGAAACGCCTAACAGGTGTGGATCTAGACCTTGCGGTTGCTAGCGGTGCGGCTTACTACGGCTCTGTGCGTCGTGGTCAAGGTGTTCGTATCCGTGGCGGTATTGCTTCAGCGTACTACGTGGGTATCGAGAGTGCGATGCCAGCGATTCCGGGCATGGCGCCTCCAATGGAAGCACTGTGTGTTGCACCATTTGGTATGGAAGAAGGTTCAAGCGTTGACGTACCAAGCCAAGAGTTTGGTTTGATCATCGGTCAGCCAGTTAACTTCCAGTTCTTCGGCTCAACGGTTCGTCGTGATGACCTAGCAGGTACTCACCTAGACTACTGGGCACCAGAAGAGCTTGAAGAGCTTCCAGAAATCCAAGTAACTCTGCCTGTATCTGAAGGTCGCCGTGAAGGTGAAGTGGTTCCTGTAACCCTAGCCTCTCGCGTCACAGAACTTGGTACGCTTTACTTAGAAGCCATTGCCGCTGATAACGGTCAAAAATGGCATGTTGAGTTCGATGTGCGCGAAGACGCGAAAAGCAACTCAAACGAAGAAGAATAAATAGAAATCAAACGGCATCCAATCGGGTGCCGTTTTTAAATACACGAAGGTTTGTATGGCATCTCCTCGTTTTCTTGTTGGTATTGACCTTGGCACCACAAACACTGTGGTGGCGTATTGTGAAATCACCGACAACCTTGAACAATCCGAAGTATCCCTATTCGACATAGACCAATTGATTGGTCCGGGTGAAGTGGTTCGTAAACCATTGCTGCCCTCTTTCCGCTATCACCCTGCAGTTGGTCAAATCTCCCCTTCTGACCTAACACTTCCTTGGGAAAACGAACCTGTCTCTGGCGACATTAGTAATGTGATCGTGGGTGAATGGGCTCGTGAATTAGGCGCTAAGGTGGAAGGACGTCAGGTATCCAGTGCTAAAAGCTGGCTATCGCACCAAGCAGTGGATCGTAGTTCAGACATTCTTCCTTGGGCTGGTGCGCAAGACGTAGATAAAGTCTCACCCGTTATTGCCAGCGCAAGCTACCTCAACCACATTCGTCAAGCATGGAACTACCGTCACCCTAGCAATAAGCTAGAAGACCAAGATGTGGTTGTGACCGTTCCAGCGTCGTTCGATGAAACCGCTCGTAAACTCACGCTTGAAGCCGCTGAGTTGGCAGGTTTGAAAAAAATCGTCCTGCTCGAAGAACCACAAGCCGTATGTTACGACTGGTACGCACGCCACCAGCAAACCGCAGCTGATGAGCTCAAAGAGTTACCGCTGATCCTAGTGTGCGATGTGGGTGGTGGTACCACCGACTTGAGCTTGATTGAAGCAAGTTTCTCTTCTCAAGATGAACTAGCCCTTGATCGTATTGGTGTTGGCGAACACTTGATGCTGGGTGGTGATAACCTCGACTTAGCATTAGCACACCTTGCAGAGAGCCGCTTCAACCAAAGTAAGAAGCTCACTGCAGCAAGCCTAACTAAGCTGATTCAGCAAACTCGCAAGGCGAAAGAAAGCCTACTTTCAGCAAGTGCACCTGAAGAAGTGAAGATCACCATGCTGGGTAGCGGCTCGAAACTTCTTGGCGGAACAAAGAGTATTGGGCTGAGCAAACAAGAAGTGCACCAAATCGCTTTAGATGGCTTCTTCCCGCTTTCTGATTTCAGTGAAGTACCAGACAAGCGCCGCAGCGCCGTCGTCGAGTTTGGTCTTCCATACGTTGCTGACCCAGCTGTGAGCAAACACGTTGCCGAGTTCTTAACTCAGCACCAACAAGTTGCTCGTGCCGCTCTTGGCATTGAAGACGACAAACAAAATGCCATTCCAGTCGGTTTGCTACTCAACGGTGGTGTGTTCAACAGTGAACTTGTGACTGAACGAGTCACTACCCTACTGTCCGATTGGCGAGGCGCTCCGGTTACGGTATTAGATAACCCACATCCAGATTGGTCTGTTGCACTGGGTGCCGTTGCGTTTGGTAAAGCGCGTCGTGGTGCACAGCTAAAAATTGGTGGTGGCGCAGCGCGTTCTTACTTCTTGCACCTTCAAGAGAAGAACAAGATGGGCAAAGCGCTCTGTTTGCTTGCAAAAGGTACAGAAGAAGGACACGAGATCCGCTTAAGTGGTCGTCGCTTCTCACTTACCCTAGGTGAGCCCGTTCGCTTTAACCTGCTGACTTCTACCCACGACACCTTAACCAATAACACTGCCATTCAAAACGGTGTGATGGTGGACGTTGATCCTGACTTATTTGCTCCTCTGCCGCCTTATATCACCACCCTTGAAGGTGAAGGTGCCAAACTGCAAGCCAACCAGAAAGAGCGCGTAGAAGTGCAACTGGCGTGTCAGTTGACCGAAGTCGGTACGCTTAAGATGGAATGTGTCAGCGCAGAAGACGAGAGCAAACGTTGGGAGCTGGAGTTCGAAGTTCGTAACAAGCAAACCGATGACAGCGAGCAAGTTAAGCTTCACCCTAAACTGAATGAATGTAAGGAGCTGATCGCTCGCCTTTACAGCGGTAATAAGAAAAGCGCGGAAAGCAAAGAGATCAAAACCTTAGCCAAAGATCTTGAGAAGAAACTGGGCAAACGTGACGAGTGGGATTTCACTACCCTACGTCAACTGTTTGATACCTTTGCGCAAGGTCGTAAGCGTCGCCGTCGTTCTGAACAACACGAGAAAAACTGGCTTCGTTTGGCGGGCTTTGCACTGCGTCCGGGCTTTGGCGATCCAACCGACTCATGGCGCATTGAGCAAGTTTGGGGTCTCTACCAACAAAACATCCAGTTTAAGAACCATCAAGGTTGGACCGACTGGTGGGTGTTCTGGCGTCGTATCGCAGGTGGCTTGAGCCAAGAGCAACAAGAGACCATCTTGGCGGACATCGCGAAATACCTACATCCTGGTGCGATGAAAAACCCACAATCCGCCAAAGCGGCACAAGATATGGGTTATGAATCCATGGTTCGATTGGCGGCATCGCTTGAACACCTAGAAGTCGAAGACAAAGTTCTATTGGCAACGTGGTTCTTGAGCAAAGCCATCAACCACAAGCAGTTCGAACAAGCGCACTGGTGGGCAATGGGTCGCTTGGCATCGCGTACACCTTTGTATGGCAGCCAGCACAATGTCATTCCTCGCGAACAAGCGGAACAATGGTTGCCTAAGCTGTTAGAGCAGAACTGGCAGAAAGAGCCAATGATCGCTTTCGCAGCCGTAATGATTTGTCGTAAGACGGGCGACCGCCTATTTGATATCTCAGACGACTACCGTGAGCAGGTACTGGCTAAGTTGAAGCAAAGCAAGGTACCTGAGTCTTGGGTATCACTGGTTGAAGAGGTCAAAGAGCTATCTGAGAGCGAATCGAAGCGTATCTTCGGTGATGCACTACCAAGCGGTCTGACACTGGTAAATAACTAGGCTCTCACGCTTATAAACGCAACAAAGCCCTTCTCGTGAAGGGCTTTGTTTTATCTGATTCTGCTTGCTGACGATAGTCGACTCGTTAGTTCATTTCCGTATTGATTACCACATCACGCGTTTCATTATCCATATCACTGATGCCGACAACTGAGATTTCACGGTCAGATAAATTCTCAATCATGCTATCTTCTAACCCACCATCCGTCATCCACGCATAGAATTTTTCTGCAATACGATCCGAACCTTCCCCGACAAACGTTAATGTGACCTTCTTCATTTGTGACACTCCATCAATTTACGATTCAGCCACTTAAGCGTAGTATGTTTCGCAAATATCGACATAAACTAGGACTAACTTCTTTTATGAGTATCGAAAAATTTGACGCGATTTATCAGCGCGCTGCCGAGCGTAAAGGTGGTGAAGATCAACTTGAAGCGCTTTTGTCTCATCCACTAAGCAAAGAAGAGCTGGCAGCGATTCCCGACGACCGTTGGCTGGCCGCTTTTTCGATGAAAGTATTCCAAAGTGGGATTTCGTGGAGCGTGGTTCGCAACAAGTGGCCGAACTTCGAAGAAGTGTTCTTTGGGTTTAAGATTGAGCCGTTGCTGATGCTGTCAGACGAGCAATGGGAAACCAAAGCAACCGACAAACGCATCATTCGCCATCTCACTAAAGTCATGTCGATTCCTGCTAATGCTCGTATGATCCACGAAGCAAAAATCGAATACGGCTCGTTTGGCAAAATGGTTGCCGATTGGCCGCAAGAGAAAATCACCGACCTATGGGCGTATTTGAAGAAACGCGGCAATCGCCTAGGCGGAAATACTGGCCCTTACACACTGCGTCAAATGGGCGTTGATACCTTCATCTTGTCTAGCGACGTTGAAGCTTACCTACGTAATTGCAAGATCATTGAAGGTGGCAAAGATACGAAAAAATCGCTCGATGCAACCAACAAAGCGTTTGTTCAATGGCAGCAAGAAAGTGGTAGAAGCCTGTCTGAAATCAGCCAAATCATTGCGTTCAGCACCGGCGATAATCGCATTTAACAGAGACTGAACCCAAAACAAAACGGCGCACCAAATATTGGATTTAGTGCGCCGTTTTTATGTTCATTGGTTCAAGTACAGACTTACTTTGAAGCCAGTGATTCCCACTCAGTCAGTAGCTGCATAATACGGTGAGAGTCTTCCCATGTTGCACAAGGGTTCTCTAACGATGTACGCCCTGCTTCAACCGCTTGGCGAATATTGCGCACTTGATAGAAGAAAGCGTCTCCAGCTGCCGATACAGACACCTCGCGCTTCGACGTCTCGTAAATTTCCACACTAAACTGGTTGTCTTGCGTTGGTAGCCATGGATTCGAGTCTAACGTAATACTGCCTTTACTACCCAGAATAGTGAATTGGTGTTTCAATCCATGATCTTCGGCGGTGTGTACGCTCGCGGTTTGTTGCTCACCGAATTGCATCATCAAACTCGATTCACAGATATTCCCATCGTTACCTCGTCGACCAATCACCGTCATAGAGCGGTTTCCAACGGCTTGTTCACCCAACATGGTTTTCACCACCAAATGCACCAATGACATTGGGTAGCAACCTAAGTTATACAAAGCACCTTTACTGTCTGGATTAACAAACTGCGCAATCGACGCAATATAAGACGTGTGGATGGAGCGAAGTTCACCAATCTCTCCCGATTTAAGCACAGAAACCAACTCGCTGATCAATGGGTGATGTAAGTACATCAAACCCTCAGCAAAGAATACCTTGTGCGTTTCGACTGCTTTTAGTGCCAACTCGGTTTTTTCCATATCTACCGACAGTGACTTTTCACACAGGATCGCTTTTCCCTGCTCTGCCGCTTTAACGATAAAGTCATGATGAAGGTGATTTGGCAATGCTATGTAAATAATGTCGACTTGCTCATCAGCAATCAACGCATCGTAATCGGTGAACGTATTCTCGATGCCATATTGCTCAGCGAATGTCTTTAAGTTCTGCTCCGAACGCCCAGCAACCGCGTACAGTTCACTCTTGTCATCGCCTTGGATTGCTTCAGCCATGACACCTGAGATAAAGCTTGTGCCTAAAATGCCCCATTTCATGTTCGCCTCTCCTATTGAGCTTGGGTTTCGAATGCTTGGACTAACTCTGCCACTTCAGCAGCAATAAACGCTTGTGTATGCGGCATAGCAAAATGCGCTTCAATCGCGGTGCGGTTTTCATATCGCTCCCAAAGAATCACACGTTGTGGTTCTGTAGAATCGTAGGTCGCATTCGCTTGCAAGCACCCCGCTTCGCTTTGCATATCAAGGCAAAATTGTTCAATGGCTTCAACCACTTGTTGTCTTGGCTTATCGGCATTCATTTTCAGTTCGGCGGTAACAAAAATCGTCTCACTCATGATGGATCTCTTTCTCCATTCTTAATCATACGCCCACTGTAATTAACCTCATTTGATTGATAAACTCTGCTTTAGTTATTTCTTTATTAACTCTGGGTGTGCAATGGATAAATTAACAAGCATGAAAGTTTTCGCTTACGTGGTCGAACACGGCAGCTTTCGTAATGCTGCACACCACTTTGATATTTCACCGACCATGGTTGGCAAGCACGTGAGCTTTCTTGAGCAAAGCTTAGGTACACAGCTGATTCATCGGACCACGCGCAAACAGTCCTTGACCGAAGCCGGTAAACTCTACTACCAAGAGTGCCACCGCATTATTGAAGACATCACCAACGCAGAGAACCTAATCCAGACGCTGATCAACCGTCCAACTGGAACGGTAAAAGTTAACTGCTCTGTCACGTATGGCAAAAAGGTCATCGCCCCCATCGTAGCTGACTTCTTAGCTGAATTTCCCGATTTGAACGTTGAGCTGATGTTGGACAACAATTTGATTGACCCATATCGAAGCGAAGCTGACGTGATTATTCGAATCGGTGAGTTGGTCGATTCGTCGTTAGTCGCGAGAAAATTGGGTGAATACCACATGACTTACTGCGCCTCACCCTCTTACCTTGAGCAACATGCCCCTATCCAATCGCTTGATGACCTTGAACATCATCATTGTTTGGGGTTTCAGTATCACCAAGGAGAAAGCCAACAAGTGGTGAACATGCCATCTAATACCTTTGGAAACAGCAACACCCGATTAACGTCTAATAATGGCGATGTACTTAAGTTTGCCGCGTTAAAAGGCTCTGGAGTTCTTCTGCAACCAAAGATCTTAGTTGAACAGGAAATCCAATCTGGCGCCTTGGTAGAAATTCTCCATTCACACATTCCCAAGCCAAAACCGATCCACCTGCTTTACCGTTCAAAACAGCTTTCCCTTAAAAATCGCACCTTAGTCGATTTTGTTCTTTCGCATGTGAATCCGTAACGCCCCACATAAAGCGGCGACAATTTAACCATTTAATTAACTTTTATTGTCGATATGACAAATATTATTGCTTGTTAATTGTCTTTATTTTTCATGTTGTTAGTCAGAAACACCCATAACTAGGCATAATTTATTGATTCACACCAATTGCATTGCTCTGACAAAGTGACTAGGATTGCCGCCTTTCCTGAGTGAACTATCAAAAAAATATCGAGAAATTTAATCTAATTTCTCTTCCTGTTCGTGTGCAATCACAACATTTACACTCATTTCAAATTGCATAAGCACATTCCTTTGCTTATGAAAACGACATTGATTTCTCAACGCTTTTAGTCACGTATGTGGCTTTTTGGCTTTAGAGAGATTTTTATTCAAGGTAGGTCACAAGGACGCTACCCCTTGACTGCATTTACTGGAGGATAAGATGCCTAAAGGTCTAATGCTGACTGACTTAGCCATCGCTGGCTTACTATTGATTTTGGCAAAAGTCATTCGCGTTCACGCGCCATTACTACAGCGTATGTACATTCCATCGGCGGTTCTCGCAGGATTATTCGGTCTAATTTTTGGACCAGCCCTGTTAGACGTACTGCCTTGGACCGATACGTTTACCGCTAACGCAAGCCTATTAACTGCTGCACTTTTTTCTGCGTTAGGTCTGGCAACGGATGTTCCATCACCTAAAACCGTCGCGCAGCGTGCTGGCTCATTGTGGGCGTTTAACCAAATCGCTTCTGTTTCTCAGTGGTTGTTTGCGGCAATGTTTGGTCTAGTTCTCACAACCTTCTTCTGGCCAGAGATTAATCCCGGCTTTGGTGTGACAATGTCTGCGGGTTTTATGGGCGGACATGGCTCTGCATCTGTTGTTGGTGAAATCTTCACGGGGCTTGGCTGGGAAGATGGCTTCACACTTGGCTTAACGTTCGCAACCGTGGGTATTTTCATCTCGATTTCTGTCGGCATGCTCATGCTGCAATTCGCATTGAAGATGGGTTGGATTCGTAGCTTTACGACCTTCGACAGCATGGACGAACACGAACGCAAAGGCCTTGTTAAGCCTGATGATCAAGAACCGGTAATGAAAGACACCATGTCTTCCCTGTCGGTTGATTCTTTTGCGATTCACGCGGCGTTGGTTGTAGTGGTAACAGCTTTCTCGTATGTAGCGGCTAACTACTTATCTTCTTTCCACGATAAGGTACAAATCCCTACGTTCGTAACCGGCTTCCTTGGCGGCATGCTTGTGCGAATCATCGCGAAACAAACGAAAGCTTCACGCTATCTTTGTGACGGTGCATTCAAACACGCTGCGGGCATCAGTACCGATTATTTGATTATCTTTGGTATCTCAGCCATCAAGATTACCGTCTTAGCCCAGTATTTAATGCCGATGGTAGTGCTTGCAATCGGCGGTATCGCCTTCACACTATGGCTAATCTTCTGGGTTGCCCCACGTATCATGGGAGAAGATTGGTTCGAGAAAGGCATTTTCTCTTGGGGTTGGTTAACCGGTACAGTTGCCATGGGTATTGCCTTGCTTCGTATTGTTGATCCAAAAATGCGTAGCAAGGTGCTTGATGATTACGCCATCGCTTATGTCCCAGGCTCAATCACTGACATCTTCATCATCTCTTTGATGCCAATCGCGATGTATAACGGCATGCACTGGCAAGCGCTTGGGGTAGGATTAGGTTACATCGCAATTGTCTTATTTATTTGGCGATTCATTTTTAAACGTAACCGCAGTGCTCTGACACACGAATCTTAGTCGCTTTACTCGGGAGGATTTTATCCTCTCGAGTTCATTCCTTGGTTTTTATCAAAATCACTCTTCATCTCGAATATAAGCAACTTGTTTTATATTTGAGATTTGCAATCCCGATCTCTTATTATCATTCTTTTTTAATACTTGACCTGAAAGTTTCTATATCAGAATAGCCGCCTATTCGTTTCTAAAACATGGAGAAAGGCAGTGCGTCGCTCTCAAGGATTTACTCTTATTGAACTCATTGTGTGCATCATCATTCTTGGTATTGTAAGCGTCGTTGCATTTCCTAAATTTCTTGGCTTACAAAAAGATGCCAGAGTGGCGGTTCTATATGGAGCCAGAGAAGCACTCATGACCGCCAACAACTTTGTCTACACCAAAGCAGTGATTCAATCTCAAGAGACAGTAGATGGCGGCATACAATATAACATTGATCTAGATAATGACGGCCATAACGACCTAATTGGTTACTTTGGATTTATCAAAAATGTTATTCCAGCAAAAGAGCTAGCAGGCTTTGATCCGCAACTCACTATTAACACTTGGTATGGGGTAGACAGCCCAGACGAGCCCTACTTCCTTATTGGTTTTGCAAACAAGCCTGTTGGTCCAGAACATATGTGTTATGTCGAAGTTTACTACCCAGAAACTCCTGGTGGCCAAGTGAAATACAAAATACAAACTGACGATTGCTAATTCCCATAGAGAGTGGCAGTAACACTTTTACTTTTGGTGTCTTCATCGTTATTACAAGGTAATGGCTCCAAAACCATCATTAACAACTATTTCACATAATGTCGTCGCACAATGAGCTCATAGAGATAAAACCAGTAATTTGCGCCGACACATGGCTATAATTGAAACAATCTATCGTTTTTAAACCCGCCTATAACTTGTGCTTGTAAACTCATCATTTCGCTCAATAATAGTTCTATAACAAATTCAATAATTTAAAGCGGGAGGCGTAATGAGAATATTCTGGCAGCTACGTTGGTATTTCCAACAAAAGTGGAGGCACTATGTCGGATCCATTCTGCTTTTCGCTGTGATATCAGCACTACAGCTTGTTCCGCCCAAAGCAGTTGGCATCATAGTTGACGGCGTCGTAGACAACACTTTAGATACAAATACGCTGATTCTATGGCTCTCAGGGTTAACTGTACTGATCTTTACTATTTATGGGTGTCGCATCTTATGGCGAATTTGGCTTTTCGGCGCAAGCTGGGAGCTCGGGACCATTCTACGTAACCGTCTATATAGGCATTTATCGACACAGCCACCTCGTTTTTTTGAACGTTACAAGACGGGGGATCTGATGGCTCGTGGCACTAATGATGTGCGTAATATCGTTATGACAGCCGGCGAAGGGGTTTTAACCGCCGCAGACTCTTTGATCACTGGTATTGCGGTTTTAATCATTATGGTAACGCAAGTAAGCTGGAAGCTCACCGTAATGGCGCTTCTTCCAATGCCATTTCTTGCCATCATCATCTTCTTTATTGTGCGTATCCTACATCAACGCTTTCGTGTCGCTCAGGAAGCCTTTTCTACCATGTCAGACATGACGCAAGAGTCACTTAACGGCGTGCGAATGTTGCGAGCTTTTGGGTTAGAGAATCAAGAACAACAGCGCTTTGAAGATGTAGTCGATGATACCGGTCAGAAAAATATCGCCGTCGCTAGAGTCGACGCGAGATTTGATCCAGCTATCCAACTCACCATCGGCCTCTCTTTCCTTCTCAGTGTCGCTGCTGGTGCTTACCTTGTTGATAAAGGTGAGATCACGCTTGGTGATCTGACCGCATTTACGATGTATTTAGGGTTGATGATATGGCCGATGCTGGCATTCGCATTCCTATTTAACATTTTAGAAAGAGGCTCTGCCGCATGGAACCGACTACAAGAGATCTTTGATGAAAAGCCAGAAATTATCAGTGGTAATAAGCCAATAGAAAATAAACCACTTCCGTTAAAAATTGATATCGACGATTTCCACTGGTCTAGTGATTTACCGCCCGCTTTGACGGAAGTAAACATCGAGCTCAAGCCCGGTAAAATGTTGGGAGTAGCTGGCCCTGTCGGAAGCGGAAAATCAACCCTGCTAACGCTGCTTTTGCGTCAGCACGACCTAACAAACGGTTCAATTACATTCGGGGATGTTGAGATTAAAGATGCCCTACTTCCTCAGTGGCGCAACCGCTTTGCCGTGGTTAATCAAAGCCCGTTTCTATTCTCCAAATCTATCTTCGATAATATTGCCTTAGGTAACCCTAATGCAGAGAAAGAAGAAGTCTATAGAGCTGCAAAGTTAGCCTGTATACATGACGATATTGAGAAGTTTCCTGAAGGCTACCAAACAGAAGTTGGTGAAAAAGGCATTACACTCTCCGGCGGGCAAAAACAACGTATTGCGATAGCACGCGCTATGCTGCTGAATGCTCAAGTGTTGGTTTTGGACGATGCACTTTCCGCTGTTGATGGACGGACCGAACATCAAATCCTTAAGAATTTGGAAACATACTACCGTAATCAGGCCCTAATCGTTATTGCGCACCGCCTCACCGCTTTGGAAGCAGCAGACGAGATCATTGTATTGAATCACGGACACATTACTGAACGTGGGCAACATAGCGCGTTATTAGCGCATAAAGGCTGGTACGCCGAGATGTTCGAGTATCAGAAACTAGAGCAGGCGATGGAGGAATAATGAATGAACCAGACCAGCACGTTTAAACGGTTAATGTCTTACCCATTATCTCAACCAAAGCCAATGATTAAAGGACTCGCCTTGCTGTTTATTGCAGCGTTAGCTAGCGCCGGCGGCCCTTGGTTGATTCAATATTTCATTGATGAGCACATCGCTAAAGGTGACTATTCACAAAGTGTTCTGATTTCGCTAGCAGTAGGTTATATCGCTCTTCAGATCGTATCGGCAACATTCCAGTATTTTCAGTCATTGCAATTTAGCATTGTCGCGGCTAACACGATCAAAGCGATTCGTAAGCAAGTATTTTCTGGCGTGATTAAGCAGCCGTTATCTGCGTTTGATTACACTCCTGCTGGAAAATTGGTGTCGCGAATCACCAACGATACGGAATCTTTACAGCAATTTTATGAGCTTTTGATCGCGACCGTGGTGAAAAACGTGGTCATGATTGTCGTAATGCTTGGCGTTATGTTTTTCATGAGCTGGAAGCTCACACTCGTTGTGCTTGTATTGCTGCCGATCGTCATCGGCTTTATGTACTTGTTTAAGCAGCTAAGTACAG
This sequence comes from Vibrio sp. Y58_MX_L22, assembly GCF_024181865.1. NCBI lineage: Bacteria > Pseudomonadati > Pseudomonadota > Gammaproteobacteria > Vibrionales > Vibrionaceae > Vibrio > Vibrio sp. Y58_MX_L22. The sequence continues at coordinate 191,397 of NZ_JAMZAN010000001.1, forward strand.
AAAGCTACCGAAAGATGCGTGACCTATTGACCGATATAAATGCGAATCTGAGTGAATCCATTCAAGGGATGAGTGTCATTCAATTAATGCAACAAGAAGAGCGTTTTAATAAACAGTTCAACGAGCTAACCGCAGAGCATCTGGTGGCATCTAAACGAGTGATTCGGCTAAACGGCTATCTGCTAAGACCATTAATGGACTTACTCGCTGGTCTTGCGTTGCTTTGCTTGGTTGCGATCTTTGGTTTTAATGGTATTGAGTTGATTGGTGTGGGGGTACTGTATGCATTTATCAGTTATCTTGCGCGAGTTACTGAACCACTAATTGAGATGACTCAGCAACTTGCTCTACTTCAGCAAGCGTTAGTGTCAAGCGAACGTGTTTTTGAATTGATTGACGCGAAAGAACAAACTTACGGGGGCGATCATCAACCATTAAGGTCAGGTGCTATCGAACTTAAAGACCTCACATTTAGCTACGATGGTAAACAGGACGTCCTAAAAGACATTTCGTTGAAGGCCAACCACCAAGACTTTATCGCGCTTGTCGGGCATACAGGAAGCGGTAAAAGCACATTAGCGTCACTGTTAATGGGCTTTTATCCAACGCAATGTGGTGAACTGCTCATAGATGGTCGTCCACTTAAAACATTAGGGAAAGACGTACTTCGCAAAGATGTGGCAATGGTTCAACAAGATCCACATATTCTCCCTGCTTCAGTCAGAGAAAACATCTCTCTCAGTCGGGCGGTTGATGACAATCAAATATGGGATGCGTTAGACAAAGTAGGTTTGGCAGAACAAATTCATCGTTACCCTAACGGGCTAGACACGCAGTTAGGTCAAGGCGAAACTAATTTATCTGCAGGTCAGAAACAGCTTTTGGCGTTAGCACGTGTGCTTGTGGTAAAACCTAAGATATTGATATTAGATGAAGCAACCGCAAATATTGACTCAGGAACAGAGGCTTTAATCCAAAAGAGCTTGGCGGTCCTCAGACAAGACATGACGCTCGTTGTTATTGCTCATCGGCTTTCAACTATCTTAGATGCAGACCAAATCATTGTTCTTCATCATGGGGAGTTAGTCGAGAAAGGCACACACAAAGCACTCTTAACGCAAAATAGTCGTTATGCTCAAATGTATCAGTTACAGCAAGCAAACCGACATCTACAACAGATTGAAGAAGACACCAAGCAACTCGAAGAAGCGGTGTGATTTTATGCCCGTGCCTTCTTTTTATTTAGTCGGCATGGGCATAATTGGTGTAACTTCAAAATTTAACCTTGTTAGCTTCCAATTTCTTCATAATGTGAACTAATTTTCTATTTCTTACCTATTATTGACATAACCCCTCGCTATATCACGCAAGGTCGTTGTAAAATCGTACGGTACTTAAGTCTACTGCCTGTGGCATTGGGCTGAATTCCGCTTTCTAATTATGCACATTAATCTCATGACACAAGTCCATGGACAAAGATAAGTTTACTAACATCTATCGCTTGCCTGGTTCGATTCAAATTCGTATCGGTAAATGGCAAAAGACGTTCCGCGGCACCTCTGATTTAGTTTTACATCAGGCGCTAATGGAGCGTAATAAGCAATTTAAGAAGCCAGACTTTTTACCTAAAGGCTGGTGTGTCACTCCTATTGATGAAAACGACATTACCATTACGCATCACGGTAAATATATCCAAACCGTTATGCGCACAATGCTGGACAGAAAGGTCTCATACAAGCGACTGTTCCTATCTCGAATGAGTCTCGAAGAAGGTGAAAAAGTGCTCCACAATTACAAGCTGGAGTGGGTAAGAAAACATAACCAGATCGCCAAAAAGTACAATCAAATTAAAAAGAAACAATATATGAACTTTGCAAGAGAAGAAGAGGAAACCCTCTACCCTTCGATTCCAAAGGGTGAGTTTGACAAAACGTTATGGAACAAACTTGTCGTATCATCGTTTGGCCCGCAGAAAAAGTACAAAAACCCGCACTTTGTCCGTAAAGCCGATTTCTAAATAAACACCCCTAAAGTTAGGGGTGTTTATTTATACGTTAACTCACCAGTCGTAAGTTAAACTTGCAATAACATTTTGTCGGTCGCCATACCAACAAAAGCCATCACATGTCGCTATGTACTTTTTATCCGCGATGTTTTTAGCTGCGACTTGTAGCTTGTAATCGCCGATTCGATAACTGACCGTCGCATCCATTAAGAAATAACTTGGTACTTTTAGTCTCTCTTCATTGTCTCCGTATGACTCACCTGTATAGCGCGCGCCTAAGCCAACAGCAAAGCCATCAAGAGGTCCATCAAAGAAACGATAATGTGCCCAAGCTGATGATACGGTATTCGCCACTTGGGAAGGTGTTTTGCCAACCCATGCCTTATTGATGTCTTCTTTTATCTCTGCATCAACGTACGCAATGTTCCCGATCAATGTTAAGGATGGTGTCACATTAGCTACAGCTTCAAACTCAACGCCGTTATTTTCTATTTTTCCTATTTGCGTTAATTCACTCAAGTAGATACGAGCCAAGTTTTCTTTTGTTGCCCGATACGTTGCAATATTGAAATAACCATCAAATGAATCCGGTTGGTATTTCATACCGATTTCAAATTGATCACCGCTTTCAGGCTTCGCTGGCTTACCATTGCTGTCTTCTTGAATAATTGGATCAAAGTACTGAGAGTAACTAAAGTATGGCGTGAAGCCAGAATCAGAAATATAAGCCGTTCCCACGCTAAACGTCCACTCTCCATTATCGACTTTCGTGCGAGCACCCGTGGTAACATTATGTACTTCATTACTTGTATCGTCGTAACGTGCGCCCAATAACATCGCCCATTTATCGTTGATCAGCATATGATCTTGAAAGTAGACGCCGAGCTGCTGATTATCGATTTTCGTTCTTTGCTTATCGGTTTCGCTCAATGGTTGTAGCGTATTCGGATCGAGTAACATTATGTTATCCGAATAAGTAGGATTAAATACATTAAACCTAGGGTCAGGCAAAGCTCCCATTGGTGTGTTTAAGAGCGCATTACCATCAGCAACGATAGGATCATTCGCAAAATCTTTACCATCGATACTGATCATTTGAAAATCTATGCCCAACATCAAGTTATGCTCAACACTTCCCCAATTTACTTGGTGCATCAAACGATTATCGATATTAAAAGCATCAGATGACCCATCTTCTGTTGAAGCACCCCGAAGTATGGTTTTGCGTTCATTTGATGGGTCCAAAGCCGGCCCCAACGCAGGCACGTCAGCCGAGTAAACGTACGAATACATTTGTCTTAGCTTAACATCCATTTCGCTGTAACGAGCTGCTTGAACAAATGAAGTGGTATCATTAAATGCATGAGAAAACTCATAGCCTAAAGACATCTGCTCACGCTCAAACGTCTCCCAGTTAGGATTGCCTATCGCTAAACTATCACTGATCTTTCCATTTTTGTTTGGCGTTAACGTTCCTTCAACTGGCAAAAATTGCAGATAAGGATCTGAGTCGTCTTTTTGATAGCTCGTTAGAAAGGTAATTTCAGACGTCTCATTAAATTTGTACGTCATCGATGGAGAGAGAAGAATGCGCTCTGCTTCTACCCTACTAATTCTTGTCCCATTTTTTCTCGCTAACCCTTGAAAGCGGAAAGCTAGCTGCTCACTCACCTCAGAGTTTACGTCAAGAGAAAGTTGTTTACGGTCTTCAGAACCGTACTCCAAAGATACAAGTCCTGACCCCCCATCAAATTGAGGTCGCTTACTGACAACATTGATAACCCCACCTGGAGGGTTTTGCCCATAAAGAACAGACGCTGCACCACGTAAAACTTCAACCCTCTCTAACGCAAACGGATCTATTTGCCAACTATAGAAGCCAGAAGAATATAAACGGGTACCATCTTGATACAACCCACTGTTCGCCTGTTTAAAACCACGAATAATAAACCAATCTTGCTTGTTATCTTCGCCGAAATAATTAGTTTGAATGCTTGGTGTGTACTGTAGTGCGTCAGAAATGCTAATAGAGGCACGATCATCCATTTGCTCTCGCGTAACAACAGACACCGCTCTTGGAGTCTCATTGATAGCAATATCAGTTTTCGTCGCTGCCCGACTCTTCGCTCCGAGATAACTAAAATCTGGACCAACTGCACTGTCTTGCTGCTGTCCAATCACAACTATATTTTCATCTTCCTGAGCCAAGACATTTGGCGTTGATACAGCTAATACAACCGCCATCGACGTTGGTGTCAGCATAAACTGCCGAGTCATATTCTCTCCTTTTTGTCGGCAGCCAAACCAACCCTTCATGACTTCAGCGACCGCTGAAAGAAAAGCGAGTTACGGCATCGCCAGTTGTTTCCGTAAAAGACAAACCAGAGGTTTTGCATAAAGCACTCGCATAGGTTACGAATGCCACTACGAGTGCTTATTTGTATAAGTACTTTCTTGGTTGAGGCTTAGCTCATTTCTATAAGCGGCGTAAACCCCACATTAAATACAAACCGCCAATGAGAGACGCCATAAGCCCTGTTGGTATTTCTTGCGGGTAAAGGACCTGTCGTCCCAACCAATCAGCCAACAACATCACCCCTGCCCCCAGTATCGCGGCGCATAACATGTGTTGTGACGCTTTGTTAAAACCAAATAAGCGAGCTAAATGCGGAGCCAACAACCCAACAAAGCTAATCGGACCAACAACCAATGTCGCACTGACCGTGAGACAAGCAACTAAAAGAAGCAGTGTTGCGCGTGAACGATCAACTCGAATTCCAAGCGCTTTAGAGGAAGCGGCACCGACAGGAAGAATATCTAGCCATCTTACGCAGAGAAAACTCAACCCTATAAAGACAAGCGCAGATAAAGACAACGGGAGTAACGTTTCAACCGAGACATAGTAGGTAGACCCTGACAACCAAGCCAATGCTTGATAACTTCTTGGGTCACCAGTGGCTAGAATAAAGCTCTGTATTGCATTCATCAGTGCGGTTATCGCAATACCAGTCAACAAAATACGCTCCGGCTGAAAGCCTGATTTACGGTTTAGCAGCACAATGACTAATACCGTCGCTAATGCACCTACGAACCCGCCTAGAGAAAGAGTGAAAATTGACGAACCAAACCCAGTAAACATCGCGATGATCAATCCCATCGCTGTCCCTGAACTGATACCGATCACTTCAGGACTTGCCATTGGGTTTCCACTTAGGCGTTGAATCATGGTTCCAGCAATCGCTAACATTGCCCCCGCAATTGCTGCTGCAAATAATCTAGGTGCGCGCCACTCCAAAAAAATCCAATTTTGGCTAGAAAATAAGTTTGCCCACCCTTCATTTTGCACAGCAACCGTGGCAAAAAGAACAACAGAAATTAACGTGCCGATCAACGCCAATGAGATCGCTTTAGGGTTTAGCTTGTAAACATGTTCACGATGTCGAGTTAACACTGTTTGAGTATGGCCCTGCGTCTTTTGTGATAAGCGAGGTAACAGCCATAACAGTAGCGGAGCGCCCAGTGCAGCGGTTGCTGCTCCCGTTGGTATAAAACTCGCCATTAGCCCTGGCAGTTGCTGAATAACCAAATCGGTTAAAGTCAATAACATGGCACCAATCAGCATTGATACCCAAAGCTTATGCTGGATTTTATTGATACCTATCAATCGAGTAATCGCTGGCGCCGCTAACCCGATGAAACCGATGATTCCTACGGCAGAAACCACCCAAGAAGTGATTAACACCGCAAGCCCAAGACAGACAAAACGCAACTTAGCTAGCGAGACACCTAAACTCTTGGCACCTTGCTCGGAGAGTTCCAACAGACTTAACGGCTTTGCAATCACAAATGCAACGACCGTAGCAAGTGCGATTCGAGGGGCAAGATACGAGAAATCTCCCCATCCACTCTGAACAAGCGAACCGGCTCCCCATATCATTAACCCATTCAGCTTTTCGGTATTCATCATCAGAATAACCGTACTTAATGATGCAAAGTACAGGTTTATCACTAACCCAGAAACGACGACAACCGTTGGAGATAACGCTCGTCGCCATGACAACAGCATCACCAACCCCATCGATATCACACCGCCGATGAGAGCAACCAAATTAGGCGCGATATCCAACATCCAAGGTGCGAATAGCGTAGCTAACATCAAAGCAAAACTTGAACCGCTCGCCACACCAAGTGTCGTGGGTGAAGCGAGAGGGTTACGCAGCACTTGCTGCATCAATACCCCAGCAACCGCTAATCCAGCACCAGATATAATCGTGGTGAAGACTCGAGGCCACCAGCTAAAGTGAAGTAAAACAGAATCGATAGATTGAAAGTTAGGCTCCCATAAACTGCTTAGAGCCAACGAAAATGAGCTTACTTGGTACAATTGGAAAGCACCAATAGAAAAGGTAAATGCCGAAAGTAACACCACAAAGCTTAAAGGCATCGTTTTCATTGTGTTAACTCCTCGACCTTACTCGCCGTAACTAACTCTGCGAAACGGAGAGCTGAAGGCATAGAACCAAAACTCCAAACGGGTGCGACTTGCATGACCTTTTCACCAGATTGTTGAACAACATATTGCCAAAATGGGTCTTGAGAGAGCTGCTCCGCTCCACCGTAAGGTAATGGCTCTACGATAACAATTTGAGCTTTTATGCCAGCTAACTTGTCGATGCCAACTAGGCTAAAGCCCCAGCTATTCGTCTTTTCATTCCATGCATTACTCAGCCCAATCTTTTCGATAGCCTGAGAGTAAAGACTATTTTGACCAAAAACACGAACGTGCTTCGTATCCATAAACTGAATCATTAAAAGCGGCGGCTGGTCTTTGTTTATGCGCTGTTTTAATAAAGAGAAACGTTTTTCATATTGTTGGATAAGCGCCTCTGCTTCCGCTTCTCTTCCCAGCTCTTCACCAAACCTCCGAGTGAAACGAGTAAGTACCGACCAATCTGTGATCCCGCTTTCATATAAGTCAATCGTGGTAACGGGGGCAATATCGACTAAACGATGCTTCATTGAGGAGAAGTACGGGGCAATAAAAATACGGTCAGGTCTGAGCTCGTAAATACGCTCTATATTGGGTTGAGTTCTTAACCCTACATCCTTAGTTTGAGGTGGTAACGGTGGCGATTTTACCCAAGCATCGTAATCTTGCCCTTGAGCGACGCCTACGGGCACAACCCCTAACGCCAACATCGTTTCAGTTTGTGTCCAATCAACCGACATCACCCGAGGTGATGCGTCAGCTAGTGCTTGAAAAGAACTGACCAAAAGCGCACTAAGTGAGAGAGCGAAAGAGAAATGTTTAAGTCGAGTGTTTGTACTGCTCATTATTCCAACCTTTAGCTTGGCATCGCCACCGGGTAACCCGCAGGGTGGTCAGAGATCATCATCTCTATCCCATATATGTCCCTCAACTTAGGTTCAGTAAACACCTGTTCAACATTGCCTTGTGCAATCAAATCACCTTGATGTAATGCAACGATGTAGTCGCAAAATCGTGCAGCCAAGTTGATGTCGTGTAATACGATAATAACGCCCAAGCCCAGTTCTTGACTGAGTTTAGAGATAAGCTTCAACATATCGACTTGATGGCTGATATCTAGCGCAGACAAAGGCTCATCAAGAAGCAAATACTCGGTTTTTTGGGCTAACAGCATAGCTAGCCACACACGTTGACGCTCTCCTCCAGATAACGTGTCCACTAAGCGATCTGCGTATTTTAGTGTGCCTGTCATCGCCATTGCTTCTTCAACAATGTCGTGATCTTTCTTACTCAAACGTCCAAGTAAACCATGCCATGGATAACGACCAAAACCGACTAAATCTCGACCTAAAATACTGTCGGTCACTGGAAGATGCTGAGGCAAGTAGGCAATGTGTTGGGCGAATTTTTTCGCTGAGAGATCGTTAATGCTCGTTCCATGCAGAACCACGTCACCAGCGGTGTATGGCTGTTGCTGTGCCAGCAACTTTAACAATGTGGATTTTCCTGAACCATTGTGTCCAACAAGAGCGTATGTTTTTCCGGGTTCAAATGTCACATCAAACGCTTTTAGCAATGACTTGCCTTCAATCTCAAACTGGAGTGCTTTAGCTTCCAACATCCCTACTTCACCTAATAGCCATTTACGAATAACAGTTATTCAGAGCTCTCATTCGTTGATCACGTTTGCCGTTCTTATTCAACAGAACGATTAATAAGGGAGGTTTTATATAACAACAAAGATACAAATGCAAACCGTTGTCATTATCATTACATCAACAAGATCATTGAGAGAATTGCTAAGTGTTAGTGATAATTTGCTCGGCTGAACTTCATTAGTAAATTATAGGCAGGTCAACGAGAGTAGCGGTCTCCCACTGCTCTCGCATAAATTTGAACGAATACTGCAGCGTATGAAGAAATGAAAAATGCCGCAGTGAATACATTAATGACGAGCGTCAGCGCCAAACTCTACTTCTTTATAGATATCGGCCAGCGACTTTTTACCTTGTTTGTCTTTGGCTGAACGCTTTTTCTTAGTTTGATAATGGTATTCTTGCTCCTGAAGTGCTTGTTCGTGCTCTTTTGCTGACTCAACAAACTCAGGATTTGCAAGTGCTTGTTGGCGTAAGCGGTTTACTCTTTCAAGGGTTTCCCACAACATACTTCACCTCCAAACTTGTTACTGTATATAAAAACAGTATTATTTAAATATTCCTCCTCGTCAACATTTCAACTTTGTTACTGCTCTTCACATTAACCCCAAGCCTGTATAGTGCTCAGGATATTTGTGGATGATTTGCTTTATATAACCTTGATGCTCTCGCAGAGCATTAACACATTCTCGAGATAACCATCCCTGATATACCCATTTTTCAAGCTCTAACAATGCGTATGGGATGGACCACGCTTGTCTATACGGATGGTGCGTTGTCATAAAATCAAAGGCATTTGCAGCAGCCGTAATTTGCGCGGCTATTGGTATATCGTCACTGGTTAAACCATACGGATAACCAGTGCCATTTAAGTTTTCGTACTGATAAGTAACCATCTGCAAAAACAAAGTCACACTCGGGTGAACCGGATTTCCGATACGGGCAACTATGTCATCCGCTGAATCGATACAACGCTCAATATGTTGAATCAATATCGCCTCTTGTTCTTGAGAGTAATTTGTTCGGCGGCTAGCAATTTCAACTGGCAGCTGACTATCACCGAGCGCATGGAACTGAGCAAAAATACCAATATCTTCGACCATTTCGTCATTCAGGTGATAACGATCCGCTAACTGCGTTGCGATAATTTGACTGTAGTACTTCATGCGTTTGGTATGCGCGTAATACTCAGGTGAATAGCCTGGCATCATACATTGCATTCGGTTCGCTAGCGTTTCTATCGCATTGACTACTTGAGTCTCTGATTCAACCGCAAATCGAATCATTTCGAAATAAGGTTTAAGACCATTCAGCGCTTCTAAACTAAACGCATCACGTTGAGTGGAGTTCAAAAATACAAAACCAGTAAAAGCTTTATTGTCATAACAAGGAATAGCAGCCGACGACTGATATCCGTGTTTGAGTAAAATTTGAACCCGAGGACAGTGATTAATATCATGAAGGTCTTCGACGATACGAGGAACCGCGTTTTTAGAGGCAATATTGAGGTGGTGGAGTTTACGGAATGCTGATTCGTGATGGGCTAGACACCAAGTGTCGAACTCACTTTCTGCAAATGATTTGAGCACATCTTGGTCTGGGTGATATTTTGCAAATGACACCCTATCAATACATGGCAAGTGCGCCTGCATCCTGCCTTTTAGCGTTTGCAGTTGCTCGTTAAGCGGTTTTGCAAACGGGTAAAAACTCCGGTGCGCCATGCTTCACCTCCACACCAAAGCAGAGAAACAAGAAAAGCTCATTGTGTTGCAAATTCAATGGTATTTTGAGCGGTTTTCTCCACTTAAACTATCGATATACCACAACTTAAGTGTACGAAATAAAAGCACATTTCTACCAATTTTTTCACCGGATATCTTACGGTAATTTGATCCAGATTAAAAAAGCCAACGAGCAAAACTCGTTGGCTTAACAATACTGATTGATTACGATGGATTCAGTAACTAGAGGTTATTCAAAGAACGTTCTGAACAACTAGCCTAGAGCAGGAAGCACACCCAGCGTAATTAACACCTGAGCGAATACGATGCCAGTGCCAGCGATGCCCGTTATCACTAGCGCACCTTGACCACCTGCGACGCGGTACTCCCCAGTAAAATCATCCGATTTACGAACCTTGATCACCATAACCAAAGGCAAAAAGATGGCTAAAATCGCTAAGGCAATCGCTGCATAGCCCAAAGCCATAATAAAGCCTTGAGGATAGAAAAGTGCGAAGCCTAGCGGTGGAGTAAACGTCACTAGTGCCGCAATCAAACGATTAGGCTTATCGTTACTTCCTTTGATGGTATCACCCAAAAATTCGAATAGACCCAAACTCACGCCAAGGAACGATGTCAACAATGCCAAGTCAGCAAACACACCAACAATGCTACCCAAATTTGATTGGTGTACTGTCTGAGATAGTTGACCAATCAGTGCGCTCAACCCTCCGTTCTCAACAAGCGTACTTTGGCTAACCACACCCAACGTCACGATTTGCCAAAAGATATAAATAACGAGTGGAATCGTCGAACCAATAATAACGGCTTTGCGTAAAGAAGAAGTGTCACCGTCTAAGTAATTCACAATTGCAGGTATACTTCCGTGGAAACCAAACGAAGTAAAGATCACCGGAATCGCCGCTACAACAAGGCCTTGTTCGATTGGCATACTTAACAAGTAAGATTCCGTAACGTTTGGAGCAAGAAAAGAAAGCACCGCAACCATCGCAATGAGCTTCATCGCGAACAGTACTCGGTTTACTTTATCGACCGTACCGGTACCCACCGTCACAACTAAAGTCACAATTAAGGTAAAGATTATCGTTGATGTAGGCCCTGAAATATCGAGGTCAAACCATTGTGCAAGGCGGTCTCCGAACTGAGCACCACCGCCAGCGATATACGCTGCACATAATGAGTAGAAAAGAAACAACATCGCAAAACTTGCCACCCACTTGCCTTTTTGACCTAGGATCTGTTTCGCCAAAGTATGAAGTGTAGCACTACTCTCCGCATGTTGATGAAGCTCAAGCATAAGCAAGGCAGTGAAAGCCATCAGAGCCCATAAGCCTAGCATGATGATAATAGAAGTTGAAAAACCAATGCCGGCAGAGGCAAGTGGAAGCGCTAGCATACCAGCGCCTATTGTAGTGCCCGCAATAATTAGCGTACTACCGAATACTTTAGAACGACTCATTGTATATTAATCTTTACACTTTATTAGAAATTATCAGTATTAGATCGGGCAACGGCGGACCGAAACCAACACCATATTTGTATTGCCGTCGATATTGTAGGATCTTTAGCAGAAGATCAAGCAAAGTGTAAGGATAAAAAACCACACATGTAAACTATAATTTACACCTTACTGATATTTAACAATAACTGTGTGCATTCTTCCCTGTTCATGAACTTGGGAACAGGGTAATTCCAGTGCGCCTCTTTCAGAATTAAATCAACAAGCGCATCAGCATCTTCACGTTGAATGAGCGCACTGGTTTGCTCAATATCAATAGTTGAAAACAAGGACTCCAGATTCGCCAAAAAATGCTGAGCACTTGCGTTACCTAACTGCCCCTCGGCCGTCAACTCATCGAGCTTTCTTAGTTGAGGCTCAATCTCTGATAATGAAAAGCGCAGCACAGGCAACAAGGCTAATCCGTTTGCCATACCATGAGGTATTCCATATCTCGCACCGAATGTGTGAGCAAAGGCATGAACATAACCCAAACTCGCTTTGGTAAATGCTAAACCCGCGTAATAGGATGCCATAGCCATTTTATGACGAGCTTCGACATCATCCCCTTGCATCACAGCCCTAGGAAGATATTTAAAAATGAGTTTAATAGCGGCAACCGAATAAGCCATCGTTTCTTGAGTAGCGTTTTTCGATACATAGGCCTCAATAGCGTGGGTTAATGCATCAACGCCAGTATCAGCCGTGATCTTAGGAGGTAAACCAATCATTAAATTCGCATCTAAAGCTGCCATTAGTGGCACCAACTTTGGATCCATTAAAGGGGTTTTAATGTGTGAGGAGGGATCTGACACGACCGCAGCGATAGTAACTTCACTTCCGGTTCCAGCCGTTGTTGGAATAGCAAAAAGCGGTGCTGGCATTCGCCATACCTTCAATAGTCCAGCTAATTTTTTTATTGGCCGTTTATTGGTAACTTTCGCAGCAATAACTTTTGCACAATCCATTGCAGAGCCGCCACCCAAAGCTAATATGCCCTCACAATGAAAACGATGATAAGCCTCTAGACCGCTCTCAACCTGATCATAGGTAGGATCGGGCTTAACTTGCGAGAAAACATCTAACTGTAAATCGAGTTGTGCTGCTGCCTCAAGCACCTTATCTACAATACCGACTTGGACTAACCCTTCGTCGGTTACTAACAAAACGCGTTTAAATCCCAGCTCGGCCATCGATTCTAATAGCTCATTCATCAAACCAGGGCCGGAAAACAAGGTTGGTCTCGGCATAGGAAGGATAAGGGCTGCTATTTTTAACCCTGCGGTGTAAGTCCGATATAAACGATGCTTCAACATACGAAATCCTTTTCATTTAGAGCTATCATTCTAGCTACTTTTACCACCTATGCTTACTTTGCAATCACACATTTTCAATAAACTTATCTCACTAAAAGGGCTAGCATCGCTGGGAAACCGTACCATTTCATTATCTTTCCTCAACGACATGAGCTACAGAGAAAATGTTTTCAACGACGCTCTATTGTCATGTAGTTAACAAGCTTCTTTCCCTATTACTCTGTTAGTTACAGAGCGAGCCTCGAAGAAGTCTTCTTATTTTTTGCCAAAAGCAACAATATGAATTCTGTTAATCACACATCAATACCGTGTGTCTCTGGTTGAGCCCGAGCACGATTTACAAAAATAAAAATAAGAATGCGTTACATCATGATTTATTGTCGTTTTCAAATAAGTCAACAAGAGCAACAATAATCTTTCAAAACTTATACTTAGTTCAAATATCTGACTCTTAACCATGAGCTTCAGGTGATATTATTATGCAACTAGGATTATTATCCCGCCCATAATCAAAACTATGTCTAAACGCCCACCTTTTTGGGGTCTATTCGCTGTCGTACCCAATTTTTCCTATCACCTTCTGATTTGGGTTTAGCGTGGGCTAATTAGCAATGTCGGTATAAACCATGAATCATTCTTGCCATTCCCATACGGACATGGGCTTTGAAGTCGATCTGAAACAAGCACTTATCTGGGTTGCTCGAGCACTCGACTATGTAGGTGTTGATGATACGCACCATAGCCATCGTGTCGCTTACATCGCTTACCAATGTGCTCGGGTCATGAACTGGGAACCAGAAAAAGCGGAGTTTTGCTACTTCGCAGGGATGATCCACGATTGTGGAGTCTCCGAAACACAAGAACATAAAATGTTACTTGAGGAGTTGGTGCCACAAGATGTAAAAACACATTGCTTAAGAGGATACCGAAGCCTCAAGCAGTGTCGTTTGTTGCGTCAGTTTGCTACACCTGTTCTTTACCACCATACACATTGGAGTGAACTAAAATATCTTGATTTACCGCCTTTTGAAAAAGAGGTCGCTGCCCTACTTTATTTAGCCGACCGTCTCGATTTTATGCGTTCCAAATACGTCATGAACTGCCACTGTGACATTGTCACACTTCATGAAGAACTAATTGCAGAGTGCATCATGGCAAACGCTGGAACTTTGTTTAATCCAGACATGGCTAAGGCAATGGTTAAGCTCGTTATGACCGACGCATTTTGGTTCGCGATGGAGTCTGAAAATATAGAAACCATCGGATTAAACTTTAAAAGCATTGATTGGCTTCAAAAACAGCTCACCATCCAAGATATGAATAGTTTGGGCATGTTTATCGCTCGAATTGTTGACGCAAAAAGCCCATTTACTTATCAACATTCGCAAAAAGTGGCGGAGTTATCTCGGTATCTAGCCATCAAGCTTGGGCTCTGTGAGCACGACCAAGAGATGTTATTTATTGCTGGGTTGGTGCATGATATCGGAAAGTTAAAAACACCAGATGAGATTCTTCATAAAGAAGGCTCTCTTAATAAACAAGAGTATACGCGTATTAAACGCCATACAATTGATACTCAGCTCGCATTACACAAAGTGTTTCCCAACGCTAAAATAGCGGAGTGGGCCTCTAATCATCACGAGCGTTTGGACGGTTCTGGCTATCCTTATCATAAAACAGGAGACGAACTCGATGTACCTTCGCGTATTGTCGCGGTTGCCGATGTTTTTCAAGCTCTGTCTCAGGACCGTCCCTACCGAGGACGAATGGCTCAAGCACAAATCGCCGCGATTATGGGCGAGCAAGTCGCTAAACAAGAACTTTGTTCTGACGTCTATGCAGTGCTAGAGCGAAACATGACCGAGTGTTACGAGCTATCAACTAATGTTTAATCGATAAAGGGCGTATCTACGCCCTTTGCTGATTTTGTGCAGGTTGCAAACCAATCATTTTGCAATATCAAGTACATTGTCTCGCACACCATTGATTCTGAACCAACCTGCAATACTGAAACGCTCAGCATTGGTCGGTAAAACCTCATGCGGGAATTGCTCAGATAAGAATAAAAGTAAGCGTCCCGATTGAGGAGAGATGGTTGCTATCTTATTATCATTTAGATCGTAAACCACCAATTCACCTGCATCCTTTTCCGTCCAAGATTCGTTCATGTAAAAAACGGTTGTCAATCGACGGTTTTCATTGCCCTTAAAACAATCTAGATGCTTTTGGTAGAAATCCCCTTCCTCGTACTTGGCAAAGTGAGCTTCATACTCAAAAAGTCCTAGAAACAAGTGACGGTTCACTTCTTGGCGTATTTCTTCCATCTTATCTAAGTAAGAAGTAACCGCGTGCCCCATATTGGGCGATAACCATTGAATTTTGTCACTTCGAATTGACTCAATACGAGTCACATCGTCATTACGACCAATACGCGCTTTTTTCCAGTTACTTGGAATGCAGTCTCGTAATTGAGCCACTTCTTGTTCAGAAAGAAAATCATCCCAGATGTAGTAGCCATGGGTTGCTAACGCATCGATCATTTTATCCATTATTGTCGTTCACTCATATTAGTTGGGCGGTCTATATAAAAAATCTTCAACCCCACAACAAATGCGATTTTTTGTCGAAACGACAACAAAATAAAAAGAGAGTAAAAATAGGTGATGACGAATATAAAAATGCCGCTCATATGAGCGGCAATATCTTTTATTATTGACGAGCTTCTAATCTGGTTGGATGAACTCGCAACGGACTAAGACGTTTAATAGTCGGGCGTTGTTTGTTTTTTAACTGGATATGGCAAAGTTCCAGAATTAAGCCGAATGCCATCGCAAAGTACACATAACCTTTGTTGATATGAATTTCGAAGCCTTCTGCCATCAATAAACCACCTAACAAAACGAGGAATAACAAAGCAAGTGTCTTAAAACCAGGGTAACACGACACCAGGTTATTGATTTTTTCTGCTGTCATGACCATCACGATAGCAGAAGAAACAATCGCTGCGACCATAAGTGGGACATCACTTGTCAAACCAACGGCGGTTATCACCGAGTCCATCGAGAATACAGCATCCACGGCAACAATCTGCAACAGAACTACCGCTAAACCAGTACGGGCGTGAGTTGAGTGAGCCGACTCGTTGTGATTTAACCAACTCCACAACTCTTTCAGGCTTTTAGCCAAGAGGAATGCACCACCCGCAATCATGATAACGTCTCTTCCGGTAAACGCTTGGTTCGCCAAAGAAAATAGCGGTTGAGTCAATTGCATGATCCAAGAGATTGAAAACACTAAACCAATACGAGCAATAACAGCAAGACCAATACCAAGGTTTCTTGCCAGTTTACGTTGGTGCAGCGGCAGTCTTTCACATAAGACAGAGATAAAAACGACGTTATCAACGCCTAAGACAACTTCAAGCGCAAACAAAGTGGCGAAAATAGCCCAAGCTTCTGGTTGCATAAAAAGTTCTAGCATGAGCATGTCTCCAATAATAAGAAGACATATGGTGAAGGGTTTTGTCGACTAAAGGGGTCGTCCATTAATTATTTATACCTTTGTTACTGAGGGATCATGAGTAAATCACCAAACAATCAACAAAACAATATCTATTTTAATTAACAAGGAACAAGTTTAATTCGTGTACAAATCAATCAACTCCTCCAAATTGATTAAAATTACATAGAAGCTTTAGAATTGAATAAATGAAAGCATTAAAGTCCAACAAAACTAAGATAAATTTCTAGACTTATAAGCACCATCAACCCTTATGCAACCCATTAAATGCATTGAGCTCAAAGAGAAACAGGCGTGTTTCCGAGATAAACAATAGTAAAAATTTGTTTCATGCTGATATACTGCCAAAAATCATAAGAAACCATGCTATTTATGGACTACATTGCTCTTTCGCGTATAAGCCTTAAACATCTAACTGTTTTACATATGTTGTTAACCACTCACAGCGTCACACTTGCGGCAGAACGCTTGTGTGTAACACCATCGAGCGTCAGTAAAACGCTCGGACAGTTGCGCGAAACGCTAAAGGATGACCTTTTTTACCGTGATGGCACTCGCTTAGTGCCGACAGCATTTGCGCTGCATATAGGCCCTTCAATCCATGGCATACTCTCCAGTATGAATGGGTTATTACATCAAGGCTCTTTTAATCCGGCTTACTATCAAGGTAGTTTTTCATTAGCAATGCGTGAAAGTTCGTTTGAGCTCTTTGCGCCAGTTCTACAGCATCTGTCCCAACAACTGAGTAACCACGCGCACTTGAATGTCCATGCGAAAGAGGAAATGAGCTTCGATGCATTAGCAAGAGGTCAAGTGGATTTTTTGTTGCTTCCTCACGATCTCAGCCAACCACCCACACAAAATAAAGACTTGGTATGGAAAACCATTTTGAAAGACGAAATGGTTTGCTTAATGAGAGCATCGAACCCACTCGCTGAGCAACCCTTATCTGTTGAAAGTTACCTTTGTGCAAGACACATCGGTATTCATGATAAAGATCTGTCACAACCTTATTTTGAGCAAAATCTCACCCAAAGGCATTCAAAGCGAAACTTGGCCATGCGTGTAGCCGACTTTGGTTCAGCTGCGGTGATGTGTCAGCACTCGGATTACTTGTTCACATGCTCCAAGCTTTGGGCAAGAGCGGCAATGCAAGCAAAAGGTTTGGTTGAGCAAGCTCTTCCATTCGATTACGGGCAAGTAGCCTACAGCCTCGTTTGGAACAAAGCGAGCTTAAACGATCCCGCTTTAAAATGGTTACAGCAACAATTACTCGACGCTTGCGCCATGTTAGATGCCTGTGATGCGTAAGCATAGATAAACAACGGTACTACGTGAGTACTGTCGGCACTGTGATAGGGTTACTCACGTAGCATCGAAGCTCTGATTTTAAGCGTTCGATATCATGATGAGAGCACATATCCCAAGTTAACGCCTCCCCCACTACTCCTTGATGCTGAAAGGCATTTAAACGGATAAGCACCGATTCAGGAAGAGTACTCAAGTAACGTCCAATTGCTACGATTTCTATATCTAAATCACTTTTTCGGGGAATATGCAGTAAGCGGACCTCGTACAATTTTTCGTGCTCAACAAGGTACTGAAGGGTTTTAAATACACGATGATTATCACGCCCAGTTAGCCACTGATGCGTCTCCGTCTGCCACGCTTTCAAATCGATCATTGCGCCATCCAGAAAAGGTAGAATACGCTGCCAACCAGCAACCGCTAAAGAACCGTTACTGTCGATGAAACAAGAGAGGTGCCGTAATTCAGGATCTTGTTTTATCCCTTTAAACAGCTCAATAATGAAAGGAAGTTGTAAGGTAGATTCCCCACCGGATACAGTAACACCACTGATGAAAAAGCGATGTTTGCGTATCAAATCGAGCATTGTTACTACAGAGTAGTCAGTAATTTTTGGATTAGATTGGTTCTGACATATCTCTATACAATGATCGCAGTGGGTGCACTCCTCTTTAAGCCAAACAACGTTGTTGTTTTCGTCGAACTTCAATGCGCCTGCTGAACATTCACTCACACACTCACCACAATGATTACAATGGTTTATCGTGTGAGGATTGTGGCAGTTCAAACACTGATAGTTACAACCCTGTAGAAAGATGACTAGACGATTTCCTGGCCCATCAACACAAGAGAAAGGAAGGATACGAGTGACTTTTGCCAAAAGGCTTCCACTTCGTCTAGACATCTTGTTCTTTCCTAAACCGAACTTATGCCTGCGTGTAAGTCGGTGTTACTTCATGACTCACCACACGTGGTGAGCGTTCTAAAATTTTGGTATTTTTTGCTGCTTCTGCACCTAGAAACGTCGTGTTGGTTCTCGAACCTTCTTCATCATATTTCGCGACGTCTGAAAGTTTGATCATGTAGCCTGTCACGCGAATTAAGTCATTTGAACTGACATTCGCGGTAAACTCACGATAACCAGCATTTAGTGCCCCTTTACATAAATTGAACATCGCTTCTGGGTTAGATTTCACCGTTTCATCAATCGTCAAAATATCGCTGATACCCGCACGATAATACTGATGATGCTTCGCCGTTGCTTGTACATAAGTGACTGGGTCTGGCTCTGCACCATAAGGCAGACGTACACCTGGCGTAACATCATGATCTAAGCTAATGCCGCCTTGTGCATGTAAGAGCGCTTTGCCATCTAAACCATATTTCACCGGGGTTGAGTCCACCAGTTTAGCCAGTGTTGCTGAAACATCATGAGCAAAAGTATTTGCTCGATCATTTTTTCCGTATCGCCCTATTTGCCCTTCTTTTTCAAATAGAAGGTTTACCGCTTCGGCCATGCCGTAAACGCCATACATTGGCGCGAAATAGGACTCTTTTATCAACCCTTCTTGCGTCAAAAAGCCTTGAAAGAAGTTCGATTTTTCATGCAAGTGCGTGCTTCTTGCGTTTATGAGCTCGACCATTAATCGATGGTAAGAAGGCAACGCACTGTTTAAGAAGTCGTTACAGTCTGATGCTCGTTTTGCAACTTCTTTTAAATTCATTCGCACCAATGTGTTCGAGCCACCTGCTAATGGAAGCGAGTTGTAGCAACTTACAATACCAAAGCGTGAGCCGTTGTAGGCTTTCGCGTGCATTGGGTAATTGGCGATATGCGGTTTACTGCATTCACAAATGTTCTGTGTCGCTTGACGAAGTAAATCATCAGGTGTAACTGTCTCGTCGTACATAAAGGTGAGATTCGGTGCGATCTGCTTGAGCTCCGCATCTACTTTTAAAACAGTGCGACAAATAATGTTGTCTGTCGGTCCGACATTCACATGCATAAACGCATCTGGCAATGTGCGATCCAGCATGATCCAAAAATGTTTTAACTTTTTGTAAATCTGGCTCTCTGTTAGGTCGCCTATGTAAGGCAACAAGACATCATCTAACTGGCCTAAGTAAACCGGAATGTTCGTTACCGAAGGAACATGATGGTAAATGATGGTCAGCATGTTCAACGCATCATCGAAATCATCAGCCGGAGACAACTCTAAATAGTCTGAGCCTTGCGATAGAAATTTAGCGTAATCAGGCAACACATAGCGAGGTTTAAACGGTGCATGACCTTCAAACATATCGCAGATGATGCCTTCATCCATTGCTTGTCTCAGTGATGGAGATACGGTCATGTAAGGAATGCACGCTTCCGCCTCTAAAGCTAAAAAACTCGACTTCTGTTTTGGAGAAAGACGGACGTCGGTCGCGATATCTAGAAAACGTTGTTGTAGTTTAGAAAGGCTTGTCATCTAAGATATTCCTACAAAGTAACCACAAGCCCACAAGACAAAATACGAGCTCTACCCCTAAAGAGTAACGTGATTTTACTCCTGCTTGGCTGTTGCCACTAATGAAAATAAACAAAACGTCTATTTCCATTCTGGAAATAAGACAAAGCTAAATTAGCGCATTCCAACTTACTATATGGAAAAAACCCAGCTGCGTACCGAAGTCTGTCTTATTTATCGGTTTGCCGTCGACAACATCACGCCTGCACCAATAAATACTCCACCAGTCAAACGATTGAACAACTTCGCTCTTCCAGCGACAAACAACCAATCGGAGGCTTTTACCCCTAACAATGCATAAAATGTTAGCCAGCTAAGCTCAAAAACCACAAATGTAGACGCGAAAATCGCGTATTGAGACAGTAGCGGTGCGGAAGGTTCTATGAATTGAGGAAACAAAGCGGTGAAAAAGACTATCGCTTTAGGATTACTAGCGCCAACAATGAAACCACTAGTGAACGCGCTAAACGCTGTCGCGGAACTTTGAGTCGTTGCCGTTTTATTAAAATCTGTCTGAGATGAGCGCAACGCTTGAATACCTAACCAGATTAAATAAGCGGCACCACACCATTTGATAATATTAAAAACTAACTCAGATGAAGCAATGACAACTCCCAGCCCGGTAAATGAGAGCGTAAGGATGATCGTAATCGCAGACAAACTGCCAAGTGCAGTCATGAAAGCAATACGAAACCCACTACTCACTCCTTTACTCAAACACAACAGTGAGCTTGGTCCTGGTGAAGCAGTGAGCACGAGAATGGCAAGAGTGTAAAAAATCCATGTATCTATTTGCATTGGCATCCCTTCCAGAAAAATGAGGTTTATAGCCCATTGTATAGAACTATTTTATCGCCCGGTTTCTATCCATGAAGCCGAGGTCTTAATAACCATCTTGCATCTAAATAACTTAGAAAAAATTAATAGATAGTTATGCAAATAAAATACGATCTACATGCAAGGATGTAAAGCCTGTTGTATAAGCTTATCTATTTCTCTTAATCATAAAAAGGCTTAGGATCGATCTCTAACGATGAAGGCGCGATCGCTCTTTCAATTTTGTACGCACTCGTTTTTAAATCCACCATCGTGACATCAATGTATCGTTTATACTTGCGGGAGTAGAAACATTTCACTTCTGGCTTTAATGCTTGAGATTCATTTGAAGACCAAACAATACCAACACGCCCATCGTTCAACTCGACAATGGAGCCTACGGGATACATCCCAATGCAATTAATGAATTTGTAAACTAAGTCGGCGTCTAAATGAAATGGCGTTAGACTCAACAAGATTTTAAACGCTTCCGCAGAACTCATGCCTTTTTTGTAACAGCGATCAGCCGTTAGCGCATCGTAGATATCTACAATACAGCTCATACGGCCGTGAATTGGAATCTCATCCCCCTTCAAGCCTCTAGGATAACCATTGCCATCTAACTTCTCGTGGTGCATCAAACAAACATCACGGCTTACGTCACTAAGCCCTTTTACGTGAAGGATAATCTCACCTGCGAACACTTGATGTAGCTTCATATGTTCAAATTCTTCAGGCGTTAGCTTCGCTGGCTTGTGCAAGATCTTATCATCGACTTTAATTTTACCTACATCATGAATAATGCCACCTACAGCAAGCTGCTTTAGTGTTGGCTTATCCAAGCCCAAGTACTTACCGAATGACACTAAAAGACAAGCGACATTGACGGAGTGTTCCAATAAATAAGAGTCTTTTTTTCGGAGTGCAGAGACACACTGCAACGCATCTGAGTCAATCAAAACACTTTCAATGACATCGTCAGCCCAAGCTTCTACTTCATCAACTTCAATGATTTTTCCTTCAAAAGTTTGATTCAATAGTTTTTGCGCCAAATCTTTTGCTTCGGCGATCAACTTTTTGGCTCGCTTGTGTTGGATGTCTCTCGAACGATAAGCTCGTTGACCCCTCTTAAAATCTGAGTGTTTCTGCTCTCGCGTCTCTTTAGTGGCATCAGTTGATTCATCTACAGGCTTGAAGACACACTGCTGCGAAGATAATGTTTGATCTACCCAAACATACTTTACGCCACTTGTAGCAAGCTTCTTAATGCCTTCAGGGCTAGATATCCGCCCTGCATTGGCTAAATTGACGCGCTTGTTGTGCTCTATCGCGGTAACAAACATACCAACGCCGATATCAGCGAGCGCAATTTTGATTGAATTTTTCGGATCGTACTGCATATAAAGAAGGCTTACTCGATATTAACGTCCACATTATAAGAGATTTGATTACTTGGCGTGATAATAAATTTGAATTGATTACAATTAATGAGCATCCTGTCAATTAATAATCGGTCGCGCTCATTAAGTCCTTTTTGTTATTATGGTTTTATCCAAGATAACATATATACAAATGACGTTAGAAAACAACACATTGATACCGACACAACTGAAAATAACTTTAGGATAATTATTCATAAATATTTATAGATTGCGGACGGCATCAATAACTGTGTTTTATAAATGATTTTTACTGTTGACTATTTTTTATAAATGTCGATGATTAGCCGCCTAATCTTAGTATGTTATTAACCTAGTAGCGCATAAAATGATAGCCAAACAATTTGAACTGACACTTTTGTGATTGTAATGTACGCCAGCAGATCAACTCTATGTTATCAACCCCAACACTCATCTCTGATGCTAAAAGGCTCGAGGAGGAAATATCTTGACCACCATATTTGACCAACAAGTCTCAGATAGTGACCGAGAGTTCCTAAAAATCGTCGAAGAACGATTCATTCATATCTTCGATGTATTTAACGAAGGCCTCTTTTACATGGATGAGTTTGGCACCATGGTATTTTATAACAAGGGCTTTTATGAGCAGCTTGGTATCAACGCTGGTCGAATCAGCTTAGAGCAATGGTTAGACCTTGTTCACCCTCTCGATCGAGAAAGACTCTCCACTCGGGTCGATGCTCACATCATTACCAACAACACGAGGGTCACAACGACCTACCGCGTGCGTAAACCCAATGGACAGTACGTCTGGATTGAAGGCGTAGCCATGACCAAAGAAACAGAACATGGTCATTATATGGTTGGTAGCCACCGTGATATTTCTGAACGCAAGCTGATGGAAAGCTACATTCATCAAGTCGCATTTCATGACAATGCGTCAGGTATGGCTAATCGCGCCCATCTCTTGCTGGATATTGAAGATAGTGTGCGAGCCACCGATTCTTGTGCATCTATCTGTTACATTCAGATAGAAGAGATTAAATCTTACTTAAATCAATATGGCAGCGAGTTGGTCGATGGGTTAGTGGAAAAATTGCTACAAACTCTCAGTCACCTACCTTCTCCAAATAGTTCTGTATATCGCGTACATGATGATGACTTTGCGATTTTGATTCACGATGAATGCTCGGTAGAAACGCTGCAAAGTTACGCCGAAAGTTTAAAGGAAACCTACCACGAGGCAGTGATTGAAGAGGGCCAATACTTAGGAAGTAACATTAGTATTGGTTTGTATCCTTGCATAGATCCAAGTCACTCAGCAGAGGAAATATTGCGTAAAGCAGCACGAACTTGTCAGTACGCAAGCGAGCAGAATAAAGACCGTGTTGCGGTTTACAGTGAGAAAACTCAGCATGCCGTAGACCGTTATTTCTTTATTGAACAAGGTCTAAAAAGTGCACTAGAAAAACAGACATTAAGCGTTAAGTTTCAGCCAATTATTGACGCCAAAAGCTCAAAAGTAGTGAGCTTCGAATCTCTGGTTCGCTGGCGTAGCAAAGAGTTTGGCGAAATTTATCCAGACGAATTCATCCCCGTGGCAGAGAACAAAGGTTTGATTGTCGAACTCGGATATCAAGTCTTTGCCAAAGCGTGTGAATTTATCAAAAACTACCGTGAGCGTTACCAAAACCAAGTTCGTGTAAACGTGAATGTTTCTGTACTTCAGTTAATGAATAGTGAATTCCCTGCGCGAATTAAAGCCATGGCGGATGAGGTTGGTGTCGATCCTGAGTCTATTGTGTTGGAACTAACAGAAACGTTTATTTTGGATAATAATCAGACAGCCATTGCCCCTCTGAATACCCTCAGGGAACTAGGATTTGCACTCTCTCTGGATGACTTTGGATCCGGTTACAGTTCATTAAATAGCTTCTTCGACCTCCCGATGACACAAATCAAAATTGATAGGTCGATGGCGTGGAAAACACTAACCAACCGCTCTTCACAAGAATATCTGAAGTTTCTTATCACTATGTGCCAGGAAAATAATATTGAAGTAGTGATTGAGGGAATTGAAGACGCCAAAATGTGTGAATTTTTTACCGAAATGGGCGTCGATTATCTGCAAGGTTATTGGTTCTCTAAGCCACTTTCTGTTGCCAGTGCAAGCCGCTATTCGTTGAGTTAAGCATACTAGAGCAATATTCCGCACGGCCACGTTAAACATGCTGAACTATTCACTATAGATTTCAGACACTAACTGGCCGTGACGAAAACAAAGCTTAATGCCCCCTATTAACGTAGGCGTTCAAACACCACACTCTGATCTAAATGTTCGTGATACTGAGTGTAATCTAAACCCACATCAAAGATATATTGGGTCACCAGGTTTCTAACGCACTCTATTAATTGGCTTGCTTGCCATGGTTTTTCAAAGTAGCGGTCAATGCCTGCGGAGTTGATCGCATTAATCGTATCGGTGTGCGTCGCTTGCCCGGTAAGAAGCACTTTCCTCGTAAAGCCAAAACGACCGTCTTTTGATACATCGGTCAGCAGTTCTACTCCCGTTTTACCTGGCATCACATGATCGGAAATAATCAATGCGATCATCTCGCCTTCTGCATCAAATTCATCCATCAGTTCTAGAGCCTCACCTGCTGATTCGCAGTCTTCGACATTCAACCATTGATTTAACGGCTCTAAATCTTGTAGAACCGCGCTTAGTACCTCTCGTTGGTCATCAACGCAAATTACATTAAGCTTCTCCATGTTCACCCTCTACTGGTAACTTGATTCTAAAAATCGTTTTTTCACTGTCGCTCTTTACCACAATAGAGCCGTTATATCCGGCGATAATGCGCTTCACAATCGACAGACCTAACCCTAAACCAAACGACAATCCCCCCTTTTTAGTGGTGAAGTTTGGCCGGAAAATTTTTCTACGTGTCGCTTCATCAATTTCTGGTCCGTTGTTAGCAATCGTGACCAAAATTTTACCCTTACTCTCCCGAGTATGTATTTCGATACCGGGTTTCTCCGTTTCACCAAGTGCATCGCACGCATTCTTTAAGATATTTACCCAAACTTGGACGAGTTCGGTTTGAGAACCAATAAAAGCAGGTAAATCCGCAGGGCTAAAACGAACACTCACTCGTCTTAAGTCACTTTGCAATAGAGCCAAGGCGCGATTGATTGAATCATTGATGTTAATCGCTTCATCCAAGTCGATATCCGTGCGCCCCAATTGTTTTACGGATCGCACAATGCCAACGGTATGTTTAGAAGCGATGCGTAAGTCATGGAGATCTCGCCCCATTTGCCAGAAACGTATCGCTTCTTCTGGTCTTTTTAGCCAATGTTCTGAAAGGAAGTTATTTGGAACGGCACGTGCAAGATCACGAGCAACCTCCTTGGTTAAACCGTAGTATTTTTCGAAGTGACGCCCCCGCTTTCTCGCTTCGCTAGAAGAGACTTTCTGCCCTTGCATTAAACCAAAATCAAAAAATTGACTCGCTTCCGGATGAACTTCTTCAAGCAGTTCCATGATAACTGTCTCTAGCCGTTCTGATTTACTGCTTACAACGCCTATCGCATTGTTCAACTCATGAGCAATACCCGCTGCAAGCTGCCCCAACGTTGTCATTTGCTCTGCGGTATGAAGCTTTTGTAGCGCTTTTTCTTTAGCTAATGCCTCTTGCATTGCACGCCGTTGACGACGAGATAATTCGTTAACCATCACAGGCATAAATTGTGTCGTCAATGGTCCGTATGTCGCCTCTTCCACGGCGGGCGTATCACGCTGTATCCAAGCCAATTCAACATCGGTTTGAGCAATCACTGTCGAAGAGGCAGTCCACGTACCAGAAAAGAAACTATGTACGCCAATAAACGCACCTTGAGACGCAGAAAATACCTGAATCGGTTTCTTGTCATCTTCCGCGTAATAGCCCGCCAGTTCTCCCGACAGCACATAGTACAAGCGATCATTGTAGCCAGCTTGCTCAATAAGCACCGACCCGGATAAAACCGTTAATCGGCGTTCAAGGTGATTAAAGTAGCGTTGTACTAACGCGTCTAACTTCGTTTCGTACATGGGTTATCCAATATGCCCAACAGTATGTAAAATCCACACCATCACAAAGCTGAGTAATACGCCAATCACGCCTAGCACGGCACCGATACGAGCCATTTGGCCGCTCTCGACATGCCCTGTTGCATGAGCTAACGCGTTTGGTGGCGTACTGATTGGTAACGACATACCGAGTGAAGCAGCAAATGTCACGACTAAGATCAGAGTAACTTCACCGCCGAGAGGCGTTAACGAAGCCATAGAGGTACCTAACGCAGCCATAATCGGCATCAGCAAGTTTGCGGTGGCAGTATGCGACATAAAGTTTGCCATTAACAAGCACAAGAAAGCCGCACCAAACAAGACAACATATGGCGAGAACTGATCAAACGGAATGCTGTGTACCACCAGCTTCGCAAGCCCGGTTTTATCTAGAGCAAGGCCCAGAGCAATACCGCCTGACACCAACCAAAGCACATCCCAAGAGATTTTCTTCAAGTCTTCTTTGTTGATGATGCCCGTCAATGAGAACACTGCCACCGGAATTAATGCTACTGTGTAAGAATTCATTCCATGTGCAGAACCCATCAACCAAAGAATAATCGTGCCGGCAAAGGTGACGTAAACCATTATTGCTTTGGGTGTTTTCAAAAACTTGCTTTTAATGTTCAGATCGATGGTGGTTTGTTCGGCTTTATACAAAAAGCCAATCAGAAACCAGGCTAACGCCATCATCACAATAACGAATGGCACACCAAATACCATCCATTCACCAAACGTAATTAAGTTGTCACCAACCAAATATTTTAGGGCGATGGCATTCGGTGGCGTGCCGATTGGAGTACCAATGCCACCAATGTTGGCTGCAACAGGAATACACAAGGCGAATGCAATTCGACCTGGGTCTTTAGGCCCGAAAACCGCTATCACAGGGGTTAAAATGGACAACATCATCGCTGTTGTTGCGGTGTTTGACATAAACATAGAAAAAACAGCGGTGATCAGCATCAACCCCAGCATAACGAACTTTGGTTTTTGTCCAAATGGTTTGAGTAACACTCGGGCTAAGTTGACATCTAACCTGTACTTTGTCGCCGCCATAGCCAAAAAGAAACCGCCGAGGAAGAGCATGATAATCGGACTAGCGAAGGTCGCCATTATCTCGTTGTATTGTAATAGCTCACCAAAATGTGGCTGCCCTTCTTGCAAACGAAAGAGCACAATACCTTTATTTGATACAAGCAATAGCTCTAGGACAATGATCACAACCGAAGTGGCGTAGATTGGAATTGGCTCGAATACCCAGCAAAGTGCGGCAAGCAAGAAGATTGCAATCACTCTTTGCTGGACGATAGTAATGCCATCAAATGGGAACGCAGAGAGAGGCATCAACCAAACAAGCAATGGTATCAATGTTGGAACAACGTATTTGAGATAAGGGCGCATAGTACTACTTCTCTTCCTGAGATGGTTAGCCAGACACATTTGGCGTTTGGAACGCTATTACCCGCCGCAAAACCAAAACTTTCAGACTGTTTTTAAGCCTTCAGAGACGAAATGCGGTAATGGCGTTCCAGAGAAGATTATGTACACTGTTTTCAAACAAAACGTTGGTGCGAGATCAATGAACTCGTTTTCACATTGGAAAACATTTTATATCTGTGTTCAAGCTCACTAAATGCTCACTATTTAAGTTAAATATACTTTTCCATCATAAAGTTAGTTAAGGTTTCTCCCCTAACCTCAACATGTTGTCGAGACTTAACTGTGAAACCCATTTTCTCGTAAAAAGGTCGGGCGGTAATACTCACTTCAGAATACAGTCGTTTTATCCCCTGTACTTTCGCCTGTGAAAAAAGAAAAGACATCAAATCACGACCAACACCTTGTCCTTGGTATTCATGATGGCAAAAGAAATGATCAATCAAGCCGTCACCTTGCAAATCACAATAGCCAACGACCTGCCCTTCTATCTCCGCGACGTATGGTTGAATATCGTCCATTTTTCGTTGCCACACATCGAGGTCAAAATCTGATGGTGCCCAAGCGGAAACTTGTGATTCCGTATAATCGCGACGATTAATGATTCGCACAGTATGGTAAAAGAGTGCCCACAGTGTTGGGGCATCCTCGGTGCGATAGCAGCGTATTGAGAGCATCAATTTCCTCATTCTTATTCAATAAATACTAAGCATTAACGCAAAGTGATACTAGTGAACTCATCATTTTCAATGCCAATCACTAAAGGCTTCCCAATCTGATCACTGTTCATCAGTACGGTTGTATTCAGCTCTCGGCTTGATCTGCGTATTTTGCTTTTTCTTATGATATGAACATTCACAATATAATCGGAATACTCCTTTATGATTCCTCCGGAAAATTCTACGTGCTCACTTTCATTGTCTCGGACAACATGAAATTTTCGATTGGCTTGAATATCAGTACTGATGGAGGAGTCACCATAGTTCAGCACAACGGACGTTGGTTCGCTATCTTGATTGGCAAAACAGCCAAATGCGAACATGCTTAATGCGAGTATACTTTTTGATTTAAACATTAATTATTCTATTTCTAGTTATTTTTCTGCTATTTGCATGACCAAACAGCACTTGTTCTGTGAGCGCCTATTGTGCCATAGCTGAGCGCTGACTCTAAACGCGCAAAAAGATGAGCGATGAAAATTCCGCCCAAAACAAGCAAATGCGAGACAATGTGAGGGTCCCAAACTCACTCAATCAGTCAAAATCCACTGTAAACCTCTGTTTTTTCAATGTTTTTAATTCATGTGGCCGTGTAAGGAATACATACAACCTCTTACTTTTTCATACGCAACTAGACGAATCGTTCGAGAAATACGGCATCGTCTATGCCACATGTTACAAATCGGCTTACCTTATTATTACGTATGAACTGGAATTATGGCACTAACTTCCCTCTCTCTTTTAATAAGGAGAGGATTTCAACTATCAGACTTGCCACGTTTTTATAGCTAAAATCAATAGAGCATTACCAGCATCGGTTGGTCTAGGAGCAATAAATGAAAGACCCTCTCAACTTTACTCACCTTGTAAAAATTTGGCTCATGTCAATCGCGGTTATGCTGGGTGGATGCACTCAAGGAGATTGGCGTACCGCAAGCAGAGAACCTGCGGGTATCGCACCCGATCCTTCCAATGTCAAGCATGCTGTGATTGAGTTTTACGCCGCAGACGCGTTTGGTTGGCGAGGCTGGTTTGCCGTTCATACATGGTTTGCAATAAAGCCTGAAAATGCGAACGAATATACAGTGTATGAAGTAGTCGGCTGGAGAGTGAATCGCGGACAACCCGCTCTATATCAGTACCAAACTGGGACGCCAGATCGATATTGGTATGGTGCAAAACCAGAAAAGATCCTCTCCATACAAGGTGAAAAGGCCCACCAGCTTATCCCTAAAATACAAAGTGTTATTAACCAATACCCTTGGGCTGAAGAATATACGCTGTTTCCAGGGCCAAATAGCAATACATTTCCGGCTTGGGTGGGTAAACAAATACCAGAATTAGAGCTGAACTTGCCGTTTCGCGCAATTGGTAGCGGTTACGCCAGCGATTAACAGCAAAGATTAGTCACTGGCTCGTTTTATGTTCAGCATAAAGCACAATATCTATTGTGCGTCGTCACCCAACTCCGTTCTATTTCTTCCATTATGTTTCGCTTTATACAGTGCATTATCGGCGTCTTTCATTACCGCTTCAATTGGTGTGTCATTGCCTTTCCAATGAGAAACACCCAACGAAACCGTGACCTTACCAACCACCTGAAAGTCATGTTGTTCCACGTTGTGTCTAATACGCTCTGCAACATCCATAGCGTGGTTTACGTCTGTTTTTTCCAAAAACATCATAAATTCTTCACCGCCAGAACGACACAGGTGATCATTAGAGCGAGCTTGGTCTTTCATTAACTGCGCAAACTCTCTAAGTAAATTGTCACCCACGTCATGGCCATAGTTATCGTTTACGCTCTTAAAGTGGTCAATATCTAGCGCCAAAACAGAGAACGCGGTATTTTCCTGCTTAAACAAACCAAGAACTTTATCTAATCCACGTCGATTCAATAATCCAGTCATCGAATCTGTTAATGTATCCAGTTGCAGCTTATCAATGGTTTTTGACACGATACCAAATGCTTTAAGAAAGCTAAGCTTCAAATGTGAGACCTCAAAATACCAAGACTTAACCAGTTTGAGATCATCGATAGAGGATGAATGTTCTTCGACACCTCGCACAGCACCCGCTAACTGCCAAAGTGGTCTAGAAATAAGAAGGGACAAGAACCAAATTAGCAACAAAGTTAATAAACCAATTGGAATCGACTTAAGGAAAACATTCCACATCTGTTCATCTAGCACAGATAACGTCATCGATTTCGGGCGCTGAGCAACAATTCCCCATCCTGATGACTTTACTGGTGCATAACCAGCAAGCATTTCGACGCCGCGAGAGTTAACAATTTCTTTGTTACCGCTCTGCCCCATCGTCACCGCTTTGATTGCCTCATTATCGTCGATTACTTCACCAACTCTCGATTGATCTGGGTGATAAATCAGAGTGTTACTCTCATCGACAACGTAAAGGAAAGAACCATCTTTGTATGCGTGCTGGCTGAGTAACTCTGCAAGAATATTTTCTTTTTCTAGATAAATAGTGCCGCCGATATAACCTAAATATTCATTAGATTGAGAAAATATAGGGTATGAGATGGTTAACAAGTAATTTCCAGCTGGCGATATAAATGGTTCAGTAACAACCGGTGCTTGAGCGTTTAAAGACTGGCGTTTTCTTTCACCCACTAACCTTACACCTTTCACCTGAAGTGTTTCAGGGGATACAGAAATAATAACCCCTTTTGCATTAACGACAACCACAGAGTTAAATGATTTGGTTTGCGTTCTTAATCTCTCAGCCTCTTTATCAAGAAGCTGAGCGTCATGCATCTTGTCTTTTAGCACGTTCGCACTGTATTTTAGCTGCGACATTGAGCTTTCTATGAAAGAGTCTGTCATTTCAGACATTTTTTGGGCGTAAACACGGTTTGATTCTAACGTGTTATTGATGATGAGATCCCTTTGAACACGATAAATCGAGTAGAATGCGTTGATCAAAGTGACAAGCACACTGAACACACATAGGGTGACAATAAGATTTCTAAGATTGAGTTTTTCTTTTCTTCTAAAAGACATTGCCAATGGCCAACTTTGAAGGCTTTCTGTATAAATGAGCGTATAGGTTATATGAAATTGATTTGATTTTCAGGTAGTAAGTTGGGATCAATGTTAATATTTGCTCACATTAAAGAACACTTTATGAGCTAAAAAGAGAATTCAGTAGCACGATAAAGAACCGTGCTACTTTCATATTTGGCGTTTAAGAGGGTTTTGTCTCTGTCATCGTTTTTAATATATCCACAACTAGCTGATGATCATCTAACTGCGGTAAACCCGATACCGTCACAACCCCAACCAAACCAGACCCAGAAAGCCGAATTGGGAACGCGCCACCATGAGCACAGTACTCACGAGCATCGAGATGAGGCTGATTTTCGAAATCACGTTGCTTTTGCTTGTTGTACAGAGAAAGATAGTAAGAGCTGTGGCCATACCTTAATACTGAGTTTCGCTTCCTACGGACCCAATCTAAATGATCAGCACAGGTTCCTGCCATCGCGTATTGAAATAGCGTTTGTCCAAAGCCGTAAACCTCAATAGCAACAGCCGCGCCGCGAGCTTCAGCCTCTTCTTTTAGAGCGAGGCCGATAGACCACGCAATATGATGATTAAATTCCGCCAACTGAAGTTCATGCTCTTGCCGGGCCACGAGTTCAAGCGTCAAACTCATGGTTTCACCTGAATCGTTTTACCCGTTTTACTGCTTTCCAATGCCATCTCAATCAGAGCGATATTCTGTACTGCTTGAGCGGCAGGGACCGGGTTATCAGTGCCCAAACGAATGGCGTCTGCCACACCAACAAAGTAAGCTTGGTACGCGCCTCTCTCCGTTTTGATAGTTTGCGCACCGTCTTCGTCGTAACGGACTCCGTATAACGCCTCATCTTCTTCCGACCAAGCATCGTTTTCCGGCAAACGGCCTTCTTTTAAGTAGCCCTCTTGAGGATCTAATCCGAACTTTTCATATTTAGCTTCCGTACCCAATACTTTGTATCGGAGATTCGGCTCTGGGCTATACAAGTTTGAATGCAAGTGCACAATATGCTCAGGGTAATGAAGTATCAAGTTGTAATAATCAATCGTCGTCGCGCCCGGACGCATCATTCGACATTGTGCGTCTATCGCATCTGGCAAGCCAAACAACACCAATGCTTGATCGAGAAGATGAGGAGCAAGGTCGAATAGAATACCACCACCATCTTGAGCTAGCTCTCGCCATCGTTGACGAACTTCAGGGCGGTAACGGTCAAAGTGTGACTCAAACAGCTTTATATCACCTAACTTACCTTGTTCGATAAGAGATTTAACCGTGAGAAAATCTCCATCCCAACGTCTATTGTGAAAAACGCTCAGCACTAGACCTTTCTCTTCCGCCAAGGCGATAAGTTCATTACCGTCTTCTATACGAGTAACAAACGGTTTCTCGACGATGACGTGTTTCCCATTGTTCAACGCACGCTTTGCAAGTTCGTAATGTACGTCATTTGGCGCAGTAATGATTACGAGTTCTGCATCACTATCATCGAGTAAAGTATTCGCATCAGAAAACCACTTGGCATCTGGCCAATCATTTTGAACCGCCTCCTGTTGACGAGAGCTTATCGCGCTCAGCGTTAAATTTGGTAGCGCTTTAATGAAGGGTAAATGAAACGTTTTTGCTGAATATCCGTAACCAATCACAGCGGTTTTTACGGGATCGTAAGCCATTCTAAGATTCCTTATTTCGGTGACACAACAATACATTCAATATCATTGTGATCGAGGAGTTGTTGAAAATCTGATTGAGGGGGATGATCGGTAATAATGATGTCGATCTTTGACAAATCACATACGTGGTGGAAATTGTCGCTACCAATTTTTCGGGATTCACAAACGACGATGACCTGCTGAGCTTGAGCAATCATCGCTTGTTTCATTGTAGCTTCTAACAAACTATTTGTTGTCAGCCCTCGGGATGTCAATGCACACACGCCAATGAACGCTTTGTTCACGTGATACTGCTGCATTTGCTGCTCTGCTTGCGCCCCTAAAACTGCTCTGGCATAAGGGTCAAAGTGTCCGCCTAAGAAATGAACGTCCATTGTGTCGTTTGTTTCAGCAGCGGTCAGTACATCAATGCTGTTAGTAACGACGTTGAGCTTGTTTTCTCCACAACGCGCTTTTCCTGCATAGAGTGGGAGCAGAGACAAAATGGTGCTGGTATCAATAACAAGATGGTCGCGCTCATCCAACAACGCTGCGGCAGCTTGAGCTAGTCGATGTTTAACGTCACTCACGGGTCGACTCGCGTATGCCTCGGTATGGGAAGAGATCGGCGCAAGCATGACACCACCTCGTATTCTTTGTAACCCAGGTTGCTGACTCAACTTAACTAAGTCTCGACGAGCTGAATCTCGCGAGATACCAAAGTACTCACAAACTTCAGACAACGTTACTTTATTTTGCTGATCCAGCTTCGCTCTGAGCGCTACGAGTCTTTCTTCTTGTGTCATAACTTAAATTCACTTAAGTAATTTTAAGTAAACTTGCCACAATGATAGAAAAATTACCAACAAAACCACTTATAACCAACTCAATTGACCAAAAGTTAACCAAAGATAAATGAGCAGCAAGGCAAAACTTCCTAGGACGGTACGTTCACTCAAGCCCACATAGTTAGGCGTATGAAGTTTATTTATACCCGTTTAAAACAACTGGCTCATCTAGCCCTAACTTCACTCTATTTCTTTTAATAAGCGCTTTTGGTAGTGAAATAAACCCAGCATTTCGTACCTGTTGTGTATTGTTGTCGGTTGTAAGGAGTTCAAATAGTTTTGATTTTGTGATTTTCTGATTGGTGTCGAATTGTTTATTTATATAAACGTAATAGACCACGGAAAATGGATAGCGAAGAGAATAGATGCAATCTGTGCTCAAAGAGCATGAGTCATCGTTATGATGAACAGAGAGAGCCTTGTAGCTCGACCACTGTTCTGAGTATTTAAAATCGGAGTATCGCATATAAGCTTTGGCTGAAAAGTCGTCGCTTAAAGCCCGTTTCAATCGGTCTTCATCAAGCATTTGAATCGATGATTGACAACCATTAGAGCTCACATCTGGGTTACTTAAACGCATCTCCCCGAAAGCATACGTATTTGCATCACAGCGTTTCAATTCACTAACGGAAACACTATCTACCGTACTCTTTTGACTATTGATTACGACAATAGCGTTTGCCATTAAAAACAAACGTGTAGGCCTGTGGCCTCTTTCTCGTTGAAATCGGGAGATGTTTTCATCTGACCATTTCTTAGATGTGATCGCAATAGAGGCTCCGTCATTTAGCATGTCGTTAAAACCACCAGACTGAGATGCAAGCGCTACATTTACACTTGGCTCATCTATCAATGTTTCTATCGTTTCTAGTATCTCTGGTTCGACAAAAATCGATGTTCGAGCCTCAGAGTCAGCAAATGCCAGCGGTGAAATCAAACATGAAGCTAGAGCAAAGAAAGGCAAGACTTTAATTTTCATAATTCAACTCCAACTTCGAATTAGGTGTCAACTCGCTGTCCGAACTAAATATAGTCCACGCTTGTTCAGTACTTTCAGCTTTCGTGTTTACAACAGCAATTGTGCGCCTTTCCCGTTTTTTTAGTTGTACCGTCAATGCCGTATTCTGATAAAACTCTTGCTCTTCAATTCGATTATCTTGAATGCCGTTTCTCACTAGCAATTTTCGTATAGCTGCCGTTCTTTTCTTTGCCAACGCTTTGTTGTATTCGAGTGACGCTTCAGGGCTTGTGTCTCCTATCAGTATGACTTGCGCATTTGGGTTACTCTGAAGCAATGCTTTCAACTCGCTTAGCGGCATATCATGAGATGACGTTACCTGATGCTCATCCATCGCAAAGAAAAAACTGATCAGGTGTGTCTGCGAGTCGTTGACCCAATTCGCACAACCCTCACTGTCAACAACCACACCTTTGGGCGTATCTGCGCAGTTATCTCGTTGGTTTATCACGCCATCACTATCATTGTCTTTAAGGTCGTTGTACTGGTAAGTGGTCAACATCGTATCCGGTGATTCAGCACAGCCTGCTAACATGAAAACTAGAAGACTCGCCACTGCGAATTTATCCATTATTGTTCTCCTTCCAGTTCTCTGGATACTCAACTCGCAACGCATAAGTCAGAATCCCCATCGAGTTGAATAAACGGTAAGTGGCAACCAAATGATCGTACTTTGTTCGGGTATAGTTCCGTCTCGCAACAAACGTTTCAACTTTGGCATCTAATACATCTAACAAACTGCGTCGCCCTACATTGAACTGCTGGATGTACCCTAATTCAGTTACTTTCGCCGCATCAACGTTGACTTTTAAATACTCCATTTGCTGTTGAAGCAATGTATGTGCGTCCCATGCCAGCCTTACACCTTCATTCGCATCTAGTTCTGCATTTGCTCGAATAGCCCTCGCCTCCTCTACTCGCCAGGCAGATGACTCCACTCGGGAGTCTGTAGAAAAGCCGTTAAAAAGATCGTAGTTGACCGTCAGCATAACCTTTGCATCTTCGTTAATGCCTTCAATATTATCCACGTTGTCTGTTTTGTTGGCTGACAGCTCAAGCTTGAGCTCTGGGTAGTAATCCCCCTTTTCTCTTTTTACTTCATGTCGAGCCGCCTCTAAATCTTTCATCGCCGACTGTATGGATGGGTGCAACCTAACCGCTTGTTTGAGTGCTTCGTCAAGCTTATTCGGAAGCAATTCCTGCGGGTAAACAGGCTCAACTAAGTTTTGCGGCGCTCGACCAACCAAACGTACAAATCTTGTTCTAGCATCGGAAAGATTGTTTTGGGCGGCAATCAATGAGGACTGTGTTGTCGCGACACGCGAAGAAACCTGCGCTAAGTCGGAGTTGCTGGTTAAACCTTTTTCTTTTTTATCTAGAATGAAACGGTAGATCTCTTGGTGTTCACTTAGGTTTCTTTCTGTCAGTTTCATCAACTCTCGGGCATGTAAAACGTCCACATACGCTCTGACAGTATCTAATGCGACATTTTCCGCAGATGCCAATAAGCCCAAGCGTTCAGCTTCAGCCTCGTAAGATAAGCGATCAACGTCAGCACTTGTTTTAAATCCATCAAATAACAGTTGGGAGATTCTTACGCCCATCTCCGTTCTTTCTAATGTTCTATCTTCACTGTCGATGTAGTTTCCGTTGTTATATCGAGTACCTTCGTACCCTGCTGCTGCATACAAATTAACCTGAGGAAGAAATGAACCATTTATGGCATTTCGGTCTCGTACCATCGACTCATAGCGAGAATAGCGAGCAAGCAAACTTGGGGAGCTATCGAGAGATAACGTAACTGACTCTTCTAAAGTCAAAGCGTTTGGCGACGATGATACTGCAAACAAGACCAATAACGTTGATTTAAGCCGCATCTTATATCCTTATGTCTATCTTTCTCTGAGCGAATTCTCTTTCGCACGTAATATAGGTTTTAACCAATAATTCAGTACTGTTTTTTCTCCTGTAAGAATGTCTACCACAACCTGCATTCCCGGGATGATCGTAAACTTATCATCAACCTTGAAAGTAACGTTGGCACGGTAGTAGGCATTACCCTCTTCATTTTGAAGTGCATCGGCGCTTACGTAGGTCACTTCTCCTTCTAGGCCTCCGTAAATGACAAAGTCATAGGCAGACAACTTTACCGTTGCCGGCAGGCCAGGCCTTATGAAGGCGATATTCTGAGGAGAAATTCTCGCTTCAACGATTAACGTGCTATTACGAGGGACTATTTCTAAAATAGGCTCACCCGGCTTAACCACACCTCCGATGGTTCTGACAAAAACATCTTTGATGGTTCCATCGACCGGAGAAAGTAACTGCGTTCGATTCAACTGATCCGCAATCGCCTGACGACTTTCATTGAGCTGCGCTAGTTGCGTCACAACTTCATTGAGCTGCCCTTGTGCCTCTGCCCTAAAAGCAAGCGCAGTACCACGATAATCTGCGATGGATTCAGAATACACAGCCCTTTGCTTTTGGGCAGCAGCTTGTGAACTCGCGATGTCTCCTTTGAGCTTTATAACATCTCTATTCAGTTTTAATAATTCCACTTCAGCCACCGCGCCACTAGAAACCACCTCTCTCAACATATCTCGCTCTTTCGAGACAATAACCAGACTGCTTTTTAGTGTTTGAATGGTATTCAAGGTATCTAGATAAGCTTGCGATTGTTGCTCAATTCGCAATTTAGCCTCCTCCAGCTCAGACTCCAGTTGGCTCAACCGCTCAAGATAGTTTGCTTTGGCATTCAGATAGGCAGAGTGGCCGGTCATCGAAATATCAAATGGCTGAGGCTCGATACTCACTTGTTGTTTCCAATCCAGTTGGAGGCTATTCACTTTTACCGTTTCTAATTCAATTTGAAGCCTCTGCTTTCTGGCGAGCAAAGATTCAACTTGTTCAGAGGTCTCCGAATAGGTCGACTTAAACCTTGTATCATCCAGAATGGCGATGGTTTGCCCCTTAGTGACGCTTTCACCAGGCATGACAAGTAACTCCTTTAGAATGCCGCCCTCTAAGCTCTGAATCGTCTGAACAGACAAAGTAGGAACAACTTTTCCTTCGCCGACAACCACTTCGTCTAACCTCGCCCACGAGGCCCAAATAATCACACTCAGCACTAACGCGGCAGACAACCAAATCAACGTTCTCGAACGGTTTGCTAAATGAGCATTACTCCAACGAACTGTGCTCATCATTGACCTCCTTCGCGTACAATTGATACTGCGCGTACTCTGTTCGTCTTCGCGTTAGACTGTTGTTTAGCAAAAATTTCTTGGGGCGCTCCTTCCCTCAAAATTGCGCCTTTATCAAGCACAACAATTCGATCACAAAGCGATAATAAGGAATGTTTATGAGAGCTAATAATCATCGTCGTCGAGTGCGGCAACGATTTAAGAGCATTAAACAACGCATTCTCAGCTGGCTGGTCTAAGGAACTGGTTGGCTCGTCTAAAATTAATGCTGCTGGGTTTCGATAAAAAGCTCTTGAAATCGCTACAGCTTGCCTTTGCCCCCCCGACAAATAACGCCCTCCTTCTCCGACTTGCGTTTCTAGACCATGAGGAAGGCGACTCATGTACTGGTTCAAACCCGATAATTCTATCGCACGGCGTAATCGTTCTTGATCAATAACATGATGTCCTAATACTATGTTTTCCATAATGCTGCCGTATATAAGATGCGAATCTTGGCTAACCCAACCCGTTTTCTCTCTTATCAATTCGGCGGGCCAAAGCTGACTGTCAATGTCATCAAAATAAACGCTACCCTGTAAGGCACTGAGTTGATTGGTAATAATAGAAAGGAGTGTAGACTTTCCTGCTCCTGCACTACCAATAACGCCAACGCGTTCGCCTTGCTTGATAGTAAGATTAATATCTCTCAAACATGGCATATCAACATCTGGGTATTGGAAGCTCACGTTTTCTAAACGTATATTCCCTGTAAATTCGGCAGACGTAATGACCTGACTGCGTTTCGCCTCCTGAGGTAAAGACATGATAGAATTTAAGCCTTCAACCGCTGTTTTTGTCTGTTGATAGCGAAGTAACAGCATAGCTAACTGGTTAATCGCCCCTGCAGCACGACCGCTAAGCATGACAATAGCAATGAGCCCCCCCATGCTGAGCAATCCCTCAGAAATTCTGTACACGCCTGTTACAAGTAACATTACGGTAATTATCTGCTGGCTAGATTGAATGGAGTAAGCAACGATATTCGAATAGTTTCGCGATTGATTTTGCCAATCAGAAAGCATGGATACCGTTTGCTCCCAACGCTTTTGTGCTTCTCCCGTAGCGTTATTTTGCTTAATCTCTTTTAAAGAGGACAATGAATCAAACAAGTGAGCTTGTCGCTTCATGGATAGTGCAGCACTTTCCGTATGTGATTGTTCTATTTTTGCTTTTACCGCAAAGCCAAGGATCAGCAGGGTAAACATGACGGCAATAGGTATGAACATCATTGCCCCACCTAGCCAACCAATTAAGACTAAAAATAACAACGTAAATGGGAGATCAACTAAGGTCACAAGAGATGCAGAAGTAAAAAAATCGCGAACACTATCAAAATCTTGTAGTTGTCGAGCGAATGCACCGACTGATGCAGGACGGTGTTCAAGTTTCATCCCCATAACTTTAGAAAAAAGTATCGAAGAAAGCTTGTTATCGATGTACTTACCCGCGGTATCAGTGACAACTCCCCTTGCTTTACGCAATAGCCAATCAAAAATAATGATGACGGAGACACCAGCGACCAAAACCCATAATGTACTGAAAGCTTGATTAGGCACTACACGATCGTAAACGTTCATAGTGAAAAGCGGAATAACTAGCGCTAGCGTATTGATAAGGAAAGAGGCAATCAAAAGATCTCGATACCACGGAGACATTTCTTTCACTACTGCGAAAAGCCAATGTTCATTATAATCCGCTTGAATAGAACTTATCCGTTTGTCCAGCTCTGGACGCATAGAAACTTGCCATGCTTGAGGCTGGAATTGATTCTGCAGTTCCTCGCTCGTGACGTATTGCGTTTCACCTTGATCTTCACTAAATAACGTGACTTGATAATCGCTGTTATGTCGCTCAGATATAATAGCGGGTTGTAACGTCTTCCTATTGATTACCACCAATGGAAAGCTCAACATTGCGGTGGATTTTAAATCGATTAATGTGAGTTCAAGATCGGCTCGCTCAGCGGCTCTGATGAATAAGTCACTATCCAATCTACCCTCAACAAGAGGTAATCCAGAAAGCACCTTTTTTGTATGGTGTCTAACCTCAAAATAACGCATCAACCAAGTTAACGATTGCCCCCAAGGATCGTTAGTCAGCTCACTTGATGAGAATGAGTGATGCTTCATGACATACCACCTACTAGCAAGTTGTTGTCATCAATCATCTTCTGTAAGACATTTTCTTCGGCTACGCCAGTCGAGTCACCTTTGTAAAGCTGATCGAGAGTGACGCCCTGCATAAGAATCTGTTGTTTTGTCCCCGTCTCTTCTGGTTTTATGTGAAGCGTTACGCCATCATCATTCTCTGTTAAATCGAGCTTATTATCGACTTCTGTTATCGAGGTAGCGGTGATTATCGAGGCGATGTTAATTGTGTCATTATCATCACCAATAACGGATATTTGGAAATCGTTGATCACATCGTACGAGGGCTTTAACTCGTTACCGAGCCCTGAACTGTCAAACTGGAATACATCGCTGCCACTTCCTCCAATAAGCAAATCATTAGCATCTGTCGCAAGTAATGTTTGGTCACCCTCTTCCACTAAGGCAACATTGACTGTCTGAGCAGCACCTTCTGCGACAGTAGCACCCAGTGTTGCAATCGGTTTTATCGACAACGTAAAATCACTTGCACCGCTAAACCCACCAACGATGGAAAGATCAGCGACATCCTCTTGATCAACAGTGTAAATGCCGTTCAATCTTTCACCATGACTCAACTCTAGATCTGTTGGTAATCCGCGAATCTCCACACTTCCAAACTCTTCTGGTGCAGGGTTGACTAAATTCATGCTCAACCCTAAAGGAATACTCCCAGACGCTTCAGACACAATAGACTGATAATCGGCCGTTAGTGTTGGCTCATCAGCTTCAGGGGTAACAACAATGGTTAGATCGGTGCTTTGCACATCTCCAAAATCGGTTTCGAGTTTCCCTGACACTATCGCTTGATCAAACGTTCTAACATTGAGAGCAACATCCATCGTTCCAAATGCATCCTTCGGAACGAACTCCAAACCTGACACTTCATTTGCTCGCACTAATACCGTCGCCACGGCATTGCCCGCGTCATCGAAGGTAAAGGATGAGAATTGAGTTCCAATACGAATCCTACCTAAGCCTTCCAATGCAGAGGGTTCAGAGCTTGCTTTGATCAACATCGACACTTCTATATATTCGTTGCTATTTGTTTCAAAACCGCTCGCTAAAAAGTCAATCGAAACGGAATCACCTTCATCTCCAGTGAACGTGTTAGAGGTTGTATTCAACGATACATCGTCGCCAATCGGTTTTACGCCGACGTTGAACTGAGAAGTGGTATAGTTATAGTCGTTTGATCCAGACCCTTGGGTAATAGCTTGCAGTGTTAGTGAAATATCCCCACTAAAATCTAGTGGCGGTAGAAAGTAAACCTTATCAAGTTGTGCTTGAGTTAGCTGCCACTCCTTGCTCTCACCATCCGTTGAACCGTTATCAGGGAGTAATTCGAACGTCCCATTATTGTCCCAAACCAACACAGCTCCGTCTGGCACTCCTGTCATGACCAAAGACATCGACTCAGAACCATCTTGATCGATTAATGATGCAGATAAGTTTCCTAAATAAATATAATTATCTTCATCACCAACTACGTCTTCTGTTTCCAGAACCGCTTTATCAACCACTGGGGCAATGGTAACGGTAACTTCTGTTGATTTAGTTTGAGTATCTTTCGCACTGTCAGTACTTAAACAACTTCCCGTGACTTCATCAGTAATGTTTGCGTCAACGGAAATAACAAGCTCTCCACTGTAGTTTTCAGGTGGGATTAACTGAATTTCGTTTAGACGCGTAACATCTGTCACTACCCATGTTCCATCACCGT
Organism: Vibrio sp. Y58_MX_L22; assembly: GCF_024181865.1. NCBI lineage: Bacteria > Pseudomonadati > Pseudomonadota > Gammaproteobacteria > Vibrionales > Vibrionaceae > Vibrio > Vibrio sp. Y58_MX_L22. The sequence continues at coordinate 233,603 of NZ_JAMZAN010000001.1, forward strand.
TGTCAATGAGTAGGCTCGGGTCCACGGCAGTAAACCGCGCATTCTCGTCAGACACAGATAAAGAAACCCAATTGACACTTTCAAGGCCAGTCGCTGCGTCACCTTCTCCAGTAATGGACTGCATTGGCCCTTCACTATCGCCCAATACAAGAGCAAGATTCAGGTTGGTTATAGTATCTTCTTGAACCGTAACTTCGCTTGGTGCTATCGCGATATCATCGACAACAGGAGAGATTTGTACCGTAATGGTCTGAGAGGTTGTTTTCGAGTCACCATCGCATGGGGCCGTTTCTGTCACTTCTAAATTGAAAGTAATGCAACCAGCAAAGTCCTCATCCACGCCAGTAAGCGTCAAGGAAGACAATCCAGCGCTAGAAATTGAATAACCCAACAGATTGCCCGCATTATCATAAGCAGGTATCACACCTTCGCCAGTAAGCTCGACTCCTTCAGGTAAAGAATCTGCGGCGACAAAGAAGGAAACTAAGTTACCATCACTACTCGCTACATCAGGGTTTAAAAACGCCCCAATTGAGACATCTTCACCTTCTTTACCTACAATATCCCCACTTTGAACGCTTCCTGGTTCACCAGGATCAGCACACTGGTCTCCATCTCCTTCATGGCCAGTAATTTGAATTTGGAACTGACCTGTGATGTATTGAGCATCCGTTCCATCTCGAACATACGCTAACACATTCACATCAAGTATCTCTGTATTAGATGGGCTATAAATCGATGCGCTAGCAAGCAAATCTTGAGCGGTTTCCAACACGCTATCACTTGTGATTCCTTCCATTGGAATCAGCCAGTTCCCATCGGCATCTTGAGAAGCACCATTCGGATGAGTAACAATGAGGTCTTGACCCTGCGGTATCTGTAAAACGATGTAATCGAGATACTCTGAACCATCAATATCCGCTTCTGTAAATGCAATGCCTCCACTCACGTCGACAGCAGACCCATCCGTACTTGTGAATACTTCAGTCGCGCCTTCTAAACGTGTTTTGTCAATATCTTCATTACCAATATCCACTTTGCCAGAAACCACGACGCTCAAAGAGCCATTGATTGCCTTTACATCAGTCTCCATCGTCGGAGACGTGTCTGTCACTTCGTACTGAACTTCCAGGCTAAATGTCCCACTTAGGTCTTCATTAGCTTTTACAGTGATTCGTCCACTGTTTAACAACTCAGATAATGTTGCCGAGCTACCATCAAGTAGTTCATTGAGTTCTAACGGTAAGTTACTTTCCTCTACTGCATTACCATCAAAGTAAAGCGTTAAGCCATCTGGAATGGATACAATGGTGTATCCTGTCAAGGACTCACTAGAATCTATATCTTGATTAACGACAGGCTCAAGATTTAGTGTGATGAAATTGTCCTCAATACCATTGCTTTGTAATTCTTGACCGTCAGTTTGATCAACAATAGGTGAGATTTCCATTTCCACTTTAAGAGGGGTTTCAGCAGAATCACCATCCGGCTCTGTTGAAACGACGATAACATCCATGCTCAGTGTTCCACTAAAATCTTGCTCTGTTTTGAGGTAAGTGTTTTCAAGAACAGCGTTTGAGACCTGATAAACTGGCCCCGTTATTGGGTCCACGTAAGCAATTGGAAGAACAATAGGGTCACCATTTACATCTGTCAGTTGTGTTCCTAAAGGGATGTTCTGAAGCAAGATATTAATTTCTTCTGATAGATCGTCGTCTGATGTCTGGATGATAAAATCCAGTTGTATCAGGTTATCTTCGTCTAACGTAGAGAGATTACTAATTACTTTAGTCGCTTGATCATATTGCCAATTCCCCTGTCCACCATCTAGAACAATTGGTTCATCGACCACGCCTTTTAGCTTAATGTCAATGGTTGCAGATTGGCTCTCGGCGGTTTCATTAAGAGGTGCTAAGCCATCAATAGTCGACTCTGTTGAAATGGCGGTTACTTGAAGGGATAGAGATTCAGTAAATGAGCTGATATCCGATTTTGGTTGAAGTAACGCCTCCGAATTGGCTAGAGCATTGGAGGTCACTAGGTAGGTATTAATACCGATAAGCGTAATCCCAGCTCCGACAGGCAATGTCCAACCATCTTGAACTTCTATGCGATAAGACAGAGACTCCGAGCCATCTGTGTCAGTGAGCCGCCCTAAGATGTACTCTTTTAAGTCAATCGCTTGGTCTTCAAGCCCCTGAATGTTTTTAACGGTCAGCGCAGGCACATCGGCATCTGGAGATATATCGATAACAACTTGCTCAGTGATCTCCGCTGTTTTATCTTGCTCATCGGCAAACACACTACCCGACTCAGTCGTTACTGCCGTTACATCAAAAGTAAATCTTCCGGCTAAGTTTTCGTTAGATGTGATTTCAATTTGATCTAACTCGGATTGGCTATACGCTTTCCCTTCCTCAATAGCACTTCCGTTAAGTGTTAATATAAGCCCATCTGGAATATTCGAAATTTGGTAGTGGAGCGTTTCAGAACCGTCTTGGTCAAACTTTTCAGCAACAATATTGAGTGAAAGTGATTCAGCGGAATCTTCAACACTTTGATAAGAAAAGTCCGAATCATTAGACCACTCTGGCAAATCTGCAACCGGTAAAACGTTAACATTTAACGTGTTATTGCCTTGTAATACAAAACCATCTGGTTCGACATCAGATACGATTAATGCAGACACTGCTAACGAAACTTTGATAGTGTTGCCCGACAGGTTTAGCGCTGGTTGATAAGTGAGATCACCATTTGGAACGGTGAATATACCCACCCCCATTAGCTCTGTACCAGAAAGACTAATAAATCCGTCATTATCATCATCTTCAAGGCGCACTCCGTCTAAAAACAGAGCCCCTCCTTGTAGAGATTCAACAGAGATCCTTATCGCTTCAACACGCTCATTATTCTCCGTATCCCCAGGAGAAACTCTAATCGGTAACGCGACTGGCGTAGGGTCTCCACTATTATTCGCGCCATTATCTTCTAACGTATCTACATTAACGGTTCGAATAAAGCCCCTAGCATCATCAAGAATTAATTGAGCTTCACTGCTTGCTTGGTCACCGTCTGCATCCGTCACAGTTATCGTTAGATCATCAAGCAAACCACCTACAGGCGTATTAACAATAAGCTCGGTAGTTAGCGTAAATGTCCCATCTTGAGCAATAGTCAGCGTTCCATATTTTAAGTTACCATCACTACTATTGATTAAATCGATGGTCCAAGCATCATTGCTAAATACCGAACTCGCCGTATCGTATGTTTCACCTGCATAGGTCAAACTTGAAATCAACGTGCCATCTGAACTGATTAAGTCGGCATTATTGCTAAACCAGTTTCCCGAAAACTCATCCCCCTCGGTAAGTTCAATTTCTATTGGTGAGCTTGTGTCTTCGGGGATATCATCCACTACACTAACGGTATATGTCTCAGCTTCAGACTGGTCGCCATCCTTATCAACGGCATAAATTGAAAAACTGAGTTCTAATGTGTTCTCGTCCGCTGGAACACCGTCAGGTTCATCGTGTTCAAGTGCACGGTATAGATCAAACTCGACAGTCCCATCGGTATTAAATCTAATTCTAAAGACGTCTTGCTCGCTTTCATCTCTTGCATATAACCAACCATTCGAGTCCGGTGAATCAAGCGAAACCAGGCTACCACTACTTGTTTTATAGCCGAGCGCATTGAACATATCGATATTCACGCTCACACTGGCGATAGAGTCTGAACCTTGTAATAGCGTAATGGATGGTGACGAGCCCTCGATGCCAGAATCAAGCGAATCATCATTCAACCCGCTTTCATTGACTGTGATTCCCTCTGTAATTACTAGTTCCGGAAACAAGCCATCATAGACCAGTATGTTGGACTCCGTAGAGATCTCGCTTCCATCAGAATCTCTCGCCACGATGGGCATAGAGATCGACAATTGCGTCCCATCACCTAAAACATGGTCAAGCGAGTGATAAAGCTCTACAGTTACATTAACGGTAGACGTATCATTTGATGGCAAAGAGAAGTCACTAGGTAACGTGACCCTAAATACAACGTCTCCAGTGTCTGAAATTGCGTCAAAGCTTCCATCATTGTTATCGTACCAAGTGACAGCCTCTCCGTTATAAGTAACAGCATCACCAAGCGTAGTTTTGACAGTATCTCCATCATTTATGTCAACACCCAGATACACAATCGGATCGAATGATGACGTAACTATCACATCCGTATTCGCTATGGCTGAAACCCCATCAGGAGCAATGTTTGTATCGACAGGTGTTTCGGTTAACTCGACATTGCCACTATTGATTAGCGCTTGTCCATTGTCGTTATCTATAACATTAATGTCTAAAACGACCGACGTGTTATCTTGGTCTGAGTCGATTGCAGTAACAACGAGAGGTACGTTTGGATCAGTATTTTCTTGTTGGTCGAGAGCCTGAAAAAGCTCAAAGGAGTAGGTAATGTCGCTATTTGCATCAATAGGTAATGAAGCATTGAGGGTAGCTTGAAAGATGGGAATCTGAGTTTGCCCATCTTCGTCAAGAATATAACCATCAAGTGTTTTGCCATCCGCAGAGACTTGATAAAGCACAACTTGTTCACCACTCGTCAACAAGGGTTGTTCAGAGACGATGAACGACAAAGATTCGAGGTAATCACTGCCAACCTCAACTTGAAAATTCCCTGAGCTCAACACACTTCCATTTGCGAGATCAGATTCTTTTACTTCTACCCCATTCAAATTATTTAAAGTTGGGTCTGCGCCATCCTTTAGAACATAATCAATTTCATTCTCTACAAGCGGTGTGGCATCTAAATCTACGCCGCCAATGGTCAACGGGAAGGTTACCGTATCACTGCTATTGAATTGATCGATAGGGTGCTCAAGAGTAAGTGAAATTGAAGCTAATACATCGTTACCCGACTCAACGCCACTCAATGTTAACGTAAATACAGTGACACCATTCGCAAATGCTGTAATTTGCTTTCCACTGGAACTTAACGTGTAGCTAAGCTCATTATCAGAGACTGAGCTTGTAAGCCCTAATGCTTCTAACTTAGTAATAGATGACCCACCGAAATACAAACTACTCGGATCCGGATTGTCAGAGCCCGCGACAATATTGACAGTTCCTTCAAAGTTCAATATCGGGCCATCCAAAGGGACTTCTGTTACGTCTATAGTCGCATTGCCTACGTAACCTGCTTGTCCATCAGTAATGTCAATGGTCGCGTTAGCCAAGCCATAGTCTTGGGAGTCATCTGCAGCTAAATAGCTGAAAGAAACACTTTGCTCGACCGAATGATCTAGGTTTCGACCTGCATCAAACTGCCAAGAGCCATCAGAAAATACGGTTAATTCGCCTTTTTCTAAACTAAAACTTACGGATCCCCCCTCTAGAATTGACTTCTGCTCCCCGCCAGCCTCTACAAATTTCACATAAAGTGTTCCATCAAGATCAATATCATTTTCAAGTAGATTGCCCGTAATTGTTTGATCTTCTAAGACTGAGTATGTGTCATCTCTAATCACCGGATCAGAGTCATAAATAGTAATCGTTAACGGTGCCACAACCGTCTCTTGTGTACCGTCAGCATCACTTTGAATGCTTTCAACCAATACGTTAGTCACCAGCTCATCTTGACCTACACCATGATCAATCGCTTCATAAAAAGTAATTTGAACCGTACCATCATCATTGACTTCTGCTGAGAAAACTAATCGGTCGTCAGTCGATGTTCCTTGTAAGCTCAACCCATCTTCTGCAACAACAACGTTAATAGATTGACCGACCGATGTAAGCGCACTCAAACTTGGTTGCTCTGCATGCAGTGCTGGCACACCATTTTCTATGTTGATGGCTGCCGAGCTGCTTTGCTCACCAAAAAATCCAACGATGTTTTCAGAAAATACCGTTGAACCGGGTAGCACTATTGTCGGCATGGTATCGACCGCGTGGTTGCCGGCGGCATCCAACACTTCTGCTTCAATGGTCCACGTGTTGTTTAGATTGAGAGTGTTTACGTCAATTCCGGTTACTGTCCACGACCCTGATGCATCAACAAGGCCAGTAACATTCAGCGTGCTGTCTCCGTCACGTACCCGAATCGTCACCGCCAGACCTTGCTCTACACCACTGGTTGTCCCTCTCATTTCCGTGACTATACCCTCACGGAAATCATCAATGGCAAGACCACCGCTAATATAAAAATCCGTATCTATATCAATGGTGGGAGCTGTGGCATCTATGGTCGTAGCCTCATCCATCGCTTTCGCTTGGTTGCCCGCCACATCATTCACGGAGGCAGATACGGTTAACGCCCCATCGGCTAACGTGGATAAGTTCGCCCCTTCGACTTGCCACATACCATCAACGACAACGGTATTGAACGAGAGCATCCCCCCCGAGCTGTCTTGAACCGTGACAGAAACCGTCTGACCATTTTCAACATCACTGACTTGCCCTGACAAAGTGACAGATTGGCGCTCTTCAATGTTTAAATAGCCGTCTCCGCCATCGTCAACGTCCGCCGTCACACTTGCGAGCGTATCTTTGATGATGGTGTTTTCACTGGTTGCAGGGTTGCCCGCTATATCTATACTCTCAGCAACAACTGTCAGCGTACCTTCAGACAACCCAGAGAGGTCAACGTCGTCCAGAGACCAACTTCCACCAGTCACCACCGTTTCTAAGTTTATGACCGCTCCTAACGAGTCGGTTACCGTAACTTGGATACGCTGGCCATCTTCAATGTTTTCAATCGTCCCTTCGAGGCGAGTAGTCGCGATTTCGTACTGATTTAAATACTCATCCCCTCCACCATCAAAATTGACGTTCACCGTTGCAAGCGTATCTTTAATGGTCGTATCGACGGCGTTCAGGTTATTGCCATAAATGTCAGAAACCACAGAAGTCACCGTAAGCGGCCCTTCAGCAAGAGAAGACAGATCAACGTCTGATAGGGTATAAGCCTCATTCTCTACGGTCGTTGTAACAGTAATGGAATTATTGAGGCTGTCGGTAATGGTGATAGTAACAAGCCACTCATCGCTTATCTTGAGTGCGTCACCTTGAATCGTGACACTAGGAACTTCAAACTGGTTTTCGTATCCATCGCCGCCATCAAGAATATCCACCGTTAAAGAGGCATCATCGTTCAAACCTTCAATTGCCTCTAAGGTAATATCCAATGTTACGGAGGTGGTGTCACCGTCTGAATCTGTTGCATTAACTAACAATGGTATATCCAGGATTTGATCTTTTGACAGATCGAAAGAGCGATATAATTCAAAGGAATACTCTATTTCACTACTCGACTCTACAGGTAATGTGGATAATAGTTTCGATTGAAAAATATTTACTTCCACCCCACCTTCTAAGATATAGCCAGTAATTGTCGTACCGTCATCAGACAGACGGTAAAGCAACTCACTTTCACTACTCACTAATGTGGGCTGGTTTAATTCGCTAAATCGAAGAGAGTCAACATAATCACTCCCGATATCGAGTTGAAGGCTCCCAGTCTTAAAGATTGCCCCACTTTCTAGATTAATCTCTTCCATTGCAACAACAGTCAAGTTGCTCAACGTAGGATCAACACCATCTTTCAACACGAAATCAATTTCATTCTCTACAAGCGGTGTGGAGTCTAGATCTGTCCCTCCAATGGTCAGCGGGAAAGTGACCGTATCACTACTATTGAATTGATCGATAGGATGATCAAGAGTAAGCGAGATTGAAGCTAGTACATCGTTACCCGACTCAATGCCACTCAATGTTAACGTAAATACAGTGACACCATTAGCAAATGCTGTGATTTGCTTTCCACTGGAACTTAACGTGTAGCTAAGCTCATTATCAGAGACTGAGCTTGTAAGCCCTAATGCCTCTAACTTAGTAATGGATGCCCCACCAAAATACAAACTAGTCGGATCAGGGTTATCAGAGCCAGCAATCACATTAACACTGCCTTCGGTGGTTAATAATGCCTCTCCCAGAGGTACTTCTGCTGCGTTTATAGTAGCGCTGCCTACATAACCCGCTTGGCCATCTATAATGTCGATAGTTGCGGTTGCTACACCGTAATCTTTTGAATCATCGGCTGCGAGATAATCAAAAACGAGACTTTGCTCAACCGTGTGATCTAAGTTGCGACTGGCATTCAACTGCCAAGAGCCATCTGAAAATACGGTTAATTCACCCTTCTCTAGACTAAAACTTACTGAGCCACCATCAGGGACAGACTGGATCTCTCCTCCGGCTCTGACATATCGAATGTACAAGTCACCATCAATATCAATGTCATTCTCCAGTACATTGCCAGAAATGACTTGGCCTTCGGTTACACTATATGACTCATTTTCGATCACTGGATCGGCATCAAGGATGGCGATTTCTAGGGGAGCCACAACAGCCTCTTGTGTGCCGTCAGCATCACTTTGAATGCTTTCAACCAATACGTTAGTCACCAGCTCATCTTGACCTACACCATGATCAATCGCTTCATAAAAAGTAATTTGAACCGTACCATCATCATTGACTTCTGCTGAGAAAACTAATCGGTCGTCAGTCGATGTTCCTTGTAAGCTCAACCCATCTTCTGCAACAACAACGTTAATAGATTGACCGACCGATGTAAGCGCACTCAAACTTGGTTGCTCTGCATGCAGTGCTGGCACACCATTTTCTATGTTGATGGCTGCCGAGCTGCTTTGCTCACCAAAAAATCCAACGATGTTTTCAGAAAATACCGTTGAACCGGGTAGCACTATTGTCGGCATGGTATCGACCGCGTGGTTGCCGGCGGCATCCAACACTTCTGCTTCAATGGTCCACGTGTTGTTTAGATTGAGAGTGTTTACGTCAATTCCGGTTACTGTCCACGAACCTGATGCATCAACAAGGCCAGTAAAATTCAGCGTGCTGTCTCCGTCACTTACCCGAATCGTCACCGCCAGACCTTGCTCTACACCACTGGTTGTCCCTCTCATTTCCGTGACTATACCCTCACGGAAATCATCAATGGCAAGACCACCGCTAATATAAAAATCCGTATCTATATCAATGGTGGGAGCTGTGGCATCTATGGTCGTAGCCTCATCCATCGCTTTCGCTTGGTTGCCCGCCACATCATTCACGGAGGCAGATACGGTTAACGCCCCATCGGCTAACGTGGATAAGTTCGCCCCTTCGACTTGCCACATACCATCAACGACAACGGTATTGAACGAGAGCATCCCCCCCGAGCTGTCTTGAACCGTGACAGAAACCGTCTGACCATTTTCAACATCACTGACTTGCCCTGACAAAGTGACAGATTGGCGCTCTTCAATGTTTAAATAGCCGTCTCCGCCATCGTCAACGTCCGCCGTCACACTTGCGAGCGTATCTTTGATGATGGTGTTTTCACTGGTTGCAGGGTTGCCCGCTATATCTATACTCTCAGCAACAACTGTCAGCGTACCTTCAGACAACCCAGAGAGGTCAACGTCGTCCAGAGACCAACTTCCACCAGTCACCACCGTTTCTAAGTTTATGACCGCTCCTAACGAGTCGGTTACCGTAACTTGGATACGCTGGCCATCTTCAATGTTTTCAATCGTCCCTTCGAGGCGAGTAGTCGCGATTTCGTACTGATTTAAATACTCATCCCCTCCACCATCAAAATTGACGTTCACCGTTGCAAGCGTATCTTTAATGGTCGTATCGACGGCGTTCAGGTTATTGCCATAAATGTCAGAAACCACAGAAGTCACCGTAAGCGGCCCTTCAGCAAGAGAAGACAGATCAACGTCTGATAGGGTATAAGCCTCATTCTCTACGGTCGTTGTAACAGTAATGGAATTATTGAGGCTGTCGGTAATGGTGATAGTAACAAGCCACTCATCGCTTATCTTGAGTGCGTCACCTTGAATCGTGACACTAGGAACTTCAAACTGGTTTTCGTATCCATCGCCGCCATCAAGAATATCCACCGTTAATATAGCATCGGGATTCAACCGCTCAGGAGCCTGAGTCTCAGAAGTTGGGTTCTCTCTTTCTTGCACTGCTGGCCTAGTAACATAGCCATTAGAAACGAGTTGCTCAGGTAAAACAGCGCGAATATAGGCAACAAAACTTAACCCACCAGAAGACTCACTAAAATCTCGAACGCTCTGATTAAAAGTGGATTCAATACCGTTTTGAGATGCAATTAAAAGATCATTCGAACTCGATTCATCCTCACTTGTTGTATCTTCATTAAATGCAATATCGAGAATGTCAGTATTAAGAACAACCACCTCTACTTCTGGAACTAATTGTTCGTTGGGCAACATTTGGATCCAAGAACCGTCACTTAAAACCGCCCAAAGAACATTACCGATTTGAATGTAGAGTATTGGCTGCATAATCCGCCCCATATGAAACAACGAACTTTAAGTATGGTCGACGAATATGACTGTTCAAATGAAACTAGAAAAAACATGGCCCTAAATGGCTCTAATGAGATATTGAACCAAAAACATACCTCATGTATGCGAGAAAGAGCCATTGGGGTAAACTACTTCTGGCGTAATCCATCCACTGGAAATTGATTGAAATTCCCCTTGCTACAATCGGGCTCATATCCAAATGGAGCAGGGAAAGGAATCGTATCGCAGCTTGTTGAAACGGAAGATTCAAACTTTACTCTCTTTCCTATCATGATAGGAAATAACCATGTGGCATTATTTCTTAAATCAAACTCCTCTTTAGGGTCATCAATCAAATTGTATATTTCAGGGATCTGTAATGGGCGCCCTTTCTCCGGCATGATATCTTGATCAATAAAGTGCATCTTGTAATTTTCCCACTTATAAGCGTAGGTTTCAGATCCATTGTTAACGATGAAACCATCTCGACTAGACTTTTCACTATCTCCCTTTAAAAAGGCCCACTGATCAATACTATCTATTGTTCTATCGCTTGGTAATTTGTATCCACCGACATGAGAAAGTGAGGCAAATAGATCCACAACATGGATAATTTCATCACTCACTCTGCCCGGTTTGATGTGGTTAGGCCAAGAGGCAATAAATGGTGTTCGGAGAGAGCCTTCAAGAGCCGTAAAGTACGCACCACGCCATGGTCCGCTAGAGCCTTGGTATGGCATATGCCACTCTGGACCGTTGTCAGAAAACCAAATCACTAGTGTATTGTCTTTAATTCCTGCTTTTTCTATTGCACCAATAACTTGCCCAGCTCGAAAATCTATCTCAGCTAACACATCTGAGTAATTTCCTTTGCCTGTTTTACCAATAAAATCAGGATGAGGTAGCGTCGGTAAATGTGGTTGAGTAAAAGTAATTACAGAGAAAAATGGCTTATTCTCTTTCACATTTCGATTTATAAAATCTGTGGCATGTTCAACTAGCTCACTGTCAATCGTTCTACGTGAGTCCAAATTATATTCTTTGACCCCTTTAGGATCCTGCCCTGCTCTAGCTGAAAGGATTTGAGGTTTAGGTAATATAGCTTTATAACCGGGTTGAGAGCTATATTCTGACTCATCCGTCGTATTTGCAATGCCATACCATTCATCAAAGCCTTGATCCGTTGGAAAGCGCCCTTTTTGGTCTCCCAAATGCCATTTCCCGTAAAGGCTCGTGTTATATCCTTGTTCCTTAAACTTCTCTGCAATGGTTATCTCCCAGTTCACCATACCGTAAGGCACTCCCCAAACAACCTTATCTGTCCCAGATCTAAGCGCTCGCCTCCCCGTCATGAATGAGGAGCGAGTTGGCGTGCATTGCGGTTCCACATTAAAATTAGTAAGGCGTACACCTTCTCTAGCAAGTTGATCTAAGTTTTTAGTTTCAACACCTCTGGTACTCCCATAGGAACTTAGTTCCCCCCACCCAAGGTTATCAACCAACATTACCACGACATTTGGTGTCTCTTCCGCAACCACTTCTAACGGGATACATAGAAACAGGATAGTTGCTAGTTTATTTTTCATAGTGTCGCCTTTCATTGAAATTCAATCCTGTAAGTGCGTCTTATCACACTTAAAACACACTAAAGTCTAGTCCATGTTAGTTAACATTTTTGAAAAACAGGGATTACTTGGAAGCAACAAAAAACCTCTACTATATTCAACTGACTACATTGTCTCATTTGGTGTCATCTCACTCGACTTCGCCATGATGAACACAATTAGTAACGTTATATAACGATAATGGATTCATTTATCGCGGAGGATTTTCATGCGAAACTCGATTAAAAAGGTAATGGCATTGGTCGGTACATTAGCTGCGTCCACAGCCTTTGCTGCCGATAAGCCCAACATCCTTGTGTTCTGGGGTGACGATGTAGGTGTATACAACATTAGTGCGTATCACAATGGTATGATGGGAGGGAAGACTCCTAACATTGATAAAATCGCCAATGAAGGTGCCATTTTCACAGACGCTTATGCACAACAGAGTTGTACTGCCGGACGAGCCTCATTTATTCTGGGTCAACATCCGTTTCGTACCGGTCTATTGACTATTGGTATGCCCGGCGCAAAAGAGGGTATTCAATCGAAAGATCCTACTATCGCAGAGTTACTTAAAAATCACGGCTATGTGTCTGGTCAGTTTGGTAAAAACCACCTTGGTGATCAAGATGAGCACCTACCAACTAACCATGGGTTTGATGAGTTCTTTGGTAACCTATACCATTTAAACGCGGAAGAAGAGCCTGAGTCTGAGTTTTATCCAAAAGATCCAGAGTTTCGTAAAAAATTCGGACCTCGAGGCGTGTTGAAGGCGACTGCGGATGGCAAAATCGAGGACACAGGTCCCCTTACTCGTAAGCGTATGGAAAACGTAGACCGAGAGTTCATGGATGCTAGCTTGGCATTTATGGAAAAAGCAGTAAAAGAAGACAAACCATTCTTTATTTGGCATAACTCAACCCGTATGCACGTCTGGACACATTTGAGTGAAGAATATCAAGGGAAGTCAGGTTACGGCTTATACGCCGATGGCATGATGGACCTAGATGATCAAGTAGGTGTCATGCTTGATAAACTTGAAGAGCTAGGCGTAGCAGATAACACCATTGTTGTTTTTAGTACTGATAATGGCGCTGAGAAATTTACCTGGCCAGATGGTGGTACTACACCGTTCAAGGGCGAAAAAGGTACGACTTGGGAAGGCGGATTCCGCGTTCCGATGATGGTACGCTGGCCTGGAAACATTAAACCAGGAACGGTTATCAACGATATCTTTTCACAAGAAGACTGGATGCCAACTCTACTCGCAGCTGTGGGCGAACCAGATGTGAAAGAAAAACTATTGAAGGGTCATAAAGCAGCGGGCAAAACCTTTAAAGCACATTTAGATGGCTACAACCAACTTGATCTGCTGACTGGTAAAGCTGACGAAGGCGCACGCAAAGAAATCTTTTACTTCGATGCTGGTGGTAATTTAAACGCCGTTCGTTATAAAGACTGGAAGATCCACTTCAGTATTATGGAAGGTGCCATTAATGAGGCATACCGCAAAACACCTAGTTGGCCTTTGATTGTAAACCTTCGTATGGATCCATTTGAGGTCGGTCCAGATGCAGCACTTTACGTCAGACATTTTTACGCTGATCAAATGTGGATGTTCGTTCCTGCTCAAGCTATCGTGCGTAAGTTCCTAGAGACATTCAAGGAGTTCCCTGCCACGAAAGGTAGCTCGTTAAGTATTGAAAAAGTGGTAGAAACAATGACACAGCAACCTAGAAACTAGACCCTAGGTATCGAAGCTACTGTGGAATTAACTAAGGCCTCAATTGTGAGGCCTTTTATTTCGTTGCAATTGTTTGGTTGCAGCAAGTTATGGTCAAACAAAGATTATCATTTAGTGCTCTCTTTAAACACTTGATTCCAATCTTGTTTCATATCGACAAATAGCCAACCTTGCTCTTCACCTACTTTAAACGATTCATCTAACTTACCAACATGAGAATCTTTATCATACGCCCATTCGCGCTTGTCATCCGTGTGATGGATAATCGCAGAAAATCTTGGACCTGAACCTGCTTTCGTCCACTCTAACATCTGTAAATCACCATCAGAATTACCAAACGCCATGACCGGACGTTTGCCAATGAAGTTTTGAATCGTCACAGGCTTTACTGCTTTGTCATTGACGAAGTCTATTTCCGGCATGCGTAGGATGGTAGGTTTTCCATCAACACTTTGATATTCCGCCTTTAACGTCGTCCCCACGATGTTTTGCGTTGGAATGCCGTATACTTCCGGCGCCCAAACGCGCATAAATTCAATACCGCCTCCAGAAACGATGTAGGTCTGATAGTCGTTCGCTCTTAAATAGTCGAGCAGTTCGAGCATAGGTTGATAGACCATTTCAGTGTATGGTCTACCCGTTGTTGGATGGACAGCCGTTTTCAACCATTCCTTAACTTCTTGATGAAACTGTTCAGTAGACATTCCAGAATGGGTTGCCATAACAAGCTTCATTACACCTTCGAGTCCTTGTTTACCAATCCCCTCCATGTCACCTTTTAATGCGGAAGCAAAGGGTTCGGTTGTCTTCCAATCAGGATGCTCAGAGGCCATTTCTTTTACTCTATCGATCGCAAAAAACAACTGTAGATAAACAGGCTTTTCTGCCCAAAGTGTTCCATCATTATCAAACGTCGCGATTCGTTGGCTTTCAGGCACATAGGAATCCGAACCTTGGGTCGTTGTTTTCGTAACAAACGCCATAATAGCTTGCTTAGCGTCAGTGTTGTTCCATGACGGAAGTGGATCTTGCATATCAGCAGCAACAGCGTAACTAGACAGAGCTAAACCTGTTGCTAAGACAATCGCCTTTAACTTTATAGCCATCTTAATTCCTTATATTGAGGTGCTAGGTGCGAATCCAATCAAAAGTATAGTTCAATTGAAACAGGCGCATATTGAACTGACATATCCAACGGCCACCAAAGAGTGACGCCGTCACTAAATTGGTTCACTATTTTATTGAAATAGGAACATGGAATTTACCGATTAGAGTTTAAATTCATTGGCTTCAACTGATGTAGAGGCACTTTTACGTCCCTTTTTCTGATTGAGCTCTTCAATAACATAGTCGGGAGCGACCTTCGTTAGCTCTGTTAAACAGTCATCCGTTTTAGGGTTGCCGTATCTGACATAGATGTCACACACGGCATACAATTGTTCTGGAGCACCGGATATCAAATACGCTTGCTCAAAAGCGTTGACAGACTTCTTCAAGTCTAACTCTTCTTGCAGAACACCATTTAAATACCAAAAGTAACTGTTCGTCGTTGCCATCGTCGCAGCTTTGTCTATTTCAAACGCCGCTTCTTTCTTTTTGTCTAATCTAACCAAAGCGAGAGATTTAGAATAATGCAGCGAGGCATCTTCTGAATTTAGCTTGATACCCTCGTCAAGCACGTTGATAGCTTTTTGGTCTAGCTGTTGCGCTCGGAAGTTGTCTGCATAGCTTAACCAAACTTGAGGGTTGTTTGGCTCAAGCTTAGTTAACTCTGGGTATATCAGCGCCGCTTTATCCCAATCACGATGCCAACGGTAAACGTCTGCAAGTAATAACTTGGAAACATTATCGTTCTTACTGGACAAGTGTGCTGTCAGCTCTGAAACAGGCCCCTCAAGTGACTGCTGTTGCTCCGAACTCAAATTGGCGTAATCTCGAACGAGGTTAATCGCTGCTGTAATTCGCACCATGGCGGCGTCATCACTCAATAATGGTGAAATCAAACGCCAACGGTGCTCAATCATATATGGTTGTGCTCCCACGATCGCAGCTTCGCGAATACCTGCATCTTCATCCTGCAACCCACGCGCAACTGCAACCAATGCATTTTGGCTTGGATAGTTGGCTAACTCACGTAAAGCATCAATACGTTTTTCTGAAGACAACTTTTTATTTTGCGCATCATAAGACAGCTTTTCGACTCGTTGCGCCGGTGTCATTTGAGCTTCTTGTGGAGTGACAACCGTTGTCGGCGATACTTGATCTGGGTCTAGCAATGTTGTTTCTTGTGCCACTGCTGTTTGACTCGCAGCAATGCCGATCGAGATCACGAGTAATGATTTAGAGAGCAGCTTAATTTTTTGCATTCAATAACCTATATTCTTTCATTTCCGGGCCTGTAGCAGGCGTAGTGACTATCTTAAAACTTCGTTTCAAACACAGTCTGTGTTTGAGTAGCTTGCTGGTGTAGAATCTGGTCACTGTATTTACCGTGAACCACTGGGTTACCTGTCGCTCGTAAGATGTACGCCATCGACTGATCAACATGGGTAAAAAACTTCTTCCAACCCGCGCAGAGATAATTAAGACCAGGCTCACCTTGCCTAGTACGGATAAAACGGTTTTTGGGACATTCTCCAAAACATGCAAATTGATAATCACATTGAAGGCACTGTTGGGGCAGCGTACGACTTTTAGCAAACCCAAATTTCTGCTGCTCAGAGCTATAAGCGAGCGTATCGAGCTTTTCGTGATGAATGTTTCCAACCTTATATTCTGGGTACACGTAATGATCACACGCAAACACATCACCATTAGGCTCCATTGCTAAGCCCTTCCCGCAGATTTCACCTAACGTACACAGTGGGTTTTTTCTGCCCATCCAGGTTTCGATACTGGCTTCAAAGTACTGCACAAACACGTTGCCGATATCGTGTAAAACCCATTCATTGAAAATCGCGATCAGAAAATTTCCCCATGCTTCATCCGCAACGCAAAAAGGCTCAACAACGGCATCTTTATGACCTGGGATCAACCGTTTATCTCCTTGCTTTAGTTGCTCGTTTGGCTCCCAAGTTTGAGGGGCGGTTGTTCTGAATGTTTTCTGCTCAACTATTGGAATAAACTGCATTTGAGGGGAGCGTACTTCATCTCGCAAGAATCGGTACACTTCAAGTGGGTTACGGCCGGTCAAGTTGTTAACACAAGTGAGCGTAGCAAACTTTACTTCGTGCTTATGTAATAATTCAACCGCATTCATAACTTGCCGGAATGTGCCTCTACCAGCTCGGTTTGTTCGGTAAGCGTTGTGCATCATTTCTGGGCCATCAATGCTTAAACCGACGAGAAAGTTGTTCGCCTTTAAAAACTCACACCATTCATCGTTAAGCAGTGTGCCATTAGTCTGGAGGTCATTGGAGATCGTAATGCCATCGGGACGGTATTTATTCTGTAGCTCAACAATTGTCTTGAAATAATCCAAACCTAGCATTGTCGGCTCACCACCCTGCCAAGAGAAAATAATTTCAGGTGTATTTTGTCCCGCTATATATTGACGGATATAGGTCTCGAGCGTTTCCTCATCCATGACTGGTGAGCAGCCTGGCTTGTACTCAAGTAAATCTTGTTTGCTTAGGTAGTAACAATAGGTGCAATCGATATTGCACACTGCACCGATAGGTTTCGCCATGACATGTAATCGCTTGGATGCTTTTCCATTGAACTGCGGACCTTGAGTTATGTGCATTCATCACCTTCTTAGTTGCTAGCCTGTGCCCAACGGCGCTAAGACTAATCATTAAGTTAATCGCCTAGTGTGATGATAATGTTCAATTATTCGTGGCGCTTGTTATAGTGTGTATAACTGTTTTTCATAGACTTGCCTGATAAAATTCTTTGATCATAAATGTTGATGGAGCTCCCCTATGAAGCATTCCAAAAGTAATACTCTTTACCTTGGTGCCGCTATTTCGATTTCGCTAATTATGACTGGATGTGCAACAACACAACCTAGCCCTCTTGCCCAAAAAATCGATCAAGATATGGTTCTTATTGAAGGTGGACAATTTACGATGGGCTCGGATAATCCGTCAGCAAATAAATCCGAGCGCCCGGCTCGCACCGTTCGCGTGGAAGATTTCTATTTGGCAAAATTTGAGGTAACCCAAGAGTTATTCGAATCGGTTACAGGCTCTTCTCTGAGTTATTTTAGAAACCCAAATACGCCCGTAAATAACATTAGCTGGCAACAAGCCAATTATTTTATAAAGAAATTGAATGAAAAAACGGGAGAGCACTATCGTTTACCCACAGAAGCAGAATGGGAGTTTGCAGCGAAAGGGGGGAATCTAAGTCAAGGATTCACTTACGCGGGAGCTGATGATATTAACGACGTTGCCTGGTATGCCAGTAACTCAAACAATAAGGCACACAAGGTAGGTCAGAAAAAACCGAATGAGCTTGGCTTATACGATATGACGGGTAATGTTGGTGAGTTTGTTATTGATGCGTTTGATGAAGGTTATTACAAATCAGCACCAAGTGATAATCCGGTAAACGCAAAAGATGAAAAAGAAAGCCTTGCACACAAGTCTGTACGAGGTGGTAGCTTTGCCTATGATGCTGACGAATCCGAAAACTATCGTCGCGATTTTGCTAGCCAGTCAGTCATCATGTCCGACATGGGGCTGAGATTAGCGAAAGACGCTGATTAAACTAAGTAAGAAAAAAGTGGAGCGATAAAAGCTCCACTTTTGGTAATTAGCTCCTATTGACCCCGACAATAGAGGCTTTAAGCTGATCAATAGCTTGTTTAGGTGCATAGTGACTAAGCTCTTGTATGCACCTATCGAAAGCAAAAGCGACAGCACCTTTTTTATGATTTCTCGCTAGAACCTCGCATTGAGCATACAAGTGCTGTGGATTGCCACCGACTTCAAATGCTGTTTGCAACGCTTTACTGGCTTCTAGAACATCGCTTTTTTCTAGAGCTAGACCGTACACGTACCAATAATGAGCATTAGTTTCACCAATTTCTGCGGCGCGTCTAAGTAGCTTTTTCGCATCATCAGCTTTGCCTTGACGCAACAAAGAAAGACCTGCGCTGTATGGTAATGTGCTGGATTTAGGTTGAGCTTTCATCCCTTGTTGTAGCACCGTGAGCGCAGCTTCTTCTTTACCTAGGTGACGATACAAATCTGCTAGGTTAACGTAGCTATTTTCGAAATAGGGTTCGATGCTGATCGCTTGTTTATACAGCTCGGCCGCTTTGTCGATTTCACCTAAGCTGCGGTACACATTCGCCAAATTGGTTCTTCCGAAACCACGATCGGCATTAAACTCTTGAATTTCCATGTACTCTTCTAAAGGCGATTTAATGATATCTTTTTGTAAAGGGGTCATTTGTGCGTAGTTCGCTACCAGCACCGAGGCAGCTTCCGCTCTCACTGAAAGCACCGGGTCACCAAGCAATGGCTCTAGAATCCGCCACCGATCATGAAATTCATAACCAGACGAGCCTGAAATTGCCCCTAATCGAACCATTTCATTCTCATTCTTAACGGCCCTAGCCAAAGATACTGTTGTATTTTGGTCAGTATTGCCCCCCATTCTCTCCAGGGCTGAAGCACGAATAATGTCTTTTAACGACGAATCCTGAGCAGAGTATGCCAACGCATTTGCTGCTCCTTGATGACCAATTGAATCCGCATAAAATGCGACAGCAAAATGTTGCTGATTACGATACTTCGAATTCGGGTACCATTTTGCTATCTGTTCATCGGCCCATTGATTGCTTTTATCTTCATGGCAAGACATGCAAACATTGGGCGTTCCAATATGTTTGCTCAAATCCGGTCGTGGAATATGCCAACCGTGGTCTCTACGAGGATCGACTTGCATGTAAGTCGTTTCTGGCATGTGACAAGTCGTACATTGCGATGCTTCAGATCCAGCCTTATGAAAGGTATGCTTTTCAGGTGTATATTCCGATGCAATATGGCATTGCGAACATACTGCCTCTTCTGGGATCGTCAATTCTGCCGTGTGTGGATCATGGCAATTAGTGCACGTGACCCCCTTCTCCGCCATTTCAGATTGAAGAAACGAACCATAAACATAATCTTCGTCGTAAATCTGTCCATCATGATAGTAGAGTTCAGGTGTTATAAGACTTAAGCGATATTTATCAAAAAAGGAACCTTTAACATGATCACCTGTTTCATTTAACTGGGTTCGGCGACTATGGCATTGAGCGCATGTTTGCACTTGATTGGTTGCTTCAATTGATTTCGGCTGTAACGTACTATGGCCTTCCTCAAACACCCAATCCGACACTGCTTTAGACAAATTTCGATCAAAGCCATAATGGCTGTCATGCTCAAAAGAAGTGCCAGCATTTTTGTATTTCTTGGCCAGTTCTATGTGCTGACTAGCGGGACCATGGCATGCTTCGCATCCCACATTAATCTCTGACCATGAGCTGTTGTAAGTGTTTTTGTCAGCGTCGTAATTCTTCTTTAGGTTCGTTGAATGGCAATCAGCACACATGAAGTTCCAATTTTGCCCGGTATTGGTCCAATAGAATTCATCCGTTGTTGTCGTTTCTGGATAAAGATGAAACCAACGCTGTCCCCCTTCAACTTTAGCTCTTGTGTCCCAAGCAAAAGGAATAAGCTGCACGCGGCCATCTTCAAACTCGACCATGTACTGCTGTAATGGCTCCCAGCCAAATGTATAGCTGATCTTATAGTCATGCCATTGCCCGTCAGCACCTTGAATATTGACCCAAAATTCGTCGCCTTTTTTAAAAAAACGATTAGGCATTCCTTTGTGCGTTACAACATGGTTATCAAAATCACCACGTACAGAGGTTGTACTTGCATGCTTCATGGCCATATCGTGATGTGACCCTTTCCAGGCCGCTACCTCGTTTTGGTGGCAATCTATACAAGCTTGTGTGCCAGCATATTCCGGATTTAAGCCTGAAGGAATATTTGGTTTCTCTATTAATAACTCTTGAGAAAAAGCCATAAAACTGACAACAACGTTGACCAGCAATAAAATGCGAAACCGGCCTGCCCACTGACTCATAGATATCCTTATATTTATAATGTACAACCTAAATCAATATAGACACTAAATCACTGGTTATACAAATAATTACAAGCAATACATAACGACTTTAGTATTGCTTTAGGACCGTAAAACAAGCGAGCATCCTATTGTTTTTCATTTCCATCCCCTCTTCTACTACGCAATAAAAATAAGGCTCTTAAGTGATCTAAATCTACTTTACGAATCTCTACAAACTAACAGAACAATCCTATTTCTTTTTAATTAACACATGGTTACAACCTAGCAATAACTTATGGTTATATCGAGTATAAGAGGATTTTTCTATATACATCATTAACTTATGCAGCAACTAAGCATAAGGCTCACTTGTGCTTATCTTTACTCTCAACAATCTGGAGTTTTTATGGCAAATCAATTGAGCAAAATCGCTGTAGGCGCAGGACTGTTAGCGGCGTCCAGTGCCGCTATGGCAGCCGACAAACCGAATATTCTGGCAATTTTTGGTGACGATATCGGCTACTGGAATATCAGCGCATACAACCAAGGTATGATGAGTTACAAAACGCCAAACATCGACCGTATAGCGAATGAAGGCGCGTTGTTCACAGATCACTACGGACAACAGTCTTGTACTGCTGGTCGCGCGGCCTTTATTACAGGTGAAGAGCCATTTCGTACGGGTTTGTTAACAATTGGTATGCCAGGCTCTGACCACGGTATACCTGATTGGGCGCCAACCATTGCAGATCTGTTAAAAGAACAAGGTTACATGACGGGTCAATTTGGTAAAAACCACTTAGGTGACCAAGATAAGCACTTACCGACCAAACACGGCTTTGACGAATTCTTCGGTAACTTATATCACCTAAACGCAGAAGAAGAGCCTGAAACTTATTACTACCCTAAAGACCCAGAGTTTCGTAAAAACTATGGCCCTCGTGGTGTCATTAAGTCTTATGCCGACGGTAAGATTGAAGACACTGGCCCGATGACACGAAAACGTATGGAGCACGCAGATGAAGAGTTCCTAGAGAGCTCTTTGGCATTTATGGAAAAAGCAGTTAAGGCGGATAAACCCTTCTTTATTTGGCATAACGCCACTCGTATGCACGTTTGGACTCGCTTGCAGGAAAAATACCAAGGTAAATCAGGTGTAAGCATTTATGCCGATGGTATGCTGGAACATGATGATCATGTAGGTGTTTTACTCGACAAGCTGGATGAGCTAGGTGTTGCAGACAACACTATCGTTATCTACTCAACGGACAACGGCGCAGAAACCATGACTTGGCCAGATGGTGGCGCAACACCATTCCATGGTGAAAAAGGTACAACTTGGGAAGGCGGTATGCGTGTTCCTCAACTGGTTCGTTGGCCAGGCGTAATTAAGCCAGGAACCAAGATCAATGAAATGATGGCACACCAAGACTGGTTGCCTACATTATTGGCAGCTGCTGGCGTACCTGATGTAAAAGAAAAACTGGCAGAAGGCTACAAAGCAAATGGCAAAGAGTGGCGTGTACATTTAGATGGTTATAACTTCATGCCATACTTTGAAGGTAAGGAAGAAAAAGGCCCTCGTGAGTCGCTGCTTTACTTTACGTCTAATGGTGAATTAAACGCTGTCCGCTGGAATGACTGGAAACTTCACTTTGCAACGCTTGAAGGGAACCTAAGTAACGCAGTTCGTTTTGCTCCGAACTGGCCTAAAATCATCCACCTACGCGCTGACCCATTCGAAAAAGGCCCAAGCGAATCACAAATGTACTTGCGTTGGATGGCTGACAACATGTGGCTATTTGTACCTGTACAAGACGTTGTGGGAGAGTTCTTTAAAACACTCCCAGAATACCCAATGCAG
Organism: Vibrio sp. Y58_MX_L22; assembly: GCF_024181865.1. Lineage (NCBI taxonomy): Bacteria > Pseudomonadati > Pseudomonadota > Gammaproteobacteria > Vibrionales > Vibrionaceae > Vibrio > Vibrio sp. Y58_MX_L22. The sequence continues at coordinate 256,288 of NZ_JAMZAN010000001.1, forward strand.
CGTGGCACAGCGATGAACCCTGCTTCACTAAACTACGACTCTCTAAAAATGCAAGAGAAGCTGCAACAACTAGACAAAGTTGAACAAGAAATCAGCAAGTTTAAGTAAACTAAGTTAACGTTAGTTAATCAGTAACATAAGCCAGCAGACCATTCTGCTGGCTTATGTGTATCGCCACATAGGAACTTACTTAAATCGCCTGTTTAGCCTATACAAAGTGGGCATTGTGAGTACAAACTGAAAAACAAAAAAAGGAGAGCTAACCTGCTCTCCTTTGTATTTTAACCGTGGATAAACTAAGCCACATTAACCGATTTAGCTAAACTGCTACTTTGGAAAAACTCATCATGCAATGCGCAAATCGCGTGCTGGTATTCCTTATCACCGACAACAAATTGCACATTTACATTTCTCAATGATGAGTGCAGTGCAACTGGCGTAACGCCATTATTCATCAATGCAAGTACACCTTTTGCCAACGTCTTGTTGGTATCAATTTGAGAACCAATGGCTGAGATAAGCGCGACCATACGACCTTTAATCGAGGCATTCGGATAACGTTTCTCGGCTTTATACAATACTTTGTTTAAGCTATCAGTACTGCCACCTAGATAGTAAGTAATAGAGTTAGCGTTCATCTCTTTACCAACCAAACTTACACGAGCATCGGAGATGATTTCCATCAATTCGTAACTAACGTTATCGGCTTTTCCTACCATTGCTTGGTCAAACAAATGCAGTGCAAATACTTTCTCTTTACCTGCGATGATCTCGACTTTGTCTTCTTCCGGACGATAGCTTGAAGAGATCAAAGTACCTTCGTGTTCAGGTTCGAATGTATTTTTAATCTGTAGCTCAATACCACTTTCACGTAAACCCGCAGCGGCATTTGGGTGAATCGCTTCCATGCCAAGGTTCGCAAGTTGGTCTGCTACGTCATAGTTTGTACTACCAATTGGTAATACTTTTTCAGGACCAACAACGCGTGGGTCTGCTGAGCTCAAGTGGTACTCTTTGTGAATTACTGCTAAATCCGCTTTTGTTATTGCTGCAATTCGGCTAAATGTCATCTCACTATAACCTCGGTCATAAGTGTGCATTAGGCCCTCTTTACAGTAAGCATAACCTGTCACGATTGGCAGTTCTTTTGATACATCGATATCAGCAAACGCGTCACTAATCGACTCATCAAGGCTTCTTGGCGCTTGATTATCCCAACCAGACAGGTCAACGAACTTAGCGTTAATACCCATATTTTTTAGTTTTAGTGCTGTGTTGTAAGCACTATGTGCCTCACCGATAGACGAGAGAAACTCTCGAATTTGAGGCAAGTACTGGCGCAACGAAAATTGACCGTACTGACAGGTTTCTAAAATATTCGCGATACAGTTTTTCGCTTCAGCAATGCGGGAGCGAATGAATTTATCCGCACGGATACGATTCATTGGGTCCGCAAAAATATTTTCATTGGTCAGCAACATACGGCTTTCAACGTACGCTAACGCTTCTTCCCATTTGTCGTCGCGTTTCGCGATAAGCTGATAAACGCCTGGTTTACTGGTTTTTTTACACTCGAGCAGCGCATCGGTCATACCACCGTATGCAGATACGACAAAAATACGATTGTATGGTGTTTTGGGACGAAGAATAATATTGTCGAGAACAGCATCAAATGCTGTCATTGATGTACCGCCGATTTTTTCTACGGTAAATGTCATGATAAGCCTTTTTTGATTGGTAACTTTAAAAAGAAAAAAGAAGAGATAGTAAAGTGTGGGGTGGCAAAGCACCCCACCATCATCTTTTAGTCAACGAGAGGATAAACACCGTTTTCATCGTGCACTTCAGCGCCAGTAATCGGTGGGTTAAACACACACGCCATTACCATTTCTTTATTCTTATAAGCTCTCAAGTAGTGCTCATCGTGTTTATCAAGGATGTATAATGTACCTGGTTTGATTGGGTACGTTTCTCCACCTACAACTTCAATCTCACCTTCACCACTCATACAAAACACCGATTCAAGGTGGTTTTGATAGTGAATATGAGTTTCTGTATCTTCATAAATTGTTGTGATGTGGAAAGAGAAACCCATGTTGTCGTCTTTCAACAACATGCGGACACTTTCCCAGTTATCTGAAACAACACGTCGTTCGCTGTTGCGGCATTCATCTAGAGTTCTGACGATCATAATTAAAATCCTTATTAAGATGCTTGTTTGAAATGTTTCGCAGCGATAGTCTCTACTGCATTTTCAAAGATGCTTAGTCCTTGATCTAGCTCTGATTCGCTGATGGTTAGTGGACAGAAGAACTTCACAACTTCATCTTCTGGACCCGCTGTCTCTATCACCATTCCATTCTCGAAACAGTTTTTCGCAATTTCAGATGCCATGTCACCATTGATACATTCAATACCAACCATCATGCCGCGGCCTTTTTTCTGCACAAACATTTGAGGAAAGCGACGAACACAACGGTCAATCACTGCACTTACCTTGTCTGAACACTGCTTGATGTGTGTTTCAAAATCATCGTTTGCCCAGTAAATTTCTAGTGCTTTTGCAGCAGTAATAAAGGCGTGATTATTGCCACGGAACGTACCGTTATGCTCGCCTGGCTTCCACTGGTCAAGCTCAGGCTTAAGTAATACGACAGCCATCGGCAAACCGTAACCACCGATCGACTTCGATAGCGTCACGATATCCGGTTGGATACCAGACGGCTCGAAACTAAAGAAAGTACCGGTACGTCCGCAACCTGCTTGAATGTCATCGACAATCACAAGAATGTCATTGGCTTTACAGATTTTGCTCAAACGTTGTAACCACTCGTTTGAAGCAGCATTTAAACCACCTTCACCCTGCACAGTTTCAAGAAGTACAGCGGCTGGTTTATCCATACCTGCAGAGTTGTCATTTAGCATGGTTTCGAACAGCGCGAGACCATCTACGCCAGCGTAACCTTCAAATGGAATACGAGTGACGTTACTTAGACTAGAACCGTTACCTTGTCTGTGATGCTGGTTACCCGTTGCAGCCAGTGCGCCAGCAGTACAACCATGGAAGCCGTTAGTAAACGCAACGACGCTGTCGCGGCCTTTTACTTTTTTAGCCAGCTTCAATGCCGCCTCAACAGCGTTAGTACCTGTTGGGCCCGTAAACTGAACCTTGTAATCCAAGTTTCTTGGTTTAAGGATGTAAGTATCCAACGCTTCCAGAAACGATGCTTTCGCTTCTGAGTGCATATCCAAACCGTGAGTAATACCGTCCATTTCAATGTACTCAAGCAACGCTTGTTTTAGTACTGGATTGTTATGGCCGTAATTTAGAGATCCCGCTCCAGCAAGGAAGTCTAAGTATCGTTCACCTTGTTCTGTTTCTAGCCAGCAGCCTTTCGCTTTACGAAAAACGACCGGGAAATTGTTTGAATATGAGCGTACGTTGGATTCCTGCTTTTTGAAAATATCCATGATGAGACCGTTTTTAATTCCTATTGTTTGAGGATTATTTGAGAGGAATGCGATACAAATATTCTGTATCGTGTTTGCCTTTAAAGTGGGCTTCTTCATCCAAAAATGTGCTTACTTGGCCAGAATTGCCGTTCATCGCATCTAACTTTTTGAACAGTGCCCAAGAGGCTTTATTATCTTCCGTGATGGTAGTTTCTACCGATTTAACACCGCCTAATTCCTCTCGGGTGAGAAGTTCTTTCAACATGCGGAATGCTAAACCATGACCTCTAAAGCGAGGTGAGACTGCAACTTGCCAGACAAATAAAACGTCTTGCTCGTCTGGTTTCTGATAACCGGAAATGAAACCTGCGATTTCGCCTTTTTGCTCAACCAAAATACTGGTTTTGCTGAAATGCGTAGACTGTAGGAAATTGCAATAAGATGAGTTCATGTCCAATGGAGGACAGTCTGCAATCAAGCTGTAAATGTCGTCACCATCAGAGATTTTAGGCTCACGAAAAATCCATTTTTTACTTGAGTCTTCTCCAATCTCTGGATAAAGGACCCAAGGTGCTGATGTGATCATATGAAAATACATATCCTTTGAGGTCTAATTAAATTTCCTTTTTATTATGGGCATCCCTCGCGACTAAAAATCAAATAATCCGCCTTTTTATCGGTATTTTTGTGATTTAGATCACAAAAATAAACCTATTAACCAAAAGTTAAAATAGTTTGAGGTCTAATTTATTAAATAGTCACCTAAATGCGCAGTACAAAAAACAACCAGAATAAGACCGTTTTCCATGCTGTTCATTTCTCAGAAAAAAATAGAAATCCAAAAAAAAAGCGGCATGCTTTCGCATACCGCTTTTATCAATAATTTAACTGCTGATACTAGTTATTTTGATTTCTTAGAAACCGCCTTTGGACGAGGTTCATCCATCAAACCTTTTATCAAAGATACCGTTGCAACAAGCAAAACAATAGTAAATGGTAAACCAGTCGTCACCGCCATTGCTTGAGCAGCAGCTAGACCACCACCCAACATCAATGCAATCGCAACCAAACCTTCAAACGTACACCAGAACACGCGTTGTGGCGTTGGTGCATCGACCTTACCGCCCGCAGCAATAGTATCAATAACCAGTGATCCTGAGTCAGAAGAGGTAATGAAGAACACCACGACTAAGATAATGCCGACAAAAGATGTTATCTCAGCCAATGGCATAACATCTAACATGGCAAAAAGTTTTAAAGGCAGTTCTGCGTTAAACACCGCCTCATAGCCATCATTAACGTATTGGCTAATTGCGTTACCGCCAAAAGCCGTCATCCATAACACACAAACTGAAGATGGGATAAGAATAACGCAAATAATAAACTCACGAACCGAACGACCGCGAGACACACGTGCGATGAACATACCCACAAATGGTGACCAAGAAATCCACCACGCCCAGTAAAACGCCGTCCAGCCTTGAGAGTAATTCACATCCTCTCGTCCAAATGGCATAGATAAGGCAGGGATATTAGCCACATAGGAAACGATGTTCTCGAAGAAACCAGTTAAAATCGCAATCGTCGGGCCAACAACAATAACAAATAGCAATAGCAGTGCTGCAAGACCCATATTGATTTCAGATAAGATTTTCACGCCCTTATCGAGTCCAGCCACAACAGAGATTAAAGCGAGCGCAGTAATACCAATAATCAATATAACCTGCGTGGTATTGGTCATTGGGACATCAAACAGGAAGTTCAAACCCGTTGCGGCTTGAGATGCACCGTAGCCTAGCGATGTTGCTAAACCAAAAACCGTCGCTACCACTGCAAGAATATCGATAATATGACCAGTCCAACCCCATACACGCTCACCAAACAAAGGGTAAAAAATTGAGCGCATGGTGAGTGGCAAACCTTTGTTAAATGAAAAGATAGCCAGTCCAAGAGCCAAGAGCGCGTATATTGACCACGGATGAAGTGCCCAGTGGTAAATCGTCGCAGCCATCCCTAATGCCGAAGCTGCAGTTGCATCGCCCTCTGCACCACCTAGCGGTGCCCAGTCAGTACGTACACCATTCTCAACGCTCACGCCACCAATCGCAGAACTAAAATGGGACATCGGTTCTGATACACCGAAGAATACGAGACCAATGCCCATACCCGCAGCAAATAGCATTGCCAACCATCCAGCATAGGAGTAATCCGGTGTTGCTTCAGTACCACCGATTCGTACACGGCCTAATGGTGTGAAGATCAATCCGACACAGACAATGACAAAAATATTACCTGAAGCGAGAAAAAACCAGTCTAAATTGTGTAACAAACCCGCTCGTAGGTCTGCAAAAAACGGCTCTACCTGTTCTCGGAATAATAGTGTTATCACAACAAACATGACGATTGCTAAGCCAGAAATTGCAAAAACACGGTTGTGAATATCAAGGCCAAATGGGCCTACCTTTAGCGCAACGTTATCCTGACCAATTTGATAGTCAGTATCTATTGCGTTTACTTTTCCATCGGGGCGTTGAATGCCACCGTTATTATCGGTGCTCACGGATAATCTCCTTAAAAATACGTGACCAAGTTTAAATTACTTTCGTCGGAGTTCGAGTAATGAAACGTCTTCATCACTACCAAGCACATGTTCATAAAACATTGTTCTTATAAGCGGTTACTCAATCCGCCATCATAATCTTAAAGCCCCCTATCTCTCATTGCATTTTATTGTTTTCACCATAAATAACGCCTATTGCCAAACCGAAGATATTGGCATGTTTCGATTAAAGTGATACTGCAGTTGTGCTTGAAACAGCTCCGCAGTTGCTAACGCATCCGTCAGGGCATGGTGAGGTTGATAAGCAGGGAGGCCATATCTTTCACGAGCGTGCCCTAATCGTACAGAACCGGGTTTCTTGCCTTTCAACTTATTGATAAAACCTCTGCATTCACGGCGCTGTATCGCATACTCAATATCTAACGTATCAACAACAGGAAACTGTATCCCCTCTCCGATGCTATTTAGCAAGGCGTTATTAAAGAACTGCCTTTCAATGTTCTTGTAGTGAACAAGTACCACTTTGCCTGACAACGCATCCAATATTTCACCCAAGATCTGAGACAGCTGCGGCGCGTTTTTAACCTCAGAGTCAGTGATACCGTGAATAATGACAGACTCGTGGTTTAACTCTCTGTTTGGGTTAACGACCCAATGAGCAGAACCATTACATTGAACACGATCAATAGTGAACGGCACAAGTCCGATCGTGAGAATGACATCCTCTTCCGAGTTCAATCCTGTTGTCTCAAAGTCTACCGAGACAAATGGCACTTGTTCAATTGGTGTTTCCCCATTAACCATCGGTGTCGAATAGTAGCGTTTGAGCCTCTCGTCTTTCGCTTCTTTAGCGAGTTGTTTGAACAACATTGACCACTCTGGCGTCTGGGATGTATCCAACAACGGATGTTCTTTTTCTGCCTTTTTTGAGAACCACATCATTTGCTACTTCTCTGGTATCGAAACTTAATGAAGTTCTGTGCGTTACTTAGAATTTGAAATGCTGCTTTTAAGTTTCGACGTTCAAATTCAGACATGTTCTCCGGCTCAATATTGTTGTCTGGCTCTTCACCATTTTCTATATCAAGGGCTTGGTGACGAATTCGAACCATGTAGATTAGCTCCATCGCATCCCTTAAATCCAAACCTCGACCTTTCGGTAAAATACCAGCATCATTAATGTCATCTAAACGGTCGAAAGAGTTTTGCGATCGCGAACCGATTGCCAGAGAATGCACCCGTATTAAATCGGCCAACGGAGCCGTCCCCCTTCGCTTCAAGTTAATCGAGTTGCGATGACGACCATCTTTCTCCATCACAAAGTCTTTGAAAAAGCCCAGTGGAGGCGTCCTACGTATTGCGTTATACGCCATACAAGCAAGAAAGCGGTTATTTCTTTTCGCTCGTCTCACAATAAAGCTGCTTAGTTGCTCCGCCCATTTCACTCGCCCATGCACACCGAGGAGATCAAAAAAGATATTACTATTTAACAATCTCTCAGGGGTTGGATTGTCTATCCAGTTTCCAAAGCATTCTTCCCATTCTGCACGAGTTTTTCGCCATTCTGGGTTGGTAGCCATAATGTCTCCAGTACAATAAGCATAGCCGCATGCCGCTAAACCATCACAAACAAATTTAGCAAACTTTTCAAAGTACTCTCCGTGAATCTCAACGTCATAACTGTTATCGAGAATAAGCGCGTTATCTTGATCCGTTACAATTAACTGCTCATCCCTCGCCATTGAACCCATTGCGACTAAACAATAAGGAATGGGCGCAGGGCCGAACTCTTGCTCAGCTAATTCAGCGAGGCGTTGTTTGAAACTACTGCCTATAACCGACATGGCTCGACCAATCATGTGCGCGTTGGCATCTTCATTGACCATTCTTACGAAACAGTCTTTTACTTGTTCAGAAACCTGCTTGAGATCCTCGACACTGGTTTGCTGAAAAATAGAGCTCACTAGCAATAGGCTGTTCTGAGATTCATAACGAACGATGTCCGTCATGCCAATAATTCCTATCGGCTTTTTATCTTTTAAAATTGGTAAATGATGCACGTTGTAACGCAACATGGTTAACATGGCCTCAAACACATAGGCGTTATAATCCAATGAAACCACGTCATAACTCATGACCTCACTCACTGGAATATTGGTATCAATACCCTGAGCTAGTACGCGAATGCAAAGATCGCGATCAGTCAATATTCCAAGCAGCTGTTCGTCATCTTCTTCTGTGAGCTCCTCTGTCGGGCGAATAATGAGCAGAGAGGTGACATTTTCCTCTGCCATTAGTATCGCAGCTTCCTGAATTGAAGCCGTTGCCTCCAGAGTTACTGGATCTCTTGCTAAGATTTTACGTGCCTTAGCGGTGGTAAAGTCATTGCTTTCGGAGCGGCTAGATATTGCGCTTCGCAAACGCGCGCTATCTTCCAGTTCCATGTAGTCCGCAAAGTTTTCAAACTCATCACAAAGTTCATTGAAGATGTTTTCCGGAATGCAGTAAACGAGAGTGTCTTCTATCGCTTTGGCTGGCATACGTACGCGGTTGTTCATCAACAACCCCATCTGACCAAACAGTCCACCAGCATCAATCCTGTTGTAAAGTTCACCTTTACGTCGATAAATCTCTACCGCCCCACTTCTCACCATATACAAGTCGCGGATCGTATCTCCGAAGTTAAGGATTTTTGTTCCTTGCCGAAAGTATGCAACCTCGGCATTGAGAGCAATTTTTCTAAGCTGCTCTTCAGGTAGGTCATCAAAAGGTGGGTACTGGCTAATGAAATTGAGCACTTCTAACTGTTCGGCTTCCATTTTTTATTCCATACGTTGCCTAAACTACAGCGATAAATATCACCCTGAGTGAAATCAAGCAATAAATAAATCTAAGGATAACAGTACCTAACCGATTTCACAGGACCAAGCCTTAACCAAAAATTAGAGCTCTAACCTTTTTATATGTAGAGCTCTAAGCTATCACGGCTTATATCTATGCAAGTGAGTTGAGTTGAAATGTACAAAAAAATTCAAAATAAATTCAACCCTACGTCAGGGCAACGTTATGGCGGATAAAAACACATCTCAAGCAATTGTTTTAAATATAAAAAACAAGAGTTGAACAGACCTTGCTCAACTAATTCTCTATGCACAGCATAACTAGTTAACCAACCCCCTTTCATTGAAAGTTGAACTAAAATTAATTAGAGTACAAATCGTTAAACAGTTATAAACACACGAAAAAGGACAGATAACATGGATCCCATACTGGAAGTTAAGGGACTGTATAAAGTGTTTGGAGAAGACCCAGAGAGAGCCTTCTCGCTTATCGACAAAGGCGTCGATAAAGACGGTATTTTTGAACAGACAGGTTTAACAGTCGGCGTAAACGATGTATCTCTCACCATAAATGAAGGGGAAATTTTCGTAATCATGGGCCTTTCTGGCTCCGGGAAATCCACCCTTGTTCGACTTCTTAACCGGCTCATTGAGCCGACTAAAGGCAGTGTTTATCTCAAAGGAAGAGATATCGCCCACATCTCCGAAAATGAACTTCGAGAAGTTCGTCGTAATAATATCTCAATGGTGTTTCAAAGTTTCGCACTCATGCCACACATGACGGTGATTGAAAATGCCGCCTTTGGTTTAGAACTTGCCGGCATCGATGTTAATGAGCGTCAGAAAAGTGCCCTTTCCGCCCTAGAAAGAGTGGGTTTAGACCCTTATGCAGAATCTTTCCCTGACGAATTATCCGGTGGTATGAAACAGCGCGTTGGTTTAGCGAGAGCGTTAGCCTGTGATCCTGACATCCTATTAATGGACGAGGCGTTTTCCGCTTTAGACCCATTGATCCGTTCTGAGATGCAAGATGAGCTTATTCGTCTACAGAACGATGACAAACGCACAATTGTCTTCATTTCTCATGATTTGGATGAAGCAATGCGCATTGGCGACCGCATCGCCATCATGCAAAACGGTGAGGTTGTTCAGGTTGGTACACCTGATGAAATATTACACAGTCCAGCAAATGATTATGTCGAAGCGTTTTTCCGCGGCGTAAACATCGCAAGTGTCTTGACAGCAAAAGATATCGCGCGCAAGAAGCCAGCGGCTGTTTTTAAGAAATCGGAAAATGACGGTCCAGGCTCTGCGATGCAGATTCTGATGGATCACGACCGTGATTACGGCATTGTCGTCGATAAATCTAGCCGATATTCCGGCATCGTATCTCTTGATTCACTACGTTTGGCTCATAAAGAAAACCGTTCGTTAGCCAGTGCTCAATTACCGGATGAAGTTACTCTTCAGCCTGATCAGTCAATTAATGACATTTTGGGTCTGGTTGCTGGTGTTCCTTATGCCGTGCCTGTCGTAGATGCGCAAGGAACTTACTTTGGTGTCGTGACTAAATCACGTCTTCTACAAACACTAGATAAGGATTAACACGATGTCTTCAGAGCAAACTAACAATGATCCCTGGTCAAATACTGCTCCTGCGCAAGATGATCCTTGGTCGCAAGGTACAGAGGCCGCACCAAGTAATGATTGGCTCAACTCAGAAACTGTAGAGCAAGCGCCATTCGATATTATGAACCCATTCCAAGATGCGGTTTTACCCCTCGATAGCTGGGTAGAATCCGGTTTGAACTGGCTGGTGGAACATGGTCGACCTGTTTTCCAAGCAATACGAGTTCCAATCGACTTTATTCTAACGTCGTTTGAAACTGCTTTGGTGTCTACACCTGCGCCTATAATGGTACTCATTTTATTTTTGCTAGCGTGGCAGTTTTCCAATGTAAAACTTGGTTTTTCTACTCTTGTATCCCTTGTTTTCATCGGCCTAATTGGTGCGTGGTCACAAGCGATGACAACGCTAGCACTGGTGTTAACCGCCGTTTTCTTCTGTTTGCTTATAGGGCTACCAATGGGGATATGGTTGGCAAGGAGCCAAACCGCTGCCAAATTTGTTAGGCCAATATTAGATGCAATGCAAACGACTCCCGCATTCGTTTACCTTGTGCCAATTGTTATGTTGTTTGGTATTGGTAACGTTCCTGGCGTAGTAGTAACGATCATTTTCGCCCTGCCTCCCGTTGTGCGCCTGACTATTTTGGGTATTCAGCAAGTACCTGAAGAGCTTATCGAAGCTGGCCACTCTTTCGGGGCAAACAAAAAACAGATGCTTTATCGCATCCAGTTACCGTTGGCGTTACCAACTATCATGGCAGGTGTAAACCAAACCTTAATGCTGTCACTTTCTATGGTAGTGATTGCTTCAATGATTGCTGTTGGCGGCTTAGGCCAAATGGTACTTCGTGGTATTGGCCGACTTGATATGGGTCTTGCTGCCGTTGGTGGCTTAGGCATCGTTATTCTTGCGATTTTGTTAGACCGTATCACCCAGGTGTTAGGGGTTAATGCGGGCAACACTAAACTTCGCTGGTATCACACAGGTCCTGTTTCATACCTATTAAAACTGAAAACAAAGACGAACCAAGACGATCTAAAACTTAGGAGAAACATCAATGAATAATTCATGGAAGAAAGCGCTCTCTGTTGGAGCTCTAAGTACTATCGCATTTTCAACTTATGGTGTGGCAAGTGAACTACCAGGTGAAGGTGTCACTGTTCAGCCTGTTCAATCAACCGTTGCAGAAGAAACATTTCAAACGTTGATCGTAAACCGCGCACTTGAAGAGCTTGGTTACGATGTTAAACCGACCAAAGAAGTGGACTACAACGTAGGCTACACCTCTATTGCTAAAGGTGATGCTACTTTCTTAGCGGTTGGTTGGTTCCCTCTTCACGCCGATAAGTACACGATGTCTGGCGGTGATGATAAGTTCTTCCGTAAAGGCCAATACGTAAGTGGTGCTGCGCAAGGTTATTTGATCGATAAGAAAACCGCGGAAAAATATAACATCACTAACATTGGTCAGTTAAAAGATCCAAAATTGGCGAAGCTATTCGATGCAAACGGCGATGGCAAAGCGGACTTAACTGGTTGTAACCCAGGTTGGGGTTGTGAAATGGTTGTTGAGCATCAGTTGGATGCTTTCAAACTTCGTGACACAGTAACACACAACCAAGGTAACTACGCGGCGATTATCGCTGATACGATCTCACGTTACAAAAAAGGCGATCCGATTCTTTACTACACTTGGACACCGTACTGGGTAAGTGGCGTTTTAGTTCCGGGGAAAGATGTTGTGTGGTTAGAAGTGCCATTCTCTTCACTTCCTGGTGAGCGTAAGGACATTGATACAACACTAGAGAACGGTAAGAACTACGGCTTCGAGATGAACTCTATGCGCATCGTTGCTAATAAAGAGTTTACAGAAAACAACCCTGCTGCTGCAAAGCTGTTTGAAATCATCAAACTAAATATCAATGATGTTAGTGCTCAGAATATGATGATGAGCCAAGGTAAGAACAGCTCAGCGGACATCGAGTCTCATGTAAATGGTTGGATCAAAGCGAACCAGAAAAAGTTCGACGCATGGGTCGAAGAAGCGAAGAAAGCCGCAATGTAATCATGCCGTTATCAACCTCTAGAGCCAGTTGGTGTTATCAACTGGCTCTTTTTTACACAAACGCCCCTCCCCCTTACATAGACATACCAACACTTACACTACTCGACCATAAACCCACATTATAATTCACGTTTATTTCACGCTTGCTTTGCTAAAAACAACACAACATAACAATTAAACTATTCGAATAAATATGAAAAACTTATCAAAGAGCTCTGTGTGGGGGCCTTTGCAGCCAATTGCTGCCTTTTCTTTGTTTTCGCTTCTATTTCTGTCTATCTCAAGAGTTTTGCTAGCTTTTTGGCAGATTGACCGTATTGACTCTCTAAACGACTTAATTTACATCCTAGGTCAAGGTTTGCGCGTAGATATTGCAACGCTTTGCTGGTTATTTATTCTTCCAGCACTGTTTTCAACCTTCATGCCATTAACCGGTAAGATGGGAGAGTGTTGGAAGCGAATATTACGCATATGGATGGTTTTAGGGCTTTGGGTGCTTGTATACATGGAGCTCGCAACAGCGCCATTCATTCAGGAATACGACCTACGTCCAAACCGCCTGTTTGTGGAATACTTAATCTACCCAAAAGAAGTCTTGAGTATGCTCTGGACTGGCTACAAATTAGAACTGTTTATTGGTGCGTTAGGTACAGTTTTAACCATCACTTTAGGTTGGAAGTGGAGTAAGAAACTGACCGATAAGGCGCAGCAGGTCAACTGGAAATGGCGACCACTATTGGCACTTTTCGTTGTTCTTTTTGGGGTTGCAGGTGCTCGCTCATCTTTAGGGCACCGCCCGCTAAATCCTGCTATGGTCGCCTTTTCTAACGATCCACTGCTTAACGACTTAGCACTGAACTCATCTTACTCATTGTTGTTTGCGGTTAATAGCATGAAGTCAGAAAAGAGTGCTAAGCAGTTCTACGGAAAAATGGACACTCAAAAGATGTTGGAATTAGTTCGCACTTCATCAACAAAGTCCGACTTCACCCCTTCATTACTCCCAACCATGAACAGTAACCCCGCGACTTACCAGGGTAAACATAAAAACTTAGTGATTTTGCTACAAGAAAGCTTAGGCGCCCAATTTGTCGGTGCTTTGGGTGGTTTGCCTCTAACACCAAACCTTGATGAACTCATGAAGGAAGGTTGGCAGTTCACACAAATGTACGCCACTGGTACTCGTTCTGTTCGTGGAATTGAAGCCGTAACCACGGGCTTTCCTCCATCTCCGTCTCGCGCGGTAGTGAAGCTGAGTAAAAGCCAAACGGGTTTCTTTACCATCGCGGACTTACTGAAAGCTCAAGGCTATCACACGCAATTTATTTACGGCGGTGAAGCCAACTTTGACAACATGAAAACTTTCTTCTTTGGTAACGGTTTTGATCAAATAGTAGAAGAAGACGATTATAACAACCCAAGCTTTGTTGGCTCTTGGGGTGTTAGTGATGAAGATCTATATAACAAAGCAAACGAAGAGTTTGAACGCCTTTCAAAAAGCGACAAACCTTTTTTTAGCTTAGTTTTTACGTCAAGTAATCATAGCCCTTATGAGTATCCAAAAGGCAAAATTGAGCCATACGATTCAGAATATATGACGCGTAACAACGCCGTTAAATATTCCGATTACGCTTTGGGCACTTTCTTTGAAAAGGCGAAAAAGTCATCTTATTGGGATGATACCATTTTCATTGTAATTGCAGATCATGATGCACGTGTTTCTGGCGCTAACCTTGTTCCAGTTAAGCACTTTCACATTCCAGCATTGATCCTTGGTAAAGGCATTCAACCACGTAAAGATGACCGCATAGCAAACAACATAGACATGCCGCCTACACTGTTATCTCTGATTGGGGTAGATGCTAAAACACCGATGATTGGTCGTGATTTAACGAAGCCACTGGCTCGCGAAGATGAACGCGCAATGATGCAATACGACAAAAACTTTGGTTATTTAACGCGCGACAATCTCGTTGTGCTTTCCCCTGGTGAAAAGATATCGACCCTGGCGTACGACTTTAAAGACCAAACCATGAAGCCGCTAGAGGTGGACGAATCTATTATCGAGCGTGCAAAAGCAAACGCATTATTTGCATCTAAAGCGTATCAAAACAACTGGTATTCTTCCAAACACACTCATTAATACCAATGATTCCGCTGATAAAAAGGAGCTAAACGGCTCCTTTTTCTTATTCTGTCACTTACCTTCGAGAATGTTCTACTGACAACTCCTGTCGTTCCTTTCCGTTAGATTGCCCCTACTATTTCTAATTGATTAAGGAACAAACCATGCTGACTATCAATTCATTCGTTCTCTACGTTGAGGACATCCACATAAGCCAAGTTTTTTATTCGAAACTGTTCGAACGCAAAGTCACGCAGTTGTCTCCAACCTTCGCCGCTATTCCACTGACCGAAGGCTTAACGTTGACACTCAAGCAAAGAGATAATCTTTCACCCTACAGCGGAATTAGAGGTGGTGGCACCGAGTTGTCTTTATCGGTGCCCAATAGTCATATGCTAGAGCGCATTTACAAGCGCTGGAAAGACCTAGGTGTTGAGTTTGTTCAACCACCAGCGACATCAGTGTATGGGTTAAATTTTATGGCTATCGATCCAGATAAGCATCGCATTCGTGTTTTCACAAATGAATAAAAATGCGTTAAAAATGCTTTTTACCCATTCCCAATGTGACTTCAATAAATTAGACTCAAGGAAACATCAAAAGCGGCGTAGTAATAAGAAGGAATGCCCATGAGCTCAAGTATGATCCTTAGCGAATCCCTAATCGAGAGCGGAAGAGATATCCCCCTCAAAGAACTGCTTTATGCAAAGCGCGTGCTGGATAACTACATGGCAGTAGCCAAAGAAAGTAGCCCGCTTGAGCTATTAACTGAGATGAAATCGGCAGCAAAGCAAGTAGAATACTTTACAACGACGAGTAACCCGTGTGAGGCTCGTAATGTCATCAGTCAGATGATTGATAAAATCGACACCGCGGAATCTTTTGATTCGTTCAAAGCATTAGCAGGTAAGCCATCTCAAGCACTCAATGAACTAATTGAAGATCGAGCTCAGCTGATTAAACACGAACGAGAGCTCCTGCTCGCCTCAGGCTATGACGCCTCACGAATCTAATATACGAGCAGCCTTAAAGTCATAGCTAACAACGAAAAAGGAGCTCTTAAAGAGCTCCTTTTGCTTTTCAAAAATCGGATACAAAAGACTTAAAGGCCGATATCTTCCGTTATTGCTTTGATTTGTTTGAGGTCCATTTTATAGACTTCAATCATTTGATCGACCTGACTTAGTCGTGAATTAGCTTCGTCATGTTTATCACACGCGTCCGACTTCACGTCCCAAGATTTGCCTTCTAAAAATACGTCACACTCTTTCTTGAGTTTCTCAATCTTAGGTAATAATTTCGACCGTTCTTTCTCGAGAGACTCTAATTCTTGCGAAATTTTTAGCTCTTTCTGGAATACTTCGCGGGACCGCTCAAACATAGTCGCTTGCATATCCGCTTGACGACTCAACTTCTCATTTTCTGACTTCGTCGTGTTGATCTTATCTGCCTGCTGCTTCAATTGAGACTCTAGTGACAAGTTAACCTTCTCGACCTCAGTCAATTGCTTTTGCAACTTCTTAAGTGCTTTCTGATGAGCTTCATCTTTCGCGGCGAGTAACTCACTAACTTGGTTTTGTATCTCTTGGTCAAGCGCCTCTTCACGCACTTTTACTTGAGATGCCAACTGGGTTTTATCTTGCGTTAGTGCTTGATACTTTTCTTCTAATACGTGGTAAGTCGATTCCCACTTGTTCGCAGTGACAACCGATCCAACAAGGCCACCAAATGCCAAGCCTAACACCGCAGCGATTGCGATATAGATATGCGTACGTTTGTCACGCTCTTCAATGACAACTACGTCGTCTTGCTCTTCCATTTTGTTCTGAGAACTCACCGTATACTACTCCAAGGACTCTTTTACTTTGCTAGCGGATCAATTCCGCAAACATAATTGATGCTGTATAAATCAGAAATGCGCCAATTAATGTTATAACGGTCGCTTTTTGGACTTTTTCATTGGTTCGATAACGAAACAGCACAAATGCTACTGCAATCAACACCGCAATGGCTAATAATCTGGTCATACCGCCTCCTTGTCCACTCATGAAAAACTGCCTAGGTCCGTAGACTGTTTCACAAAGATTCATTGTAACCCATTTATACGTACCATAAGGTCAACTTAGCGTAGATTTTAAAATAAGTGCTCCGATTTTAATCAATTTTGTGTCCTTAATTGAATAACTTATGTCGTAACGGTCGAAACACATTTATCGTTCTGAAGTGTTTTTGGGTTCCATTCCCTAACCCAATAAATTTTATTTATGCCGTGACTCGCACAAAAAGATTGGCAAACATACCTTCATGAAAATTGATGAGGTTATTTCATTGAAAATAAATTGACATAGGGTGTTGAAATGGACCAAAAACATGATAGAGTTCACACGTTAATGATGACCAGCATCATTAACTAACCTTTACTCATTTAATTGAGTAATTGTTCCGATGAAGACTGCAGGAGAGTGGTTATTAATCAAATTTTAACATTTGATTAGCATAACTCGCCGAAGAATTAACTATTTCAGGTGCTACCTAGGTAGCGGGGACTGTAGTTGGAGGAACCTCTGGAGAGAACCGTTAAATCGGTCGCCGAAGGAGCAAGTCTTGCACTCACGCAAGGTGAAACTCTCAGGCAAAAGGACAGAGGAGTGGAAAGTTACAACCTAACTATTTTGCTTGGCCTTCCCGCCTACAACCAATAGCTTAGTTCTTTTAGAGATCGTTGATCTCGTCCTTTCCCTCTTCTCCTTATTAGTTGTTTTATTAAGGGGAAATCATGAACAACCTACAATCTTTACTACAAACCATCGATAATTTTGTCTGGGGTCCACCGCTGCTTATTTTGCTAGTAGGTACAGGGGTTTACTTCACTTTTAGCCTTGGCTTGATCCAGTTTAAACACCTCCCAACAGCGCTAGCGATGGTATTCAGTAAAGATAAGTCATCTAATACTCAAGGTGACGTTTCTAGCTTTGCAGCTCTTTGTACTGCGCTCTCAGCAACAATTGGTACTGGTAACATTGTTGGTGTTGCCACAGCAATCAAACTCGGTGGACCAGGCGCTCTATTCTGGATGTGGCTCGCTGCCCTTTTCGGAATGGCGACTAAATACGCCGAATGTTTGTTGGCGGTTAAGTACCGAAGAGTCGATGATAAAGGCCAAATGATTGGTGGCCCAATGTATTACTTGCAATACGGTGTTGGCTCAAAAGCTCTCGCGATCATGTTTGCAGTGTTTGCTTTGGGTGTTGCTTGTTTTGGTATCGGTACGTTTCCACAAGTAAACGCGATTCTGGATGCAAGTGAGATATCTCTTGGTGTTAACCGTGAGCTATCTGCCTTTGTACTAACTCTTTTGGTTGCTTTCGTAACTTTGGGTGGCATCAAATCCATTGCTAACGTTGCAGGAAAAGTGGTTCCTACCATGGCTGTATTTTATGTGTTGGCGTGTTTAAGCGTGATCATCATGAATGCAGACCAATTGTTCAATGCCGTTGAATTAGTGCTGGTTTCAGCCTTTACATCAACAGCAGCGACTGGTGGTTTTCTAGGTGCAAGCATCATGTTGGCAATCCAATCAGGTATCGCTCGCGGTGTGTTCTCAAATGAATCTGGTTTGGGTAGCGCGCCTATGGCAGCAGCAGCAGCGAAGACAGACTCTTGTGTTAAACAAGGCCTAATTTCAATGACGGGTACCTTTTTCGATACCATCATTATTTGTACCATGACAGGCCTTGCTCTAATCCTGACCGGTGCATGGCAAAGTGACCTTGCAGGTGCCGCGATGACGACTCATGCTTTTGCGGTGGGTTTAAATGCAGATACATTTGGCCCTATGCTCGTCTCAATCGGTTTGATGTTCTTCGCTTTTACCACCATTCTTGGTTGGAACTACTACGGTGAGCGTTGCGTTGTGTTCCTGTTCGGAACTAAAGCTGTGCTTCCATACAAACTGATTTTCGTCGGCTTGGTGGCATCTGGTGCATTCCTTCACCTCGATATGATTTGGCTACTGGCTGATATCGTAAACGGTCTGATGGCAATTCCTAACCTAATTGGTTTGATCGCACTGCGTCACGTCGTACTGGCAGAAACCAAACTGTTCTTTAGCTCAACATCGCAATCAGGTGAAGTTGAAGCAGTGAAAGCTTAGTGAAACGGCAGGTTTGCGGTCACAAACTACCAGTCACAGAGAGCAAAACACATTAGAAATGGTAAAAACACATAGCCCGCTATTATTTAGCGGGCTTTATTTATCTTCGGTTAAATGGTTAATCTCTCAACCATTGATGCTCAACGTTTTCTCCACGTTCTTCAAAAAACTTCGCATTTTTTTGCTTGAATTGATCCGCTTTCAACTCTGATAGCGGCCAGTCTAAAAATGCTTCTGTTACAAACGAGTCGCCGACACCAACCTCAATCGATTCCAGATGTTTCCCGATGTAGCGATAAAAGTAGCCTTGCCCAAACGCATCGCACACCATAGGTACATGCCTAACACGTTGATGATTGACAGAGACCGAAGCCCAAGTTGTCGTTTTAGGTTCACAGGTTTGCTCTTTTACAACGTCAACCTCAAATTTATTGTCCATAGTTGTCGAAACAAAAACGACAATAGCGTCATGCAAATACACACGCCTGAGCAATAACTGTTTAGTGTCTTGAGTTCGCGTTTGTTGTATTCCATTAGCAAAAGGCTCGAAGTAGCCCCAGTGCCAAGACCAGATCATGCCGCGTTGCGCAAACTGTACTTGTGGCCACGTATGCCAAGCAACAGCGGCACCTATCCCCACAATAAATACAGCGAGTAGTATCAACAATCGATAAATATTACGCATTAAACGGGTTTTTCAATTAATAACTTCACACCAAGTGCGACTAATACTGCGCCCGTCGCGCCTTCCATCCACTTCATAAAGCTTGCATTCTTTAGTAGATTTTTAGCCGAGTTAAGCGCGCCAGCTAAACCACACTGCCAAACCATCGCAATAGCAAAGTGTACAGATGCCATCATCATTGATTGAAGCAAGGGTGAACCTTCTGGATTCACAAACTGTGGCAAGAAAGCCAAATAGAAGACCGCCGTTTTCGGGTTCAAGACGTTAGAAAGAAAGCCCTCTCTAAAAGAGCGCTTACCATTAAACACTTCGTGAATCTGCTCGGTCACGGTCAATCCATCTTTCGACGACATTAGCGCTTTTAAACTGCTCAAACCAAGCCAGATAAGATAAGCTGCGCCAATCATTTTTACGATTTGGAACAACTCTGCTGATTGCGCAAGAATCGCCGAGATACCAACCGCAGAAAAAAAAGCATGTACGAATAAGCCAAAGCAAATCCCTAGACTGGTTGTACATCCATCTTTTAGGCCCGATCGGCTAGTGTTACGGATAACAAGTGCAGTATCTAAACCTGGCGTTAACGTTAAAATCGTAATGGCAATAATAAATGCCTCGAAATTCAAAATATCCATATTATCGTGATAATTAATTGTCAATCCTTCATCAATACCGCCAATCCACAAGATTCGCAAGCTTCTTTTTTAAGAGAGCTATACAACTGGGTGAGTTTATGGACAATGGGTTGGAGTTAATTGTTAATTATTAGTAAATTAACGCAGGTTGCTTAGTGCAACACCATATGAAGGACCCGTTATCGGGTGTTTAGGGAAAGAACAAAAGAATAAGAGTAGTCACATGAACGCATTTACAAAACTCGTTGAACATTCCAAAAAAGTGGCAAATTTTGAGCATCTATCAGCCATCATAGATTGGGATCAAGCGGCGGTCATGCCACCTGGTGGCGCTGAAGCACGCTCGAATGCCACGGCAGAGCTCGATGTACATATCCATTCTTTAATGACTCAACCGCACTTGGGAGAGCTTTTCGCTCAGGCAGAAGAAGAGACGCTGTCTACAAAAGAAAAATCTATCCTAAGAGAAATGAAGCGTGGGTGGCAGCAAGCTAACTTACTACCAGAATCATTAGTTCAAGCTCAATCTCTTGCTGGCTCCAAATGTGAACATGCATGGCGTACGCAACGTGGAGAAAATGACTGGGCTGGTTTTGAAAAGAACTGGGCTGAAGTCGTAAAGCTATCGCAGGAAGAAGCGCAAATTAGAGCCGAAGCAAATGGCACGACTCCTTATGATGCCATGCTCGATGTTTATGAACCTGGCACAACGTCTGCGTCGTTAGACATTCTTTTTGCTGACGTGAAAACCTGGCTTCCTACTTTGATCGATGAAGCGCTTGAAAAACAACAATCAGACAACATCTTATTGCCAACTGCACACTACCCTGCGGAAAAGCAAAAAGCGCTCGGTTTGGAAGTCATGAAGCTACTTCAATTCGATTTTGAACACGGTCGACTTGATGAGAGTACCCACCCATTTTGTGGCGGTGTACCGACAGATGTGCGTATTACGACACGTTATAATGAAAACGAGTTTGTCCAATCATTGATGGGGATTGTCCACGAAACTGGCCATGCTCGATACGAGCAAGGGCTACCAAAAGATTTATCAGGAACACCCGCGGGAGAAGCTCGCTCTATGGGTATTCATGAATCACAATCACTCTTCTTTGAAATGCAAATAGGACGAAGCAGCGCGTTTATCGATCACCTCGCTCGACTGGCTTCTAACCATTTTTCTGGTAGTGAATTCGAAAAAGACAATTTAGCCAAAATTTACACTCGCGTAGAAAAAGGCTTTATTCGCGTAGATGCTGACGAACTAACATATCCTGCTCACGTTATTCTTCGATATGAAATTGAGCGAGATCTCATGAACGGCGTCATCAAACATACAGATGTACCAGAACTCTGGAACGAAAAGATGAAAGCGTACTTGGGGCTATCAACCGAAGGAAACTTCAAAAATGGCTGTATGCAAGATATCCATTGGACAGACGGAAGTTTTGGCTATTTCCCGTCCTACACGCTCGGTGCGATGTACGCTGCACAATTTATGGCAGCAATGAAACAAACCGTCGATGTAGATGCGGTTATTCGTTCTGGCGACTTAGCTCCGATATTCAATTGGCTCTCGGAAAACATCTGGAGTAAAGGTAGCTTATTCACCACTGATGAGTTGGTAAAACAAGCCACGGGTGAAACACTGAATGCTAAACACTTTCAAGCTCACCTAAAAGATCGCTACTTATAAAGCGAAAAGAATAGAAAGTAAAAGCCCAAGGTTCGTATGTTCCTTGGGCTTTTTGTAGGCTCTCTATGTGTTATGCCAAGCTAGGGATGAGCCTAGGCTTGTACAAACAGTCCTCACCCTCTGGTCTAGTTTTAAACCGACGATGAAGCCACATATACTGGCTCGGACTTGCCATGATTGATGTTTCAACTATTTGATTCACGAATGCGGCGGCACGTTGATGATCCTCTTTCGGGAAACCTTCGACGGGCGCACTAATGGTTAGGGTATAGTGTCCGTCTTTTCCTCTTACCATCGTAAAAGGCACAATGGCGCAATCTGTAGAATCAACCAACAAACTTGTGCCTGTCGTAGTACAAGCATTTTTAACGGCAAATAACGGTGCAAATGTCGAGCGTCGGTTACCATAATCGTGGTCCGGTGCATACCAAACCCGCTCACCTGTTTTAAGTGCTTCAAGCATGGCTTTGACGTTTTTACGATCAATCAGTGTACGATTAGAGCGAGAGCGTCCCTTATACTGAAAATAATCAAAGCACGGATTATTGTTTGGGCGATAAACACCGGTTCCAGACTTTTTAATGCCAAAAGCTCGAGCACCTAACTCTAGATTCATTGAGTGTACGGCCAACATTAATGCACCTTTGCCTGACTTCTCTAAAGCCTCTAGATGCTCCATGCCTTTTATCGTGACGTGTTTGTTTACCCGTTTATCTGACCAAAACCATGCCATTGCGGTCTCAAAAAGTGCGATGCCAGTATTGTCGATGTTGTCTTTTAGAATTGCTTCGCGTTGGCATTCTTCCATATGAGGGAAGCAAAGCTCAAGATTGCGTCTGATCGTAACTTGACGTTTTCTCATGAGTCGCATAGCTAAACGACCAATGTTGCGTCCCAAAGCTAGTTGAACTTTAAAAGGAAGGAGGCTAAGTAAGTACATCACGCTAATGATAATTAACGTTCCCCAGTAACGAGGCAAAAGAAATTCGGCCTTGAATGCAGGCTTTTTGTATTTGTTCATGTAAGTATTGTCAGATGTGCCCATCTATAAGTGATAAAAACAATGATAATGGACTGCACTTTTATCATTGATAACGCTAATAACATAAATTAAAGCGCGCGGATTCTATGGTTCTTCGACACACTACACAATAAGAACTTTGCAGAAATATGTAGGGAATGAAAAAGCAGTAAAGATGAGTCGCCACGTTAACATCTATCGGAGTGATTTATCTACTGCCCTTTTCTAAAGTTTGAAGAAACATAACTTTGTATTTTCAATGCGCTAAATAATGCCTATTTTTCAATCACATAATGCGACCGTGATGAATGCAACAATAAGACATCATATCAATACTCGCCATTAGCGATTGAATTTGCACTAAAAAGCCGCAGCAATTTCTCGCTGCGGCTTCTTATTCACTTAACAAGTAGAGTGGCGTTATTCGTACCCTACTGTTTTGGATAATAAATTTACGATCAACACACCAGCGATGATAAACCCAATACCAACTAGGGCTGGTAAGTCTAGACGCTGTCCGTAAACAAAGTAACCAACCGTCGCAACCAAAACGATCCCAGCACCACTCCATATGGCATAAACAACCCCGACAGGCATTGTTTGCACTGTGACGGAAAGCAAGAAGAAAGCGATGCCGTAACCAATCAAAACGACTGTGCTCGGCATTACTTTCGTAAATTGCTCTGTTTTGGGAATATAAGAAGTGGCAATCACTTCACATACAATCGCTATCGACAGCGCCAACATTGGTGGCATAGAGACAAGCATTTTGAACATAAGGCATTAACGCTCAACAGAAATGTAACCGACAACATGTCCGGATAATTAGGCCGCGCATTATACCCAACTCATCTCACGATGGAATACCACTAACGATGTTTACACACCATCACTTTCGCTTACTTTTTGATGACCAGGTGAAAGGCTGACGTTTTGGTGCTGACGAGAAATTTCAAAGTAGATATGCATATCAATCGGCTCAGGTGTATTGAGTAGCATCTTACCTACTTCACGTTGGAAATGACCATAATTACCTAGCTCATCCGTTAGTTCTAGGAGCTCGTAAGAGGCTTCATCGGCAAACATTCCATACGCATACTGATAATGACTGATATCCTTGCTCTTATCATAACCCAGCTTTTGAAGAGCTTGATCAATCTCTTCCGGCGTATAAATGTCTTTATCACCAAACGAATGCAGTAGCACGCAAGGAACTTCTTGAGCGATGCCCTGAATCTTTGTCTTTCTCTTGAAAATACCGAACATAATGTCCTCCACTGACGATGTTTCCAAATATGCACATTAATGCAAAATGGTGAGCTGATTGTTTTTAGTATGGCTCATTAATTTGAGACTTCCTTACTACGAAGTCACCTTCACATATTAACGTGATCGCATAATTACCAGCAAATAGTACACACTGCGTTTCAAACCTATCTCATCAGAAACTCTGCTTTAGTCACAATTGTGTGACAACCCCGAGTACGGTTTACCATAATGTAAAGAGTAGATTGAAAAGTCGGATTTCGTATCGACATCTAAACTTAATTAAGTTAGCTTTAGAAGTATAGACGTCTAGATTGACTATACTTAGGGAGAGAAAGTCGTGCCAATTAGAATTCCAGATCAATTACCAGCTACCGATGTATTAAGGACAGAAAACATCTTCGTGATGAGTGAAACGCGTGCAGCGAGTCAGGAAATACGTCCTTTAAGAGTGCTGATCCTTAATCTGATGCCAAAAAAAATAGAGACTGAAACTCAGTTTCTGCGTCTACTCTCAAACAGCCCACTACAGGTTAACGTCGAATTACTGCGCATTGATAACCGCCCGAGTAAAAATACGCCAACTGAACATTTAGACACGTTTTATCGCCAATTTGAAATGGTGCGAGATAAAAACTTCGATGGCATGATCATTACTGGGGCTCCATTAGGTTTGGTGCAATTTGAAGATGTCATTTATTGGGATCATCTCAAAACCATCATGGAGTGGGCAAAAGATCATGTGACATCCACTCTTTATGTTTGCTGGGCTGCGCAAGCAGGGTTAAAGCTACTCTACGATCTACCTAAAAAAACGCGTAAAGAAAAACTTTCAGGCGTGTATCATCATCAAATCCATCATCAATTTCACCCTATCTTACGCGGATTTGATGACACGTTTTTGGCTCCTCACTCGCGTTACGCAGATTTTTCGCCTCACTTTCTAGAAGAGCATACTGACTTAGACATTTTAGCGACATCGGATGTCGCAGGTGTGTACTTGGCCACCACAAAAGACAAACGCAATGTCTTTGTCACAGGACACCCTGAGTATGATTCTCACACCTTACATAATGAATATATCCGAGATTTAAGCGAAGGTATGGAGCCCGCTATTCCTGTCAACTATTACCCAAACAACAACCCAGATAACCCACCAATTGCAAGCTGGAGAAGCCATGGACACCTCCTCTTTTTAAACTGGCTGAACTACTGTGTTTATCAGCAAACACCGTACGACCTCGATCACTTCAGTGAAGATGCTTTCACTAAAGACGATTAGCTTCAAAATAAGCAAACAAAGCACTCATCATTACCGAAATGTAATATGTGAACCAAGCCGCCATATGGCGGCTTTTTCATAACAGTTTGCAAACCTGATCGCATAGTGTTTTTTCCTCAATAGGCTTTTGCTAAGTAATTCATATCATGCAGAAAGATTCAGGGATGTAGGGATAAAGAATGAAAACAGCAAAGCTCGGTGCACTAATATTATTGTCTCAGTTTGCACTCGTGGGTTGCGTGACGGTGAAAGAAGATGGAAGCCCTGTCGTTAAAGCCGATCCTGTGGCAATGGCAGAATCACGTATCGCACTAGGCTTAGGTTATTTAGACGGCGGTAACATGATTCGCGCGCATGATAACTTACAACAAGCCTTAAACCACGCACCTCAATACTATCGCGCGCAATTATCTATGGCTCACTACTACGAAACGGTTGGTGAAGATATTAAAGCCGAACAGATGTATAAACGCTCTCTACGCCAACATACTAAAAACGGAAATGTGCTCAATAACTACGGTACTTTTCTTTGCAAGCGAGGTGACTTCGAAAAAGCCGATCAGATGTTTAATCGAGCCATTGAGCAGCCTTATTACTACCTTATTCCAGCGAGCTATGAGAATGCAGCTTTTTGTGCTCTAAAATCACAAGATAAAGACAAAGCGAGATACTACTTTACTAGAGCTATCGATCATGATCCCCATAGACCAAAATCGATTTTGCAACTCGCTAAAATAGAAATTGATAGCGGTGATTATACTGAAGCTAGAATTCGATTAATGAGATTCAATCAAATGTATGGCGTAAAGAAGCCTTCTTTGCAACTCATGATTCAACTTGAACGTGCAGCAGGCAATGAAGCTCTCGAGAAAAAGTATC
Source organism: Vibrio sp. Y58_MX_L22 (assembly GCF_024181865.1). Lineage (NCBI taxonomy): Bacteria > Pseudomonadati > Pseudomonadota > Gammaproteobacteria > Vibrionales > Vibrionaceae > Vibrio > Vibrio sp. Y58_MX_L22. Next base: position 282,578 of record NZ_JAMZAN010000001.1, read on the forward strand.
AAAAACAATTGGAAAAATTTTCTTAGTACAAAATAGCGATACATAAGGCGCATTAGCTCACAGCCAATACAGCGCTTGACCAAGAATCCAGTGAATTCAGACTCACGGTGATACATTCATCCTGTACATAAACGTCAAATTCGGTACTATTTGAACGGAATAAGTGACCAAGTCACATTATAAAAAGTGCGCACACAACGAAATTTGTACATCATACTGTTTTTAAGATTGATTTCGGCACATTGATAAATACTAAATATTACTGACATGCACCAGAAGGAAGTTGAAGCCGGATGAAACCTGCCTGCACTCTGTTATTACTCACTTTGCTGAGTTCACCTTTTGTCGTCAGTGCACAAGAAAATATTGAGAAAACATTCACATTTGGCATTGTGTCCAATAAAGCCCAAAGCAAAATTAAAAAAGCGACGCCCCTTACTCAGTATGTAACTGAAAATATGGCTGAATATGGTTACGCAAAAGGGGCGGTAAAGGTATTTAAAAATTATCGTCAGCTCGCGGTTGCGCTTGAAAATGGCACCGTTCAAATTGCAACGGCGACCCCCTTTAATGCGATGACCTTAGAAAAGGAGTCTAATAGCCAAGTTCTTGCTATACGATGGAAAAAAGGCATACAAAAATATCATACGGTGTTCTTTACTAATAAAGAGAGTGGCATTGAGTCACTTTCTGACCTGCGCGGAAAAACGCTTGTTTTCGAAAAGCGCACGTCTACCAGCAGCTATTACCTACCTGCGATTACATTGCTGAACCACGGAGAAAAACTGCAATACCTTCCCTCTCCTGATGACAAACCGGCCAAAGACAGCATTGGTTATTTATTCCTTGATGAGCAACTCGCTCAGTCAAATGAAATCAACCTATCTGTATGGGTATATAAACAGAGAGTTGCAGCTGGAGCATTCAGTAACTTCAACTGGAACAATCCCAAAGATTTGCCAGAGAACATGAAAGACAAACTAGCGATTTTTTCTCGTTCTGTTGAAATACCCAGGGATTTGATTCTCGCTTCTCCAAGCATGAGCCTAGAGCAACAGCGTAAAATCACGTCCATACTGCTTGATATGGATACAACTCACGAAGGCTCTCTCGCACTTAAAAAGTTTCAGAACACCAAAAAATTCAGCGCGCTTACTCCAGAAATGCGAGCCTCCTTAAGTACAGTGCGCAAGTCAGTTCACTTGTTACCGAAGGTGGATTGATGTTTCAAAAGCTCTCACTCGAAACCAAATACATTTGCTCGACAATGTTCGTTGTCTTGTTTGTTGTGGTGATAAATCTTGCGCTATACATGCACGGTTACGATGCGTATTCAAATAGCTTAACTCAACAAATCACGAACAACTCTCAAGAAAAAACAGAATCTTACGTTAAGCAAAAAGGGTTGGTTTATGCAGAGCTATTATCAAAACAGCTTTTTGATCCACTCTATACAGACAATATCAGTCAAGCGTATGAGCAAATTAAGGCAACATTGAGCCAGCCAGATGTCTCGAAAATACATGTTGTTGACAATGAAGGGCTAATCTTTCACGACGGCACTACTCAGCTAAGGATGTTTGCCCAACCTCATTACCGCTCTCCTTTTATTTTGAAAGCAATAGAAGAATCTAGAACTCTCGTTTCCTTTTCCAAGCATCAGTTGGAGATCGCAGCGCCGATTCAGCAATCAAACATTACTCTTGGGGCGGTGTATCTTGAGCTTAACTTGATACATCTACTGGAAGAGAAAGAACAGAATATTGAACAAGTCCAAGCGATTACCTCAAACGATAAACAGAAGATGTTTAACTTGCTGCTAACGATCAGTGGGATATCCGTTCTATTCGGTAGCATCATCGCTTATGCTTTGGGGCGGTCGTTAACTAAGCCACTCAAGCAACTAAAAGATCAATTTTCAGAGTCAAATACCCAAGCGCTGCCAGTCACCGACATACAAAGCAAAGATGAAGTGGGAGAACTTATTTCGGCGTACAACAAAATGTCAAACAAAGTGAACCGATACACCAGCCGAGTTGAGTTCATGGCATACCACGATATTCTGACTTCCCTGCCAAACCGAGAAAAGTTACTCATTGATATTCAAACGCAAATAACTGACCACAAATCCCCCTCACTCGCGGTTGTGTTTATTGACTTGGATGACTTTAAGCACATTAACGATAACTATGGACATAACATTGGGGATAAATTGCTAGGCCATCTTGCCTCAGAGCTTCAAGGCCGTTTGCCGAGTTATTTTAAGCCGCTTTACCGCCTTTCTACCATCGTAAGTCGAGTAGGTGCGGATGAATTTGTACTGGCCTTTCCGTGCTCGGACAATCATGAAGCTAGAGAAAAAGCGAACGATATTCATCGCCAACTACTCTCTCCCTTTAGTTTGGAAGAGAACGATATTCAAATTACGGCAAGCCTCGGAATTGCTGTGTATCCAGAATTTGGTTCAAACGCTGAGTCTCTTTTACAGCTTTCCTCTCTTGCGGCGCAGGAATCTAAAAGACGCGGTAAAGACATTATGACGATATACGATTCCACGTTTGATGAAACGATTAAACAACGTTTATACATAGAACGAGAACTGCGTCGTTCAGTACGTGACTTGTCTCAATTCGAGCTGTGGTATCAACCACAATTTGATCTAAAAAACTATCGCCTAATTGGGGTCGAAGCATTGGTTAGGTGGAATCATCCCGAGAAAGGCTATATCAGTCCAGAATCGTTTATCCCGATCGCAGAGCAAAGTGATTTAATATTGGAGCTTGGAGAACATATCATTGAGACGGCAATTGCTCAGCGGGCAATGTGGGCAGAACATTTCGGTACGGATTTTCACATCGCATTAAACTTGTCCCCAAGACAAATCTATCGCCAAGATTTAAGTCAATTATTTTCTAAGTATTTACGACGACATGATGTCGCCCCTCAAACCATTCATGTTGAAGTGACAGAGTCACTTTTTATTGATGATACAGAGAAAGCTCAATATGTGCTTAAAAAACTACAAAGTATCGGAGTGGAAGTTTGGCTAGATGACTTTGGTACGGGGTATTCAGCCCTTGCCTACCTACAACATATGGCTTTTAACGGGCTCAAGATTGATCGTTCATTTATCGCTCAAATCCGAAAAAGCGATCAAGACGATTCATTAGTTCGCGCGATTGTATCCATGGCTCACAACCTAAGAATGAAAGTAGTAGCCGAAGGCGTAGAAACTCAAACTCAACTCACACGAATGGAGTCTCTCCACTGTGACGTCGTACAAGGTTTTTTCTTAGGTAGACCTGTACCTGCCGAGGAATTGATTGCATTTGAATACCAACGAGGGAGTGGCGCTCAAAGCGTCAATCACTTTGCTTAGAACGCCGTTTTGTTAACTATTGCCGCTTAGCGCGTTAGTACTCGTAATGCAATATCGGTCACACTTCCCCCACCTCATTAATATGAATTTTCTCTTAAAATCTAACATCTGAGATAAATAAACTACACTTTTCATATCAACTTCTTGGATATGGAAATGCGCGTGGTAGGAATCTTTTCTTGGAACAACCTGTCGGTAAAACAAAAGCTATTTGGGTTGGTTTTGCTGCCAATTTTATTGTTGCTTGTCCTCGCGGGTAAACATGTACAAAGCCTTTCTATCCAGGCTCAGGAACTACAAAAAGCACAGTTATTCTCTGTCTACATAGACCGCGTATCTTCGCTTTATCACCTACCGAATAACCCTGATGTAATAGATAAGCAACTAAAAACTCAGCAGATATCTCAATTGTTACGCGACACTGCAGCACCAGTATTCGGTGAAAACGCTGAGATACTAAACCAGTTGACAAGCTTTGAGGAAGCAACCCTCTCGATGCTCTCTTCGCAAAATCAAGAAGAAAAGTTAGATGCGGCAGAGTGGCGCGCTGATACGTTCAAAGAAATCCTCATGAGCTTAGACAAAGTCTATTTTAGAAATGTGAGTTATGAAACAAACACTCACCTTTCTTCTTTGATGCAACTTGAATGGTTGATGTTTTGGTCCACTGAAGAGCATAGATTAAGCGAATATTTGATTCGATCTTCAGAGGAAAATAACGAGTATGACCTCACAACACAGGCTTCTATCCAATCTTTAATCCAGAACCAACAACTATTTCTAGAGCGTTTTGTGACGCTAAATGCCAATCAACAACAAGTAGATCTGCTCATTGAGACGTTTACGGGTGAAGTCTTTATCAAAAGCCAAGAGTTTCGTGCTTATTTATTGCAACCAGCTCAACTCAAATCATTAACCCCGGATGAGATTGATGCGGGGTTATCTGCACTCAACAAACGCTTATCGTTATTACAAAGTGTTGACGACAAAATGGAACAGCAGCTGAGTGATGATATATCAAAGACAATCAACACGACGACACAGCACCGCTTTACCTTTATCGCAATGATGAGCCTTTTAACGCTGTTGGTCGTAAGTTTAACGCTAAGATTGGTGCGAAAAGTTACTGGAAACTTGAATCTAGTCCTCAAATTTCTCAGTAACGAAAGCAATGAACAAAGTAACACTGAAAATTCACCTCTTGCTCAACTAATAAAGGGTAAAGACGAGCTGAGTAAGTTTGCTCGAGAGGTAAAAAAGCTTAGTGATGAGCGGATGTTGTCCAGACTAAAGCTCACACAAGCTAAAGAAGATGCAGAACAAGCAAAAGATGATGCAATTAAGGCGAGTAAAGCCAAAAGTAGCTTTTTGGCCAACATGTCCCACGAGATCCGCACGCCGCTAAATGGCGTTATTGGTATCTCTGAAGTCTTATCCGATACTTCCCTGACTGCCACACAACGCGATTACGTCGATACGATTGAAACCTCCTCCCAACTGCTTTTGAGTTTAATTAATGACGTTCTAGACTTCTCAAAAATTGAATCTGGGATGTTGCTCATTAGCCCACATTCAACTTGTGTTCGAGAGTCTATCTATGACATTGCTTCTATCATTTCACCGAAAGCAAAGGAAAAAGGCATCGATGTGCAAGTCAACATTAGCCGTAACACGCCTTACCACGTAATGTTGGATGACCATCGTATACGCCAAGTTGTCATGAACTTCATGTCTAACGCGGTAAAATTTACCGAACAAGGCAGTGTAGAGCTATCGGTCATCACCCGCGAAATAAAAAATGGTGAAGCGGTCATCGAGTTTTCCGTTAAAGATTCTGGGATTGGTATTGATGCCCAGCAGCAAAAGAAAATATTTGCTCCATTTGCCCAAGAGGATAACTCTACTACCCGACAATTTGGGGGAACTGGACTTGGGCTTGCCATTAGCACGCAATTAGTTGAGCTAATGGGTGGAGAAATTCAACTTGAATCCGAGAAAGGTAAAGGCAGTCGCTTCTTCTTTGAACTAACTGCTCCTGTTGTGACGCAAGAGTTTAACGCTTATCACGCTCTGAATCACAACGACATATGGATTGTATGCAGCAGTACTCAACTAGAACAAAAACTGCGTAACGAGTTAAGTTTTTTCAACATCAATATAACGCAGTCAGTAGATACCTTAAGTGCGTTGCCAACGTGGATTGATAACGAGCGCGTTATCGTTATTCATGTAGAAGGATCACCAAATGCAGCGGCGATGCATATCGATGAGATAGAAAGCCTTTGTAAACGAAACATTCGTGTCTGCCTCATCAAGCACCTTCATAGCCCACAATTCGACTTTAGAAGCAGTATCAGCGCCTTGGTCACTCAGCCACTACTAGGGCAGCGCTTAATTAAAGCACTTGAAAGTTGTGCGGCAAATTTCTCGCACGCACAACAAGAGAGCATTTCAGCGCAACATGTTAAATCTTTGCCGAAAATTTTGGTCGTTGATGACAATACGGTCAATCAAAAAATCGCGGGGCTACACGTCACAAAAGCTGGCTTCGACTTTGATGTCGCAGTAAACGGACAAGAAGCGGTTGAGAAATTTCAACAGAATCAATACAGCCTAATTTTAATGGACTGCATGATGCCCGTAATGGATGGATTTGAAGCCACCCAAATAATTCGTCAAATAGAAGTAAAAGAAAAACGCGCTTTCAGAATTCCGATTATTGCTCTAACGGCAAGTGTGGTCGATGACGATATACAAAAATGCTTTGACGTTGGAATGGATGACTATGTGCCCAAACCGTTTAAAGCAGGGTTGCTTAAAGAGAAGTTAGATAAGGCAATTGGGTTACGTGTTTCCAACACGACGCCTGCTGAACCACACCAAGAGAACACTACTCTCGATACAACTCATAAACTACCTGCGAGTTCAGAGCAACCAGAAGCAACGGTAACGCCTATTCGCTCCGAACGTATCTTGCTTGTCGAAGACAATAGAGTGAACCAGAAAGTGGCTTCTCTATTGCTATCTAAAGCAGGCTATCAATTCGAAGTCGCAGAAAACGGACAAATTGCAGTCGAAATGTTCCAAAAAGATGGAAAGTTTGATGTTATTTTGATGGATTGCATGATGCCCATAATGGATGGGTTTGAAGCTTCTAGGCAAATTAGAGCTTATGAAGCGAGTAAAGGATTAGCTAAGACGCCCATTATCGCATTAACAGCAAGCGTCGTTGATGATGATATTCAACGCTGCTTTGATTCAGGAATGGATGCCTACGTACCAAAGCCTGTGCGCAAAGAAAAACTGTTGTATCAAATTGAACAAGCAATGTAGGTGGATTCTATGAGTAGAAATCATTCTCGCGTTGCTTTTCCTTTGCGTTACATAAAACGCTATCTGTTTATTCTGATTGCCCTTCTTTCATTAAATTGCCAAGCTCTCGCTGCAGAGAGCTACGCCGTTTTCTCATTTAATGACGAATTCTCTCCGCTCACTGTCAATAAAGCGCGAAAGTTGTACAGAGGGAAGACGCAACTTTTACAAGGCCAGCGAATTGAACTCTCTGACTGGCCTGCGACATCAACAGAAAGAGCTGAGTTCTATCGTTATCTTCTCAACAAAAATTTAGCGCAAATGAACGCGCATTGGGCAAGCTTGTCTTTTTCAGGTAAAGCTAGACCGCCAAAAGTGATTGCACGCTCCAGCATTGATGACCTCATAGCATGGATGCAAGAGAAGCCGAATAGAATTGGTTATGCCCCAACATCGAGCGTCCCTAGTAATGCTCACGTTTTATGTGTGGTTAGCTCGGAGAACTGATATGAAAAAATATTTAACCATGTTATCGCTGAGTATCGCGACCTTTCCGAGCTCAGCCACGATTGAACTAACAGAACAACTTTCTTTAAGTGGTTTTGGCTCTACTTCGTGGGCAAAATCCGATAACCCAACTACGTTACTAGTTAACCGCTTTATTGGCGATGAATCTTGTTTCGATTGCGATACCACTTTCGGCATGCAGCTCGATTATTTTCACAAGGCATTTCGGGCATCCGCACAAGTCGTAAAGCGCCCGCAAGACCATTGGAGCTCGCCTCAGCTCGAGTGGGCGTATTTGGCTTATACCTATCAAAACATAGAAATACGAGGAGGACGCTTAAGACTGCCACTGTTTTTGATGTCTGAGTACAACTATGTCGGCCACGCTTTTACCCAAGCCCGCCCACCGAATGAGGTATATGACAGCATTCTAGGTATCACGGCTTATAACGGCCTATCTGCACGCTGGATTCATGACCTTAATGAGCAAATCGTACTTACCGCCATGCCGTTTGTCGGGTTTAAAGACAATAGTGACGTAACCATCAATGAACGTACTGAATTGGAAATTGAGTCAAACAACACTGCAGGGATGAACTTAACGCTAAGCGGAGAGAGTTATCGTTGGAATTTTTCCTACCTCCACGGCGATTATGATCAAACAACGACGCTCTCTAACATTGAGCAATCCACTCCCGGTGGCGGAACCACAATCATTGACCGTCTAGTTGAAACAGAAAAAAACAACACGATCGATCTGTTTTCTCTAGGGTTAAGATACGAGCTCGATAACATTGTGATTATGGCAGAAGGACAGACCAGCAATCTTTCCTCATCTTGGTACGCGACAACAAGTTATAATGTAAACAAGCTAACTCCTTATATTGTTTACGGTCAGCAGTTTAATAGTCGGGATAAAAAAAGTGGAGACAGTTTCTTACTCGGATTGAGATACGACCTAGATTACAACGTTTCCCTGAACGCAGAATGGCAAAGGTTCAACGCCTACAATAATAGCTCTGGCGCGTTTTCATCAGCCCCAAAGGATGACAGTGCGAGCCTTTATACGCTAATGCTCAACTTCGTTTTTTAATGTTTCTTACAGTACCAATTTCCACAACGCTAGAGGCTGTTGCATTAAGAAGGCTTTTTGCAACACGTAACTAAACGCTAAACGACTGGAAGGGATAGAATCGTTCAGATAGGTAAGTGGCAATCCAAACAGAGACAAAGGTTACTCTATTTCGGTTTGTTTTGATTGCCTTTTAACCGCTTTTCTTTGCGTCGCAGTGCCCGGAAAAACTTTGACTCTTCGTGGTACCAACCAAGGACACTAATTGGAAAGCCCACGAGCATCATAATAAAAACATCCGCAGGGAGTTGTTCCCAAATGTCGCTTAAAGAATGCAGCTCTCCAAAAATGAACAAACCGATGACTTTACCAAGCAGTAATGCACAACAAATCATAAAGAAGGACTTTAATATATAGTGCCATTTGCCTTTTTTACGCTCTTCTCTCCAATAGGCATATTTATATTGTCGGTCGTACATTCATCCCCCTAAAGTAAACTTGCCGTAAGTTTAAGTATCTCGATAGCGTAAAGTGCGTTGGCACCTCTTTAATCATAGTGCGTATCTAAAGTGAATGCTTGTCGTGGCAATAAGAAGGAGAGGTATTCTGTAGTAAGAGCTACATAATCTCTGAACGTTATATGTCTTGTGTCATTCGGATGATGCCTGATTTTGCTTATCGCTAGTGTTTTCTGAACACCCAAATCGGGCCGATGAGTAGAAACTGTAAATCCTCAAAAAACGACGGTTTTTTACCTTCAATCTTGTGACCGATAAATTGCAATATCCACAATACACCAAACAAGAGCATAGAAATATGCAGAACGGGCAACATCAATACCTCTAGAGACCAAATAAGGCCAATGCACGCTAATGTGTAGCCGATCATCATCATGAATACGCTCAGAGACAAACGAAAATAGAAAACCCAAGTGGGGATCACCGCTACCCAAACCCAATTAAGTTCGAAGCCTAATAATGAAATCTGGGGAATCGACCAAATAAGTCCAACCACAGAAAGGTAAATACCTGGAACTGCGATTGTGTGAATCTTTTGGTTGATAGGGTTTTGGTGACTCTCCCCGTATTCTTTTAGCCATTCAGATAATGCTCGCATATCATTCCCCTTTTCCACCTTCTTATTCTTATATAGCCCGAGGATGAAAAAGGTGCGAATTTTTCCGTAAAGGCTACGAGCAACGAGCGACAAAACAACAGAGGCCAGTGCGTTGCCGATTACTCACCAAGCAACGCTCGTTGTGCTTTCGGCAGCTTGGCAACGACAAGAGCATAAGAGCGTTCACACAAGTCTTGAATCAACCCATCCTCGACATCACCGTTAAAATAAACCGTTATCCAATGACGCTTATTTAAGTGATAACCCGGGATAATATCCGTAAACTGCGACGTTAAGACTTCTCCATCTTCTGGTTTTACTTTTACGCTGACATACTCCCGACCGTTTCTCTCTGCAATGATGGCAAACATCTTGCCTTTGATTTTGTATACAAGCGCTTCAGGCCCAAATGGGAAATCGCTTTCTGCACACATGAAGGTACTTAAGTATTGTTCTAGTTCTTTGCTTTTCATATCCCCTGCCTCCTTCTGCGTTCTCATTCAAATTGTGGCAATAGCAATTTTAACGCCTGGTTAACCTGCTCTTTTTCATTGCCTTCTAAACCATGCAATAACGATTGCTGAACGTCTACATGCTCCAAAATTAGCTTGTCAATTAAGGTTAAGCCTTGCCCTGTTAGTTCAACGGTGACGCTACGTCGGTCTTCTTTACTATGGGTTCTGGTGATAAACCCTTTCTTCTCTAGTTTATCTAAGCGATTAGTCATCGCACCCGAAGTGAGCATCATCGACTCCATTAACGCTGAAGGAGTAAGACAATATGGTGAACCAGCTCGACGCAGTGTCGCTAACACATCAAATTCACCCATTTTCAGGTCGTACTTCTTATGTAGCTCGGCGACCCTAGATTCCATGTGTTTTGCAATTCGCATTAGTCGACCCATTATTGCCATCGGTTCAGTGTCGAGGTCTGGCTTCTCCCTAGCCCACTGCTCTACCACTCTATCAATTGCATCCATTATTTCTCTCCAAACATCATATATTTTTTATTTTAACATAAAGATACTTTACAAAAAGCCACCTTGCCGATATCGTTACATTTAATTATCTCTACATAAAGATATTTAACATGAACATTTTACTTGCGATGATTCCTGCCTTTTTTTGGGGGACGACTTACGCTGTTACTCAGTTTACTCTACCGGACTGGCCTCCCGTTTTACTTGGCGCTCTAAGGGCACTGCCTGCGGGTCTTTTGTTGCTGGCAATAAAGCCCTCGTTTCCAAAAAGAAGTGAGTGGAAGGTGCTGCTTGTTTTAGGAACCATCAACATCGCTTGCTTCTTTGGTCTCATTTTTGTCATGGCGTTGACGCTTCCTTCTGCCATCTCTGGTGTTGGTATGGTTTCGGTCCCCGTTTTTGCGATGCTGTTTGGTTGGGCGGTCTACAAACGTCAGCCTAGTGGCATTCAAGCAATAAGCGGCGCAACTTTGATTGCTTTAGCTTGGTTCTTATTTGATCCTAGCTCTATTTCTCTCGAACCCGTGGGCTTACTTGCGATGATCTCCGCCATTATGTGCATCGTGATAGGAAGTAGCGTAACAAAGTCACTAGGTACAAAAATGCACTGGTGGACAGTGCTAACATGGCAGCTCATTTTGGGTGGCGTGATTATGTCTATCGCAACAAGTGTGCTGGCGATAAACAATCCAGAGCCATATGTTACGGTCGTTCAGGACGTATCCATGACGAATATTCTAGGGTTACTGTGGGTAATTATTCTGAACACCGCATTAGGGTATGGCATGTATGTATGGTTATTGCAGCGGATGTCGGTCGTAGATTTTACCTTTGGTGGTATTGCAAACCCAGTCGCAGGCATTGTTTCGGGCCTACTGCTATTGGGGGAAACGTTCACTCCTCTGCAATACAGCTTAATGCTAGGAATGATCGTAATGTCATTACTACCTCAGCTCATTACGTCGATCAAAGCGAAAAGAGCCGCACTCTCCTCCTAAGTAACGTTAATTCCTAACACTCTAGAAGTAATGAGAGTGTTAGGAATCCTCAAGTGTGACCCCATCAGCAGAAATCAGCGCTAACCTAGGCAACTGACACCTTTAAAACGGTACGTTTTGACGTTATGGCTGTTAAGCGCTTGCAAGGTTAGTCAGGGGCTCTGGTTTAGCGTAAACATAACCTTGAATAAGGTAAATCGCATGCTGAGCCAGGTATTCGACTTGAGCCTGGCTCTCTACACCTTCTGCAATCATCTCACATTCCGCTTTGTTCGCTGCAGACACAATTGAGTCCAGCACTTTCAACTTTTGGTCGTCAGATCCTTTTGGATCAATGAACATCTTATCCACTTTTACACACCGGATGCCCAAATCTTGTAGGTAAGAAAAGCCACCATATCCGGTACCAAAATCGTCAATTTTGAACTTGTAGCCTTTATTCGTTAAATACAAAATCTCTTTTTTCGCGGCCTCAGTGTCTTTTACTGGTATTCTCTCGGTCAATTCAAAATGAATTCTATTCGAGATTGGCCAATTTAACTCCGACAGCAACTTCGTTAATACACCTGACTCTAAATGGGAGGAAACAATATTGATACTGACCCACGTATGCTCGGGTAAGTCACTTAAGTCTTGTATGATTTTACGAATAAGCTGATTCGTCATCGGAATAATCAGGCCACTTTCTTCTGCAGCACCAATAAACATATTTGGTGGCACCATTCCATCACGTCGCGACCATCGAATCAGAGCTTCATATCCTACTGTCTTACCATCGCGACTATCGACAATCGCCTGGTAGTAAGGAATAAATTCTGCATTACTAATCCCATTTTCAATTAGACCTGTAATGGATTTTCTCAAGCTTTTACCAGATATGTATGCAAAGGCAGTCACAAGACCTGCAAGCACACTTACAAGACCGCCCCACAAAAGTACTCTTTCCTGAGCATAATTTTTAAGTTTTTCACCGCTGTATATCTTGATGAGCATGTTGGCTTGAGACTCTCCTGAAAAGAAAAACTCTTTTGAGAGTGCGTTTTCTTCTCCTGCAATATTCGCTTTGCCACGGCTTATCGTTAAATCACCAAATATTGGTTCATCATACTTAAACTCTACAAATAGGCAGTCTTTGCAAGGCGTTTTTATTACCTCGTTAACCCAACTGTTATCAAGTACCCAGAAGACTTCAACGTGTTCATTATCATAAATGACCATCCACTCTATTTGGTCATTCTGTTGCGGCAAAATGAGTGATGCGAAAAAGTTCTCATCCATCTGAAATCGTTCACTACTAGATGGGCGAGACACTTCACTACCAACCGTGGAACACGTTTTTCCGCCTTCTGTGGTCATCGCAATAAAACGAATGTAACGGTTATAAAAACGTGGGTCGCGTAAAGTTCTTACATCACTATCACTACAAGTAAAATCTAACTGAGCAATCTGCTTCACTATTGCTCTGTCCAAATAGGCAGACCTTTGATTTAAATATTCTACGTAAGCATCTATTTTCGACGCTTTTACCGAGTTGACGTAAAAGTTGGTTATCGAATGAAAGGCCACTACAAATATGGCGATGGGAACTAAGCCGAGTAAAATGGCATACCTTGTATTCTTTGTTATCAAAGTTCGTCCTACTAATCTGACAAGCAACCTAAGTGGGATATGAATACTATCTCATTTTTATAGTCCAAAAAGTGAGGAATGACGCTCAATAAAATTATAGACTCAAGTGGCTTTCAGATGTCGGGATTTAGAATGCGAGCACCAAACCACATTCGAGGAGAACAAAGTAGCGACTAAGTGGAAAGTAAGAACGAGCCCAATTGTTAAGTCATCCGTAATAAAAGTGACGACTTGGAGCTTGAGCAATACTTTTTAGATAGGCAGCAGATACGCTAAAAAACAAAAAGGAAACGATTGATGCCAACCGCTTCCTTGATTTGTTATTGCTTTTTAAAAGCGCGTGAATTACGCCACTTCAAGAATCACTTTTTCCAACTTATCTAAGCCTTCGTTCAGTACGTCAGATTCGATGGTCAGTGGAGGTAACAGACGAATCACATTCGCTTTTACTCCACAAGAAAGCAGGATAAGGCCGTTTTCTTGCGCTTTAGAAATCACCGCTTTAGTCATCTCTTGTAGTGGTTTGCCTGATTCTGGATCAGTAAATTCAATCGCCATCATCGCACCTATAGTACGGATTTCACCGATAGCAGGCACTGACTGTTGCAGTTTCGTCATACGAGCATTGACCACTTCACCGATGCCCATCGCTTTAGCACACAAATCTTCTTCTTCGATGATTTTCAGTACTTCGAGACCAGCAACACAACCAAGTGGAGAGCCCGCGTAAGTGCCACCTAAACCACCAGGTAGTGCAGAGTCCATCACATCCGCTTTCCCAACTACCGCTGAGATTGGGAAACCACCAGCAATGCCTTTCGCCATTGTCATTAGGTCTGGTTCAATGCCTAGGTATTCTGTGGCAAACATTTTACCGGTACGAGCAAAACCAGTTTGGATTTCATCGGCAATCAGCATGATACCGTGCTTATCACACAGCTGACGCAAGCCTTGTGCAAACGCTTCAGGTGCTTTGTAGAAGCCGCCCTCGCCTTGCACTGGCTCGAAGATAATCGCCGCAACGCGTGAAGGTTCAATATCGCAAGCAAATAGATCGTCGATCGCTTGTAAGCTTTGTTCAACGCTGATGCCGTGGAACGCATTTGGGTACGGCGCGTGGTAGATTTCGTTCGGGAATGGGCCAAAGCCTGCTTTATATGGCGCAACTTTACCGGTTAACCCCATCGTCATGTTTGTACGACCGTGAAAGCCGCCTTTGAACGCTATCACGCCGCTACGACCAGTATGAGCGCGCGCTACTTTCACTGCGTTTTCGACCGCCTCGGCGCCAGTGGTTAGAAAGATCGCTTTCTTCTTAGTCTCACCTGGTGCAAGTTCTGTCAGCTTTTCCGCCAGCTCAACGAATGACGCGTAAGGCGTGACCATCGCACACGTGTGCGAGAAGTTATCCAACTGAGCTTTTACCGCTTCACTGATACGTTTGTGAGAATGCCCGGTGTTAGTTACCGCGATGCCCGCTGCAAAGTCGATGTATTTGTTGCCTTCGATATCCCATACGTAAGCGTTTTCTGCTTTCTCGACGTAAAGTGGGTACAGTGCGCCCATGCCTTGAGCGATAACTTGGCTTCTTCTTTCGTGTAGTTGTTGGTTTGTCATTGTCTTGTCCTTAATTAGTTGCCGCCAAAGCAGAGATATTTCACGTCCATGTATTCATCGATACCTTGTTTTGCTCCTTCGCGTCCGATGCCGGACTGCTTAACACCACCGAAAGGAGCGACTTCAGTAGAAATCATGCCTTCGTTAATGCCGACCATGCCGTATTCGAGCGCTTCTGCGATTTTCCAAACACGGTGGATGTTTTGGCTGTAGAAGTACGACGCAAGACCGTAAATGGTGTCGTTCGCCATTTCGATCAGCTGTACGTCACTGTCAAAACGAATCACTGGTGCGACAGGGCCAAAGATTTCCTCAGAGACAATCTTCATGTCGTGAGTAACGTCTTTGAGAACCACTGGCTGCATAAATAGACCATCGAGCTTTTTAAGTGCTGAGACTGGCTTCGCGCCTTGTTCAATAGCACCGTCGATAAGCGCTTGAATGCCTTGCTTTGCCGATTCGCTGATCACAGGACCGATGTTCACGCCCTCTTCCAAGCCGTTACCGACTTTGAGTTGTTGAACCGCAGCGTCGAACTTAGCAACAAACTCCTCATACACTTTGCTGTGTACGTAGAAACGGTTCGCACACACACACGTTTGACCTGCGTTACGGAATTTCGACGCCATCGCGCCTGCCACAGCTGCATCAATATCTGCATCATCGAATACGATAAACGGCGCGTTGCCACCTAGCTCCATTGAGGTACGTTTGATGTCAGCCGCGCTTTGCTGCATCAGCACGCGACCAACTTGAGTAGAGCCAGTGAAAGACAACTTACGAATCAACGGATGCGAAGTAAAGATAGCACCGACCTGACGGGAGTTTTCACCCAGTACCACTTGTAGCACATCGCGCGGGATACCCGCTTGATAGGCAAGCTCTGCAACCGCAAACGCAGACAGCGGCGTAGATTCAGATGGCTTTACGACAAAGCTACAGCCTGCCGCTAAAGCCGGCGCTGCTTTGCGCGTGATCATCGCAATTGGGAAGTTCCAAGGCGTAATCGCACAGGCAACACCAATTGGCTGTTTGATGGTCACCAAACGCTTGTCTGCACTCGGCGCAGGAATCGTCTCACCGTAGGTACGTTTCGCTTCTTCAGCAAACCATTCGATAAAACTCGCGCCGTAAAGCACTTCACCTTGAGCTTCCGCTAGCGGCTTACCTTGCTCTAACGTCATCAAACGGCCAAGGTCGGATTTGTTTTCTAGCAGGAGTTGGAACCAACGACTGAGCATGCCAGCACGCGTTTTTGCTGGCAGTGCCGCCCATTCTTTCTGCGCGACATGGGCACGTTCAATGCTATTTAAAATATCGTTCTCAGTTGAGACAGGTGCGTACCCGAGAAGCTCTCCGGTCGCTGGATTAGTCACTGCAATGCCCTGTTGTGGGTTCGCTACCATAAACGAAACAAGGCTTTGGTTTTGTATCTGTTGCATGGTCATTCCTTTTGACAACTCATCATCGCCGCTGAGTCAGCGGCGAGCTTATGTTTAAGCGGGGATCTGCTGCGTAATGCAATGAATGTTCCCTCCGCCCAGTAGAACCTCTCTCGACGGTATCGCGATGATTTGGTATTCCGGCATCGCGTTTTGCAAAATATCGATTGCAATGGCGTCGGTTTCTTCATCCAACATCGGTAAGAACACATGGCCGTTGACGATAAGAAAGTTCGCATAAGAGGCACTTAGGCGTTCGCCAGCTTGTCGACTCATTCCTGAACTGGCGTCAATGCCATTGGCTTCGCGCTCGCTGTAATGCAACGGACCTGGTAATGGCAAACGGACAATTTCTATCTCGCGCCCTTTCGCATCGTGCTGAGATTTCAGTACTTGTTCCGCTTGACGAGATAACGCGTATTGCGGATCGCTTGGGTCATCGGTCCAACTTAGTACCACTTTACCCGGGGCGATAACGTGCATCAGGTTGTCGATATGGCCGTCTGTTTCGTCATTGAATAAACCATTTGGCAACCAAATGACTTTTTCGATACCGAGGTACGCCTTTAACTGCTCTTCGATTTGCGCTTTGCTCAACTGCGGATTACGTCCTGGGCTGAGTAAGCACTCCTCTGTGGTGTAAAGGGTGCCTTCACCATCGGTGTGAATCGCCCCACCTTCAAGTACAAACGGTGCGCGGTAATAATCAATACCGATGATGTCGCACACCGAGCCAGCGACAAGATCGTCCTGCTGCCAGTTGTCGTAAAGCCCGTTGTATTCGCCGCCCCACGCGTTGAATTGCCAACTAATCCCACGGCGCTCGCCCGCTCGGTTAACAAGCACGGTCGGCCCGATGTCTCGCATCCACGCATCGTTAAATGGGATTTCCACCAAACGTACATCTGAGTGAAGCATTTGACGCGCTCGGTCAAAGTTGTGCGAGCACACCGCCACACACACTTTGGTCACTTCCGCGATTAAGTTCGCGATTCTGGCGAAGGTTTCTTGCGCGGGTAATGCGTCATCACGCCAATTGTCTTTCCTTTCTGGCCACGCTAGCCAAACTTCACTAACCGGCTGAAACTCAGCCGGAAAATAGAAGCCATCCTGCGCTGGTGTTGTCGATAACTTCATTTTAACGCCTCTTTAAACAGCTAGTTTGCCAACGCTGGTGTAAAGGTCTGGACGACGGTCGCGGAACAAGCCCCACGCGTGACGCGCTTTCGCTGTCGCAGCGAGATCGATTTCTGCGTAAATGATGGTTTCACCTTCACGTGGTGCTTCGGCAATTTTTGCACCAGTGTGGTCAGTGATAAAAGAAGAGCCGTAGAAAGTGGTCTCGATACCATCATCGACCTCAGTGCCCACTCGGTTTGACGCAATCACTGGAACGAGGTTTGCTGCCGAGTGACCTTGCATTGTACGTTGCCAGTGATCACGCGAGTCCAGTGTTGGATCTTGAGGCTCAGACCCGATTGCGGTTGGATAGAAAATTGCTTCCGCGCCGTGCAGAGCCAAGCTGCGCGCAAGCTCTGGAAACCATTGGTCCCAGCAAATGCCAGCACCGAACTTACCGAACTTGGTTTGCCACACTTTGAAACCAGTATCGCCAGGGCTAAAGTAGTACTTTTCACTGTAGCCCGGACCATCAGGAATGTGTGACTTGCGGTAGTTATCTAATACTGTGCCATCGGCATCTATCATCACTAGCGAGTTAAAAAACGTGTTGCCCGCTTTTTCAAAGTAGCTAACAGGAATAACCACGCCGAGTTCTTTCGCCAGTGCGCTCATTTCCTGAATAAGGTGGCTATTTGCCGTCTCTTCTGCAAGCTCGAAATACTTCGCTTCTTGTTTTTTGCAGAAGTAAGGCGCGGCGAACAGCTCTTGAGGAAGAATCACGTTCGCACCGTTTTGTGCTGCTTCACGAATCGCCTTTTTTGCTTTGGCTAAGTTATCTTCCAGATCCCAGCTTTTCGTCAGTTGAAGGGCTGCAAATTTCACTACTTTGCTCATTGGATATTCCTTATCTCTTAAATCGCCAGTTTGTCACGTAGGTTGTAGTAAGCCGCACCCATTGCCGTAAACGGAATTTGGAAGTGGCGGCCACCCGGGAAGGAGTAATGTTTCAGTGCAGCAAACGCGTCAAAGCGTTCTGCGTGTCCGGTCAGAGCTTCGGCCAGCAACTTACCTGCTAGGTGAGTACACGTTACACCGTGACCGCTGTAGCCTTGTAGGTAGTAAATGTTGTCTGCAAACGAGCCAAACTGCGGCATGCGTGAGTAAGTCAGCAAGAAGTTACCCGTCCAGGTGTAATCAATCTTGATGCCTTTCAATTGTGGGAAGACTTTTTCCATCTTCGGGCGGATCAATGCTTCGATGTTTTCTGGGTCACGTGCACCGTAAACCACGCCGCCTCCGAACAATAAACGCTTGTCGGCGGTTAAGCGGAAGTAGTCAAGCAAGTAGTTACAATCTTCAACGCAGTAGTCACTGGTCAGCACTTGTTTTAGCTGCTCATCACTCAAAGGCTGAGTCGCCACCACTTGTGTGCCACACGGAATCGCTTTGTTGCTGATGTTTGGTGCCAAACCACCAAGGTAGGCGTTACCTGCCAAAACCACGTACTTGCTCTTCACGCTGCCTTGCGCCGTTTTAACTACTGGGTTAATCCCTTTGTCAATCGACACGACCGCCGACTGCTCAAAGATTTGACCACCTAGAGACGTAAACGCAGCAGCTTCACCCAATGCCAGTTTAAGCGGGTGAATGTGACCACCGCGCATATCCAGTAAGCCGCCAGTGTATACTTTAGTGCCTACCGCTTGTTCTACCTCTCCTGCGTCAAGCAGAGTCAGTTGGTCGTTGCCGTAACGCTCCCAGTTCTTCTTATGTTCTTCTAGCCCTTTGAGTTGTTTACTGTTCAGTGCCGTGAACAAGCCGCCTTGCTTGTAATCACAGTTGATGTCGTATTTGTCGATCAGACCACGGATGATATCGCCGCCTTCAAAAATCATATCGCACAGAGCTTTGGCTTGGTTTTGGTCGTAACGGCTTTCAATCACATCAACATCTCGGCTGTAGCTGTTAACGATTTGACCACCGTTACGACCAGTTGCTCCAAAGCCCACTTTTGCGCTTTCTAGCACAACGACTTTAAAACCTTTTTCTGCAAGGTGTAGTGCAGAAGAAAGACCAGAGAATCCCGCACCGACTACACACACATCGCACTCGATGTTGTCTTGCAGTTGTGGGTATTCCGGCATGTTTGGCACAGAGTGCGCGTAGAACGAATCCGTATGCTTGTTCATAGAACTATTCCTTTATTTATCGTAATCGTCAGCAGGCTTAAGGATGGAGGCGAATCCAAGTGGTTTTGGTTTCGGTGAATTTTTCAATCGCGTGGAGAGACTTATCTCGACCATTTCCGCTCATTTTGAATCCACCAAATGGAACCGTCATGTCACCTTCGTTGTAGTTGTTAACCCAAACCGAGCCGGCTTGCAGTCGTTTTGCTACGCGATGAACGCGGTTGATATTGCTACTCCAGAGTGCCGCGCCTAAGCCGTACTTCGAATCGTTAGCGATCTCGATTGCTTGCGCTTCGTCTTTGAATGGAATGACACACAGCACCGGACCAAAAATTTCCTCTTGAGCGACACGCATCTTGTTGTCGACGTTGTCTAAAATGGTTGGGGAAACAAATGCACCTTGCCCATCGACATCGCCGCCACAACGTACGTTTGCACCTTCTGATTCACCTAACGAGATATATTCCAACACTTTTGATTTATGATCATGGTCGATAAGCGCACCCATGGATGAACTTGGGTCCATTGGGTCTTTTGGCGTGAACGCTTTCGACGCTTGAATAACTTTTTCTATAAACTGCTCTTTGATGCTTTCGTGAACAAGCAGGCGGGTTGCCGCGACGCACACCTCACCTTGGTTGTAGAAACACCCTGCGGCGGTGTCTGCTGCTGCGCGGTCTAAATCATCACAATCTTCAAACACGATGTTCGCGTTCTTGCCGCCCGCTTCTGCAAACACACGCTTTAGGTTGCTCTCACCCGATCTGACCATCAGTTGACCTGCAATGCGCGTCGAGCCTGTGAAGGCGATGCAGTCTACGTCTTGGTGTTTCGCCAGCGCGTCGCCAGCTTCATGACCAAAACCCGTAACGACTTGGAAAACGCCTGTTGGTAAGCCCGCTCGAGAAGCAAGTTGACCTAGGAATATCGCGGTAAGAGAAGATTTTTCTGACGGTTTTAGAATCACGCTGTTACCAGCGGCTAAAGCAGGGCCAAGCTTCCAGCACGCAAGCCAAAGGGGGAAGTTCCACGGTACAACCGCAGCAACCACACCAATTGGTTGATGAGAAATAAAAGCGTGTACATCTTTTTCAGTTGGGGCAACTTCGCCGTATACTTTGTCGATTGCTTCTGCGTACCAGCGTAATGCACTCGCCGCACCAGGGATATCGGTAGAGAAGCTGTGAGAGATAGGCTTACCGGTATCAAGCGTTTCTAGCAGAGCCAATTCTTCTTGGTTTTGATCAATCAAGTCAGCAAACTGTTTAAGCACTGCTTTGCGATGAGCTGGGCTGCTCTCGCTCCACTGACCGGATTGAAATGCTTGGCGAGCGTATGAAACCGCGAGATCAACATCTTCATTTTGGCAACGGGCGATTTCGGTGAATATCTCATCTGTTGCTGGGTTAACTACCGGGATGGTTTGCCCTGTTAAAGCGGCACTGTATTCACCGTTAATGTACGCCCTGTTTTCGATGTTTAGATTGTTTTTTAGTTCAATCCATTGCTCTTGGGTTTTCATACGCTCTCCTTGTGATCACACAAGGCAAGCCCCCACTAAAATGTGGTTGGCGTATGCGCACTTATCATTCGACAAGCCTTGTCTGTGTGATTTGTAAATCGATGGGGCTTCGTCGTATCAATAATGTACGACTCGCCCGCTGTTATGACATGAGATTGCCCTTTATATTCCAGAGTGATTTCGCCCTCTAATACGGTGCCAATCTCTTCGCCTTCGTGTTTGATTTCTGCCGCACCAGTGGTTCCATAAGGTGCGTATTCCTCGATCAAGAATCCGATTACTTGATCTTTGTCGCCATTCGTTACCAGTTTCATGGACACCGTCTCGCTCCCGATTTCCACAAGATCTGACGGCTTGATGACTACTTTCACTTCATCGTTCGAAGGTTGTTCAAAAGTGAAAAACTCTGATAACGATAAAGAAAATACATTAACGATTTTTTGTAGTGAGCTGACCGACGGGCTCACTTTGCCATTTTCAATGGATGAGATTGCACTGTGGGTAATACCAGCGCGCTCGGCTAGTTCCCTTTGTGACAATCCATGTTTTTTTCGTAACTGAACAATATTTTTACCAATCTCTTGATTGTCCATTCATACAGCTCCAAACGTTTAACGAGAGGTAGCCATCATAAATTCATTGAACAAAATTTGAGAGAAATGATTGGTTTTTGCTTCCCATTCTGGGTGCCACTGCACGCCAACGAAAAATTTTTGATTAGGAAGACTAAATGCTTCTACCAAGCCATCCGGGGCTTTAGCTTCTACTTGTAAGAGAGGAGCAAGCTGATCGACGCCTTGGTTGTGTAGTGTGTTCACTTCAAAGAAGGTGGTATTTTCCCAATGATTTTGCACCAGCCATTGTTCAAATAAGCTCTGCTTTTGAACTAGCACAGCGTGTGCTGGCGCGTATTTTTGTTCGAAATCTTCAACAGGCGCTTCACGATGGTCATTGAAGCCGGAGTCATGAACGGCTGGGTTTAACGAGCCACCAAGTGCGACATTCATCTCTTGAAAACCGCGGCAAATACCAAGGCACGGAATGTTTTGGTCAACCGCATGACGAATTAACGTGAATGAGAGCTCATCACGAGCTTCATCTTTGTAGCTCTCTTCGTGCGTTGCATTGTATCGATGTGGCGCAACGTTAGAGTGGCTGCCAGGAAAAAGAAAACCATCACATATGTCTAGGATGGTGGTTACGTCATCGCCCGACATGTCGGGAGCCAACATAATCGGTAGTCCTCCAAAATCCTTTATGGCGCGAAGGTAAAAGTCGTTGACCGCTTGTATCTGATAGCCACCCAACTCTTTAGCGCAGCTAACCACACCAATGATGGGTTTGTGTGTATCTGCCATGATATGTCCGTGTTCAATTTATTTAACACAAACCCTACAAACCATGTACAAAATTATCAACACAGATGACCATTATTATCGTCACAACGTGATCTGACGCACTTTTTAGGCTTCAAAACTGAATATTTATGCTCATTATATTGAACAAAACAAAACCAACTGTTACAAAATAGTTAACAGAAAGACATAAAAACCAGCCGTTAAACATCAAAAACACAGTGTAAGTGCATGTTTAAATTAAAAATAACCTAAAAAACAAACAACTCGTTCAGAGTGCTGTAATTTATTTGTTAATTTGGTTATTTCTAATTTCTACTCGTCAGGCTATTTGGAGAAGAAAATGGAATCGTATCTACAGGAAGTACAAAATTTTAAACAAAAATGGCCCGATATTGAATTTATCGATCTCATCTTTACCGATATAAATGCCACCCCAAGAGGAAAACGCATCCCGATAGATGCTCTAGAAAAACTGAATAAAGGTGTTGCCCTCCCCCTTTCGACCATCACCCTAGATACCAAAGGTAACGTCGTTGAAACGGCCGGGTTGGGAGAAGATCTCGGAGAACCAGATAATCTCTGCTATCCAATCAGCGGCACCTTAATGCCGACGGCAAAAGAACAAGTTGGTCAGCTACTGCTTAGTATGATGGATGAAACCGGGCAGCACCCTAACCCACTGTTCATCCGAAACATTCTCGCTTCTATATTGCAAACACTGCATGCTAAAGACCAATATCCTTGTGTCGCGCTCGAGCTGGAGTTCTATTTAATAGACAAAACCCGCGGCGAAAATGGCGAACCATTAACGGCAATTAACCCCACGAAAAAAACTCGAGAAAAAGATACCGAGGTTTACGACCTTGATGGACTAGATGACTACGCTGATTTCTTGGCCGACCTTAATCGAATTGCATTAGAACAAGGTTTAAACACTTCCGGAGCCCTATCTGAATCGGCACCAGGGCAGTTCGAAATCAACTTCAACCATTCTAAAGATGTACTTCGAGCATGTGATGAAATCATCATCGCAAAACGCTTGATTCGCCAGGTCGCTCATCAGCACGGATTTGACGCCACATTTATGGCGAAACCTTTTAGTGAGCAAGCGGGTAATGGCATGCACATTCATCTCAGCTTGGTTGATACAGATGGTAACAACCACTTTAGCCAATCAGACGGTCAAGCGAGCGCCTTCTTCTATCAAACCATGGCAGCGATGCTGTCACAAACATCCGATGCCATGGCCCTAATCTGTCCTAACGTTAACTCTTACCGTCGCTTTGTTCCTGGCGCTTACGTCCCAACCAAAGCCGATTGGGGAGAAAACCACCGCGGTGTTGCGTTGCGTGTGCCTATCAGCGATAGCAAAAATCGCCGTATAGAGCATCGTATAGCAGGCGCTGACGTTAACCCATACATTCTCGCTGCAGTAGTACTTTCCGCAGTATTAGCGAGTGAAAGCTACACCAAAGATCAATGTCCACCGACTCTCAGTGATGATGCAATTGAGTTACCTCTGCGTATGTCAGAAGCTCTAGAGCGACTGGAGCACAGTGAGCTAGCTCAATACATCTCAAGAGACTTTATCGATTTGTATCTAGCTTGCAAACAGAGTGAACTCGCAGAATTTGAGCGAGCGATTACTCCATTGGAAATCGACTGGATGTTGCACTCGGCATAAACAAAGGAAATGAACTTTATGACTACGCAGACCAAGGCGCTGGATGCGCCTCTTAAAATCAACTCTCAACACATTATTGTTTCTTTAATCTCGGTTGCGACGTTTGTCTTTTTTACCACAATCGGTTTGAACCATGAGGAAGGCGAAGCCTACGGATGGATGAGTCTTTTACCAACGGCGTTGGTATTGGTCTTTGCGCTGACAACACACCGAACTGTGGAAGCCCTCTTTAGCGGCGCTATTGCCGGTGTTCTTCTGCTTAACCCAACTGAAGCGGTGGAACAGATTGTTGATATTTCCATGAGTGTAATGATGGATGAAACTATTGCTTGGATCATCCTCGTTTGTGGTTTGATGGGCGGCCTAATTGCTATTTTGGAGAAAGGCGGCAGTATCTTAAGCTTCTCCGACATGCTGGTCACGAAAGTAAAAAGCCGTAAGCAATCGATGCTGATGACCTTTGCTTTAGGTATTCTGATCTTTATCGACGATTATTTGAATGCGATTGCAATTTCTTCCTCAATGAAAAAAGTTACGGACGGCTACCAAATCTCGCGTGAAAAGCTCTCATATCTTGTGGATTCAACCGCCGCGCCTATCTGTATCCTCGTACCGATTTCCACTTGGGCAATTTTCTTCAGTTCGTTGCTAGAAGCAAACGGAGTAGCAGAAGCGGGAGATGGTATCAAAGCATACATTGAAGCTATTCCATACATGGCTTACGGCTGGGTAACGCTGGTGATTGTTTTGCTGGTTGCAATGGAAAAGATCCCAGATCTAGGTGCGATGAAAAAGGCAGAAAAGCGTGCGAAGAATGGTCAAGTTCGTCCAGACGGTGCAACAGATGTCGACTTTGGTCCCGATGTATCTGCACATACCAACCCAACCATGGGCCTTGTCAACTTCTTGTTACCAATGATCGTACTTGTTGCCGCAAGTTGGTATTTTGGTATCGATCTACTTGCTGGTGTTTTCGTCGCGTTAATCTTTACTATTAGCTTTTACGGCGCACAAAAACTGATCTCGATGAACGACATGTTCGAAGCTGTTTATGATGGCATTAAGGTTATGCTACTGCCGCTTGCGACCGTTATTGGTGGTTTCATGTTGAAATCGGTCAACGACTCATTGGGCGTCACGCAGTATGTCATTGAGACCGTCAGCCCTTACCTGTCAGCGTCTTACTTCCCTGCGATTATCTTTATGATTACGGGCGCGTTGGTATTTGCAACGGCATCGTCTTGGGGAACCTTTGCAGTAGCGATGCCAATTGTTCTACCTTTGGGCGAACAGCTTGGTGTGCCTCTACACTTAACCGTTGCAGCGCTGCTTTCAGCATCAGCGGCAGGGAGCCACTCTTGTTTCTTTAGTGACTCAACCGTGTTATCTGCACAAGGTTCGGGCTGTACAGCAATGCAACACGCAACCACACAGTTTCCTTATGCGTTGATTGGTATTGTTGCAACCGCGATTTTCTTCTTCATCATCGGTTAGCCCCTTTATCTAATTGCAAAGCCCTGCTCAAAAATAGCGGGGTTTTGTTCTATCAAGTCAAATGATCCTCTTAAAACGACTTTACGTCCGTTCAGTATAAAAACACTCAAAGATATACATCTGCACTCAATAAGGGTTTGGTAAACCTAATATTTTTGGTTTACGCTTAGCGAAGCGTTTATTGTGCAGCAAGGCAGCTTTTGAGTAACTTAAATGCCGCCTTAATACAGTGTTAACGGTTGGAGAGACATGAAAAAGTTAGCCCAAGAGATATGGATATTTGACGGAGATCCCGTCCAATTCTTAGGACTCCCATACACCACTCGTATGACTATTGTTAGGCTTTCTGATGGTGGCCTTTGGATTCATAGTCCAATTAAGTTATCAAATTCGATTAGAGAGCAAATCAACAATCTAGGCCAAGTGAAATACTTAATCGCTCCTAATCATTTACACCACTTGTTCTTATCTGAATGGGTATTTGCCTATCCTAGCGCAGAAGTTTATGGCACAGATGAAGTCATCAAGAAGTGCCGTGATATACACTTTCACGCTTCACTTAACCA
Organism: Vibrio sp. Y58_MX_L22; assembly: GCF_024181865.1. NCBI lineage: Bacteria > Pseudomonadati > Pseudomonadota > Gammaproteobacteria > Vibrionales > Vibrionaceae > Vibrio > Vibrio sp. Y58_MX_L22. The sequence goes on from NZ_JAMZAN010000001.1 coordinate 308,564, forward strand.
AGGCGGTAATGCTTGGAACTCTGAGGTTGAACAAGAACTATTTTCTGGCTCTCCATTAATGGAAGAGTGTGTGTTTTATCATCGACTTTCAAAGACCTTAATTGTTACTGACCTCGTCGAGAATTTTTCTGACCAGGACTTTAACTACTGGCAGCGGTTTGTGGCTAAAGGGGCCGGTATTCTTGCTCCGAATGGAAAAATGCCTTTGGATTGGCGCCTAAGTTTTATGTTTAGCAAACAAGAGGCTCGAAAACACTTAAATAAATTGCTGTCTTGGAAACCTAATATATTGGTTATGGCTCACGGTGAAATCGTCCTTGATAATGCAGACGAGTTCTTACAGCGCTCTTTTAAGTGGCTAGTATGAGACAACATTGAAAACTCACACAACAGAATAGACAAGAAGCTATTTTAAAACATTAGGCCCTTTTAGCTTAGTCTTAGGGACGAATTTACAGCACTACACGTTATGTTTAACGATAAGCTCCCCTATTCCTCTTAATTGAGCATTATGCAGCAATTTAAAATTCCGTTAGAATTGCACTTCAAAAACTTCAATGCGAAGAATTCTGGACATTGATACGGACATAAGTTCAAGAGTTAACATAACGCTATAGCAATCTCTTACTAATAATTTGCTTCGAGACATTGGCATACTCCCGAAACAAACCCTTCTACTCTAAAGGTTTTGTTAATAACAGTTGCCATGCTTGTTAGTTATTCTCGTTGAACTCAGTATCTTGAAGTTGTTTGAATATATAAATTTAAAAAAAGAGACATAAGATGCACAAAAAACTCATCATTCTAAGCTTGCCTATTCTATTAGCCGCATGTGCGGCACCAAAGTATACGGTAGAAACAATCTCGAAAGAAAATCAGAGCAAGGAAATCACCATCGTAAAAGACAACGCCACGCGAGATGTTTTCTTAGATTCGATGCAAGACTGGTGTTTGGATACCGCCCATAAATGCACAGTCGTAAGCGATGGCACTCCTCCTGTTAGCTCTGAGCTGACACTTACTTACGTATCACGCTGGAGCTGGGATTTTAGAACATTTATCGCTGATGCTCAGATCAAAGCCTACAAAAATAACGAAAAAATAGGACAAGTTGAATTTAAAGCACCAAACAGCGCGAATCCAGATAAATGGGGTAAAGACAACAAACGAATCATTTCGATGATGGATTTGTTATTCGGTAAACAAACCGTGAGTGAGGCTCAATCCAAGATTAAGCTGGGCGAAATGTAATGAGTCGAACAATTGCCCATTTAACAAGCATCATATATTTGTAGAGAAAGATAGGAATGTTTAAGTGACTGAAGTCAAAACCATTGGGCTTTTCTTTATAACCGCCATTGCAGAAATATTAGGCTGCTACTTACCTTATCTCTGGTTAAAGGAAGATAAGTCAGTTTGGCTTTTGGTACCAGCAGCGCTATGCCTTGCTATGTTTGCTTGGCTTCTATCTTTACATCCTACCGCAACTGGCAGAGTTTATGCCGCTTACGGTGGTGTCTATATTTTTGTCGCAATTCTATGGTTGTGGTGTATCGACGGCGTTCGACCAACGCTCTGGGACATAGTGGGGGTTTCTGTCGCTATGCTTGGCATGTCAATCATCATGTTTTCACCCAGAGCATCCTAAACGTAACCGAGGGAAACCCTTACGCTTAGTATTTTGGCTATGTGCTAGATTTATTGATTAATAACATTATGACGTAATTGCTACATAGCCAAAGTACGCTTGGGCTTCACCCCAAAACAGCGCTATTTATAGGAGATACCAATGAACCATGCAGTGAAGGCAAGATTTGATGAGTATCCAAAACATGTGCGTATTCGGATAGAAGAGCTACGAAATATCGTCTTAACTATCGCTTCTGAATTAAAACTGGGGGAAGTTGAAGAATCTCTAAAATGGGGAGAGCCAAGCTACAGTGTGAAAACAGGTAGCCCGGTAAGGATGGATTGGAAACAGAAAACGCCTAGTCGTTATTATCTGTTCTTTAATTGCCAAACTAAGCTCGTCGACACATTCCGTGAACTGTATAGTGACTCACTTGAGTTTCAGGGTAATCGAGCAATAATTCTATCTTTATCAGCTCCTTTGCCAGAAGCTTCAATCAAGACCTGTTTAGAATTAGCATTAACCTATCAAAAGCGAAAGAACTTACCTCTTTTAGGTATGTAAGATCGCTTAATAAAACTATTTACGGCCGATTAACCATATTCAACTACTCTACCTTTGTATCCTTTTTAATGCTTCCGCAGTAAAGTTTTAGATTAAGTGGTCACGTTAATAGCGCCGTAACCAAACTAGTAATATCGAAATAAAGAAGAGTTTATGAAATCAAAAATCTTGTTCTTACTTATGCTTGGAGCTCATTTCAATGCTTTTTCAGCGACGAACTATCAAGTCAATGTGGTAGTAACAGAGCCTCAATCAACATTCATTTTTCCGACTTTTGAAATATCCTCTAAAGGAAAAAGCAAAACCAGTTTTGTCGACGGCTGCACGTACTTAGGAACCCTTTCAGAACCGAGCAAAAATAGCATACAGCTTGAAGCTACCATGTCATGCAACCGAGATGGCGCTACGTCAAGGATGGAAATGCCGGTATTTGTACTCAACTCCGAGGGTCAAAGCGCGAGTTATGATCTTGTAGAAAACGGGATCGTGATGTGGAAATATTCTGTAGAAGTTAAGCCGTCACTTAAAAAGTGATATATCAGAAATACTAAAGTAACAATCAGCACTATTAACCGCCGTTTAAGTGTAATAGGTATATTCTTTACGACTTAATGACGTTTCTTGTTGCTGCAAGTCTCCAACTCATGTACAAAACAGCCCTAATTTTAATAGGAGCTAAGTGGCATGAATTTAATTGTACGTCAGGTAACTTTAGGTGATGCTGAAGGCATTACAAACGTCCTCAACCCCATCATTATTGAAGGTTTATACACTGTATTAGATACGCCTTTCACACCTGAAGAAGAAAAAGAGTTCATTACTCATTTCCCAGAACGGGGCGTGTTTACAGTCGCTTTATCCGAAAATAACTCACAAGTCATTGGTTTCCAAAATATCGAGCCCTTTGCACAATATACAAAAGCTTTTGACCATGTTGGCATAATTGGTACGTTTGTTAGTGACGGTGCTCGTGGCCAAGGTATGTCTAAACAGCTTTTCAAATCGACATTCGAAGTAGCCAAACAAAAGGGTTACGAAAAACTATTTGCGTACGTTCGCAGCGATAATGAGCGAGCGTTATCAGCCTATCTCAAACAAGGCTTCGAAATCGTAGGGACCGCGAAGAAGCATGCAAAAGTTCGTGGGAAATACGTAGACGAAGTCCTCATTGAGAAGTTTTTGTAGGTGTTAAGCCGCTAAACACTAAGCACGCATATAAGAACATTTGAACCAAGACTCAATTTCCGTCGTAGAAATGTCTTTTCTAAAATAGGTTATTTGAAATGAAACTGACCTCGGAAACTGAGTCAAGAATAATAGAAATGGCATGGGAAGACCGCACCCCATTTGAGGCTATCGAATTTCAATTTGGTTTGAATGAATCCGACGTGATTCAGTTTATGCGTAGCCGGCTCAAATCAAGTAGCTTTAAATTGTGGCGTAAAAGGGTTTCGGGGCGCAATACAAAACACAACAAGCTACGAAACTCAGACATCATTAGAGGTTATTGCCCAACTCAATATAAGCCGCGATAGCGAACTGCACTTGGCATAAATTTTTATTACGAATCGCAACATTTATCGCCCTACCTTTGAATCAACTTCATGATTGGAGGGGAATAGTCACCACTTAAATCAACCTAGGTGTTTCAGGGCGATAATAAATTCAATGGGAGTTATCTTAACGTCCTCAGTCGCCATCAAACTAATGATTCCACAGAAAAGATTGATACAAAACGCCCACTAAAAGTAACTCAGATTAAGGCGTCATTTAACCCGTGTATCAATCTCTTTTACCTTCTGTTTAGGCACTAGAATCACTAACCTTCTATTTTATCTTTGAAGGCACAGATAAAAAGCTGCATGATTAAAAAGGAAAAATAGCGGATAACTGTTTAACAAGCACTCGGAGCTTGGAGGCAATTTTGAACAAATTACTTATGATGTTTGCGTTGGTTTCTTTACCTTGCTTGGCTTCTGATGATGTTGAAGATCCCTGCAAAGTAAAAGGCGGTGGCGTTATGGCTGGTTATCAGTGTGTAGAAAAGAAGATGGAATCTGCAGATAAAGAGCTTAACGAAAGTTACAAGGAAGCAATCGCTAGAATAGGTGAGGAAGAAAAAGCACTAAGGGAAACATGGTCTCAGACCGAACTGGTAGAGCCATTTCGAAAGGCCCAAAGAGCTTGGCTAAAATACAGAGACGCCGAATGTGAATTTACGGGCCTGTCTTCCACACCCTCGCCCTGGCAAGGTGTCCAGATTGAAGAATGTAAGTTAAGAATGACGTTAGAACGCGTCGAATACTTCAATGGTGTATACGTAGGCTAAACGGATTACATCTAACAAGGCACTTCAATAAGATTCGCAACTCTTGGCAATTTCAGTTTAAATGTACTCTGTGTTTAAGATGCAAGCGTTCAGGTTGTGCGTAAAGCTTATATGGGTGTGAAATAATTATGGAAAAAGACGATTTAGTTGGGCTAGTAGTTAAGTATTTCGAGAAAATAGATGCCGGTGATCCTAGCTATCTGGATCTATTCTCAGAGGATGTTGACTTTTTCTTTCCTAAATTTGGGCAAGCGAAAGGAAAGAGTGCCTTAGTGGAGTTTGGCAATAGGATTGGTAGCTCGTTGATTAGTATCTGGCACGACATAGACGGCTTTCAAATAACGACTGCTGGAAACAAGGTCATTGTTGAAGGACAGGAAGGCGGCGTAATGAGTGATGGTACCTCTTGGCCGGACAACAAAGTTTCCACAGGGCGTTTTTGTAGTGTATTTGAGTTTGAAGGAAAAATGATAAGTCGTATGTTTGTGTACGTAGACCCTGACTTCCCGAGTCGAGATTTTGAGAGAATTTCCGTGCTGTCAGGCGAGAGCAACGTGCGACAAACTGTTCAAGCCTGAATACTACCGTTACCGCATAGCATCTTTGTTATGCGGTAGTATTCGTAGTTAAGGTGTGTTGAGGGCTTTGATATCGCTTTACTCACACCTTATCAGTGCGTTAGCCACATTCCCTTACTGATAGAAATGCTACTTTCTTCAATCGTCCTGTATTATGATAATGAAAAAGATTGCATTAATTTTAAGATTAAAATGAACCAAAAATTTTTTCTAAAACTACTCCCTGTCCCTTTTCTTCTAGCCGGTTGCCAGTCTACGCAAAGCCAGCTACAGCCTATACCTGAAAACGTATTATCAAACCTATCGACTCAATGGGCAGTGGTAGAGGCCTGTTTTCATTCCGATGCTTATAGCTTAGAGCAATCGGTAAACTATCGAGAGGCCATTAACTATTCTTTTTCTACTTGGCTAGTCGATCAGTCCGATATCGATCAGTCGGTAAATGAAGCTCGTGTAGCGTTATCAGAATATCAGTCTCAGAATGATGGTTTAGGAACAACATGTAAGGATTGGCACCTACCCCTAGAATCTGGATTGCGAGAAGTTAACAATCATAAGAATCAAGTGGCGATAGACCAACAGCGAGCACATGAAATACATAAAGCAAACGCTTCTAAACCTGTGACGTATTCAACACCAGCATCTACTTCGACTAGTAATGTTGTTCACTGTTACAAATTGGAAGACGTTAGCTTGAATAAGAACATTCAAACCTTTAATGGAATGATATGCCCTATAGGCTGGCTTAAATATTATGGCTATTAATGTATTTGATTAATACAGGACTTAAGAATGAACTCTAAGTTTAATTTTTAGTTCAAGATTGGGTTTCTTGTTTACAATGTTATGTTTCCAGTTGGATTACCGTATTCGAATAGATTGACGAAGTTAATCAATATATGTGTATTGATGCTTACTTTTTGTCGAGTTATCTTTGTTTGATAGCCATTAAAACGAGTAAGGAAACAAAGTGACTGTGTTAACAAAAGGCATACACCACGTAGGTTTAACCGTATCTAACCTAGAAGCAAGCGCGAAGTTTTTCACTGAACAATTAGGTTGGAGTGAAGTAAAAAGAAATCCAGACTACCCGGCAATATTTGTGAGTGATGGGCATATCATGCTTACACTATGGGCGGCTAAGGCTGATGCCGCCACTCCATTTGACAGAAAAACGAATATTGGTTTGCATCACTTAGCTTTACTCGTAGAGACTGAGAAGCAACTCTATGAGTTGCGTGATCAATTTATGGCGTCGGGAATCGAAATTGAGTTTGGTCCCGAGCTTGTTAAAACAGGACCCGCAAAACATTTAATGTGTTACGACCCAAGTGGTATTAGGGTTGAGTTTTTCTGGGCAGGCTCATAAAACAAACATAACAAAGTTTTATAATAGGGATTTGGTACACATGGCATTGTTAGTTTGCACCGCCTTTGGTATTTAAGGTGCTTAGCAGAAGCTTGTGTATCGAATGCCCCTCCCCTCCTACTACACATTTTGCGACTTACGAGTAAGTCCAAAAGGATAAATGTTATGTATAAAATCGGCGTTGTTTTATTTGATGATTTCACGGATGTCGATTTCTTTCTTATGTATGACTTGCTGGGGCGCACAACCGACAGTTGGACAGTAAGTATACTTGGAACTAAATCTGAACATCATTCCCACCTCGGTATGAAAGTTAAAACAGACGGACACCTTTCTGAGGTGACGAATCAAGATGTCGTTCTTATTACAAGCGGCAAACGGGGTATTCCAGCCGCTTTAAAAGATGCTGAATTTATGTCAGCGTTGAATCTTGATCCAAATAGGCAGCTAATAGGTTCGATTTGTGCGGGATCATTCATCCTCCATGAACTCGGTTTACTAAAAGGCAAGCGATTAACAACAAACCCAGATGCAAAGGATGTTCTACAAAGTATGGGAGGAGATGTTAAGGATCTGCCTCTCGTGATAGATGGTAATGTAGCGACGGCCGGTGGCTGTCTTTCACTGATGTATCTAATTGGTTGGTTAACAGAGCGGCTATTTGACTCAAACAAACGAAAAGCTATACAAAATCAATTGATACCTGCTGGGCAATTAGATCTATTTGAAGAGCTTATTACCACAACTATTCAATCAGCAGAGTTAGCAAGCTCGGATAACAAGGCGTTAAATAATCATTCATAACATGTGGTGTTTTACATTACATTAGTTTTAGTGTTTAGGGTAAGTCACACATCAGTCTTGTGTGACTTACCCTTGAACATAACGCCACTTGGGGAAATTAACTTACAGGGAGTAAATCAATTGGTAAAAATGTACGGTTCTGAAGAGACAAGAGCGTTTTGCTGTAACTGTAAAGAAGTAACGCTACATCGGTACGAAAGCTTCTCTAAAGCGCAGGAAAAGACCGAGAAAAAAGCTAAAGATTTCTTCTCTGGTCTATTTGCAGCAATAATTGGCTCATTAATGGAAGGCGAAGCGACTGGTGACTACAAATGTACAATATGCGGCACTAATCTTCACACGCCAGATAATTTAGATCAGTAGTCAGTGTCTCTAGTGCCACAGCAAGTGGCACGCAACACAATTTATAGACGGCTCTAGTGGGTTTGAAGCGTATGCACCTTATGCATTGCATTTAGGGTTTTGAGGTTGTGTTGCGGATCAGGTAGTGCGCTTTTATCTTTAACAAGGGGCTAACGCAGAGCAAAAACAAGGGACAAGAAAAGAAGTAGTTTTATTTGAGTATTAATGAATTACAGACACAAAAAAGCCCACCAAAAGGTGGGCTTTTTTAAAATTTGGTGGGTCCGGGCGAACTCGAATCGCCGACCCCTACCATGTCAAGGTAGTACTCTAACCAACTGAGCTACGGACCCAAATTTTTATGTTCCTAACCATTCAATTCAGAATGGTGCGTCCGAGTGGACTCGAACCACCGACCCCCGCCATGTCAAGGCGATACTCTAACCAGCTGAGCTACGGACGCATTTCTCTGGAACGAGGAGGATATTAGCTATAAGCGAACGGTGGTGCAAGCACAAATTTACCAACTTTGAACCGTTTGGCGAAAATGTAAACTCAACACGCGTTTTCAGATGATTTTATCAGCAAAGCTGAATCCTTCATGGATTAAAAGTGTGATCTATATAACTTTTAGTATCTCACTTAATTGTCGTAAGGCACTTCACTGAGCATCCAAATCTGTAAGGTTTGCGATACCTTAGGGCAAGTGCCGAACAAAATCTGATATTTAGGTTTAAATGGTTCGCCGATATAGGTTGTACGGATCAACTCTCCTGTTTTGACGTCCACTTGAGTGCTCACCCTGCCTTTGAAGTTTTGAAATATGACAAACTGCTCACTGTGGTAAACCATTTGCTCTCGGTAAAACAAGAAATGATCTTGGGGTGTCTCTGTCAATTCACACTCCAGTGGTTTCAAATTAGGTATCGCACTAACATTAGATGCGATGAACAATGCTGACAAAATCCATCCGTATCGCATATGGCTGCCCTATTCTGCACTCTTTTTCAAAGTATAGGCCCTGCCTTGATGACTGATACAAAAAAGGCTTTGATCATCTCTAATCAAAGCCCCTTATTTCTGCAGGTTAATTATCGTGTTTAGTCGTCCGCCTCAAACACAACGTTATAATTTTCGGTGTATGTACAATTCGGCTGACGGCTACAAGTAAAGAAACGTCTCCCTTTGAACTCACCTTGGCTTGCGGTTTTAATGATCATCGGACTGCCGCATTTTTTACAAAAACGCACTTCTTTATCGGGCTCAATCAAATCAATGTGTGCCGCAAGCAAACGACGTAATCGCCCAACTTGATAACTGTGCTTTACCGAGGAGCCAATTAAAGGCAGGTTGGCCGTCTTACAAACATGAATCAATAACTTTTGTCTTTCTATCTTACCCTTGTTTAGCTCCTGCCCATTATCCAATTCAACGATAACGCGCGGCTCTAGTGTCCTTGGGTCACAAATAACGTAATCAAAATAGCTTCGAGATATACGATTGTTCGCGACAAAAAACTGCTTCTTATTTTTGATTTCTTTTGGCGTAACCAAACTGGACATGTTTACTTTCGCGAATACTACGGCATGCTCCCCTACCGCCGCTCTTAACGCATTATAGAACGCACCCTCTTGACCTCTGAGCAGAGGGCCTTTCGAGCGATAAGGATAATCACGCGTGTCATCGTGCTTAATCACGTACTTTTGAATAACAAAGAAGAATAAAACCAGAAGAACAACAATGATAAAAATGTTGGTCATAAATAAAGTGCATCCAAAACAACTCGTTGCTCAAAGCGTAAATGGAAATGTTATGCAGAGCAACAAAACCTCGCAATTTTGAGGCGCCACGACGATAGCGAGAAACAGAAAATTTTGCTCACCAATAAAAACAAGCCAATCACACACTTGGATTGGCTCGTTTTAATTTTTTTAATACATTATGTATGCTAAGAATCAACTATTAGCGTCTGGCTGATTCTCTGGCATCGCATCAATAAAAGCTGGCAGTTGATTGCATGACTGCACAACAGCGTTAATGGTTGGATAAAGAGAGGTATCTACACCAAAGCGTTGTGCGTTATAAAATTGTGGTACCAGACAAATATCGACAATAGATGGCGAGCTTGTCAGGCTAAACTTACAATCACCATTTAGTTTACGATGCTTCTGAAGTTTCTCTTCTAATGCCGTAAAACCTTTGTGGATCCAGTGATGAATCCAAGCGACTTTGCGCTCTGGCTCGCAAGCTAACTCCCCCTCTAAATACTGTAGAACTCTTAAGTTATTCAGGGGATGAATCTCCATTGCAATATCCTGAGCCAAAGCTAGCGCTTGGTATCGAAGCGGCGTTTGCTCGGGGATCACGGTGACATCCGGGTAGTGTTCTTCTAAGTATTGAATGATCGCCAGTGACTGGGTTAACTGAACCTCCCCATCCACCAGCAAAGGAACCAGTTCAGAAGCGTTTAACTCATGGTACTCGTCACTGTGTTGTTCGCCACCATTGCGCACCAAGTGTACCGATTTTGAATCATACGATAACTCTTTAAGATTCAAACAAATACGCACACGATACGCCGCTGAAGACCGCCAATATCCGTACAAAACCATGCTATCGCTCATATCGTCTCCCAACCAGCACTGTTAGTGCTTGAGATATTGGCTAACTTGTTGGTCAATCGAACCGAATATGTTGTTGCCATCCGCATCGAACATTTCCAATCTAATTGAATCTCCAAACGACATGAAGTTAGTCGACGGCTTACCATCACGAATGGTTTCAATCATGCGAACTTCCGCGATACATGAATAACCAACACCACCCTCCTCAATCGAAGTGCCATGTTCGGTGCCTTGCTTATTAGATACCGTGCCAGAACCTATAATTGCCCCAGCAGATAGCGGGCGCGTTTTAGTCGCATGAACAATTAAGTCTGCAAAATCAAACGTCATATCGATACCCGCATTTGGGCGACCAAACGGCTTGTGGTTGTATGTCGAGACCAGTGGTAAATGCACTTTGTTTTCGTACCACGCATCGCCTAGTTCGTCAGGTGTTACTGCCACAGGAGAAAACGCAGAAGAAGGTTTAGATTGGAAAAAACCAAACCCTTTAGCTAACTCTGCCGGAATTAGACCACGCAGTGAGACATCATTCACCAGCATGATCAAACGAATCGACTCCTGAGCCTCTGCAACACTCGCGCCCATTGGCACGTCACCAGTTACCACAGCAACTTCACCTTCGAAATCAATACCCCATTCATCACTCGCAAACTCGATGTTGTCACAAGGTCCAATAAAGGCATCAGAGCCTCCTTGGTACATCAACGGGTCCGTCCAAAAACTCTCTGGCATTTCAGCGCCGCGAGCTTTTCGAACCAACTCAACGTGGTTTACGTAAGCACTGCCATCAGCCCACTGATAAGCGCGAGGAAGCGGCGACTCGCAGTAGTGCGCTTCAAACTCTTCATACCCTGCAACCGTGCCATTGTTCAGTGCAACGTATAGCTCTTCCAGTTGCGGTGCTAGCGTATCCCAGTTATCAAGTGCCACCTGCATCGTCGGTGCTAAGTTCATGGGGTGGAAAATTTCTGTCGCTGGTACGCAGCGCGTTAAGTCTTTGCTCACGACCATCAACAAACCGTCACGAGTGCCATTTTTCTTGGTTGCTAATTTCATCCTTGCCTCTTACTTCTCTTGCCAGCTATAGACGTATTCTTTGTTTTCTACTTTTTCCAGCTCATCCGAAAACTGAAGTGCGTGACGCGTATCAATCATGACCGCAACTTCGTCGGTGAAAGTCTTCTTGTGCTCTCGCCCTGCTTTGAATGCTTTCGGGTGAGGACCATGCGTAAATCCTGCTGGATGGAATGTCACCATGCCTGCTTCAATGTTGTCACGGCTGAAAAAATCACCTGCATGGTAGAACAAGACTTCGTCATAATCGTCATTGTTGTGGTAGAACGGTACTTTGAGCGCTCCAGGATCACTTTCAATTGGACGAGGAACGAAGGTACACACCACAAATCCTGCTCCTACAAATGTAGTATGTGCAGAAGGCGGTAAATGGTAACGATGTGACATAAGTGGACGAATATCACGCCAGTTCACTTTTACTACCGCCAAATCACCATGCCAGCCAATCGCATCCAACGGGTTGAATGGGTAAGTGATAACACTGACTTTATCGTGGCGTTTCACCTGAACCTGTGTTTGATTCTCAGAATATTGAGCACGGAACTGATCGTTGATCGACGGCGTTTCTAGAACCGCCGGATCAAACACCGCGTGGTTTCCAACCATGCCTTTTTCGGGCAATGTATAAGCCGCATCGGTGTTTTCGATCATCAGAATGAACATCGGCTCGCTTGGCTCTAAACGCCAGCTCGTTGAGCGCGGGATCATGACATAATCCCCTTCGCTCACTTTCAAATGACCATAATCACAGTAGAGATCTGCCGTACCTTGGTGGATGAATAGCAGTTCGTCGCCATCTGCATTTCTCACCAAGAAGTCCATTTTTTCATCCATACGCCAAACACGAACTTTACAATTCGCGTTGTGTAATAGATGCGGGACTGTCCAAGGGGTAATATGGCTGGCTTTTTCGACTAGATTAAAATCAAACGCTCGTGGACGTAGCTCGCCCTCCCACTCAGACCACCCCGTTGGGGCATGTTGATGATGAAAATGTGTTGCGGGGCCGAAGAAGCCACTTCGACCTGCCTCACGTTCATAAATTGCCTCTTCCGGGAAGTCAGCATGTGCTTGTTTAGAGCACACTCCCTCCCGATGAGGGAATGTGATCCATTTATGCATCGCTCAATACTCCTCGGCGAATTTGGTCTTCTTCTATCGATTCAAACAACGCTTTGAAGTTACCCTCGCCAAAGCCTTCATTGCCTTTACGTTGGATGATTTCGAAGAACACAGGGCCGATAACGGTTTGAGTAAAGATTTGTAGCAAGATGCCATCTTTCGTTGGCGCACCATCAATAAGAATCTGCAAATCACGAAGCTTGCTTACATCTTCGCCGTGGCCTTCAACACGCTGATCGACTTTCTCGTAATAAGTATCTGGCGTTGGCATAAAGTCCATGCCTCGCTCACGCAAGGTTTTGACCGTTTCGTAGATGTCGTCAGTGGTCAATGCGATGTGTTGAATACCTTCGCCATTGTATTCACGGATAAACTCTTCAATCTGTGATTTATCATCTGACGACTCATTGATAGGAATTCGGATTTTGCCGCAAGGTGCGGTCATCGCACGGCTGACAAGACCAGTCAGCTTACCTTCGATATCGAAATAACGAATTTCGCGGAAGTTACCAATGCGCTCATAGAAACCTGACCAGACATCCATGTTGCCTTGCTTAACGTTGTGCGTTAAGTGGTCGATTTCGTAAAGACCAACATTCGCTTTTGATAAACGCTCATCAGCATCATCATAAAAACGAAAATCGACATCATAAATGCTCTGCTTTCCATAACGGTCGACAAAATAAAGCAAGCTTTCACCGATGCCATAAATAGCAGGAATGCTTAGCTCCATCGGCCCAATTTCCGTTTTATATTCTTTACCGCCATTCTCTAACGCATGCGCCAGAGCAACGGTGGCGTCTTTCACACGAAATGCCATGCCACAAACCGACGGACCGTGAACTTTGGCGAATCCCTCAGCTTGGCTATGCGGCTGCGCATTCACAATAAAGCTAATGTCACCTTGTCGATATAACCACGCTTCTTTTGAGCGATGCTTTGCAATCTCCGCAAAACCTAACGATATAAACAGATCTTTAAGCTGTTGAATGCCTTTGTTGTCAGCAGCGGTATATTCAACAAACTCAAATCCGTCTGTTCCTAGTGGGTTATATGCATCAACCATGACTTTCTCCTTGTCTCAGTAGCTTTTGTTTGGACTTATTTTTCTAACTTGGCGCAGGTCTTGAGAAATTGGAATACGTGGGGAGAAATCTTTATCTTGGCGATTTTTACGCATAATTGTAAAATATATGTTACACACAGGAGGCGCGTCGAACCCACTTTCGTAAACATCAAACAAACTGCTTATTTTCAATATATTAGATTGATATTTTCGGCTTTACGCCAACACACAAAATGTAAACAAGTTGTTACCTTGGCATTTTATCTTGGCAACGTAGCTCAAAAAGTAAAAGGGGATGGAAAGTCTATTGCACCCTATCTCTATCCGATTTATTCATTTGATCCTGCAAAACATCAAAAGTAATGTTTCGTGACGCTTCATACAGTTCGAAAGACTCATCGGTCAGAATCGTGTCATGGATACCCCTTTATTGATTCACCTCAGTTTTATTCAAAAGTAACTGTGCCATAAGTGGTGCTCTGTTCCCTATCGAGCCGAGCCACAAGGCTTCACGCTCGATCAGAAAAAGAGACATCTAATGACACACATTAATCAAGAACGCCTAGTTAAACACTTTTGCCAACTAGTACGTATCGACAGCGAATCAAAAAACGAAAAACAAATTGCAGAAACACTGGCAGAACAGCTAGGCGAGCTAGGCTTTACCATACGCAAACTTCCAGTACCTGAGCACATTTCTAACGGTTTTAACGTGTACGCCCGTTTAGACGGCAAAAAAGACGGCTCTATTCTAATGAGCTGTCATATGGATACGGTCACTCCAGGTATTGGCATTGAGCCACTCATCGAAGACGGCGTTATCCGTTCAAAAGGCAATACGATTCTTGGTGGCGATGATAAATCTGGTATTGCTGCCATCATGGAAGCCGTTCGTTGTATTCAAGCGGAAAACCGTGAGCACAAAACGTTAGAACTTGCTTTCACCGTGTATGAAGAAGGCGGTTTATTCGGTTCACAATACTTCGATATGTCACACGTCACTTCAACGGAAGCAATCGTGTTAGATACGGGTGGCCCTATTGGCACCATTGTGACCGCAGCCCCAGGCCAGCAAAAGATCATGGCAAAAATCAAAGGTCGACCAGCACACGCAGGGCTTGCGCCAGAAGAAGGCATCAGTGCGATCATGGTGGCGGCTGATGCTATCAACCAAATGAAGCTGCTTCGCATCGACGAAGAAACGACAGCCAACATCGGTATGGTTAACGGCGGTCAGGCCACAAACATTGTTATGCCTGAATTAAAAATCGTGGCAGAAGCACGCTCCCTGAATGGCGATAAACTAGATGCTCAGGTCAATCATATGATCTCAACATTAGAGTCTGTCTGTGAAAAACACAGTGCAGAAGTCGAAATTGAATCTAGCCGAGCCTACGACGCTTTTGTTATTGAAGAAAACCACCCACACGTAAACGCTATAAAAGCAGCGTTTTCAGAGTTGGGAATTGACGCCTTCACAAAAGGCACTGGCGGCGGTAGCGATGCCAACAACTTTAACAAGAAAGGTCTCACAACTGTCAACCTTTCAACTGGCATGGCAAAAGTACACACGACAGAAGAGTTTATCGCGGTAAGTGATATGGTCAAAATCACTGAGTTCGTGAAACATTTCCTAGTCAGTTAACGTCATGCCTTTTGAAGAGCAGACTGACTATCTTCCCCTTCTAGCCTGTGCTTGAAGGGGATTTTAATTTGTATCGAAGCAAAATTACTTCCCGTCATGCCAACTTGATATCAGATCTTCAAAGAAATTCCCCTAGCTCACTTTTTGAGACCAGACAGCTCAACACCCGACACCCTGTTACAGTAATGTTAAAACTCGATTGTGCAGACAATTTATACAATATACATTTTTGGCATCTTTCAGGATGAAAAGAGTGAGACAAGGATGAAATTACCTAAGTTGCTTTTATTAGCGTCGATGATGAGTCCAATACTGGCGACATCAAGCTATGCCGCGCCGTATCCCGCAGGAGTGACCCTCGATGAGACACAAGAAATTACGCTAAACAATGGAGCTGAAGTTACTTCTATTGATCCAGCCAAGCAAGCCGCAGAGCCCGCTTTTAATCTCGGTCGAGACCTGTTTGAAGGTCTGGTCATTCAAGATAAGCAAGGTAAAACCATTCCTGGTGTTGCTGAGTCTTGGTCAGTCAATGACAACAATACGGTTTATACCTTCCACTTACGTGATGCAAAATGGTCAAATGGCGAAACGGTCACTGCACAAGATTTTGTCTACAGCTGGCAACGCTTACTGAATCCAAGCACTGCTTCACCCTACGCTTGGTTTGCGGCCATTCCAAATATCGAAAACTCGCAAGCCATTATGAAAGGCGACGCCGCACCCGAGTCTTTGGGCGTGAAGGCGCTGGATGAAAAAACGTTCCAGGTAACACTCGAAGAGCCTATTCCCTTCTTTACGAAACTATTAAGTCATCCAGTGCTTGCCCCCGTTCATAAAGCGACCATTGAAAAACATGGCAACCGTTGGACCCAGCCTGAGCATATCGTTACAAATGGTGCGTTTACTGTCTCTGAATGGAAAGTTAACGAAAAACTGGTGATGGTTAAAAATCCACATTATTGGGACGCAAGCAATGTAGTGCTGGAAAAAGTCACCTGGCTACCAATTGGTGATGCAAACGTAGTGCTAAACCGCTACCTAGCTGGTGAGATAGACCAAGCGGTTTCCATTCCTGCCGCTCAGAAGAAAAAGTTAATTCAACAACGCCCACAAGAAGTGGCAAGCACCAGTGCGTCTCTTGGCTCCACATTCTATTACCTCAACACTCAACAAGGGCCAACAAAAGACGTGCGAGTTCGTAAAGCCCTCTCATATGCCATTGACCGTCAACTGTTAACGAGTGCTATTTTGAGAAACGGTGGGGTTCCAATGTATACCCTTGTGCCACCTCAAACAGATGGTTTTAAATCTCACACTCCTGAGTTCGCAACTTGGAACCGCCATAAACGTATCGAAAAAGCGCAGCAATTACTGTCAGAAGCTGGATACGATAAAAGCAATCCGCTTAAGTTGACGTTTACCGTACCAACTTTCTCGATGGACGTAAAAATGGCAACCACCATGGCAGGCATGTGGAAAAGCCGATTGGGTGCGCAAGTCACGATAAAACAGCTAGAACCGAAAGTGTTCTACGCACTTAAAGAGCCGACCGACATTACTCGCGGCGGCTGGACGGCCGACTACAATGAAGCCTCTACGTGGTTAGATATCTTTGTTTCTAGTGGCGAGTACAACGATTCTCGTTATAACAACCCGCAATACGACGAGTTAATGGCTCGATCAAAGACCATGAGCAACCCATCAGAACTGTATCTACAAGCAGAAAGCCTGCTGATTGAAGACATGGCCATTATTCCTATTTATCGTCCGGGTAACGATCAATACCTCATCAAGCCTTACGTGGGCGGCTACGAACTGACAAACCCTGAGTCGTCGTACTACCGCAAGAATGTCTATGTAAAAGCCCACTAAAAGCATGTTTTCGGTCTGAGTCGGCAAGTTCAATGTTTACTTGCCGTTCCTCATATCTCTCGGTGGAGAAGGCAACCTGAGCTCAGACCATTTTTTATTCATAACCGTTCGAAGTGATTTCGGATGACCAAAGGATGATGGATCATGATTTGGTACATTGTTAAGCGATTAGCTATCGCTATCCCCACGCTTCTATTCATCGCACTCGCATCATTTTGGCTGATGCACATTGCACCAGGGGGGCCATTTGATATGGAACGGCCTATGCCAGAAGTGGTACGTGCGAATATCGAAGCAAAATTCCATTTGGACCAGCCCTTCCTTACTCAGTTTTGGATTTACATTGGTAATTTCATACAAGGAGATCTCGGTCCGAGCTTCGTTTATCAAGACTTCAGTGTTACACAGCTCGTCGCACAATCATGGCCAGTTTCAGCAGTATTAGGCGTACTCTCCTTTTGCATTTCCGTTCCACTTGGCATGTTGCTTGGCACCATTGCGGCATTGAACCGAAATAGCCGCCTAGATTACGGCCTGATGACACTTTCGATGACTGGAGTTGTGGTTCCGGCTTTCGTGCTTGCTCCAGTTTTAGTCATGATCTTCGCCATTCAGCTCGGCTGGTTCCCTGCTGGTGGTTGGGAAGGAGGAAAGCTGGCTTTTCTTGTTCTTCCCGTGCTTAGCCTGGCGATTGGCTCCATTGCGAGTATTGCACGCGTCATGCGTGGCGCAATGATTGAAACGCTCAACCAACCATACATTCGAACGGCAAAAGCCAAAGGTTTGTCCACAACCTACATTTTATTCCATCACGCTTTGCGACCATCCCTGATTCCCGTCGTTGCGATGCTCGGCCCTGCGTTTGTGTCTGTCGTGACAGGCTCGGTGATTATCGACATTTTCTTTGGTACAGGTGGCATGGGACAACACTTTGTGTCTGGGGCTCTCAACCGCGACTACGGCCTAGTAATGGGCATTACTCTGATTGTCGCTTCACTCACTATCTTCTTTAACCTTGTGGTCGACTTGCTATATACGATTATCGACCCTCGTATACGCGTTTAGGAGTCCGGCATGTTAACGATCAAAAAACTGGATACACAAGCTCTTCAAGATCAAGTCGTCGACAATATTGAAGCCGTCGAAGGTCGCAGTCTTTGGCAGGATGCATGGACTCGATTTCGTAAAAACAGAGCCGCGATGACATCAGTGTATGTTTTGGCTTTCATTACCTTATGCATCACTTTCGGCCCCTCTCTTGCCGCTTTTGGCCATGATGAAATTGACTGGGAAGTGCTCATCGATCCATACGAGCTAGGGAAACCTTCACTGAGCAGTGGCCATTACTTTGGTACCGATGATCTCGGGCAAGATGTCTTTGCTCGCACGATGCAAGGCGGCAGGCTCTCTATTTTGGTGGGTTTTGTCGGCGCCTTAGTCGCCGTTGTTATTGGTACGATTTGGGGAAGTATTTCCGGCTATCTTGGCGGCGTTGTCGATAGCGTAATGATGCGCATTATTGAGATGCTCGATTCGGTGCCATTTATGTTTATGGTTATCCTGTTTGTTACCCTTTTTGGCAACAACATCTACCTGATTTTTATCGTGATCGGAATGGTATCTTGGCTGGGCATTGCCCGTGTTGTACGTGGTGTCACCTTCGGTCTAAAAAAGCGAGAGTTCATCGAAGCCGCACACTCTATTGGGGTTTCTAAATTGACAATTGTCCGACGCCATGTTCTGCCTAATGTGCTTGGGATCGTGATGGTTTACTCCTCCTTAATGGTACCTGGATTCATTATGTTCGAATCGTTTTTAAGCTTCTTAGGGCTTGGTGTTCAACCACCAGACACGAGCTGGGGAATCCTAATTTCCGAAGGCGCAAAAACGATTGACGTGGCATTGTGGATGCTGCTTTTTCCCTCTCTGTTTTTAGTTGCCACCCTCTTTTGTTTTAACTTCATCGGCGATGGCTTGCGTGATGCTCTTGACCCGAAAGACCGATAAGGACAAACCCATGCTATCTATTGAAAACATGAACGTGCGCTTCGATACACCAGATGGGCAAGTGCAAGCGGTCAGTAATCTCTCCTACTCGATTAAAGCGGGCGAAACTCTTGGGATTGTTGGGGAATCAGGTTCGGGAAAAAGCCAATCTGTTTTCGCATTAATGGGGTTAACCGCGGATAACGGCGCCGTGTCTGGAAGCGCAATGTTCCACGGTGATGATTTACTCGCGATGTCGAAAAAGCAGCTCAACCGCATCCGTGCAGAGAAAATCGGAATGATCTTTCAAGATCCGATGACGTCACTTAATCCATTCATGAAAATTGGCAAGCAGCTTTGTGAAGTTCTCATGATTCATAAAGGAATGAGCCGAAAACAAGCAAAAATGGAATCGATTCACATGTTGGATGCGGTGCGTATTCCCTCTCCCGAAACTCGGATGAATCAATACCCTCACGAATTATCTGGCGGAATGCGTCAGCGAATCATGATAGCGATGGCGTTGTTGTGTAAGCCCGAGTTGTTAATTGCAGACGAACCAACCACCGCATTAGATGTAACCGTTCAGGCTCAAATTTTGACGCTATTACGAGACTTACAACAAGAGTTCAATACGGCTATTTTACTGATCACTCACGATATGGGCGTCGTCGCCGAGATGTGTGATCGCGTATTGGTCATGTATGGTGGTCAAAAAATGGAGCAATCCGATACCGAGACATTGTTCGCTCAACCTGCGCACCCCTATACTCAAGGTCTGCTAAAGGCTATTCCTTCTATCACTGAAGATATGCCGCGTTTACCAACCATCCCAGGTAACCCACCAAGTGCGTTGATTAACCATAAAGGGTGTCCGTTTAGAGAGCGGTGCGAGCATCGAGAGACGCGTTGCCAATACGAAACCCCACGGTTTTCTCCATTAAACACGAGCCAGTCCATTGCCTGTCACGTTAAAGCACCCAGTGTTATCACTCCCATTCAAATAAAAGCTTAAGGAGGCGTTATGAATAAAAAAGAAGTCCTCATGTCTGCTCGTGATTTAAACGTCCACTTTCCTGTTTCACGTCATCTTATTCCAAGTCGACGTAAAATCGTGAAAGCGGTCAATGGTATCGACTTAGATGTTTACCGAGGTGAGACACTTGGCATTGTGGGGGAATCAGGCTGCGGAAAATCAACACTTGCACGCGCCTTACTTCGCTTAATTGAACCTACACATGGCGAGTTGACTTGGAAAGGTCAAGACATGCTCGGGTTTAGTAAAAAAGAGCTTTCCTCTCGACGCAGAGAATTTCAGATGGTGTTTCAGGACCCATCCGCTTGTTTGAATCCGAGATTAACCATCTCAGAATGCATCGCCGAACCACTGCTCACCCACGAGCCACAACTTAAACGGGCAGAGGTAGAAAAGCGTGTCATCGCTATGATGGATAAAGTGGGTCTCTTGGCGAGCCAGCGAAACCGCTATCCACATGAATTTTCCGGAGGTCAATGCCAGCGTGTGGGCATTGCCAGAGCATTAATTCTCAATCCAGATTTGGTCGTGTGTGATGAACCCGTTAGTGCGCTAGACGTCTCCATACAAGCTCAGGTCATCAATCTTCTAGATGATCTTAAACAAGAAATGGGGTTAACACTGGTGATGATTGCGCATGACTTAAGCGTGGTGCGCCATATCAGCGACCGCGTTATGGTGATGTATCTTGGTAAACCTATGGAAGTAGGACGTTACGATAAAGTATTTGATGATGCACAACACCCCTACACCAAAGCACTGTTATCTGCTGTCCCGATAGCTAATCCGCAATTAGCACGTGACCGTGAAATACAACTATTGCCCGGCGACCTTCCTTCTCCACTTAATCCACCGAGCGGTTGCGTTTTTCGTACTCGATGCCCAGAAGCAACAGAAGTATGCGGGCAACAGAACCCAATAAAAACAGGCTCGGAGCAGCATCATATCTATTGCTCAAATATGACTTTAGGAACCATTTAATGAACAATACTAACTCAGTAAACCAACGCCTTACGTTATTGCGTGAGGCAATGTCCTTTCACAACGTGTCTGCATATATCGTGACCAACAATGACCCACATAACAGTGAATACTCAGCGGTTCATTGGTTAGCGCGAAGCTGGATTTCAGGTTTTACCGGCTCAGCAGGCGATGTCGTCATTACCCAACAAGGTGGTGGCCTGTGGACTGATGGTCGTTACTATATTCAAGCTGAAGAACAGTTACACGGCACAGGACTTGAACTGTTTAAAGCCAAACAACCAGAAACGCCGACAATTACCAAATGGCTGGCTACCACGCTCCCAGAAAACAGTATTGTCGCGGTTGACGGGCGCGCCATCAATTACGCTTTTTATCAAGGCCTCAAACAAGCCTTTGAAGCGAAAAACATTAAGATCATTCTCGACCTAGATTTGCTCACACCGATTTGGCTTGAAAGACCACCTCGCCCAAGTGCACCCGTATTCGAGCACCCCACCGCTTTTGCTGGCGTTGACACAGAAAATAAGTTAGCGAGAATCCGTTCTTTGTTAACCGAGAACCAAGTAGATAGCTTATTAGTGTCAACGCTAGATGATGTCATGTGGACAATGAATATTCGAGGTGGTGATACGAATTACTGCCCAGTTTCTGAAGCCTATCTAATCGTAGAGCAATCACTTGCGACACTGTTTATTGATAAGGCCAAACTGCCTCAAGACGTTGAAAGAGCGCTGACCGAGCAGAGTGTACACATTCGCCATTACAACTACGTAAGTCAGTATTTGAATCAGCAATGTGAGGGATTATCGCTCGCTTTTAGCCCTACCCACACAGACAGCTTATTGGTGAGTTCGATTGAACGGAATGTGAATCTAAAACCAATGGCTTGCCCTGTAACGGCAATGAAGGCCATAAAAAATGAGACCGAACTAACCTGCCTAGAGCAGGCATTAACAGATGATGGTGTGGCAATCGTAAGGTTTATGAACTGGCTCGAAGAGCAAGTTCCAAGCGGACTCGTTACAGAATTGTCTGCTGAGGCACAACTGAACCACTATCGCCGTCAAACCCGACATTATGTGAGTGACAGTTTCCGCACTATCGCAGGCTTCGCAGCTCACGGGGCAAAAATGCATTATGCCGCCGATGAAGAAAGCAATGCGGCAGTCAATGAAAGCAACTTCTTTCTCGTCGATTCTGGTGGCCAATACCTTGGCGGGACAACAGACATCACCCGTACTTTCCACTTCGGGTCACCGACCATTAAGCAGCGCAAAGATTATACCTTGGTGCTCAAAGCGGTCATCCGACTGACTCAGACTCGATTCATGAAAGGCTCTACGGGTGCCAATCTTGATATCATGGCGCGTGGCGTCTTATGGCAACATGGTATTGATTACAAGTGCGGCACTGGACACGGCGTGGGCATTTGCTTGAATGTTCACGAAGGCCCACAAAATTTCTCGCAAAGCCACCACGAGGTTGAACTAAAACCGGGTATGGTCATTACTAATGAGCCAGGCGTTTATCGCGAAGGTGAGTACGGGGTAAGAATAGAGAACATTCTTAAAGTTGTAGAGGTAGAACAAAATGAGTTCGGCACGTTTTACGGTTTTGAGACCATCACTCTTGCTCCAATTGCGACCAACGCCCTTGACTTATCAATGCTAGATCAAGCAGAGCTAGACTGGCTCAATCATTACCATTCACGAGTCTATCAAGCGCTTAGCCCTTTTCTTGATGCGCAAGATAAAAACTGGCTTCAACGCACAACCCAACTTATTGAGAAATAGGATATCAGCAAGTTTTATAACGTTTTCATTTTCATCTCAAACTCCTTGTTTGCCAGCCTTCGGGCTGGTTTTTTTATAGAGATAACGGCGTAAAAAACAAAAACGCCCCGCAATGTTAGCGAGGCGATCAATTAAATTAAAATGATGCAGTTAAAATGCCCTACTGACGACACTTCTGAGCATCAAAATCAACGACGATGGCGGCATTCTCAAAGTCACCAGAGACTTTAACGTAGCCCCAGTAGTTACTCTGATTTGACAACGTAATACACTCTCCATTACCAATATTATCTGACCACCCGTGACGATTAGCACCATCCGGCCAACCAGAGTTACTGTATTCAAGCTTTAGGTTGCCCGTACCATTCCCCGTCGTTATCGCCAGATTTGAGCTCTCATTCACCGCTGGCACGCTTAGCCAAATGGTTTGTTGATTTGCCAAGCAAACGGGCTCTCCTGCTGTTAGGCGCCCACCGCTTACTTTACTTTGCACCGCGCAGTCTTGTGGCAATGTGTCATTACCGCCCAACGTTGAGATAACAACACTATGAGTGGCGGTTGCCGTCAAGCCTTCACTGTCTGTCACACTTAGACTGACCGAATACTCCCCTTCACTCCCATATTGGTGCGTCGGCTTGGTTTGTGTACTTGTCGAGCCATCACCGAAGTCCCATAAGACGCTGACGATCTTCCCGTTTGGGTCTGTACTGTTTTCACTGCTAAATGTAATGCTTTCACCGACTTTCCCCTTACTGTTTGCGGTTATGACTGCATTAGGTGCACCATTTGAGACAAGGGCTTGCTGCCACTGCTCAAACTCACTTTGATACAAATTCGCCCATTGGGTGATCGTGGCCTTGTAATTGCTCCAATTCCCTTGGCGCGTTTCCACCAGCATTTGGTTTACGTCATCTTTATGATTTTCAAACATAAAACGTACAGCTAAGTACCCCCAACGATAAATTCGATCGACATCAAACCCATCATAAGTAGTCTCGAAAATCTCACTTAAGGTATATGTCGAGCCGTCTAGAATCGTCTCAAGTGCTGCTTGGTTGTCATTTTCTTGAGCGACATACTCTGCAATGCCTTCACTCCACCACACTATTTTTTCAGTTGGATGACTAAACCCTCCATAGAGATCAAATCGACCATCTAAGTAATGCACGTATTCGTGCTCTAAGTTCCAGACAAAGTGATCCGCGTTCGCATAAGAGGCTTCATAAGCAATAAAGTTGGGAATATTCCCCGGCTGGGAAGGGTCGCCCTCCAAGTACATACCGCCATTGTCAGTACTAATATCGAAAATTGGCCCTGCGTACTTACCATAATCAGTGCTTGAATCGAAGATATTGACTTGGAGCTGAGTGTTGTGGTCATCTTTTACTGGTTGTTCACCAGTTTCTAAAGACTGATGAAAGTAAGCCTCTTCGTAGCCCATTTTAGAACATGCGGCCGCGTGTTGCTCTTGCGTCATATTCTGAGACAAAATTCGGATTGTCGAGCTACAAGTATAAGTTTGCGATAGCACCAAGCCTTTTAGCTCAGTTTCGAAATTACAAATTCCGAACTCACTACAATCTGCGTAATATGAGGCGGTGTCCGCCGCCGCAAGCCAAACCGCGTCACCCCGACCATACATTTCATACTGTTCAAAGATTCGACTTAGCTGACTCTTCACCACAGAACTCGCGTTACCCGCATACTTGGTCAAACGCCCGAGCTCTCGCCCCGCATTCGCGGCCATAAACTCATCTTCAGCACCGATTGATGACGCCCTTAGAGCGAAATCGCCTAAAGCTTTGGCAAGGTCCGTTTGGTTGCCAATTATTTGCACAAATTGCTCGTTCCACTGCCCACCAAACAAAATAGTAAAAACACCGTTAACCGCATTGCGCATATACCAGTGCTGGGCGTATTGATCATTCCAACGAGTAAGCCACTGGGTCACTTGCGGTAAGTACGCGTGCTGCAAGCCCGCACTATCCATAGTGATGATGACCTCACTAAGCACTTTGCCGTGACGATCGCTGTTCTCGTAGAAGTTTGCGTTGTTAACAAATGCATCCACTGATTCTTTCACCGCTGGTGTGACCCATTCAATAAATGAGATGTTGTCATTGTAAAACTCGGCGTAATAACCCGCGCGTAAGTATAAGAACAACGTTTCTAGTTCATCGCTCCCGCCACCCATATAACCCTTCGCCAAGGTCGTAGTGTGCTTAGCGATGTTGTACATATGATCGGAACTAAATACCGACTCTTGAATCCGACTTTCAGCAGAGAATAGCTGGTTCACACACGTCGCGCCCTGACTTAAAATTTCGCCGATCAATTGGTTACTGCTTTCGGTAACCAATGCTTCCAAATCACAAGCAGTGCTCGACTCATCAAGGCTTTCAAGTGACTGTACTCGAGTTGCCTTGGAGAGCTGAATAGGGAGAGTTGCGGTTGGTTGGTATTCAACTTGATTGGATTCAACACCGTGTGTATGAGCCGAATGTGCATGTTGCTCTGTAACTTGAGAAACTGGCTCGCTTAACGCAAATACGCCAGTACTGGTTAATGTTGTCGCAATCGCGACACTCAAAATCTTCAGTTCCATCTAATTTCTTCTATATTGAGTTTTCCTTAAATGCATTACGTCTTTTGCATCGCCACTGCCCTTATTACTGCAAGAGCATCTCCATATAATCTACTAGCAAGACAAGAAGAAACATTTTGTTAACAACCAGACGTGGCGGTATCAGTTTTTGGTACCAGAAGGAACACGGAGTGAGCTTTAAAAATTCGTATTTGTTAAAAAATAGAGATGGGCTAGAGAAGAAACGTGTAGTTATACGAGTATACCCAGCACGTTAAATGGCTAGGTATACTCCAAAGTGGGTCGATAAAAATTCGCGAATCAAAGCCCCTAAAGAAGGAATCGGACAATGGGATAATACTTTTGTAGGCTCTAGGCTGCTTTGTGGTCGAAGAGTGCGGTAATTTGCTCTTTTAACGCGTGCAAAAATTCGGTATTTGGTGTGTTTTCAAGGTACATTTCATACTCTTTAGAGTTATAAAAGTACTCATGTGCAGATGCGTTAAGGATCTTACTAAAAGATAGTGTTTCCAACTCGTCTTCAAGGGAACGACTGCTCAATTCACCATATCCTAAATCGCTATCCTCAGCGAATTGGGACTCAATGTTGCTGACATATAAAGCACAATCCTTAATACAGAACTCGACATTACTTATACGTTGCTCGATGTCTTTGAGCTGATCACTGTTCCATTTAGACTTCTCTTGCTCAAGCTTATCAATAAGCCCACTTTCACGAAGCCTTGAATTGTTATCTTTAATTCTTAGTAGCTCATCAAGCACTTTATTAAACTCAGTTTCAGCTCTAAGTCTTAAGATTTCCAAATCCTTGGAGAACAGCTTTGCTTTAAGTTCACTCGCTTGGTACAAGCCAGAGATAGCAGCATTTCTTTTAACTCCAAACATAAAAACCCACCCAAAAGATACTTATTAAAAAGTAGCACACAAAAAGCCAGATAGAAGACGCAAGGTTTTCGTCATTAGGCTACATTCTACGAACGACACTCGATTGTAGCGCAATAAACAGAATTTTCATCACCATGAAACACATACTATTTGAATGAAAATCACACAGTTACTTTGATAAAAGTATTTATTTCAGAAAGAGTAAGACGTGAGTATGTGATGATGTATATTGACGCTTCAAAACAAAAAACGCCCACACTCTACTACCCAAGTCAAATACTAATGTCAGAAACTGGACAAATCACTCACTATTTACAGTAATAAGAAGTCACTGTTTCATTGAAAATCAAAGTGTCAACATAAAGATGGGAAGTAACCGAATAATAGACGGCATCGCTGATGAAACGTTAGAATGCCACTACTTTAATAATCTTCCATAATATTTATGACCGACGCTGATATTGAGCTACAACACCTTTGGTTAGAAGTCCAAGCCGAACGCTGGCAAAACCTGCCACGCTTTTTATTCAGTTACTACTGCTACAAGCACAACCTTGTCAGTAAAACCAACAAAGTTTGTTGGGAGACGGCACGTGCAAGACTGCCCGCTTCAACATCAATAAAAGAGCGAAAAAAGGCGGTGGTTGAACCGTTAGTCTCTGAGGAAACCGTCGTTGGGTTATTGAAATCCATCAGCAAAGATGGGGAAATGACGTTTAACGTGATGGTAACCACACTTAATGCGTTTTTGCACTATGTTGTGATTAGCAAGGAAGAGAAAGCCCGACTTAAACCAAACATGCCAGCTAGTTGGTATCAGCGATCAAACAAGTCGCCTTTGGCACGTTTCGAGCAGGCTGGCATTAATCTACAGGAGTGACATGTCAGTCATCGCTGATGATAAACACAAAAGACAAGCGCCTACAATGAGGCGCATTTGGTCAAAAATTGAGGAGCACCTAAACAAAAGTGCGTAGCGAGCAACAAAGAAAAAGTTTGGTTATTCTTGAATGCCTCGAATGCGTACATTACGCCTACGTAGAACTTCTAAAGTCACGAGCAAACACACCGACATAAAAATCAGCAACGTAGCGACCGCCAATATAGTCGGACTGATTTGCTCTCGAATTCCTGACCACATCTGCCTAGGAACGGTTTTTTGTTCTGCCCCAGTCAGGAATAACGCCACCACAACCTCGTCGAACGAAGTGCCAAAAGCAAACAAGCCGCCAGAAATCATCCCCGGACGAATCAGAGGAAAGGTAATGTGTCTGAAAGTATAAACAGGGTTTGCTCCTAAGCTAGCCGCCGCTTTTACCAAGCTATGGTCAAAGCCGCTTAACGTCGCAGTAACGGTAATGACGACAAAAGGCGTACCTAACGCAGCGTGTGCCAAAATGACGCCTAAATAAGTTTGTGATAAGCCAAGGCGTGTGTAGAAAAAGTACATCGCAGCAGCAGAGATAATGACTGGTACGATCATGGGCGAGATCAACAGCGCCATAATCGTATTGCGAAAAGGCAAGTTACTACTTGCTAAACCCAACGCCGCCAGAGTTCCCAGCCCTGTTGCAACGAGTGTCGCCATAAAAGCAATGAACGTGCTATTTTTCAGCGCCAACAGCCACTGATCACTAGTAAACATTTCTTGATACCAGCGAGTAGAATACGCTGCAGAGTCAAGGTTTAACATCCCCTCGGTAAAAGTAAAGTAAGGCGTTGCATTAAACGATAACGGGATGATGGTCAGAATTGGAGCGATTAAAAAGAACAGCACCACCCCACAAAAAGCTAAGTAACCTGCGTAAGCAACTCGCTCTACTTTTGATGCATAGTTTGGTAATGCCATGGTTATCCCCCTACCTTAAGGTTGTTAATGCCAACCACACGGTTGAACATATAAAACAGAACCAGTACAACGAACAAAAGCAGTCCACCCAATGCGCCAGCCATCCCCCAGTTCAGTGATGTCTGCATATGATAGGCAATCATATTGGAGATCATCTGTCCGCTTCTTCCACCAACCAAAGCGGGCGTAATGTAGAAACCAATAGAAAGAATGAAAGTGAGCAAGGCCCCCGCACCTATCCCAGGTAACGTAAGCGGCATATAAATTTTCATGAACGCAATGAAAGGCGTCGCGCCTAGAGAACGAGCGGCACGGAAATAAGTTGGGCTAATTCCTTTCATTACACTATACAGAGGCAGGATCATAAACGGCAACAGAATGTGAACCATAGACACCACCGTTCCGAAGGTATTGTGAATCATCTGAATTCGCTCAGAAGTAAAACCCGACCAAATAAGGAGATCATTAATGACCCCTTGGTTTTGCAGCAGAACAATCCAAGACGTGGTTCTGACTAATAATGATGTCCAAAATGGCAGCAGCACAATAATTAAAAGTAAGTTCGCGCGCTTATCAGGTAAATTGGCAAGCAGGTAAGCAACGGGGTACGCCATCACCAAACAAATTAAGGTGATTGAGATAGACATCCAAAAAGTTTTAAAGAAAAGGTCGACGTATATTTGGCGTTTTTCTGGTTGGGGCTCAATGTCTCCAAACTCATTCACTTGCAAGTCTAGCGCTGCAAGATAATGACTGAATGTTAATGCGCCACTAAGATTCTTAAACGCCGCCCAATATTTAGGATTAGCCCAACGCTTATCCAGCTTAGCTAGCTGTGTCACCGAGATCGGCAGCGACGTCAACCGAGACAACTTTCTGCCGGTTTTCATGAGTAAACTGCGCATACCAGACTCTTCAATATTCATCCGGTTGGCTATTTTCGGTAGCTCTTTGCTTTGATAAAGCGCAAGTACCTCAACAGAGAATGCCTCAATGACTTCTTGATGAGGCTGACCTTGATAATCCCAACTTTCTAAAGCTTGAATAGTTTGTGGGAGTGACTGGGATATTTCTCGGTTATCCACGCTTCGAAAAAGCATGTCGAGGATAGGAAAAGCAAACGTAAGCAGAATAAAACACACCAATGGCGTTGTGAGCATAATGGAGCGAAGCTTTTTTCGGCGCTCTGCCTTTTGCAGCTGCGCTTTCAGATTGGTTTCTTGCTCATGAACTTGGCGTTCGATTTCCAATACAGAATCTAATGCGGTTAGCTCTCGACTCATGCTGCTACCTCGCTACTTTGAGTTTGTGTCCCATCAAGAGCATGGCAATCGTCACTTTGCCAACCAATACGACAAATTGAGCCAGGCGTTAACTGCAAGTGTTTACGATTATCGTTAGGTACTTTAACGATGAAGTGACCAACGCTCTCTACTTCGACGACCAGACGATAATGATCACCGTGATAAATCAATTCTCGTAGGACGCCCGAGACTTGGTTCTCACAAGACGCTTTCTCTGGTTGAATAACAATCTTTTCTGGTCGAATGGAAAGTGTTGTTCTCTGCCCTTGCTCAGAGACTCTGACAGGTTTCGCAGTAAATAACTCTTTCCCAACGAGCACTTGGCAATACTTTCCGTTCCACTCTTTGACTAAACCTGAGAGTTGGTTGTTTTCTCCGATAAACTGCGCAACAAACGTATTACTCGGAGATTCATAAAGCTCGGTTGGTGTCGCGAGTTGTTGCACTTCGCCGTGATTAAAAACCGCAATACGGTCGGACATAGTGAGAGCTTCGTCTTGATCGTGCGTCACATACAAAATGGTAATGCCAAGCTTTTCATGCAAATGTTTAATTTCCATCTGCATTTGCTCACGCAGCTGCTTATCTAACGCGCCTAGTGGTTCATCCATCAACACGAGTTTAGGCTCAAACACTAATGCTCGCGCTAACGCAACACGCTGTTGTTGACCACCTGATAACTGCTTCGGGTATCGAGTCGCAACATGCTCAAGCTCGACCATTTCTAATACACTCTGAACTTTGCTTTGAATCGTGTCACTGTCGAGTTTTCGCACCTTTAAAGGAAACGCAAGATTCTCAGCAATGGTCATATGTGGAAACAACGCATAGTTTTGAAACACCATACCAATATCGCGCTTGTGCGGCGCGAGATGATTGACAGGAACGCCATCGATATAAATGTCTCCACCGGTCGCAGTTTCAAAGCCTGCTAGCATCATCAAGCAAGTGGTCTTGCCCGATCCTGACGGCCCCAACATAGTAACGAACTCTCCAGGAGTAATATCTAAGTTGAAGTCTTTCACCACCAAATTCGTGCCATCGTAGGTTTTCTTAACGTGTTGAAAGCTGACATAGTCCTTGTTTTCCGTGCTCATGACTTCCCTCTTCTCATTTTTTGAATATTACGAATGAGTAGAGCGTCAGTTAACGCTCTACTAAACAGCACAATTACAGATTGTATTTGGATAGGTCTAAGCGGGTTTCTAACGCATGTTCAACCATTTGAATGACTTGTTGACGCTCTTCACCTTGTAAGAGTTGGCGTGGCGCACGAACTTGTTCAGAGCCACGTCCGCAGACTTGCTCGGCCAATTTTATGCACTGAACCAGCGTAGGAATGGTGTCTAAACGCAGTAGGGGTAAGAACCAACGGTAGATCTCTAACGCTTCAGCATAACGACCTTGGCTTGCCAGTTTATAAATCGCAACGGACTCTTCTGGGAATGCGTTGGTTAAACCAGAAATCCAGCCGGTCGCACCTAGCATCAATGATTCAAGAGCGATGTCATCAACACCACTGAACACGGTAAAGCGGTCATCAAATTTATTGTAAAGCTCAGTGATACGACGAGTATCAGTGGTCGACTCTTTGATAGCTACAATACTTTCAAACTCAGCCAGTTTCGCCATAATATCGAGGTTTACATCGACACCATAAGCAACAGGGTTGTTGTAAATCATGATTGGCATTTCTGGCGTTGCCTCTGCTAGCGTGCGGTAATATTCGAACGTTTCGCTCTCAGACGTGCGGTAAACCATGGCAGGCATCACCATACAACCATCGATACCAATTTTGTACGCATCCTGCATGTAATCAACAGCTGCTGTGGTAATAGACTCTGCTGTACCAGCAATCAAAGGCACACGGCCATTTACGACTTCTTTTGCCGCTTGCAAGACCTGGCGTTTCTCCTTCGGGTACAACGCGCAGTTCTCACCGACAGTACCTAAGCAGATAATGCCATTCACACCATCTTTAATCTGGTTGTCTATAACGGTTTGCGTTGCGTCTAAGTCGATTGACTGATCTTGACGAAATTGCGTACTGACCGCCGGATAAACACCTTTCCAATCAATTTTCATGAACTACTTTCCTTATATGTATATTGTATGCAATTTAAATGAACGAGCGAAAATGCTCAGACATGGCTATCTATGCCATTTTCTAACAACACCGCCTTTACAGCGGCCAAATCAGCCAAAGCACTGCCAACTGATTTGTATAAAGTAATGACCTCATCGTTTTGACGTACTGAGATTTGTTGGGCGCAAAGCTGCGGTAATTCCCCTTTGATATCGTCTGACGTGAATACGCCCTCTTGAATTGGAATGAGAAGATCGCCCGCTTCGGCTAATACATTAATACGGCTATCAACATACACCTGTGCTCGTTGCACTGCTTTAGAGTCGCATTCACGCTTGTCCAAGTCATGATTACCGACCAAATCAATATGGGTGCCCGGCTGCACGTCTGCGCCATTAAACAAAGGCTCTGCTGATGCAGTAATACAGCTGATGATGTCAACGTGTTTGATAACGTGGTCCACTTTTTCTACGACTGAAACGCGAAACCGACGCTCATCAGGAAGCGACTGATACTCTGAAGATGACACAATGGCATCTACCGTCGCCTCGGCTTTATCTGAGTTACGCCCCCAAATATAAACCTGCTTAAGTGGGCGAACCGCAGCGTATGCCCACGCAAAATAAGGCGCAAGATTGCCCGTTCCGCAGATCAACAGACGATCAGCATCGGGACGCGCCAAATAGTCCGCTGCCAACGCAGAAGCTGCGGCGGTGCGCCAAAACGTTAAAACTTTACCGTCCACGAGTGCGAGCGGCTCACCATCGTTTCGTCTAAAAACAAGCAGCTTAGATGCAAGCGTATCTTTGCCTTGCTCAGGGTTATGCGGGAAATACGTAAAGGCTTTCACCGCAATCAACTCCTGGTTCCAAGCTGGAAGTAGCGCAAACGCCTCGTATTCTCCCTCTTCTAAGGGCATGACTCGGCGTTGAGGTATTGTTGCTGGCCGCGAGTACATTTCACGCATCGTTTCAATAAGAGACTTCATTGTTAAACATTGCGCGACTTGCTGTGCTTCGATGACTTTCATCATTTCTCCGAAAACATAAATACAGTTGAGGAAAGTACGGAACCTCGCTTATGGATGAAACTCGACCCCATACACAAATTAACGCCTAGTTAAGCAGCCAGGTATTGAACTCTTCATTTAGTTCATCCGCGTAGTCTGACCACCATTCATCGTTAATCAGGAAGGCGGTTTGGAAGTTTTGAGGTGCGGTAGGAAGGTTCGCTAAAATGTCTGGGTTCACCTCCGCCGAAGACGACTTACGCGTAGGCCCATAGGCAACGTACTTAGCTTGATCAGCTAATGGTTTTGTTCCTGAAGAAAAAGCAATGAAGTCCAATGCAAGCTTTGTGTTCTCACTCCCTTTAGGTATCGCCCATCCATTCATGTAACCCATTTGACGGTCCCATATAATCCGAAATGGTTGACCTTCATCCTTACGGGCATTGTGGATTCGGCCGTTAAACGCCGAGGCGATCACCACTTCTTTGTCTGCAAGCATTTGAGGTGGCTGGGCACCTGTTGTCCACCACAGCACTTCTGATTTGATCGTATCCAACTTAGCAAAAGCACGCTCACGCCCCGCTTCGGTTTCGAGCAGGCTGTAGACCTCTTCTGGCTTTACACCATCAGCCAATAGTGCCCACTCAAGATTACCCTGAGGCTGTTTTTGCAATGCACGTCGACCTGGAAAAGTTTTTAGGTCAAAGAGATCGGTCAACTTGCTAGGCAAAGCCTTACCTTTAAACGCGTCTTCGTTCACCGCTAATACAGTGGACACTACGATGGTATTGATTGCGCACTCGTGAATCGCACCATCAATAAAATCCTCTTGTGCTGGTGTTCCATCTGCGCCCGGAGGCAAAATACTTGGGTTCACTGGTTCTAGTAACCCTTCGGCGCAACCACGAACAATGTCTGGCTTGTCGAGAGAAACCAAATCCCAGCGCACGTTGTTCGCTTCCACCTGCGCTTTAATTTCGGCTAATCCGCCGCTGAAATCCTCGGATACGATCTCGACACCTGTTTTTTTAATGAAAGGCTTGTGATATGCCTCCACTTGGCTCTTGGTGAATGCACCACCCCAAGATACGACCGTCAATTTGTCTTCAGCATAAGCAGAGGTCCCCAACAGCATTCCTGAAATCAACAGCGCCAATGGTGCTTTGGTCATTCGTGACATGTTTTACTCCTTTTGGTTGTTTTTCTGGAGGCATCCGAGTACGGCTGCTGGACACCATTTTTGTTAAAATTAAGTTAACATTAGCATTTAATATATTTTATACAATATTTAATATTAAATTTTTTCAGGCGAATCGTTGTAATGAAAAAGGTGATAGATCAATCGATGTCGGCTTTCCTTCGATAAGCTCTAAAAGGAGATCTGCCGTAATCGCCGCTTGAGTTAATCCAAGGTGTTGGTGGCCAAATGCCAGTAATACATTTCCATCCCAAATGCTATCAATAACCGGTAACGAGTCGACTGTTGAAGGCCGATTACCCATCCACTTTTCTCCTTGCTTGAGTGGATTTAACTCCGATTCAAACATCTCATCACCTAACTGAAAAAGCATTTCTGAACGTTTCATATTGGGTGGTGATTCTACATCGGCATACTCAACAGTGCCTGCCAAGCGTAGCCCGCCAGACATCGGAGTCATGATGAATTTTCTATCTGCAGAGCTAATAGGAAATGGCAGTACATCACGCTTGTCATCCACCATTAGGTGATAACCACGCTCGGCTTGAATAGGCACTTTGACTCCGGTTAGCTGCCGTATCAAAGGCTTAGAATGTACACCAGCAGCAACAATGATTCGGTCAAATGAATACGTTTGAGACTCAACCAGCACCTCGCCATTTTTCGCCAACGCAGATACATCTTTTTGTAAAACCTTACCGCCAATAACTTCAAAAGCTTCACTTAGCTCAACACAGAGCTGATAGGGGTCTAGCGTATGACCTGTATCGGGAAAAAAGACGCCGACACGAACCTTATGGCTGAGATCAGGTATCCGCTCTCGAATCTCCTCTTGTGTCCAAACTTGATACGCCACACCGTTTTTAGCCAGTGAGTTAAGCGTGCTTTGATAATTCTGAAACAGTTTCTCGTTTTCAAAAGTGAGCAATGAACCATTCATTTTTATTAGATGCGCTTTTCCGATTGAATCAAGCACGCCACGCCAACTTGCCACTGACCGCTCGTTAAGACTCTTAATCGCGTTTTTTGCCCGCTCCGCGGCTGATGGCTTGGTTTGTAATAGAAAACGAATCATCCACCCGATTGTGTTTGGAATATCTTGCCAACGGATCGAAACCGGACTTTTGGAATCTAGCAGCATTTTAGGTAATTGTGGAAGCAGCGCTGGCGTTGCAAGAGGGAAGATTTGCTCAGTCGCGATATGACCTGCGTTTCCCTTAGAGCATCCATTCCCCACGCCATTGGGATCAAAAATCGTGACTTGATAACCTTGTTGCTGCAACTTCAATCCAATTGATAAGCCAATAATCCCCGCACCTATCACGGCGATCCTTTCCTTTTTGGTTTCATCCTTGACCAACATAAATATGCTCCGAGTCACACTTGAAAACGTAGATTGTATACAATATATTTTACATTACGTTAACATCACTATTGTTTAATTCAACCATTTTTTCAGCAAGGAGCGAAAAATGAGACAAGGAACTTTTTTCTGTATTGATGCCCACACCTGCGGCAACCCAGTTAGGCTGGTAGCAGGCGGTGTGCCTCCACTCGAAGGCAATACCATGAGCGAAAAGCGCCAATACTTTCTTGAGCATTATGATTGGATTCGTCAGGCACTCATGTTTGAGCCTCGCGGACACTCAATGATGTCGGGGTCCGTTGTCTTGCCTCCTTGCAGCGATAACGCAGACGCTTCAATTCTGTTTATTGAAACCAGTGGCTGCTTACCAATGTGTGGCCACGGCACCATTGGAACCGTCACTACCGCTATCGAGAATCGCCTTATCACTCCCAAAAAAGAAGGCCGTTTGATACTTGATGTCCCAGCAGGACAAATCGAAGTGCACTACCAAACAAAAGGTGACAAGGTCACGTCGGTGAAGATATTTAACGTACCAGCTTACCTTGCCCACCAAGACGTAACCGTGGACATAGAGGGCTTAGGTGAGCTCACTGTCGATGTTGCTTATGGCGGAAACTATTACGTAATCGTCGATCCTCAAGAAAACTACGCCGGACTTGAACACTACTCTCCAGATGAAATTTTGATGCTTTCACCAAAAGTTCGCGAAGCGGTATCTCGAGCGGTTGAGTGCGTACATCCAGAAGATCCAACAGTGTGCGGTGTTTCTCACGTGCTATGGACCGGAGAGTCCACTCAAGAAAACGCCACCGCTCGAAATGCTGTGTTTTACGGCGACAAAGCGTTGGATCGTTCGCCATGTGGTACGGGAACAAGTGCACGTATGGCGCAATGGCATGCAAGAGGCAAGCTCAATCAAGGGGAAGACTTTGTTCACGAAAGTATCATCGGCAGCCTATTTCAAGGACGTATAGAAGGCATTACCGAAGTGAATGGCAAAGCCGCTATTTTGCCAAGCATTGAAGGATGGGCACAAGTATACGGTCACAACACGATATGGGTAGACGATGAAGACCCATATGCGTACGGATTTGAAGTGAAGTAATAAGGATAGTAAGGAAGAATGATGAACCCACAAGAACCAACCACTTTTTACGCAGTCAACGCCTTTACTGGTGAGCCTCTACCTATAGCGTTTCCGGTACATGGAGAGCAAGAAGTTAATCAAGCCGCCTCAGCCGCCCAAAGCGTTGCGCGTGAGTTTCGCCAACTAAGCAATGCAAAGCGAGCGAGCTTACTTTGCTCTATCGCCTCTGAATTGGAAGTGAAGAGTGAAGAAATCGTTGCTCGTGCTCATTTGGAAACTGCCCTTCCCGAAGCACGTTTAAGCGGTGAAATAGGACGTACAGCGAGCCAATTAAGACTATTTGCCGAGGTTGTGAGATCGGGTAATCACCATCAAGCAATTTTCGATACGCCAAACCCAAACCGTCAACCACTGCCAAAACCAGATATTCGCCGTCAACAAATCGCAATTGGCCCTGTCGCCGTGTTTGGTGCGTCTAATTTTCCGCTCGCATTTTCTACGGCAGGTGGTGATACGGCTTCGGCACTGGCAGCTGGCTGTCCTGTGATTGTAAAAGGCCATACCGCCCACCCTGGCACCAGTCAACTTGTTGCAGAGTGTATTGAGGCTGCACTGGAGAAAGAGTGCTTACCGCAAGCCATCTTCACGCTATTGCAAGGCAACAAACGCGCACTTGGCCAAGCACTCGTTACCGATCCAAAAATTAAAGGGGTTGGGTTTACAGGCTCCGTCGGTGGTGGCCGTGCGCTGTTCAATCTAGCTCAGCAAAGACCAGAGCCAATCCCATTCTATGGTGAACTAGGGGCGATTAACCCAACATTTATTCTCCCTTCAGCCATACGAGCAAACGCCTCATTGGCTGAAGAGTTTGTAGCTTCTATGACTTTGGGCTGTGGACAATTTTGTACTAAACCTGGCGTTGTATTTGTCTTGAATAGCCCAGAAACGCAAGCCTTTATCGAGACCGCTCAAGGGCTAATTCGACAACAATCAACGGCCACTTTGCTAACTCAAGGAATCCGAGAAACGTATGAATCCGAAGTGAATAAGCGAGCTTCCGAAACAGGCATTAACGTCACTCGTTCTGAACAAGCAGAAGCGACCAATGTCTCACCAGCACTGTTCGTGACGGACAGTAAAAACTGGCGTGAAAACCCGCAATGGGAGGAAGAAATATTTGGTCCTCAATCGTTAATCGTAATCTGTGAAGATTTCGATGACATGTTGAAACTGAGTGATTCACTGACTGGCTCGCTCACCGCAACCCTTCACGCTACCGCTGAAGACGAAGAACAAGCCAAGCAACTGCTGCCAAGTTTGGAAGAAATCGCCGGACGCCTTGTATTCAACGGTTGGCCAACTGGCGTCGAGGTTGGTTACGCTATGGTTCATGGTGGACCATATCCGGCTTCAACCAATTCTGCCTCAACATCTGTCGGTGCGGAGGCTATTCATCGTTGGTTGCGTCCGGTCGCTTATCAAGCTTTGCCAGAATCTTTATTGCCGGATTCATTAAAAGCGTCGAACCCACTAGGTATCCAACGCGCCATAGATGGCAGTGTGTCCCAATAAGATCAACAAATGGCTCAAAAAGGCATCAACTGATGCCTTTTATTTCACTCTACTTCTCAAAACCTTCTTTCCTAGTTGGTTTGTGCCAGAAAAACAATAAACTACTAAAGTAAAATGGATTGGATACAATATTAATTTAACGGGAGACTTCAATGTCACAGAAACCTGTTTTTAAAACGCGCACTCAGCTCGTTGAGGAAGCAATTCGAACTCAGATCTTGAAGGGCGAGTTAAAAACTGGTCAACCTTTACGTCAAGATGCGTTAGCAAAAGAGTTTAATGTTAGCCGAATTCCTGTGCGTGAAGCGTTAGTTCAATTGGAAGCACAAGGACTCGTTAGCTTTGAACCTCACAAAGGTGCGACGGTCACTGAACTATCTCCAGAGAAAATCAATGAGCTATTTGAACTGCGCGCTGTCGTGGAATGCCACATTTTAGAGCGCGCGATTCAAAATATGACAGACGCTGACCTTGAACGCGCGCGCGAAGTTCGCGAACGTTTCGAGTCAGTAGTGAACAGTGG
Organism: Vibrio sp. Y58_MX_L22; assembly: GCF_024181865.1. Taxonomy (NCBI): domain Bacteria; kingdom Pseudomonadati; phylum Pseudomonadota; class Gammaproteobacteria; order Vibrionales; family Vibrionaceae; genus Vibrio; species Vibrio sp. Y58_MX_L22. The sequence continues at coordinate 346,875 of NZ_JAMZAN010000001.1, forward strand.
CGACGAAGTAGAAGAATGGAGCAACTACAACTACGAGTTCCACAAAGCCCTATATGCGCCAGCCAACATGCCTGAAACTATGGACGTCATTTACAACCTGAACACAAAGTGTGACCGATACATACGCATGCAGCTATTGTTTACTACAGGCATTAAAAAGGCAGAAGAAGAGCACTTAAGCTTGTTTGAAATGTGCCAAAATCGCGATATCGAAGGCGCCAAGTATCTACTGAAAAAGCACATTCTAGAAGCGGGCACAGCGATTCGAAACCTGCTGCTTGAAAGGCAAAATATCAGCCAGTAAACGGAATAACGAATAAGGTGATATTCAAGGATGAATGTTGGACCAAAGTTTTTACTTGCAGCGCTACGACAAAAGATTAAAGAAGAAGGGCTTTGCTACAATTCCTTGTCAGAGAAAAGTGGCATCCCTTTATCTAGTATTAAACGCCACCTACATAATCCAGCTTTAGGTTTGGATAAAGTACTTATTTATCTGAACTACCTGAATACCGATCTCATCGAACTCGCAACCTTAGCCAACGAGCTTCAGCACCAAAACGAGCAAATGCTAACAGATGAAGAGAGCGCCCTTTTCGTTGAGCATCCTTATTTACTTGATTTTATTTATATGCTGACTTCTCGTGATATTAAACCGCAAGAGATAGCCCAAACTTACGGACTTTCTGATACAAGCTTACGATTCTATTTGCGTATCGCGGAAATTCTAGGATATGTCGAAAACTTCGGAGACGGCTTGTTTTACCGTTCTGGTCGTCGATTTATTATGGAAGAAGGTACGGCATTAGACACCTTATTCAAAGAGCGATTTCAACAAGATTCGCTTTCTCATGATATCAACCCAGGCGTATGTATAGGTCGCATTAGGCTCACCGAAGAGCAGAAAGTGCAAATAGAGGACGAGCTTTGTAATAAATTAGCGAAACTTAACGCAGTTAACACTTCCAACAATGAAGGTGAACTAACAAATATATTAATGCGCTGCACTCCCGGTGCTCAGATATTTTTCGCTGATGATTTACCTAACATTGACGGAAGCCTATTAAAGCACGTCGCTCAACTCACTAAATTAAGTTAAAGCATCAGACAAATAAATCAATCAAACCCCAGATAACATCATATACCCCTACCAAACTATTGATTCAAAGCGTTTCCTGAATCTAATTCTGATTTTTTATTTAGCGAGCATCGCTTCGTCAACTAAGAGCTTGTCTTAATTTCACACTTACTAATGGTCTTGTTAGCTATTTTGAAATAGACAGAAAACTTAAGTAATAACTAATTTAGCTTAAGTATAAAAGACAACTTTTTTACGTTATTTACCTCACACTATTTAACTATAAATTTGCAGACGAACAAATTAAATTAATACATTCACCTAGCTAATAAAAACAAAAGCAAAACACATAATTATAATTCTATTATTTATAAGGACATAGAAAAGTGAAATTTAAGTATTCTTTAGCAACGGCAGTCACTCTCGCATTATTACAAGGCTGTGGCGGTGGCGGCGGTGATGGTTCATCACCTACTCCGTCCACTAGCAGTGCAAACGGTCCAACATGGAAAGCCGGTGATTTTAGCCAACCGTCGAAAACGTTTATCAGCCAATGTGAAACGCCCCGCGTCGGACTGGACCCATATGACAACTATGCCGCCTATCCAGATAAATTGGGCTCTGCATTACACGAAAAACTCTTTTTAAGAGCTTTTACTAACGAAACGTATCTATGGTATGACGAGGTTCCTGATAATAATCCAGCAAACTACAAAACTGTTACTGATTACTTCAATACGCTGGTCACCTCTGCTACTACCGCGACGGGTAAACCAAAAGATCGCTTCCATTTTACCGTCCCTTATGAAGATGATATGAAATCATCGCAATCCGGTTTAGTTGCTGGATTTGGTTTTAACTGGGCATTCCTACGTGGCGTACAACCTCGAGACGTTCGTATTTCCTACACTGAAGAAGCCTCGCCAGCTGATAGAAGCGGCATTGCTCGTGGTGATAAGCTTCTGAAAATCAATAATATTGATGTGGTTAACACCGGTAGTCAGTCCGACATTGATTTTATTAACAAAACGCTCTTTAACCCTGACATCAATCAAGATTACACCTTCACATTTGAGAGTGTTGACGGTCTAGAGAAAACCGTGACGCTTACCGCCTCTGATGTCATGACCTCTCCAGTAAAAAATGCCAAAGTGATTACACACAATGCTATGCGGATCGGCTATCTGCAATACAACTCCTTTGAACCAAGCGCTCAAGCCCCGCTTATTGAGGCGTTTAGTACGCTCTCAGCAGAGAATGTTGACGAGATCGTCGTTGATTTACGTTACAACGGCGGTGGCTTAGTCCTTCAGTCCTCGCAAGTAGGCTACATGCTAAGCGGTGCTGGTCAGAACCGAGTCTTCAGTGAGTTGATTCACAATGACAAAGTGATGCGTACCATTAAAGATGGGGATAACATCTATCGCTTTACGAATCTAGCAATAGACTGGGCAGCACAGAAATATTCGGATCAAGTGCTTCCGACACTGAACAAAAAGCGCGTATATGTGCTGACTTCAGGAGGCACGGCTTCCTCAAGTGAACTGTTAATCAACGCTTTGCGCGGCATTGATGTGGAGGTTATCCAAATAGGTTCAACAACCACAGGTAAACCGTATGGGTTCTCACCAGAACAAAACTGCGGCACTATGTACTACACTATTCAGTTCAAGTCGGCGAACGAGAAAAAATTTGGCGACTTCGCTGATGGTTTTATTCCTACTCCAAAGAGCCAAATCAATACCGAGCTAGGCTTAAACAATAGAGTGGAAGGTTGCTGGGTCAATGACGACCTAACAAAACCATTAGGCGATCCATCTGAAGGTATGCTTTCTGCGGCACTAAACTACATGGAAACTGGAACCTGTCCGCCAGTATCCCCTTCAAGTTTCAACGCCATGCCGCGTAACATTTCATCTCCGGAGTTAAGCGATCTTCGCTCTCCGCTACGAACAGAGGCAATTCATGTTGAGATCAACTAACTTTTTACGAATGCTGATTCGGGTTGCGCTTTTCTTAGGCACTTCGATTTCTTTGATAGGATGCCAAGCTATGTCACAAGAACCCGTTGAAGCATTGAGTAAAAAGAACTCTCCGGAAACAGTCATAGAGATTCAAAACGCGATCGCAGAAATCCAAGGGACACCAGCACCTAGAATCGCAAATAACGTATTTGAATCCTCACCGCATGTGTTGATTGAAAAAGGACGAGTAAAAGGGAAAAACAATCAACTGTTGGATGGCAGCTATACGGATCTTCCAGACCAATATACGTTGCAGATCAGAGGTGAAACCTGTGGCTTGTACTATGCCAAAACAGATACTTTTGTCTCTCTCAGTTCACTAGATTGTGAGCCCATCATTAAGTTTTAGATCTCCCAAAATAGAAGCCCGCTGATATCAGCGGGCTTCCTACTTTATTGTTCAGTGTGAAACGGTCAACGTTACTTTAGTTCAATCCATGCTTTGCGCTGTTGCTTATCCATGTATGACCAAGCTACAAAGCGGCTCACTTTCTGCCCTTGACTCATTTCAACCACACGAATGGCTTTCACACCCAATTTTTCAAGCTGCTTGCGCATCGGACGAACGTTGTCTTTTTTGGATATAAGGGTTGTAAACCACAAGACCTGCGCGGCAAAAGCTTGGCTTTCATTCGCCATTTTTCGGATAAACGCCGCTTCTCCACCTTCACACCACAATTCAGCGTTTTGACCGCCAAAATTCAACGCGGGCTTACTTGTCTTTACTTGTGCGGCTTGAGGTTTTAGCCCTTTCTTACGCTGGTTTGCTTTTAGATTATCGATTTTACGCTGGCTGCCCATAGCGGCATCTTCCGCCGAACGGTGGAATGGCGGATTACATGTCGTCACATCATAACGATCATTCGGTTGAATGATACCTCGATAAATATTGGCATCATTGTGTTGCTGTATCAGTGCAATTTTTCCCGTCAAAACACGATTGTGCTCTACGATCGTTTGAGCCGATTGGATGGATTTTGGATCGACATCGCTGCCCGTATAGTGCCAACCGTATTTTGTTACACCAACAATCGGATAAATACAGTTTGCTCCCACGCCAATGTCCAACGCTTTCACTTTTTGGTGCGCGTACTGACCTTTTACTTCACTATCAAGTAGTTCTGCCACTCGGTGAATGTAATCAGCGCGGCCCGGAATCGGTGGGCAAAGGTAGGTGTCGGGAATGTCCCAGAACTCGACACCATAATACGCAGCAAGCAATGCTTTATTGAGCATTTTAACAGCATTAGGATCAGAGAAGTTTATGGAATCTTCCCCTTTCGGATTTTTGATAACGAATGGCTTTAACTGTGGTTCACTTTCCACGAGTTTTTTAAAATCGTAACGACCTCGATGAACATTACGCTCATGCAAACCATTCTTCGCTATTTTTGTGAACTCGACTTCGCTCTTTCCTGCAGGCTGAGGGGATTTGCGCGCAACTTTGTCTTTAACACGCTTCGGCTTGTCTTTATTCGCGTCTTTCTTCTGAGCCGCCATTGAAGCCTTTGGCTTTGCTTGCTTCGCGTTGTGATTATTGTTCTTCATTCAAATTCGCTTTTAAATCGAGATAAATCATAAACAAACGAGCATCAAATTCGAGTTGGTGATACTCAGGCTCCATGTAGCAACATAACTGATAGAACGCCTTGTCGTGGTTTTTCTCACGAGTATGTGCCAACTCATGTACCACCAGCATCCTTAATAGTGGCTCGGGCGCATCTTTAAATACATTGGCAATGCGAATCTCGTTTTTCGACTTCAGCTTACCGCCATGGTTTCTACTGATTACACTGTGCAAACCAAGCGCGTTGTTTACCGCGTGAATTTTCTTATCGTAGACAACTTTACTGATTGGCGCGGCTTTCTTCATGTAGCGGTTTTTGATTGCCATGGCGTACTCATAGAGCGCCCTTTCGCTTTTGATTTGGTGCCTATCGGGATAACGTTTTTCGAACCAAGGAACAAACTTGCCACTCGCTATCAATGAGCTCACCTGCTCTACGATGTTTTGTGGGTAGCCTTGAATGTATCGAAGTGACGGATGCATAGAGTTAACGTCTGTTATGACAAAATAAAGGCGCTCAATATACCTGAGATAAAGGACAGTTTCACCTTAGCTTTCGCCTTTCATTTATGACGAAAGGCCGTTAAACTTCGCCTCCCAATGATAATGGAGAGAAATTCAATGAAACGTGTCGTTCTTTACGTCAAAGATAAATGCCCTCACTGCAAAGATGCTCAACGTTATCTGGATTCGAAAAATATTAACTATCGTTTGTGCAATGCTAAGATGCAACGCGGTCGCAAAGAACTTGATGCGCTTGGTGCTCGTTCAGTGCCTGTTTTAAAAATTGGTGATCGGGTAATGATTGGCTGGAACCCAAAGAACTTCGAGAAGATGTACAAAGGCGACTAGTGCTCGGACGATGAATCTGCGCTGCATTTAAACGTAGCGCTTGATAAAGTCGATAAACGTTCGATCTGCTATTGATAAATACCCCTGCTTGCGCCAAGCAAGTGCCAGATCCAGCGTCACTGGTGGTTCAAACGGTAAGCCAACAACGCCCGACTCATGTTGAGTCACCAATTCCAGTAACGCGGTAATCGCAAACTCTTGTTTTACAATACTCAAAATCAAAGGCAGTAAGTTGGTCTCGAATGATGACTTCATGGTAAACCCATGCTCCTCACTCACCTGATCCAAAAATTCGCGGTGAAAATAGCCATGCTGAAACATAACCAAATCGTGTTCAAAGAACTCATCAAAAGTAAGAGCGTGTCGCTGGGCTAACTCATGCTCAGGTGAAACAACTGCGACCATTTGGCTAGTAAACAAATGGTCAGTTTCTAGATCATCAGGCACATTATCACAACTGATCACACCAATATCGAGTTGACCATTGAGCAGCATACGACGAATCGATTGAGTTCCAGCTTCGACCAAGGTCAATTTTAACTCAGGGAATTGGCTTTTAAACGCCATCACAATTCGTGGAAAGAAATAACTGCCCATCATTGATGGCGTCCCTAGTCTTACTTCGCCTTTCGCTAAACCTTTCAACTCATCAATCGCGAGCTGCGCGTCGTGCAACTGTTGAATCACCCGCTTAGCATGTACAAATAACGTTTCGCCCTCTTTCGTTAAGCTGATTTTTTTATCATCACGGCGAAATAGGGTAACGCCCAAAGACTGCTCAAACTTTTTGATAGAAATGCTTAATGCGGGCTGGGCAATATGCAGGGCTTTCGCCGCATGGGTAATGTTTCCGTGTTCAGCGACCGCCAGAAAATGTTTAAGTTGTTTCGATTCCATTAGATCAAAAATATATGGTGTCCATATTTTTAATATATTTTTTTAATTTATAACGAACTGATAGATTGATCACAGTCTCTCCATTTGCTCACATTAGGCAGGATTCATGGTCAGTTTTGGCACACCGGAATACAAACGCATTACGCTCTCGCTAGCGCTTGGTTCCTTTTTGGTTTTTTCAAATTTATACCTACTACAGCCAATGCTGCCCACTTTTGCCCAAATTTTTACGATCTCAGAAACGCAAGTTAACTGGCTATTTGCGGCCTCAACACTCGCTCTCTCTTTTAGCCTCGTTCCAATGGCTGTGTTATCAGAATCAGTGGGAAGAAAGCCAGTCATGATGGCTGGTCTGTTTTCGATTCCTACCCTTTCTGCTTTGATGCTGTTTGGTGACTCATTCCTGTTTTTGGTGGTATGTCGAGCACTGATCGGTGTCGCGCTCGCAGCTTTTGCTGCGGTCGCCGTGGCTTACATGGCAGAAGAGCTCGACAAGCACGCTTTCTCGATGGCAATTGGAACGTACATTGCAGCTAACTCATTAGGCGGCATTGCAGGGCGTATTAGCGGCGGCTTATTGGCGGACAATTTCAGTGTTGATGTCGCCATTGAAGTTATGATGGTGTTCACTCTTCTTGGTGTCATTGGCGTTCACTATTTATTGCCAACACAGCGCAACTTCACCCCGTCATCAAGCAGCTTGCGCCATCAAAATCGTGCGCTTATTGGTCATTTTAAAAACCAACGCGTATGGTTCGCGATGCTGATAGGAGGACTCAACTTTGCTTTGTTCGTCAACCTTTACTCCGTAATGGGGTTCCGTCTGGTGAGTGAACCTCACAATGTGCCCGTCGGGTTGGCCTCACTGATCTTTATTTGTTACTTGGGAGGAACTTTCTCCTCTCGTTGCGCAGGCCACTGGAGTAAACGTTATTCATCAATCCTCGGCATGTTCTTGGGCGCGATAGTGAGCATGACGGGGATGTGGATTGCGGCGGTTGAAAGCTTGACTGCAATGCTATTTGGGTTGTTGCTGATAAGTTTTGGTGCCTTCTTTACTCATACCCTCGCCTACGGTTGGGTCGGTCAGAATGCCACTCGCGCCAAAGCCACCGCGACAGCGCTCTACTTAGTACACTACTATGTAGGCGGTAGTTTGGGAGGATTCTTACTTCTTTATTGTTGGCAACATGGTGGTTGGTCGAGTGTTCTCATGGGGGGAAGCGCAGTCTACCTAGCGATGTTTGCTGCGATTGCGTATTTGAAACACATTGCCGAAAGAAAGCATACTGACCAAACACCTGACGCTGCGAGTTTAAAGAGTAGCTAAGGTACGCTCATTTGCGTAATACCTCTCTGGTTACTTGGATAACCAACTCTGCTATGCTTGGGCTACTTTAATAAAAACCAGAAAGTCGTATGTCAACGCGTTCAACACAAAACACAGATATCGAAGCGATCACTCAACAGGTCGATCAATGGCTCAACGATGTGGTAATCGGACTCAACCTTTGTCCGTTTGCTGCCAAACCGCAACGTAATAAACAAATCAAAATTTTTGTTAGTGAAGCGACTCAAGAAGAAACGCTTCTTGAAGATATTTTATTGCAGCTGATTGAGCTGAGTAACACAGAACCCGAACAACTTGAGACCACGTTGGTTGTGGTTCCCAACATGCTACAAGATTTCTGGGACTACAACTTTTGCATAGATTGGGTTGAAGGATTAATTAAGCAGCAAAACTGGGAAGGTATTTTCCAAGTAGCGACTTTCCATCCTGATTACTGTTTTGGCGGCGCAAGGCCTGAAGACGACGAAAACCTGACCAATCGTTCTCCTTACCCGATCTTCCATTTGATTCGCGAAGAGAGTATGGAAAAGGTACTAAAACACTATCCTGATCCTGAATCCATTCCCGATACGAACATCGCTCGTGTTTCCGCCCTTTCAGAGGAAGAACGTAAAAAGCTGTTCCCTTACCTATTTCGTTAAGCACCACCATTCCCCAAAGGCAGATTTATCACCAGTTAGATGCAATGCCCTTGGGGTTCAAAGTGCGGTTTGGTATCATTGCCGCTTCAATCGATTCAATGGAAATTAGAATGCAACTGTCAAAGCTAACCCAAGAGATTTTTGATCACTTATACCGTGATATCACCGAGTTCCGTAGTACGTTCGACTTACCAGTCGCAGACGCTGCAAGCCTTGATACGCAAGCAGATACACTACACACCTCTTTGGCGATCGAAGAGCTAACAGAGCTAGCAGAAGCAGATTGTAAAACTGAGCAAGCAGATGCCATCGTAGACAGCGTGTATGTATTAATGGGCCGTCTCGTTCATCTTGGCCACAGCAAAGTAGAAGACAACCTGGCGATCAGCTACTTAATTGATCTTCTATTAAACGTTGCGGTAAACCGTGGTATCGAATTTATTCCTTGCTGGGATGAAGTACATTCAAGCAACATGAGCAAAGTATGCCGTAACGAGCAAGAGTACTCAGAAACAGAAGCATTCTACGCGGAACAAGGCATCAAGTTGATGGCGGTGCAGAAAGGTGAATACATCATCGCGAAATGCGCCGAAGATTTCGTATCGGAAGGTAAAACCATTCGTAAAGGCAAAGTACTCAAATCTGTTTACTACCGCCCAGCAGATCTAAAACCGTTAACTCAATAAGCGTTGAGTTTGGCTATCTCGATTAAAAAAAAACGACCTCAAGTAGGTCGTTTTTTGTTGTCCCTAAATACTAATCAAAGATTAAATAAGGTTGCTCATCTACGATGACCTTTTTGACTTGAGTATTGAACACTTCCCCGAGAGCTTCTTCCGTTAGCACAGTATCGGCATTTCCTGATGAGTGCAGCACACCGTTGTTAAGCAGCAATACTTTATCTGCGTGCTTTAATGTGCGATTGAGATCGTGATTAGCAACTAATACTCCAATCCCCTGCGCCGCCATAGCGTTAATCAATTGATAGAGCAGACCCTCTTGCGCAATATCTAACGGTGCTGCTGGCTCATCCAAAATTAAAAACTGCGAAAAAGGATTAATGGTACGCCACACCTGCAAACATACACCTGCTAATCGGACACGCTGCCACTCACCACCGGATAATGTTTGAATACTGCGATGAAGCTTATCTTGCAGTTGTACCAGCTCCACCACCATATTGACGGCATCACGCACTTTGATATCCGCAATCTCAGCACCACTTGGCAGAGATAAAGCGAGATACTGAAACACATCAACATTAAACGCTGGGCGCGATTGCTGACACAAATAACCTCGAACATGAGCTTGCTCTGACAACGGTAAAGTAAGCAAGTTTTTGTTGCCAACGTACACTTCACCACTCATACCCTCTCGGTGACTTAACGTACCAGAAATCGCAGCCAATAAAGTACTCTTACCGGAACCATTAGGCCCAACGACATGTACGATTTCGCCAGCTTTGCACTCAAAAGAAAGAGGCAATAATCGACTACCAACCGACATATGTTTAACGTGCATCATGACTCTTCACCAGCATCCAGATGAAAATAGGTGCGCCAATCGATGTTGTCATGACACCTAAAGGTAACTCTGCGGAGTCCAATAACAGTCTTGCGCCGATGTCAGCAAATACAAGCAACGCAGCACCAGATATTGCAGAAAGTGGCAATAAATAACGGTTTTCCGTACCAAAAGCCAAACGCAACAAGTGCGGCACCACCAAACCAACAAAACTGATGATGCCACCCAAAGCGACTGAACTACCCACCAAAACAGAAATGGCGAGGATCAATTTCCAACGCATTTGATGCACATCGACACCCAATTGGGTCGCATGAATCTCACCCAGCATCAATTTATCAAGCGACTTGCCTTTACAACATAACCAGGTAAGCACCGGTAACATCACCAAAGTAACGGTATGTTGATACCAACTTGCACCGCCAATACTGCCCATTAACCAATACATCAGTTGGCGTAAACTGAGATCATCACTAAAGTAAAATGCCCAGGTCACAATCGCGCTCGATAAAATACCCAATGCGACCCCAACCAAAAGCAATCGAGCCGTCGTCAGGTGCATTGCCCTTGCTATCGCCACCAAAACAAACGTGAATACCATCGAGCCTGCAATCGCTGCCAACATAAAAACAATCGGGGTAGGAAGAACAGGTGACGCGAACATGATTAAGACCATTGCTAAGCTTGCGCCACCAGAGATACCAAGCACGCCAGGTTCAGCCAACACGTTCCCAAGCAACACTTGTAACGTCGCGCCAGATACCGCTAACGCAGCACCAATAATTGCCGCAGACACTAACCTCGGTAAACGCAAGTCCACCAATAACTTCTGTTCAAATGCAGATAAGGATTGAAAAGGAGAAAGGAAAATTTCTCCGACCATCAAGTGAATGGCAGAGAGTACAGCGAGCACGATCGACATAACCATCAGGTTACGTTGCCAGCGTCGTTCCTTGTTCAGGATAAGTTGTTGAAAATCCATAGCGGCCGATAAAAACAAACGAGGCTTAACCTTACAGTTAAGCCTCGGTAAATTGCAATTAACTTCTCAAAGCAATGTTGGATTAATCGTAAACCAACTCACCCTCTTCAAAACGGGTTTTCACTTCACAAACCATCAGAGCTGCACGTTGACCTATTGCGACGTGGCGGTTCGGGAAGACAATCGCTTCGTTTTCATTCTTCGCCATTAATGGTTTGTCGCCATCATGACCAAACACTTCGCCGTGAACAAATGAGGTGAAGTTTTCAACATTGTCGTCGAACATAAAGTCAAAGTCTTCGTTCAAACGAACGATTGTGCGACTTACGCGATACTTAATGCATGGTTTTGGTAAGTGTTCTGGCTTCGTTTCCGCAATCAAATTACGTAAAGACAAATCAAACGCGGTCAGTTTATCGAGGTCATTTTCACCGATACGAGCCACACGGCCAAGCTCCATTGTGAGAGCCTGCGCACCAAAATTCTCGGCACTGTACCAGCTAAACGTGCTCGATGGTGAGTTTGACAGGAGCACTGCTTCAATGTGTGCACTGTCCAAGAAATCGATCAATGCCTTGCTGCGCACAGGATGACGAGTCTTAGGACTTACTGCAAACGTATAGTGCTTCGAGCCTCTAATCGCGCAGTGTAAATCAAGGTGCCAGCGTGTTGTCGGGTCGGTATCCTGATAAAAATCTCGAACAAGCAGCTTAAGCGTATCGGCGATAACAAGCTCTTTTGTCTGTTTGTGTTCTTTTTCGTCAAACAGACGGTTGAGATTTTCTTCGAGGAATCGCGTGTGCGCCAGAGTGGATTCTGGGTGAGCGATAATGAACAGACAACGGGTATCGACCGTCTGGAACCCAGATTCTATGTCTTGAATAATGGAATCCACCAGCTCCATCGGTGCGGTTTCATCTCCGTGAACCCCACAAGAGATGATGATGTTCTTCGTATCCTGAGTATAATTCGCAGGGATTACTTCTAATACACCACGCTGATAGAGTTTAAGTTTTACACCGTTAGAAAGCACCTGCTCCGCTGGTGCAACATCAATATGAACATCTAACGTGTCAGTTAAAAACGATTGGCGAAAGAGAGACTTCGTCATGCGTTACTCCTTAATAGCACGGCGGATATGTTAATAAATTGTACAAAGGATTTTTGTTGCTGCGATCTCACTTATGAGTAGAAATCACTATTTCCCTCGAAAATCCGATGCCTTTTCGCGCCAGGCACTCAAATCAAGCATTGAGGCGTTTAATTTTCAAACAATTACAAAGTGTTAGGGCTGTGAACTTTACCACAGCCCTGATTAAGATCATTATGATTTGATCAAATTTTTGTAGCTATAAAGCAGATTATGCATCAACACTGCGAAAAACTTAGCCGCGCTGTGCGAGCAAACGCTCAAACTCATCGACTTTTTCACGCACTAGCTCAACACTCTGCTGCCAAAACGTTGGCTGGGTTAAATCCATCGACAGATGCTTTTCGACGACATCTTCCGCCATCATGCAGCCTGTATCGCGCAGCAAATTGATGTAATCGGTGTAAAACGCTTCGCCTTTGGTTTCTCGCTGTGCATAGATACCCTTGCTAAACAAGAAACCAAATAGGTATGGGTAGTTATAAAAGCTCACGCTATCAATAGAAAAGTGCAGCTTGCTTGCCCAGAAGTACGGATCCGGTTCGCTCATTACGTCGCCATACCATTCTTTCCAAGTTTCTGACATCAACTCACAGAATTCATCTGCGGTTAACTCTCCATCCTGGCGGCGTTCATAAAACGATTTTTCAAACTCGTAGCGAACCGGAATGTTGATCATTAAAGCTAGCGCAGATGACAACTCTTCCCACAACATCTCGAGCTTTTCATCAACGCTCTCAGCTTTCGAAATCAAATGATCACGAACGATGTTTTCTGCAAAGATAGAGGCGGTTTCTGCTAACGTCATTGGGTAGTAAGTTTGGCAAAGTGGCAAATCACGAATAACCCAGTTATGGAACGCATGGCCAAGTTCATGTGCCAGAGTCATAAGGTCTGAACGGCTGCCACTCCAAGTCATAAACACAAGTGGTGTTCGCGTTGCTGGCAGTTTGGTGCAGTATGCGCCAAGACGCTTGTTAGCATTTGGCGCGGCATCAATCCAACCATTTTGTACCATCAAACGGACAAACTCCGACATCTCAGGGTTTACTGTTTCAAATGCTTCACAAATAACATCAATCGCTTCATCAAAGTCGTAAACCTTCGCTTCACCGCTCAAAGCAGGCATAGCCGCCAGATGATTCCAAGGTTTCATCTCATCCAGACCATGTACTTGCGCCATCAATAAACCCGCTTTCTGACCAATAGCTCGACTGTCTTTGGCTACGGTCATCATCGCATTTAAAGTTTCAGCTTGGATTCGGCTACCATGCAAACTCGGCTCTAGGAAGTGAACTTCACGCTTCGTAGAACGCTTTTTGTTTTCAGTTAAGCGCCATCCTGCTAACGCATTCAAAATCGCAGCGAATGATTCTTGGTGCGTTTGCATTGCATCTTGTACGCCTCGCCACGCGGCTTCTTGACGCTCGAATTCAGAACCATAAAGAATGCTTGCCGCTTGAGAAAACCCAAGCTCTTCACTATTACCATCTGTGTACTCAAGCTTCACTTTCAATGAGCCAGTCAGGTTATCGTATAGGTTACCCCAAGCCGATTTGCCATCCACACTCATCGCAGCCAGTAACTGTTCTTCTGCGTTGCTAAGACGAGTATCCGCCAACTTTCTAGAATTCAAGATAGAAAAAGCTTGCCCACTGATATCAGGATTCTCATGGTCTAACACGCGCAAGATAAACTCTTCGTCGGCATGCGTTAGTGTCAAATCAAAGGGACTGAACGCTTGGGAAAGCTCCGAAAAGATGCGGGTCATTTTACCAAGTAACGATTTCGCTTCGGCGTTTGTTGCATCAACAGAAGCATAACAACTCGCAAAATTTGCAACTGTACCCGCTAAACGACTCGCGGCTTCATTGGTCAAAATCGCATTTTGCATGATCTCTACGTTGCCACAATCTGCTGATTGTTTATTCAAAAGATCAATACATTGTTCCACAAGAGCAATATCGTCTTGAATTCGTGGGTCAGAAAGGTCGTTATAAACGATGGACAAATCCCAACTCGGCGTTGTCATTTCTATATTTCCTTTTTATGTAACTGAGTCAATTTTCGCTTCCTGCACCTAGCAGATGGGCTTCCACTGACATCTTCCGTGACTATGCCCGTAAGCAATATCGTTCTGGGCATTTTAATATTTATAAATTAACGAGTTAAAAGAGGTACGCCAATCGAACGCACCGAGGCGTAAATTTGCTCATCTATGGTAATTGTTACATGCGTGACAGAAGCGTTTCCTATCGACAACGTCGAATACCACTTTGGGTTACGCCAATCTAACTCCAATACATGAGCAAGAATCATACGAATGACGCCACCATGCGTGACGATAAGTAGATTGTCATTGATATCGTTGATGATTTGAGACCAAACGCGACATATGCGCTTAGAAAATGTGCTTAAGCTCTCAGCATTCGGCAACGTATGTTGTGCTGGCGATTGCCAAAAAGCATCTAGCTTTTTCCACTGCTCAGTGAGCAGATCAAAAGGCATACCATCAAAATCACCAAATGCCATCTCTTGTAAAGATTCATCCGTCATTACTGGTAATAATTGCTGTTCAGCAATGATGTTTGCCAGTTCTTGACAGCGTGAAAGTGGAGAAGAAATTATTCCACCCACACCTCGTCCACTCTCAGCCCAAGCCCGAGCAATACTCTCTTGATCAGCAGGCGTAACTTTTACATCTGTTTGGCCATGGAGTCCTGGTGGAGCGTCTACTTTTCCATGACGCACAAGATAGATATTGAGTGTTTTCATTTTGTTCCATCCTACTCTTTAAGAACCAACGGCAAACCAGCAGCAACAAAGGTAACGCGATGGCAAACACTGGCTAGTTTTTGATTCATCCGTCCTGCATTATCCACAAAATAACGACTAACCGCCCCCAAAGGCACAATGCCCATTCCAACCTCATTAGAGACGAATATTAACGTCGCATCTGAGCCACGTACCATCTTTATAAGCTTTTCAATTTCTGCTTCTAGCTTCTCATGGGAACATTCATCACCTAACTCAAATATCCAATTGTTGAGCCACAAGGTTAAACAGTCGACCAATACAACATCGGTGGTAGCGAAATTTGTCAGTAACTCAGATAAATGAAGGGGGCATTCATGCTCTTGCCACTCGCCCCCGCGTTGCTTTTGATGATGCGCTATTCGCTCTCGCATTTCTTGGTCAAATGGCAGCGCGGTTGCAACATAGTGTAATGATCGATGAGAAGCGACCGATAATTGCTTAGCTGTTTTTTCTGCCAAATGCGACTTCCCAGAGCGCGCGCCACCGAGTATCAATTGCTTCATGAGGAGTGATACAACCCAATCATAGTGAGATAAATAAGCAGTTCCGACAACTGTTGCGCTGCGCCAAGGCAATCCCCCGTAAAGCCGCCAATTCTCTTGGTTAACCAACGTTTGAACATCAAACGAAATACCACGAGAACAAGCGATATCAAGATCGCATCCGCGAAACCAAGCACAAGCAATGTTACGCCACCAGTAAACAACAAAATGGAGACTTCTAGAGAAGACTGGCGACTTGCTAGCGGTTTACTTTTCGACGTATCACTGTCACTGACATAAGGCATGTCATAAATAAGCGTCGCTGCTAGTGCTCGGCTTGCGGTGTAAGCGACGACAATGACCAACCAAAAGTGCGGCAAGTTAGCCAGTTCACTCCAAAAAACATACTTAGCCAATAACGCCATAATGAGAGTGGCGGCACCATAAGTGCCAATACGACTGTCTTTCATAATAGAGAGGCGTCGCTCTACGGTCATGCCACCGCCAATGCCATCCGCCATATCGGTCAAGCCGTCTTCGTGAAAAGCCCCAGTTAACAATAAGCTAAACACCATCGTTAATACTATGGCAACCGACTCTGGGAAAAAAATTGAGGTGAGCGAGAATACCAAAGCGCAAAGTGCTCCAAGCACGAGACCAACTAACGCGAAGTAACGGCCTGCCTGATTCATGCGTTCTTCACTGTAAGGCAACGCTTGGGGCACGGGTAAGCGGCTAAAAAAACTGGTAGCTAATAGAAATAACTCCCACTGGTATCTTAACGATGACGGCGTGACTTTCTCAGAATTATCAGGGACTGACACTATACTGTAACTCCTGCACTCTCGAAGCTCGCCATTTTGTTGTAAAACTGAGCGGCAGCTTTTAACAAGGGTAAGGCAAGAGCGGCTCCTGTTCCCTCCCCTAGCCGTAAACCAAGGTCGAGCAGAGGTTCTGCTTTAAGATGTTCCAATACAAATTTATGTCCATTTTCTTCAGAGCGATGGGCAAACAACATGTATTCACGCGTTTCTTCATCTAGCAACGTCGCAATATAAGCCGCTACCGATACGATAAACCCATCCACTAAAACTGGAGTTTTAAGCCGCTTGGCTTCTAAAAAAGCGCCCACCATTTGTACGATTTCAAAACCTCCAACCTGTGCAAGAATCGCTTTGGTATCAAGACCTCGACATCGGTTTACCCCCTGTGCTACCAGTTTATATTTGCTGCTCAACTGCTGTTGATTGATTCCAGTGCCAACGCCAACACAATAATCAATATCTAATGAGCTCAGTGCCGATAACAGTGCTGAGGCCGAACTGGTATTACCGATGCCCATCTCACCGAACATCAAGAGGTTTGAACCATGCAAAATGGTTTGCTCAGCAATCTTCGCACCATATTCTAAACCTAACGCCACTTGTTCTGGGGACATCGCTGATTGTTTAGAAAAATTAGCCGTACCGTTACCCAACCGTTGTTCAACCAAGTTGGGATGGGATTTAAATTCTGGAACCAGCACATCAATAGGAGCCAACATGCCGCAATCTATTACTTTGAGTTGAATGCCATTAATATCGCAAAAACAGTTGATGGCTGCGCCGCCAGCGAGAAAGTTAGCCACCATTTGCTGAGTGACTTCGCTTGGCGCAATGCTCACACCCTCCTCTGCAACGCCGTGATCTCCAGCAAATACCAGCATGCTTGGTTTGCAGATAGCGATGGAATCAACTGGCTGAGGTTTATTCTGACTTTGAATAAGAGCTAACTGCAGTGCCACCTTTTCCAATAAGCCTAAAGAACCGACGGGTTTGGTTTTGTTATCTATGCGTGCTTGTATCTCCGCAGCAAAAGAGTCATCCATTTTTTACGTTCCTTTGATGTTGTCTGGGTGAGAGGTGTTCTGTTGTTCAAGAGGTCTTGTTCAGCGACAGTTTTTGCGCGCCCACTATTGTATACACTTGCATCCAATTGGGGCAGCGCTAATCAAGTTTATCTCAGGATAGTCTGCCGAGTTCGCAGAGCGTCTCACCTTTCTTGCACGAGATTATAAGTAACTCGTTGAAATCCGCTACAATAGCTTAGACTATGTTCCCATATAGGAGAAAAGATATGGATAACAACACCTGCGCAATCATCGCCGGTGCAACTGGCTTAGTAGGCTCAAAAGTCATTGCAAACCTCATAAATCAATCAGGTGTTGGAACCCTATATTATCTTTCTCGCCGCCCACTCGATGGCGTCCTAGATGTGGAAAACAAGCTTATTCCTCTCATTGATGCAGACCTTTCTATCCACCAATGGGATGAGAACCAACCAACACCAACCATCGGCTTTATCTGTTTAGGCACGACCCTTAAGCAAGCAGGCAGTAAGGATAATTTGCGTAGAGTAGATGTTGATCTGGTGTGTAAAGTCGCCCAGCAGATGAAAACAATCGGAGTTAAACGCCTTGCGGTTGTTTCTAGCCTCGGTGCAAATAGTAAATCGCCATCCCATTACTTAGCTTGTAAAGGACAAATGGAACAACGAATCGAAGCTATGGATTTTGAGGAAATCGTATTTGTTCGCCCAGGCCCGCTTGTTGGTCAACGTCAAAGCCCAAGAATGGACGAGAAGTTAGTACAAACTCTGTTTAAGGTAATTCGCCCACTTATGCTTGGCAAACTGTCCAACTTTTTACCGATTCGAGCAGAAGATGTCGCCAAAGCGATGATTTATCAACTTTTCAGTTATCAAGAAGACTCGGTGGTTTACTTACAAAGGAAAGAAATGCGTGACTTACTGCATCACTACGAATAACCATTTTGTACAATTAACGTGCTAATTCACGCTCTCACGCGACTTAGATCTCGTTTTTATATTCATTTTAGATCTAGCTAATACCCGTTTGTCATTTTTAAAGTTATATCACGAGCGTTATCTTACGCTCCATAAATACATCCGTATAAAACCCCGTATAAAAAACAACCGCCACTTCGGTTGGTTGATAAGGTCAAATTATGAATTTTGCAGTGATAGCCTCTCTAGCCGTCTTTGTTGGCATATTGTTCTTTCTATTTAGTCAGCAACAAAAGAAACATACTCTTTCACGTCTCGTTTTGATCGGTCTTGTTACCGGTTCTCTTTTTGGTCTTGCTTTGCAACTCATTCACGGTGAAGGCAACAGCGCAATTGCTCAAACACTTGAATGGGTAGGCATTGTAGGCAGTGGCTACGTTGGTCTACTGAAAATGGTCATCATGCCACTAGTATTGGTATCGATGATCTCTGCAGTTGTTAAATTGGAGAAAGGTGGATCTTTAGGTAAAATTTCTGGCCTGACCATCTCTGTTCTTCTAGTAACGACTGCAATTGCTGCACTTATCGGTATCTTGGTGACAACAACATTTGGCCTGTCAGCAGAAGGGTTAACTGAAGGTGCGCGTGAAACCGCTCGTATCGCCGTTTTAGAAAGCCGTGCCGGTACAGTAAGTGACTTAACTATTCCTCAAATGCTAGTTAGCTTCATTCCAACCAACCCATTTGCTGATCTAACAGGTGCTCGCTCGACATCAATTATCGCTGTTGTGATTTTCGGCGTGTTAACTGGTATCGCCGCTCGTAAAGTGATGATGGAAAAAGCAGAGTTGGAATCACCGATTCGTACTTTCGTAGAAGCTGCTCAATCTATCGTTATGCGACTAGTGAAGATGATCATGGCCCTAACGCCATACGGCATCGCAGCACTGATGGCAAAAGTGGTAGCGACATCAAGCGCAGGCGACATCCTAAACCTACTTGGCTTTATTGTGGCGTCTTATGTTGCTATCGCACTGATGTTTGTTGTTCATGGCGTATTGGTCTCTTTTGTTGGCGTTAGCCCTGCGGAATACTTTAAGAAAATCTGGCCTGTACTGACCTTCGCGTTTACATCCCGTAGCTCAGCAGCAACAATTCCACTAAACGTAGAAGCGCAAATCACCAAGCTTAACGTACCACCAGCGATTGCAAACCTATCAGCATCGTTTGGTGCCACTATCGGCCAAAACGGCTGTGCGGGTATCTATCCTGCAATGCTTGCAGTGATGGTAGCTCCGACAATGGGTATCAACCCTCTGGATCTTCACTTTATCCTGTCATTGATTGCGATTATCACCATCAGCTCATTTGGTATTGCAGGTGTCGGCGGCGGTGCGACGTTTGCAGCCTTGATTGTTCTTCCTGCAATGGGCTTACCTGTGACCATCGCGGCGCTGCTTATCTCTATTGAACCATTGATTGACATGGCACGTACCGCACTAAACGTTTCAGGTTCAATGACTGCGGGTACAATTGCTAGTCGAGTGCTGAAGTCACCAGAAAGTGAAGCAACATTGGAAGAAACACGAGCATAGAGCTCAAATTCCTTCCAAAGCGATATAACGTAAAATATCAAGCCGATGGTTCGCCATCGGCTTTTTTCATTTTCAAAAATTCAACTTGCATCTTTCGTTGCTAGTCAAGGCGTTGAATGGTCTAATACTGTCATCGGTTTTGTAAACGGTAAGCAGAATGCACCAAGATAATCAGCCCACTTTTTTCTTCTTTGATTATGAGACATGGGGAACCAACCCCGCGAAAGATCGCCCAAGCCAGTTTGCGGGTGTTCGTACAGATGAAAACTTTAATATCATCGGCGAGCCTTTAGTCATGTACTGCCAGCCACCTGCTGATTATCTTCCGTCTCCTGAAGCTGCACTTATTACTGGTATTACTCCGCAAAAAACGGTTCAAGAAGGCCTTTCTGAGCCAGAGTTTATCGCTAAGATTCACGCTGAACTCGCGAAACCAAATACTACCAGTTTAGGCTACAACAGCATTCGCTTTGATGACGAAGTGACCCGTTATACTTGTTATCGCAACTTTATCGATCCATACGCATGGAGTTGGCAAAACGGTAACTCACGTTGGGATTTACTCGATGTACTACGCGCGTGCCATGCCCTTCGCCCAGAAGGCGTAGAATGGCCAGAAAACGAAGATGGCTTCACTAGCTTTAAATTAGAACACTTGTCTGTGGCTAACGGCATAGAACATAGTAACGCGCACGATGCCATGGCAGATGTGGTTGCGACTATCGAAATGGCAAAGAAAGTAAAAGCAGCGCAACCAAAATTGTTTGATTACTTTTTTTCTATGCGCCAAAAGCGCAAGCTCAATGATTTAGTCGACATCGTCAACATGACACCGTTGATGCACGTTTCAGGCATGCTAGGGCGCGAATGCCAGTACACTAGCTGGATTGTGCCTGTTGCTTGGCATCCAACCAATAATAACGCCGTTATCACCATCGATTTAGCGAAAGACCCTCAACCTATTCTTGAGCTATCCGCAGAAGAGCTGCACGAAAGACTCTACACTAAGCGCGAAGATCTTGGTGAATTGCTACCAGTGCCAGTTAAACTAGTTCATTTGAACAAATGCCCTATTCTCGCCCCTGCAAAAACGTTAACGGCTGAAAATGCAGAGTCTATTGGCATTGATCGCCAACAATGTCTCGCCAATCTCGCTTTGTTGCGCCAACATCCTGAAATTAGAGAAAAGCTGATTAGCCTCTTTTCAGTCGAGCGTAAATTCGATAAAAGTGATGACGTCGATACACAACTTTACGACGGGTTCTTTTCTCCAGCCGATCGCGCAGCTATGGATATCATTCGCGAAACCGATCCGAATAATCTTGCTGCATTAGATATTGAATTTGATGACAAGCGCATTAAACCTCTATTGTTCCGCTATCGTGCGCGTAACTTCCCAGGCACATTAGACGAGCAAGAACAAAGACGCTGGGCACTACACTGTCGAGAAGTGTTTGAAAGCCAAATTGAAGAGTACATGCTGAATTTAGAAAACTTAGTTCACGAACATGAAAGTGACGAAAAGAAGATTGCGATATTAAAATCCGTGTACCGTTATGTAGAGAGCTTAGCTTCCTAACTCCTCCTAATACAAGCGCACCTTATGGTGTGCTTGTTGTTTATATACTGTCAAAATGATTAAAGAACGATTCTTACAACTGATCCAACTGCTCATTTCAATCTTCCTCATCATGGGAGCACTTGGCATCGGAATTACCATTCAAAAGTTCACTGGCGTTTCCGTTCCAGGAAGTGTCATCGGTATGCTCGTACTGTTTTTCTCCATGACTCTTGGGCTTGTAAAAGTCGACTGGGTCAAACCGGGCGCCACGCTATTTATCCGCTATATGATCTTATTGTTCGTTCCTATTAGCGTGGGATTAATGCAACATTTCGATATGCTACTCGCTAATGCCCTCCCTATCATTGCTAGCGCAGTTGGAGGCTCACTCATTGTACTAGTCAGCCTCGCTTGGCTGCTGGACTACTTGTTAAAGGAGAAGCACTGATATGTGGTTAGTTGTTACCATTGCGGTTTTTCTTGTCGCGCGCCAAATTGCAATCAAAGTGAATAATCCTCTAGCAAATCCTTTGCTGATCAGTATTGCAGTGCTCATTCCTTTGCTTACTTACTTAAATGTACCGTTTGAAACGTATTATGCGGATAACGAAGGGATCAGTTTTTTACTTCAACCAGCCGTAGTTGCTCTGGCTTATCCACTATATGAACAACTACCACAAATTAAAGCAAACTGGCGAATCATCACTTTTGCTTGCACAGTAGGCAGTGTGATGTCGATGATGACAACCACCTTGATCGCAGTCGCTTTCAAAGCGGATATCAGTTTAATCGCGAGTCTAGTGGGTAAGTCCGTCACTACACCAATAGCGATGGAAATATCGAGTCACCTCGGTGGTGAAGCCGCCGTTGCAGCGATCTTGGTTCTGATTGTCGGTTTATTGGGCGCAATTTTGGCATACCCAATTTACAATTTGATTGGAATTAAACACCCGATTGCACGTGGTCTGACAATGGGTACAGTCTCTCATGCCTTAGGCACCGCTACTTGTGCAGAGAAACAGCCCATAGATGCCGCGTTCTCATCACTCGCATTGGTTTTATGTGGGATCATAACTTCTATTTTGGCT
This sequence comes from Vibrio sp. Y58_MX_L22, assembly GCF_024181865.1. Taxonomy (NCBI): domain Bacteria; kingdom Pseudomonadati; phylum Pseudomonadota; class Gammaproteobacteria; order Vibrionales; family Vibrionaceae; genus Vibrio; species Vibrio sp. Y58_MX_L22. The sequence continues at coordinate 369,268 of NZ_JAMZAN010000001.1, forward strand.
CCAAGCTTTTTTGCTTTGGCTGTCTGGCTATATCAATAGTTAAGCGCTCTCGGTCTGCCCTCCTTCCGGCAGGCCGTAGCCTTTCCGCTTCTTCCTTACCCTTTTCAAAACCCTATCTTATCTATCAACCTCACCCAGTAATATCGTGAAGGGACTTGATCGAGATATACATTCATAGCATTAGCATTCTAGGTGCTACCACTCGCTCTAGATTACGTAGGTATAAAGTAGCATAGCGGTAAAAGTCGCGTTAGTAACATACTCCTGCTCCTTGGTCATATGAATATATACTGATATGGTTAATTGTGAGACGGAGATAACGCTTCACACCTGTGCAATCGAATACATGTGTGAGCTCACTCTAATTATGTAACAGAATTATCAATTGCATTATTTATCGTGATCTAACGCACGGAACATTTCTATCTTTCACATAGAATAACTGTCCATGCAATAACAAGGATTCAACATGAAAAGTCGCATTGAACAGGCGCTAGCAGGCGCTCCAGAAGCACTTTCCAAACAACTTGCTCCTATCATCCAAGCTGATGATTTTGATGCTACGCTTTCAGTTCAACAATTTGAGCAGTTGCTTTCAGCTACCGGTCTATCAGACAAAGAGCTTCGTGTTGCGCTACTTCCTTTTGCCGCAGCGTACTCCTATGCTCCCCTTTCTGACTTTTATGTCGGCGCTATCGTTCGTGGTCTTTCAGGTCGCCTTTACTTCGGTGCCAACATGGAATTCTTTGGTGTACAGTTGGGTCAAACGGTTCACGCAGAGCAGTCTGCGATTAGCCATGCTTGGATGAAAGGCGAACGTGGTGTTAAGGATATCACTATCAACTTCAGCCCATGTGGTCACTGCCGCCAGTTCATGAATGAGTTATCTACCGCAAACGAGCTTAAAATCCAGCTCCCAGAACGCGAAGAAAAGTCACTTCATGAATACCTGCCTGAAGCCTTTGGACCAAACGATCTCGGTATCGAGTCCGGCTTAATGGCAGAAGTTAAACACCAATTCTCATGTGATGATGAAGACGCACTCATCCAAAGTGCAGTTGAAGCGATGAACATGAGCCACTCTCCATACACCAACAACTTGAGTGGTTTAGCATTAGAGATGACTAGCGGCCGTGTATTCCAAGGCGCTTATGCAGAAAATGCAGCGTTTAATCCTAGCTTGCCACCGCTACAAGTTGCGCTAATCCAAGTTTTACTTGCGGGTGAAACCTTTGACAGCATCAAAGCCGCTGCATTGGTAGAAAACTCTGAAGGTAAGATCAGTCACTTAGCCGATACGCAATCAACGTTGGAAGCGTTGAATCCAGATATTCCGCTTAGTTTTGTCAACGTATAAACGACAAATTCAACAAAAAGCTCTACAACATGTAGAGCTTTTTTATTACCTAAAAACCAAAAGCAAACGTTTGCTTTGTCATAAAACTTCAGTATGATCTCCTGCAATTTCTGTCTCATCACTCTATTTTGTAAGGGAACACTATGTTTGGCACTGCAACTAGCGCAAATGCTACCCGTGTATTACTTTTAGGCTCTGGCGAACTCGGTAAAGAAGTCGCCATTGAATGCCAGAGACTTGGTTTAGAAGTGATTGCTTGTGATCGCTATGCCAATGCTCCAGCGATGCAAGTCGCTCACCGTAGTTATGTTATCGACATGTTAGATGGGAACGCCTTAGAAGAAGTTATTACGAAGGAACAACCTACTTACGTCGTACCAGAAATTGAAGCCATCGCAACCGGCAAACTGGTAGAGCTTGAAGAAAAAGGACTGAATGTTGTTCCAACCGCTAAGGCAACCAGGCTAACAATGAATCGTGAAGGTATCCGACGTTTGGCAGCAGAAGAACTGGAATTGACGACTTCACCTTATCGTTTTGCAGATAACTTTGAAGACTTCAAAGCCGCGGTTGAGCATGTGGGTATTCCGTGCGTGGTGAAGCCTGTGATGAGCTCTTCAGGTAAAGGGCAAAGTGTTATCAAGACCGAAGACGACGTTACAAAAGCATGGGATTACGCTCAGGAAGGCGGGCGTACGGGTGCAGGTCGCGTTATCGTGGAAGGTTTTATCGACTTCGATTACGAAATCACTTTATTGACCATCAGAGCCGTTGACGGTGTGCATTTCTGTGCTCCAATTGGTCATCGTCAGGAAGATGGCGACTACCGCGAATCATGGCAACCGCAAACTATGTCAGAAAACGCAGTAAAAGCAGCTGAATACACGGCTGAGAAAGTGGTAAACGCGCTCGGTGGCTACGGCATCTTTGGTGTAGAGCTATTTGTTAAAGGCGATAAAGTCATTTTCAATGAGGTCTCTCCTCGCCCTCACGATACGGGTATGGTTACAATGATTTCACAGGAAATGTCTGAGTTTGCTCTCCACGTGCGCGCGTTTACCGGAATGCCAATTAATAATATTGTGCAATATGGCCCATCTGCGTCTGCTGTTATTCTTGGACAAGGGACTTCCACAAACATTCGCTTTGAAAACCTAAGCAAAGCTTTAGCTCAACCTCAAACACAAATTCGTCTATTCGGTAAGCCAGAAATCGATGGTCGCCGCCGTTTAGGTGTTGTCCTTACGCGACGAAAAACCACCGAAGAAGCCGTTCAAGATGCTGTTGAAAGTGCTTCAAAAGTGAATATCATTTATTAAATACGAACCACTCATACAAAAATAGCGCAGCTCAAATTGCTGCGCTATTTCGTGTTCCAAACCGAAGAGAGCCTATTCACTCTCGATTAAGTACACTTCTTCAGAGAAGCGACTTAAGCCTTTTTTCGCAATTTTAGGATGATTCTCGTCAGCTTCATCTACGTTCAAACAAGTAACTTTGTAACCTGAAAATAACTGCTCAATCTCTTCGACCGGCACGCTAAATGGAGGCCCCGCCATCTCTTCTTGAGGATAGTTGAGTGTAACAAGCAAAATACGACCGCCTGGGTTCAAAAGTTGCTTGAGACGCTCTACATACTCCTCTCGCATATCTTGCGGTAAAGCAACCAACGCGGCGCGATCATAAATGATATCGGCTTGAGATACTGGTGCAGTGAAAAAGTCCCCAGTATAAATAGAGAGCTCATCAAATTGATAAAGCTCGTGCATGCCATTAATAGGCGTTACCGTTGGCGTGTAAAAATGTTCAGCAAAAAAGGCACGCACAGCAATATGGCTTAGCTCAACGCCTTCAACCGAATCATGCTTCATCGCTAGCCAAATCAAGTCTTCTGACTTTCCACATAAAGGAACTAACACTTTATCTTCACGCTTTGGATTAGTGTGTTTCCAATATACTGGTAATAGCGGGTTTACATCTTCCAAGTGAAATCCGATCTGATTGCTGGCCCATTTGTTATGCCAAAATTCTTGGTCTCTCATTTTACTTTCTACTTGTCGGCTGTTTTCATTTTGAGAGGTAAGACTAACGTTTTTTTTCAATTTGTCTATGCCGTTCATCTTTGGTTAATACTGCGGTGATAGGATGTAATCGGTCTCATAGGAGACGCGCCTTTATCTGATAATCAGAATAAAGAAAAGAGAAATGGTGATCTAACGCACGATTCTACTTCAAGATAAAACTGAAACCTTGGAATCTTTCGTAATGGCCCCATTTATAAGTTAGTACCTGATTTGCCGAACTTAGCGACCTTTATGTTCCCTATTTTCTAAGTACAAGCAAGTTAAGGAGAGTGAATGAGCTTATTTCTTCGTACTACAGCATTGATGCTTTTGGTACTTAGCCGTGCACCGGCATTTGCCGCACTTCCAATTACCCCTGCGCCTAATGGCGAACAAAATCGTTCAACCAGCCAAAACGAAGTTTGTTCGAAACTTTTTAAACACAGCCTTAGCGGTTTATATGGCATTCAGTCAATCGACACCACACCAACTCAGCCATATTCTGACTTCGACATTCTTTACAGCAAAGCTCACCAAGCGCAATTTGAACTTGAAACTATCTGTAAAAGTACCGCACTTCTTAATGACGCTCAGCCATACTTCGCAGGCGTGAAATCCAAACAACGAGCAGAAGAAAAGATAGCTTTAGAATTAGGTGGGAAAGTTGAACGTATTACTGACCTAGCACGTGCAACGATTGTAGCTGAAGACGTCGCGAGCTTAGTCTCCATTTATGAAACTTTAGAGCGTGAAACAACTATTGTGAAAGTAAAAAATCGATTCAAAAAACCTGGCCCTTCAGGATATAGAGACTTGAACTTGCTCGTTCGTTTACCAAAAACAAACCTAGTAGCCGAAGTTCAACTGCACTTGAAAGCAATCGCAGATGTAAAAAGCGGTCCCGAACACGACCTATACGAAAAAATCCAGAAACTAGAACGTCAAGCGATGTTGGAAAAACGTGAGCTAAGCGAAATAGAGCTTGCCTCTATTCGCAACATGCGTACACAGTCTAAGAACTTGTACCAACAAGCATGGCAACCATACTTAACAACGCATCTAGAAGCGGCGTAACCGATATCATTAAGCGTCTCTCATAAACAGAAAAACCACCGCATTGCGGTGGTTTTCATTTGTATGCACACGAATTTTACGCAAAAAAAAGACCACGCCTTAGCGTGATCCATTTATTCGGCTTACTGTACTTTCTTCAGGTTTTCTACACGAGCTTTTAACTTCTGACCCGGGCGAAAAGTCACTACACGTCGAGCAGTAATTGGAATATCTTCACCAGTTTTCGGGTTACGACCAGGTCGTTCATTCTTGTCACGAAGATCAAAGTTACCAAAACCTGACAGTTTTACCTGTTCGCCACTTTCCAGTGCCTTACGAATCTCTTCAAAGAACACTTCCACCGTTTCCTTGGCGTCCCGCTTACTAAATCCTAATTTATCAAACAGGTTTTCTGCCAGTTCGGCTTTTGTGAGCGCCATAAAACTTTCCTCAAAGCTATGTTAAACAATGCTACGTTAGTGTAGCGCCAGAGCAGTTTTACCCTACCAATTCAACAACATATCGGGGTTACATCAGGAAGTGTATGACAAGCTTATGATTTTCGCCAACTTTTTTCTTGGCGAACAAAAGGAATAGCACTACGTAAATTATTGTTAAACGCCAGAAATTTGATATTTTTGTTTTTGTTTCATCTTTATCAGGAAAAACATCCAGATTATAAAACTAAAAGTAGTTTAAATATCAACATTAAACACTATTTAATAAAAATATCAGATATTGGTTATTTAACAGACACTTGACATAGAACTTGTCGTAAATTCAGTGATTTGTATGTAACTCGATACGTAACAATTAGATTAAAAGGTATGACCACCTGTACTTTGCAACTGTGCTTAGAAAGCTTGATTAAACCCACGCTTCTCGCTGTTTAACGATGACGCCATATATAAAGATTGATAATGTGGAAGTTCGTGTATTTCCTCATTAGCTTCTTACACTGCTTCTAGGCGACCATGATTAATCAAATCATAAATATTCTTTTCCCTGTTTTTGCTCTTGTCGGAGTTGGCTATTTGGTCGGTCGTTACATCAAGCCTGACTTTCGCCCAATAAACCGCATTAATATTGAGGTATTTACGCCAGCACTGGTATTTTCGTCACTCGTTAGTATGCCGCTCGATTCAAATCAGGGGCCGCTTCTTTTGGCGGCAATTGTCGCGGTTTTAATTCCCGCACTACTCATGATCCCGGTATGTCGATGGACGTCACTCTCGTTTAAAACCTGGGCGCCACCACATATGTTTCGCAATAGCGGAAATCTAGCTATTCCTTTGTTTACCTATACGTTTGGAGAAATTGCGCTGTCGTCAGCAGTGCTTTTATTTGTCGTATCAGCATGCTTGCATATCAGCTTAGGCGTAATGCTGCTTAGTCATGGCAACCCTTTTAAGCAAATAGTCAAGATGCCAATCTTTTTAGCAGCGTCGTTGGCTCTGTTTCTCAACGTGTCAAATGTGGGTGCATGGGCGCCTTTATACGAAGGCACGGCTCTACTTGGGCAAGCGGCCGTACCCGTGATGCTTTTATCTCTGGGGGCACAAATGTGTCATTTAAGGTTGGACGGTTTAAAGATTGGTGTGTTGTGTACCGTGCAGTCACTGGCAACTGGTGCTGTCGCTTTTGCACTTATTTATTGGTTAATTCCCCTTCCAACGATGCAATTGCAAATGATGGTGCTCTTCACAATGCTGCCGCCAGCCGTCATGAATTACCTATTTGCGGAAAGGCTGAATATAGAACCCATGAAAGTGGCGTCAATGGTACTATTTGGCAACTTTTTCAGCATTCTTACGCTACCTCTTCTGCTTAGCTATACCCTCTCACTCGCTGCCTAACCGCCAACAAGCTATCGTTAGCGTGTATTAGCTGAAAAACAATACGTTCCTAATCTCGGGTAAGGGCCATCCCTAGTTTGGTCTAGTATTTTAAAGTCATGAGGGGTGGTGCGAGCAGTATGGAACTTGAACAACGATAAGGTAATCCTAAAAATAAAAAACCCTGCCAAACTGGCAGGGTTTTCATTTCTTAAGAAGATACGTTACGCGAGATTAGTCACGCAGAGACGCACCAAACATCTCAGAAACGTGAGCAACGATAGCGTCAACCGCACCAGCGATATCTGCATCTTCAAGCGTACGCTCAAGTGACTGTAGAGTCAGAGCGATTGCTAGGCTCTTCTTACCTTCTTCAACGCCTTTACCTACGTAAACGTCGAACAGTTTCGCATCTTTAAGGAACTCGCCACCTTGCTCTAGACAAGCGTTAACGATGTCACCAGATGCAACAGCTTCATCCACTACTACCGCGATATCACGACGGTTTGAAGGGAATTTAGAAAGTGCTACCGCTTCTGGGATCACTTTGCTGTTGATTGCAGACCATTCGATTTCGAATACGATAGTGCGACCATTTAGGCCGAACTTACGCTCAAGCTCAGGGTGAACGGTACCGATCACGCCTACTTCTTTGCCGTCTACGATGATTGCCGCAGATTGACCTGGGTGAAGAGCTGGGTTAGCTTTTTTGCTTTCAGGTGACAGTGCAGCGAAAGAGTACGCTTTTTCGTTCGCAGATAGCTCTAGAATCGCTTCTAGATCGCCCTTAAGGTCGAAGAAATCAACCGTGTTAGTTTCGATATCCCAATGTTCTTCACCGCGAGTACCAGCAATAACACCTGCAAGCATAGGCTCTTGACGCATGCCGTTTTCTGCAGATTCACATGGGATGAAACGTAGGCCATATTCGAATAGACGAACGCGTGGCTGTTGACGCTTCTGGTTGTGAACAACCGTGTTCAGCAGACCTTGGATAAGACCAAGACGCATTGCTGACATGTCTGCAGAAATTGGGTTTGGAAGCACTAGAGGCTCAACACCAGGTACAACTAGCTTTTGTTGCTCAGGCTCAACGAAGCTGTATGTAATTGCTTCGTGGTAACCACGATCAACAAGAAGATCACGAACGCGTTTCAGTGGAAGATCCGCTTCAACGTGGTTGTGCATCTTAAGTGCTGCTGCTGGGTGTTGGTTAGGAATGTTGTCATAACCGTAGATACGGCCAACTTCTTCAATCAGGTCTTGCTCGATAGCGATATCGAAACGCCATGTTGGCGCTACTGCCATCCAACCTTCTTCTGAAGCTTCAACAGTCAAACCTAGACGCTCTAGGATTTCTACTACGTCGCTATCTGCAATGTGGTGACCTAGCAGGTTGTCTAGCTTAGTACGACGTAGAGCAACTTTGTTTGGCTTAGGTAAGTCTGCTTCAGACTCTACTGCAACAACAGGTGCTACTTCACCGCCACAAATTTCAACAAGAAGCTGTGTTGCACGCTCCATTGCGCTTACTTGCAGTGCGTAATCCACACCACGCTCAAAACGCATTGAAGAGTCAGTGTGCAGACCGTAGCTGCGTGCGCGACCACGGATGTGGTCAGGTGCAAAGAATGCACACTCTAGTAGAACGTCTTTAGTCTCAGTTGTTACACCAGACTCTTCACCACCAAAGATACCTGCGATTGCAAGTGCTTTGTTATGGTCAGCAACTACTAGTGTATCTGCGTTTAGTTCTGCTTCGTTGCCGTCAAGAAGCGTTAGCTTCTCACCTTGCTCAGCCATACGAACTACGATGCCACCTTCGATCTTCGCTAGATCGAATGCGTGCATTGGTTGGCCTTGCTCTAGAAGAACGTAGTTAGTGATGTCTACTACAGGGTCGATAGAGCGAATACCACAACGACGCAGTTTCTCTTGCATCCATAGTGGTGTTTCAGCTTGAACGTTTACGTTCTTAATAACACGACCTAGGTAACGAGGACACGCAGCAGGAGCTTTCACTTCGATAGACACTTTATCGTCGATTGAAGGGGCAACTGCTTCTACTAATGGCTCTGTCACGTCAGCACGGTTTAGTACGCCAACTTCACGAGCTAGACCACGAATGCTGAAACAGTCAGCGCGGTTTGCCGTTAGGTCTACGTCTACTGTTACGTCGTCTAGACCTAGGAATTCACGGAAATCGGTACCGACTACTGCGTCTTCTGCTAGTTCCATGATACCGTCTGACTCAACGTCGATACCTAGTTCAGTGAATGAACAAAGCATGCCGTGAGATGGCTGGCCACGTAGTTTCGCTTTTTTGATTTTGAAATCACCTGGAAGAACAGCACCAACTGTTGCTACTGCTACTTTCAGACCTTGGCGACAGTTAGGTGCGCCACAAACAATGTCTAGAAGCTCTTCTTCACCCACGTCAACTTTAGTTACGCGCAGTTTGTCTGCATCTGGGTGTTGACCACATTCAACAACGTGACCGACTTTAACGCCAGTAAAAGAACCTGCAACAGGAAGAACGTCGTCTACCTCTAGACCGGCCATTGTAATTTGGTGAGTTAGCTCGTCAGTAGTAACCGCAGGGTTTACCCACTCACGAAGCCATGATTCGCTGAATTTCATGTTGATGAACCCTCTGGATTACTTGAACTGTTTTAGGAAACGAAGATCGTTCTCGAAGAACGCACGTAGGTCGTTCACGCCGTAACGAAGCATTGTTAGACGCTCAACACCCATACCGAATGCGAAACCAGAGTATTTTTCAGGATCGATACCTACGCTACGTAGCACGTTCGGGTGAACCATACCGCAGCCTAGTACTTCTAACCATTTACCGTTTTTGCCTTTCACGTCTACTTCAGCTGAAGGCTCAGTGAATGGGAAGTAAGATGGACGGAAACGTACTTCTACTTCTTCTTCGAAGAAGTTACATAGGAAATCGTGCAGGATGCCTTTCAGCTGAGCAAAGTTTACGTTCTCATCAACCAGCATGCCTTCCACTTGGTGGAACATTGGCGTGTGAGTTTGGTCATAGTCGTTACGGTATACACGGCCTGGTGCGATGAAACGGAATGGTGGTTTACCATTTTCCATCGTACGGATCTGTACGCCTGACGTATGAGTACGAAGCATCAAGTCTGGGTTGAAGAAGAAAGTATCGTGGTCAGTACGCGCTGGGTGATCAGCTGCGATGTTTAGCGCATCGAAGTTGTGGAATGCATCTTCGATCTCTGGTCCAGCCTCGGTGTTAAAACCAAGTTCGCCAAAGAACTTCTCAATACGCTCTACAGTACGAGTTACTGGGTGTAAACCACCGTTTTCAATACGACGACCTGGTAGTGTTACGTCGATTGTTTCTGCTGCTAGTTTTGCTTCAAGCTCAGCACGTTGTAGTGCATCTTTACGAGCTACGATAGCTTGCTGAACTACGCCTTTCGCTTTATTGATCTCTTGACCAGTTTCACGGCGTTCTTCTGGTGGTAGTTTGCCTAGGCTTTGAAGTTGAGCAGTTAGCTCACCTTTTTTACCCAGATACTGAACACGCACTTCATCAAGTGCGACTAGCGATTCGGCAGCTTCAATTGCAGTGCTCGCGCTAGCAATGATCTCTTCTAGATGTTGCATCGTTTCCTCATCTACCTGTAGGTAGTGTCCATAAGGGAGTGATTGGTTTTTTGATAGCTGTACATAGTAGCCAAACCGGGCACCAATGCCAAATTGAATTACGAAAAGAAGAGGTTATTGAATAAAAAGAGCACAAAAACGTCAAAAATGTCATCTTTAGTTAATCTGCCGTTTAGTTGTGCCCTTTTGTTTTAGAAATAGTATTGAATAGATAGCTCGATAAAATCGTCATCTCTAGCGAAGTAGAGCAAATCATTTGGTGTTTCATTTTTAAACAACCAAGCATCAATTTGCCACTTAACGTGATTCGATATTCGGCTCGATGCTTCTAACTTAGCATTGTAAACATCATCGTTATCTAAATCCTTCGTAATTCCCGTCAATACTTCCGTTCCGTCCTCATCATTGAGCGCCCAACGAATACCTGCAAACACATCATTTTGACCGATAGTTTGTGCGTTGTTCCCACGACTGTCATAGAGGTACTCACCAATAACCCCCACATCCCAAACCGTGTCAAATGCACCGACGAAGGTATACTCAAAGCCCGTCACAAGACCGACATGATTATCAGCACTATCTCGATAAATACTTTCCAGTTTCCATAACCAATCGCCAACGATTCCTTGCACATCCAGACCGACATGACTCATCAGAGCGTAGTAAGGCTTTAATTCTCCGTACTCTAAACGAAAGTAAGGATCCCGGTTTGTTCCATATAAATAGCTTAGGCCTACGTCCCAATCGCCAAGCATTTTCGAATATCGAAAAGCCACATCTACGTGCTTCTCTTCTCTGCTTGATTCATAGATAGCATCATCAGAGACAACGGGTTCGGTTCGCAAGCGGCCATCTGTACCCGCAAACGTTCGTTCCCTAAAGTAAGGTAACAACATTGCGTGGACGGTGCCCCAGTCTTTGAAAGAGGTAAAATGTAACATCGGCTGACCGAGTTTATCTTCACCATCGACGGCTTCAATGGCATCTGTTTGGTTTACTACATCAACTAAATGGGCTGATTCAGTCACTCCCCAAAAGACCTTACTAATCCCAACTCGAAGCTCATAATCATCCCAATAACTCAGATAAAGTGCCTCTCGTATGTCGCCATGACTTCGCTCATCGTCTAGACCATCCAGACGATAGAAAGGTGTGAAAGTAAAGTTTGCATCACCATTTTGTATCTCCCAGTAAAATTCTGGCTGCAAAACCAATGACGTTTGCGCTTTGCTCTGACCCTGAGAGCCCGTTTCAAAAAACTGACGATGCTCAATATTGACTTGTCCTGCAAGCTCGACGGCAGTCAGAGGCATCGAGTAAAAAAAGGCTGCTGCACTAAGCAACAACCCAACATTTAATCGCTTCATTTTTCCTCCACTACCTCACTCGCTTCAACACATTCTTATGAAAGTCATTGTCTTGTAATCCAGTGTTAAAACGCATTTCGCTAGTCGTTAGCTCAGTACTTTTTCCTGTTTGATGGTTTGTCATCGCCATAGTGTGCGCTCGCCAATATTGGTTGAGATATTGCTTGTAATCGGAAAAAGAAAGCGTTTTTAACAAAGAGCCTTTGCGGTCGTAAAACTCAACTTTAAGTGGACGATAATGCGCTTTATCTAACCACACCGTTTGCTTGGTATAACCTGAGTTCTTATCGGTCGGAATTTGCTCTACGACGAAAACATCTTGCCCGTTTATGCTGTCATCTTTTAGGTAGTTGAAACGGTATTTTTCAATCTCAAAGGAACTGAGATCCTCATACGCGAATTCACTGCCCATAAAAGGACCTGATTTGTTACGCGAGGAAATACGTTTCACACGTTTCAGTGCAGGAAGGTAAAGCCATTGGTCATCGGCACCCACCGTATGAGAATGGTTGAGAAACGCCGTGCCTTTTACATCTCTCGGTTCATCAAATATCGTGAGCCCTTTGTCACCATCGCCATCAACTTCAAGTGATTGTAAGCGCATTAAACGTGTGCTGCTTTCTCCTTGCGCGTTTCGCAGAATCATTTGCATCGTAGCAACAGAATCCCCCCACCCTTCATCACGGGCTTTGCGCTCTTGAGCAATCTCTAATCCTTTCGCTTCATCCGCTAACACCGCATGACTCATAAAAAGCGAGACAGAAAGTGCAGATACTTTTAAGGCATTTTTTACTAAATTCATGTTCAATCCTTTGATTCGTTATGACTGAGTAACAGCCGTGGTTTGAGAGTCAGTTGATTTAAGCTTGTTTCGGCGGTCCACCTCGTCGTAGACGCCTTTGTCAAACAACATCAGTAGAGTCGGTAGAAAGATGAAATCCACAACAAGGGCAATAAAGATGACAATGGCACTCAACTGTCCCATATCGGCATTTAAACGGAAGCTCGACATCGCCAGAACAGAGAAACCAGCAACAAGCACGACCGTCGTAATCCAGAGTGCGCGCCCCACGGTACGAAAGGCGTAGCGAACCGCTTGCTCCGCGCTGTGGCCATCTTTACGAGCGTGTTGATATTTAGAAAGAAAGTGAACGGCGTCATCGACAACAACACCAAGCGTTAATGTCACAACGACAGACAATCCCAAGTTAATCTCGCCAGAAACCAGCGCCCAAATACCAAAACCAATAAGCGCAGGAGCAATATTCGGGACAAGACTAATTAAGCCAAGCTTGAACGAACGCAAGGCAAAGATCAGTAATGCAGAGATTAAGACAAGAGTAATGGGCAAGGTTGACAGCATGCTGGCCATATTCGTTTCACCAATATGCGCAAACATCAGTGAAGGACTAGACGCAACAACATCATATTGAGGCGCGTTTTCGTTAAACCATTGGTAAATGCGATTTTCCAAATCAACAAGCTCGACGCTGCCCAAGTTCTCCACGGTGAGAACCATCTTGATCGACGACTTATCTACATTGATTTGGTTGTTCAAATCTAAACCATACGGTAGTGACATTTCATAAAGCAGCAGATATTGAGCCGCTAATTCTCTGTCTTGAGGGAGCGAGTAATAAGCCTGATCATCTCCATGCATGTTCTTGTTTAGGCGCTTATAAACATCGCTCAAGGTCGCAACATGGTCTGTTTCTGGCTGCAACCTTAGCCAGTCAGTAAATTTACCCACGGAATTGAGAAAATTAGGATCGGCAATGCCCTGCGATTCGTTAGTTTTTATCGCGATACTGATGTTCGCCATGCCACTGATTCGCTCTTCCATAAAATCAGCCGCTCGGCGAAATTCATTGCTATGGCCAAAGTACTCGACGGATTCATCATTGACTTTGTTCAGCGGAATCAAGCTCGCACTCGCGACAATAACAAGCACCGACAACGGCAATAACGCATGTCGCTTTGACACCACGAAATCTCCTAAATGATCCATAAAGTGCTTTCTTTCATCAGAAGTATCCGACTTCACCGTAACCGGAAGGATATTAAGCAAGGCGGGAAGTAACGTGATGGAAAGGAAACAAGCAACCATGACGCCAAGGGCTGATAGGTTGCCGAAATCTCTCAGGATTGGAGAATCCGACATATTCATCATTAAAAAGCCGATCGCGGTGGTAATGGAGGTAATCAAGATAGGCATGAAATTGAGCGCAATACTTCGCTCAATAGAGTGGGCTTTACTAAAGCCGTTTTGCATAGACTGACGCATTGTCGCGATGATGTGTACACAGTCTGCGACGGCAAGCGTCATCACCAAGGTAGGCACATTAACGGTCGCCGTGCTTAAGAACATACCAGCCCATCCTGACAAGCCCATTGTAACCATAACCGAGCCGATAATAACGATGAGCGTCGCGATGACGCTAAGCAATGAGCGCAACATGATGGTCAGAAACACCAATATCACTAGTAACATAGTTGGCACTAATGTTGCGCTATCATCTTGGGCTTCGGTCATAAACGCGTAGTTCATTGCAATAATACCAGCCTTGTGGAATTCCGTGTCTGGGTACACTTGCTGATAACGCACAATCATTCCGTTTATGTAAGCAACCACCTCTTGTACTTCAGCAGTTTTATCTATTTCAGGGAGTTGGACCGTAATGTTTACGACCGTGACATCTCCTTTTTCAGAAATCAGTGAACTTTTCAAAACCGGCTCACTCAACGCAATACTTTTGACTTTCTCTATTCGTTGAGGTGTCAATTCATATTCGCTATACAGTAAATCTTCGACAAGAAGATCATCTTCAAACGCTTCGGTATGCTGGTAGTTGGCGAGGGAATCAACGCGGGTGGAGTATGGAACTTGCCACGCCTCGTCAGTGATCTGCTGAATAAGAGATAATGTGCTAGGAGTAAAAACAGTGCCGCTCTTTGGCGCTATAACCAAAGCAAGACTGTCAGATTTTGCAAAGGTGGTTTGAATTTCATCAAACGCAAGTAACTGCTCATTTGTTCCATCAAAGAAGATGTCGTAATCTCCTCTAAAGTAAAGATTTTTTCCTCCAATGGTTGCTATGACAATCAATAAAACGGTAGCAAGCATCACCAATACACTGTAATTCGTTGGTAGCTTACCCCACCCTGAACGGGCGTATTGTTGAACGTTGTGATATGGCATCACACTCTCCTTTTGTGACGTTTCGTCAAATTTAAAAACTAAAAAAACAGCAAATGCTGTAAATAACCAGACAAACTCGACATGCAAACTTTAGATCGAATGAATTTGGCTACATAAGTTAGTTTTTAGTAACTTCCTATGCTTCTCGTGATCATTGGCTGAACGCCAACCTTCGAGATTTAATGACGATTCGTCACAATAGTGCGATAAAAAAGCCAACCATAACGTCAGATTGGCCTTTCCAGTTTATCAGCGATTCACTGACTCTAAATAAGCAAGCTCTTCACTAAATAACTCCTGCTCCACTCGACGCCAGGTTTTACGGTAGTCCCATTCTGTAGATAAAGGCGACCAACCTAAACCATCAAGTAACATATTCGCGTTGTGCAGTACTGAGAATGGGTCTTGAATTCGCTGAATACATCGACTGTTCGATGCATTTTGCGCCAAAGCGTTTGAACCGAATGCAATAGACCAGTTGGCGAATACAATAGCATCAGAACCAATTGCGGGAGAAAACTTAAGATCACCACATTCTACCGCATTGTTCACCAGCGCATCAGCACCATCTATTACTTGTTCTTCCAAGTTATTCAGTTCATTCACACGTTTAGGCGAAGCCTTTTCTAGAACCCAAGGCGTCTTTGCAACAATCGCACAAGTTGATAGTACTGGCTCCATACGAGCGTAAATACGATAACCTACATGCATCGCAATGATTTTTTCTCTGGTATTGCCATTAAATTTGGCGGTACGTTCGAAAAATATTGCTTCGCTTTTCAGCGAATGAATACAAAGCGCAAGAATCACATCTTCTTTGCTGCAAAAATGATTGTAGATCGTCCCTTTAGAATAAGGGCTTGACGCTGTAAGCTTGTCCATCGTTAAGTTGGCAAAGCCTTGCTCTTGAACTAAAGACTTAGCCAATTGAATAAGCTCTATCTCACGATCAGCAATCGCCTGTTGCTTTTTTGTTAGCCCTGAAGACACACGACATCCGTCTTGCTTGCTATATTTTTTACAGCGAAAGTTAAACATAATCCTTTGATCCGTATACCAACACACTCCCAATAATTGTAACACGATTCTTTAATACAGGAACGCAACTAAAGTTGACGAACCGTCATAAATGACACTTCGTCATAATAGATCAAAAAACAAACATTTCAAGTATGAATTTATAATTAGAAGATAAATAGCTACCAATTATGCATACCCAAGTAGCTACAGGATGCTTGGTTCAACGAGAATGGTTTCTTTGTAGAGGAAGCGAGAGAGGCTTTGGGAGGAACAACGAAGGAAATCAGCATGTTAAAAATAACGAAAGTAGATGCTGAACAGGTATTATTCGAAACAAGCCCAAAACACTTTAAGTCTGAATTAAGAGCAAACACCGCTGAATGCCCTACTTACAAAGTATTTGCTGTCTTAGGCTTTTTCTTTTGCAACGCCCTTTCAGAAACTCTCTTCAAAAAAGGCTCAAAATCTATATCGATAGGCTTGGCTTATCACCTGCAGCTGCGATGGCATAACGAATATCATCAATAAATCGCCCCTCTGTCTCAATAATGCCGTCAGAGAATGTGACTGGCTGATGTGGCCCAGCAAGTAGAACAATATTAGTAAAATCAGAGACATTAAAGTTCTCTGCTACAACATTTTTGGAATGAAAATCGATGACGGTCTTTGCGACTTGCTCTTCCAGTAACAAAAGCTGTTCTTCGGTAATTTTCATACGCGCCAAAGCAACGCGAACACACTTATCGTGGGTAGTCGTCTGCTCTTTTATGATTTCTGTATATTTGTCGTTGAGCTTGGAGTTCTCTGCATAGCTATAATATAAAGGCCCGTGCAGCGTTATATTTTTATCTTCATCAACGTAAACGAGATCCAACAACTCTAATGCTTTTAAGTAATCAGACATGCTCTGCTCAGACAAGTCATACTTTTTCTTTAAAATAGAATAACCATCTTTACCTCGTAGCATTCTCAATTCACGATAAAAGTCGTAAAGGTGAGGGAATTGAAAGAATACCTCATCCTGCGTACGACTAAAGTAATCCTCGTCTTCACCTTGCAATTGATTTGCGAGCTTTTGTAGTTCATCTAACGTGCAATCAACCGCTCTACAATATTCCAGCAACTTATCTAAAGCGAGATTCGTGCTTGTAAGATGTCTCTTAAAGGTAGACAGTGGCATACCCATTTTCTCAGATAGCTCTCGATATGTTAGCCCTTTTGTTTTAATCGCTTGGCGTAATGCGGCTAGCAAGTATTCGGGAGTCAGATCTCTCATCTACAATTCCTTTTGGCAATGTTACAGCTGTATAGTATTTGTAACAATTTAGAACCGCTTGGCAAGGTATAAGTTCATATTTTTATAAGAAAAACATGAATTAATATACTGAAAGGAGAATTCACACAACAAATGAAAAATTCAATATGAATTCAATTTCATTATAGGTATAAAATAATATGCAAAATAAAAGTAAAGCAATCACTCTAAATTATCGTGATTAATTTTAATAGTAACGTAAAGTTGAGAATATAAACCTATTCGCTCTACAAAAATCTAGAATAATTAACCTAAAAGGAACAGAACGGTAAATGCATAATAATTCACCGCTCTCTATTAGCATTTTTGCAATGCTATTCAAGTAGACTAGTCCGCCAGTTTCACTGCAGTACCAAATGCCAAAATTTCCGAAGAACCATCTACGATTGAGCTTGTGGTAAATCGAATCCCTACAATTGCATCGGCACCTTTAGATTCAGCGTCCGCCACCATGCGCTGTATAGCAATATCACGCGCGTCGGTCATCATTTCCGTGTAACCACGAATTTCGCCGCCAACAATGCTCTTGATACCCGCCATGAGGTCACGGCCAATATGCTTTGATTGAACAACATTACCAGTTACAACCCCTCTGATTTCAGAGATCTGCTTGCCAGGAATGCTTTCGGTCGTTGTGTAGATCATTTTTTAATCCCTTATAAACGTAAAAATTTATAGCCAAGCTAAAAGTCATTTGGGTATAAATTTTAGCAATAAAAAAGGAGAGCTAATGCTCTCCTTCTCTTAATCCTAAACTGCTAATTAAAGAGCAGCTTTCGCTTTTTCAACTAGAACTGCAAATGCAGCTTTGTCGAATACTGCGATGTCCGCAAGGATCTTACGGTCGATCTCGATAGATGCTTTCTTAAGACCGTTGATGAAACGGCTGTAAGATAGACCATTTTGACGAGATGCCGCATTGATACGTGCAATCCATAGTTGACGGAATTGACGTTTCTTAGCGCGACGGTCACGGTAAGCGTATTGACCAGCTTTAGTAACTGCTTGGAAAGCTACGCGGTAAACACGTGAACGCGCACCGTAGTAACCTTTAGCTTGTTTTAGAACTTTCTTATGACGTGCACGAGCTTGTACACCACGTTTTACGCGAGGCATTATGCTTCTCCTAAACTAAACGATTGATAACTAAAAAGAATTAAGCGTATGGCAACATACGGATTACTGCAGCCACTTCACATTTTGGAAGGATTGCATTCGGACGTAGTTGACGCTTGTTCTTAGTAGTACGCTTAGTCAGGATGTGACGTTTTGTAGCGTGCTTGTACTTAATACCACCAGCAGTTTTCTTAAAACGCTTAGCAGCACCTTTGTTGGTTTTCATCTTAGGCATGATGAATAACTCCGCATTGAGTAGGTTTAATAAACAACGTAATTAGGGCGAACAAAACCCAGCCATATGCCTTTATATAAAGGAAAGCGGCTAGGTTTTAATTACTTGATGAGCCGTTAATTACTTCTTTTTAGGGGCTAGCACCATGATCATCTGGCGACCTTCAATCTTCTTAGGGAAAGATTCAACTACAGCAATTTCTGCAGTATCTTCCTTAAGACGATTTAGAACGTCAACACCGATGTCTTGGTGTGCCATCTCTCGGCCACGGAAGCGAATTGTTACTTTCACTTTGTTGCCTTCTTCAAGGAAACGCGTCAGGTTGCGTAGTTTTACCTGATAGTCTCCAATATCAGTTCCAGGACGGAATTTTACTTCCTTGATCTGGACCTGCTTTTGCTTCTTCTTCTGCTCTTTAGCAGTTTTGCTCTTCTCGAAGAGGAACTTACCATAGTCCATCACACGACAAACAGGTGGCTCGGCGTTAGGACTGATCTCAACGAGATCCATACCAGCTTCTTCAGCAGCTGCAATGGCTTCTTGAATCGATACAACACCAACTGATTCACCGTCAGCGCCTGTTAGTCGAACTTCACGAATACCACGAATTTCACCGTTGATACGGTGCGGGTTTTGTTTTACCGGCTGTTGGCCACGTCTTCCGCCTTTAATAGCTTATTCCTCCAGATTGAGCTTACGGCTAGAGATCTCGTCTTGGATGTATGCAATAAAATCATCCACTTTAAATTTACCAAGATCTTTACCTTTACGAGTACGCACTGCAATTTCGCCAGCTTCCATTTCTTGGTCACCAACAACAAGCATATACGGTACACGCTTCAAAGTATGTTCGCGGATTTTAAAGCCAATCTTCTCATTTCTCAAGTCCGCTTTAGCTCTAATTCCACTTTTTTGTAGTTTTTGTACTATTTCTTGAACATAACCTGACTGTTTATCAGTAATGTTCATAAGAACTGCTTGTTCTGGCGCCAACCAAGTAGGGAAGAAACCAGCATATTCTTCGATAAGGATACCGATGAAGCGCTCTAGTGAACCTAGAATCGCACGGTGAATCATTACCGGTACAAGACGTTCGTTATTTTCACCTACATAAGTAGCGCCTAGGCGACCTGGTAGGTTGAAGTCTAGCTGGACAGTACCACACTGCCACGCACGGTCTAAACAATCGTATAGTGTGAATTCAATCTTAGGTCCGTAGAACGCACCCTCGCCTTCTTGAATTTCGTATGGAATGTCCATCGATTCAAGAGACTGCTTCAATGCTTCTTCAGATTGATCCCAGATTTCATCTGAACCTACACGTTTCTCTGGACGAGTAGACAGTTTCACTACGATGTTGTCGAAACCAAATGTTTGGTACGTATCGTACACCATCTTGATACAGTTTGTTACTTCTTCTTGGATTTGGCTCTCAGTACAGAAAATGTGAGCGTCATCCTGAGTAAAGCCACGTACACGCATAATACCGTGTAGTGCACCAGATGGTTCGTTACGGTGACATGAGCCAAACTCAGCCATACGTAGCGGTAGGTCGCGGTACGATTTTAGACCTTGGTTGAAGATCTGTACGTGACCTGGACAGTTCATTGGCTTAATTGCGTATTCACGGTTCTCAGAAGAAGTTGTGAACATTGCATCAGCGTATTTATCCCAGTGACCTGAGCGTTCCCAAAGAACACGGTCCATCATAAGTGGACCTTTCACTTCTTGGTAACCGTACTCATCTAGCTTAGCGCGGATGAATACTTCTAGATCACGGAAGATAGACCAACCATTGTGATGCCAGAACACCATACCCGGTGCTTCTTGCTGCATGTGGAATAGGTCTAGTTGTTTACCAATCTTACGGTGATCACGCTTCGCCGCTTCTTCTAGGCGAGTTAGGTGCGCTTTCAGTGCTTTCTTGTCGTGGAAAGCCGTACCGTAGATACGTTGAAGCATTTTGTTGTCGCTGTTACCACGCCAGTAAGCACCTGCAACATTCAGCAAAGTGAAGTGTTGACAGAAGCTCATGTTAGGAACATGAGGACCACGACACATGTCGATGTATTCTTCATGGTGGTAAAGGCCTGGACGATCATCACGAGATACGTTTTCGTCAAGGATTTCCACTTTGTATGGTTCGCCACGTGATTCAAACGTATCACGCGCTTCCTGCCAGCTTACTTTTTTCTTAACCACTTCGTACTTGGTTTTCGCTAGCTCTTTCATACGCTTTTCAATCTTTTCAAGATCTTCTTGCGTTAGAGATTCGTCTAGGTCGATATCGTAGTAGAAGCCATTGTCGATGGTTGGACCGATCGCCATTTTAGCTTGAGGGTAAAGCTGCTTAAGAGCGTGACCAAGAAGGTGAGCACAAGAGTGACGAACGATTTCTAGACCGTCTACTTCATCTTTAACTGTGATGATTTCAAGGCTTGCGTCTTCTTCAATTAGGTCACACGCATCAACGCGGTTACCGTTTACACGACCAGCGATAGTTGCTTTGGCAAGACCGGGACCGATCGATTGCGCAACTTCCATAGTAGATACTGGGTTGTCAAATTGACGCTGACTGCCGTCAGGAAGAGTAATAATAGGCATGCTATGTCCTTTACAGTGGTGTTGCACACCAAGCAACACATGTTATTCAAATTAGAAGCTATTTGTTGAAAATAGTTGAGAGTCAATAAAGGCCTCTCGGTAACACGAATACCGGACCGTTATCGAAAATGGGATTGTACCTAGCTCACATTTAGAATGCAAAGCGCGATTTTGTTTTGTCATAAGAACTTAACCGCAGACCCATCACGGCAATCTGATCATGCTTTTTAAGAGACCGCATAACTTGTAAACGGAATTGCCCCTCAATGAACTTACACAACAAATTACAATATCGCCTATTACGTTTGAACCGATACAAAGCCTAACACGCTTGGCGAGAGCTCAACGTGCGATTTAGGTATATAGTTGTTTTATAGAGTAGTTTGTATGTAGGTATTCATCATGGTCTATTTCAAATCGCGCTTTATGGTGCTTCTAAGCACCTCGATATGTTCTTTGCAAGCCTTCGCATCAAATGACTTATATGGCCCGCTGCGTTCTTACGCACAATCCCCAATGCAAGTGGTTAGTCACACCAACATACTACGTTCAGGGCACAGTCTGCCCTCTGGTTTTGTCGAAGCCTATGGTTCGGGAACCGTGGCAAGTGTTTGGGCTCATACTGATGAATACGCACTGGATTATTACCACAATCAAATCGAATTAGGCAGCAAATGGCAAGTCAGCAACCGTTGGCAGTGGGAGCTCAACTATCGATGGGTCTTTGCCGCTGACAACCATTTAGATGGACTGACGAAAAGCTTCCATAAACTTTTCGGTATCGGACAAAATGGGCGGGATAAAGTAGACAGAGATCGTTTTTACATTTCAATGCCGCAATATGATGTGCTTGAAGATGATTTCGAAGGACAAACACTGGCCAATAACCTATCTACTTACTTACAGTATCAAGTGTTCCAAAATGAACATCACGGCCTATCGATTGGCGGCAGTTTGTATTTTAACGATGTGGCTCACGGCACTTTTCAAGGTAGCAGTTTCGAGCAAGGCTTCCAATTAAACTACAGCTACTTAAGTGATGCTCATGCATTTTATTCGATGATTGGCATGACTTTTCGATCGGATGACCGTGCCTTGCTCGATCTGCCCTATCGACATAATACGATTGCCATTGCGGGTGGGTACCGTTATGCCTTAGAAGATAACCATCACCTGATGTTGGAATATCATTGGTATCAAGGCTCAACAGAAGGGCCCACAGAGTTTGCTGATGCCTCTAATGAACTGGTATTGGGCTATCGATATCTAATGGAAAATTCAGCGCTTGAGTTTTTAGCCGTAGAGAACGCAAGAAACATGGATAACAGTACCGATATCGCTTTCACAATAGGATATCGGTACATATTTTCATCAAGTTGATGAGAGCTATAGATTTAGCGTTGGTGTAACTGCGGCAGCGACTTGAGCATCGGTTGCATTGATCGGCAACGTAAACGAGCGATATTGGTCACCAGCCAAGCTGAGCGAACGGTCAATCTCTGCCAAACAATGCATGACCTGCCCTTCCAGAATAAAAGAGAGCTCAATTTCTTTTGATGAGATAAAGCCGCTGTTACGGAACTCTAGCTCTTGATAAATACCAGAGCGAGAGGCAAACGAGCCACCGCGCAAAAAGCCTTTTTCAACATCGGCTTTAACCATAGTGAAACCAGCTTGCTCGATCGCTTGAATAACCCGAGATGCTACTGGTAAAGGCTTCACTTCAATATAGTCACGGTCACGCGGATCAATTGCAAAATCAATATCTAACGTCGTCTCGACCCAAACATGACATTGATTCTTAAGTGCGCTAACCGCAGTAATTGGTGTTTCATCATGCAGTTTTAGCTCAAACGGAACCTGCTTTTCTTCATTAGGTTGAATCACAAAAGGGTCAACTGCTTTCAATTGATCAATAGTGAAGGTTTGGTAACTTACGCTATCATCCACTTCGACTTTCATTTCCGTGTTCAATTTAATCGTAATAGCATCAATTTGTTGTTCGACGTCTCCGCCTTTGATATGAACATGCCCTTTCAGCGTCGCTCCTTGAAACACGCTCATTTCGTCCAAAATAGTATCTACTTTTGCAGAGCCGATCCCCAGTGATGCTTTCAATTTTTTAAACATACTTTTCCTTTTTTAGCGATTTTTCTTCTAATAATCGTTTGTTTACACAATTGTTTTCTGCTGTGCAAGCAATAGACCACAAGAAAATGTTTGAATTCAATCATCAATCCAAATAATGCTCAGCAGCAAGAGTCATTCAGCTCTGCAATAGGATTGCTCGGTCACTAAGCGGTACATTCGTCGAGAAATGTTTGCAATTTGTACCTAAATTAAGCAGTATTTGTATAGTCAAATAAAGGGAGATCATTATGTCTGCACCACTCTACATTCAAATTAAACAATTTATCCTGGATAAAATTGATGCTGGAGAGTGGGTAGTTGGTCATCGCATCGCCACCGAGATTGAGCTTACCGAGCAATTTGGTGTCAGTAGAATGACAGTGAACAAAGCAATTCGGGATTTAGTAAATGAGGGCCGATTACAACGTCGCCCACGCTTAGGCACGTTCGTGTGTGATCCTGGTGAAAAGTCAGAATCTCCCCTGCTAGACATTCGAAACATTGCCGAAGAAGTCAGCGATAGAGGGCGAAAGTATGGCAGTAAAGTGCTCAAACAGATTGCCATAAAAGCAGATGACAACATTGCGACAAAACTCGGCGTTATGCTAGGCACGACAGTGTTTTACAGTGAAATTATTCACTATGAAGACCAAACGCCGATTCAATTGGAGCTCCGCTGGGTGAATAGCCAATATGCCCCGAGTTATTTAAATCAAGACTTCACACAAATCACTCCAAATCAATACCTGTCAGATAATTGCCCACTCAGCGCGATAGAACATACTGTAGAGGCAATTGTGCCTGAAAGCCGTATTAAGCAAGACTTAAAAATGCAAGCCAATGAACCTTGCCTTCTCTTGAATCGCAGAACGTGGAGCCAAGATAAGTTAGTCAGTACCGCCCTACTTTATCACCCTGGTAACAAATATAAGCTGAGCTCAAAAGTGCTCATTTAAGGACAAGATTTATCCTCTAGTTCTACGTTTTGATCACATTTTAGCAACATCAATCTTGTCAGTGTTCTTATTTTGCTCTATTTATTTGTATATACATTTAATGATACAAATAAACACAGGGACACAAACATGGATTTGCTGATTGAAAACGCACGTCTAGTTACCATGCAATCGGGAGAATGCGGATACCTTCCAACGCCTCCAGCGCGCATTGGTATTCAATCTGGAAAAATCGTTGCGATCAGTACTTGTGCCATTGGTGAAGACGCACCGCAAACCGAGTCTCTGCTGTCTGCCCAACATTACCCTCAGAGTATCGACCTTCAAGGCAAGTTAGTTCTGCCAGGTTTGATCGACTGCCACACTCATCTTATTTACGCGGGCAATCGTGCCAACGAATTTGAAATGCGCTTAAACGGCGTGCCATATCAAGAAATTTCCAAACAAGGCGGTGGAATACTTTCAACGGTGCATGCGACGCGTTCAGCAACCGAAGCGCAATTAGTTGAGTTAGCGTTGCCACGTTTAGACGGGCTACTCGCGAGCGGCGTCACTTCTGTCGAAGTGAAGTCAGGCTACGGATTGACACTGAATGATGAAGTAAAAATGCTCCGTGCAGCCAAAATGCTGGAACAAGAGCGCAAAGTTAAAATCACCACTACACTTCTCGCCGCTCACGCCATTCCGCCAGAGTTCCAGGGTCGTGCAGATGATTATATTGAGCACATTTGTCAGGACATAATCCCTGTTGTCGCAAAGGAAGAATTAGCTACGAGTGTCGATGTTTTTTGTGAATCGATTGGTTTCAATCTTGAACAAACAGAAAAAGTGTTTGTAGCTGCAAAACGCCACGGCTTAAAGGTTAAAGGGCATACTGAGCAACTTTCTAATCTCGGTGGTACAGCCCTCACTGCGCAATACAACGGTCTGTCAGCGGATCACATCGAGTTTTTAGATGAGCAAGGTGTTAAAGCACTTGCTCGATCAAACACCGTCGCCACTCTATTGCCTGGCGCTTTTTATTTTCTAAGAGAAACTCAGTTACCACCGATTGAGTTGTTGAGAGAGCATAACGTGCCGATGGCAATTGCTACGGACGTCAACCCAGGTACATCACCATTTTCTGATCTCACACTCATGCTGAATATGGCGTGCACACTATTTCGCCTTACACCGCAAGAAGCACTGCGTGGTGTAACGCAACATGCAGCCAAAGCTCTGGGTTATCAAAACTCACGTGGCGAAATCAAAGTAGGGTTTGATGCGGACTTCTCTATATGGGATATCGAAAGCCCTGCGGATTTAAGCTATCAAGTCGGAGCAAAACGTCTGGTAGGTCGTATAGTAAATGGTGAATACATTTCACACGGAGGCCAATAATATGTCTCAATTCGACCTACATTCTCCCCTATTTCATTGGCAAGGCCGTCATGATGCCGAGGACGGCAAGCTTGGTCAGCGAATTCATCACGTTGTTCAACGCCAAAAAGCAGATGAGTTGAGTGCCGTTGCGCATGGCGTCTCATTACTCGGTTTTGCTACCGACGCTGGCGTTGCGAGAAACAAAGGACGCATTGGCGCGAAAAAAGCGCCAGACTTAATCCGACGAGCACTCGCTAATTTAGCATGGCACCAAGACGCCCCACTATATGACTTAGGTACTGTGGTGTGTGAAGACGACTTACTGGAAGAGAGCCAAGCTCTATGTGCAGCAACCATTTCAAGCGCACTGCCCCACACGCCAGTCATCGTGCTGGGTGGTGGGCATGAGATTGCGTGGGCCTCCTTTTCCGGCTTAGCGGGGTACTTTAAAGAGCGCTATCCAGAGAAGAAACCTAAAATCGGCATTATCAATTTCGATGCGCATTTCGATTTGCGCGCATTTGAGAGTAACCTCGCCGACATAAGACCGAGCTCTGGTACACCCTTCAACCAAATTCATCATTTTTGTCAACGTAACGATTGGGACTTTCATTACGCTTGTATTGGTGTAAGCCGTAGTAGCAACACTAAAGCGCTATTTGAAAAAGCAGATGCGTTAAATGTTTGGTATGTAGAGGACAATCAGCTCTGCTACTTAAACCACAGTTATCACTTAACTCAGCTTCAGCATTTTATTGACGACTGTGACTACCTCTATTTGACTATTGATCTGGATGTATTCCCTGCTGCAACCGCACCTGGAGTCAGCGCACCAGCAGCTCGGGGAGTGAGTTACGACACAATTGCCCCCTTTTTAGATCGAATTCTTCATTACAAAAATAAGTTAATGCTGGCTGATATCGCCGAATACAACCCAAATTATGACGTCGATAGTCAAACAGCACGATTAGCTGCCCGTTTGTGTTGGGATATCGCCAACGCAATGGCGGAAAAACAGCACAAACCATAATGCATCCCAGATGCCACTGATTATTACGACCAAGCAAGTACTTGGTCATCACGAGAAACTAAAGGAGTCTGAAATGACACAGCGCCAGGGACAAGATCCACGACTTGATACAAGCAGAACAATTCGTGCACCTCACGGAGATAAACTGCGCGCAAAATCTTGGCTAACCGAAGCCCCTCTTCGTATGCTGATGAACAACCTTGATCCTGATGTTGCAGAACATCCACATTCACTGGTTGTATATGGCGGCATTGGCCGAGCAGCGCGAAACTGGGAATGTTACGACAAGATTGTTGAAGTACTTGAAAGACTCGAAGATGACCAAACGCTTTTAGTTCAATCAGGCAAGCCTGTTGGTGTTTTCCCTACTCATAAAAATGCCCCACGCGTGCTTATCGCAAACTCAAACCTTGTTCCGCATTGGGCAAACTGGGAACACTTCAACGAGCTCGATAAACAAGGCTTGATGATGTACGGCCAAATGACCGCTGGCAGCTGGATATACATTGGCTCGCAAGGTATCGTACAAGGCACATACGAAACGTTCGTATCTGTTGCAAAAAAACACTTTGACGGTGACGCAAATGGCCGTTGGATTCTAACGGGTGGTCTTGGTGGCATGGGTGGTGCTCAACCTCTCGCTGGTACAATGGCGGGCTTCTCCATGATTGCAGTAGAGTGTGATGAATCACGTATCGATTACCGCCTACGTACAGGCTATGTCGATAAGAAAGCGACTTCTTTAGATGAAGCGCTAGCTATCATTAAAGAGTCAGACACACCAGTATCGGTTGGTCTACTAGGTAATGCAGCAGACGTTTTCTCTGAGCTGGTAGAACGTAATATCACGCCTGATGTCGTAACAGACCAAACGTCTGCACACGACCCGCTCAATGGCTATTTACCACAAGGCTGGAGCATGTCTCACGCAGCAGAAATGCGTTTGCAAGATGAAGCAATGGTCGTAAAAGCAGCGAAAAAATCCATGGCTGTGCAAGTTCAAGCGATGTTAGAGCTGCAAAATCGCGGCGCCGCAACACTCGACTACGGTAACAACATCCGCCAGATGGCCTTGGAAGAAGGCGTAGAAAACGCGTTTGATTTCCCTGGTTTCGTTCCAGCCTACATTCGTCCTCTATTCTGTGAAGGTATCGGTCCTTTCCGTTGGGCTGCTCTCTCTGGCGATCCTGAGGACATTTATAAAACCGACCAAAAAGTAAAAGAGCTAATTCCAGATAATCCGCACTTACATAACTGGCTAGATATGGCTCGCGAACGCATCCAGTTCCAAGGTTTACCTGCGCGTATTTGCTGGGTTGGTCTTAAAGATCGTGAGCGTCTTGGTCAAGCATTCAACGAAATGGTGAAAAATGGCGAACTTAAGGCGCCCGTTGTCATTGGTCGAGACCACTTAGACTCTGGCTCTGTAGCAAGCCCGAACCGTGAAACCGAAGGTATGATGGACGGTTCTGACGCCGTATCAGACTGGCCATTATTAAACGCGCTACTCAACACGGCGGGCGGCGCAACTTGGGTTTCACTGCACCACGGTGGTGGCGTAGGTATGGGCTTCTCGCAACACTCAGGTATGGTTATCTGCTGTGACGGCAGTGAAGATGCCTCACAACGTATTGCCCGCGTGCTGCATAACGACCCAGCAACAGGCGTGATGCGTCATGCTGATGCGGGATACGATATCGCTAAACAATGTGCAGCAGAGCAAGGGCTAGATTTGCCAATGCTCAACGAAGAACTGAAGAAGCTCAAGTAAGGATGAAAGAGATGTTAAATTTAACGCTAAAGCCGGGTCATATTAGCTTAAACGAACTACGCCAAGTGAGCCGTTCACCAGTCAACCTTACTTTGGGTCCTGAAGCCATTCCGGCCATTGAAGAAAGCACACAGGTCGTAGACCGAGTCATCGCGGAAGATCGAACGGTTTACGGAATTAACACTGGTTTTGGGCTATTGGCTAACACACGAATAGCACCAGAAGATTTAGAAACACTGCAACGCAGTATCGTTCTTTCTCATGCGGCAGGTATCGGTGAGTTTATGTCAGATGAAACGGTTCGTCTGATGATGGTATTAAAAATCAATAGTCTGTCTCGTGGCTTTTCTGGGATTCGCCTAAAAGTCATTAATATGCTGACCGACCTAGTCAACGCACAAGTTTACCCTTGCGTACCTAAAAAGGGCTCTGTTGGCGCATCAGGTGACTTAGCTCCTCTAGCCCATATGAGCACAGTATTACTGGGAGAAGGGCAAGCTCGCCACAACGGTAATATCATTTCCGGGCAAGAAGCATTAAAAATCGCAGGTCTAGAGCCTATCACTCTGGCGCCAAAAGAAGGCTTAGCGCTACTAAATGGGACTCAGGCATCCACAGCGTTCGCATTGGAAGGCCTGTTTATCGCGGAAGACCTTTTCGCGTCAGCAACCGTTTGTGGTGCAATGTCTGTTGAAGCCGCTCTCGGCAGCCGACGTCCATTCGATCCGCGCATTCACCGTGTACGTGGTCATCGCAGCCAAATGGACGCAGCACTCGCATACCGTCATTTGTTAGACACATCGAGTGAAATAGGTGATTCGCACACTAACTGTGAAAAAGTACAAGACCCGTATTCTTTGCGCTGTCAGCCTCAAGTGATGGGTGCGTGTTTACAGCAAATCCGCAATGCGGCGGAAGTATTACAAGTAGAAGCGAACTCCGTATCAGATAATCCGTTGGTGTTTGCTGAAGATGGTGACATCATCTCTGGCGGTAACTTCCACGCGGAGCCTGTTGCAATGGCAGCCGACAACCTAGCACTTGCGATTGCCGAGATCGGCAGCTTGTCTGAACGTCGTATGGCATTACTTATCGATAGCGCGCTATCAAAACTGCCACCGTTCTTAGTCGACAATGGTGGTGTGAACTCTGGTTTCATGATCGCTCAGGTGACCTCTGCTGCGTTAGCAAGTGAAAACAAAACGCTCGCTCACCCAGCGTCAGTAGACAGCTTGCCAACATCTGCAAACCAAGAAGATCACGTCTCAATGGCAACATTCGCGGCTCGCAGATTGAAAGAAATGGGCGAAAACACTCGCGGTATTCTGGCTGTCGAATACCTCTCAGCAGCACAAGGCCTAGACTTTAGAGCGCCAAACAAGTCCTCTGAGCGTATTGAGATTGCGAAACAAATGTTGCGTGAAAAAGTATCGTTCTACGATAAAGATCGCTACTTTGCTCCAGACATTGAACAGGCAAATACTCTGCTTAAGCTGGCTATTCACAACACGCTCATGCCAGAGAGCTTGTTACCAAGTGTTCAATAACCAAGCATAACTGGCATTTCATCGAATAAACAGATAATGACTTGAAGGCTCTACGTTCAGCGTGGAGCCTTTTTACATACGATTAAACATGTTGATGGCACTATTTATGAACGCCTGTCTACTTTGATGGCTATACTTTAAAAGATAGGCGAGCGAAAAGGTCGTTGTTTATTGTTTTCACAAATAAAAGCGTTGCTAAAGTATGCGTTTTTAACGGTTTATCCGCCGAAATAGTGTCTTATTGTTAGGATACGGTGAAGTTTTCACTGGATGGACCATTGCTACGCAGATATTCGCATATAATCCCACACAGTTTTGGTTACTACGTAAAAATTATGTTTCTAACACCTTATTTTTCAAACACTAATCACCAGTTTCAGTTCACTCGCGAACAAGCAAGCCACTTTGCAAAACGTGTCGCAGGTGACTACAACCCAATTCATGATGAAGACAACAAACGCTTTTGTGTCCCTGGAGATTTACTTTTCGCTGTGCTTCTTAGTAAAGAAGGCGTTAGCCAAAAGATGCGTTTTAACTTCTCTGGCATGGTAAACGATGGTGTAGCACTTCATATTGAAAATAAGTGTGACAAAGAAAGCGCTGTTGTTGACGAGGCAGGTAAAGAATACTTACACATGTCCCGTGAAGGTGAAACTAACCACGATCCGGCATTTATTGAGCATGTAGTGACAAATTACGTGCAATTTTCTGGTATGAACTTCCCTCACATCATGGTTCCTCTTATGGAAGAGAAGCAAATGATGATCAACTGCCAGCGTCCATTAGTTATTTATGAAAGCATGGAAGTCGAATTTTCACGCTTAGACCTTACGCATCCAGAGGTTGATTTCACTGGCGCAACATTCGACGTAGAAGGAAAACGAGGTGTAGTCACCTTAAACTTTGCGTTCAAAGAAGACGGTGAAGTCGTTGGTAAAGGTATTAAGCGCATGGTTGCAAGTGGCTTGAAGCCATATGACCAAGAAGCGGTTGACGACCTTGTACGCCGCTTTAATGAACGTAAGGATGCATTCCTAGCAAAGTTCGTTAAGGCAGCCTAGTCGACTGCCCTATCAGAAGCGCACAAAAAACGTGTTTACTAAAAGAAAGCCCAACGTCGACCGTTGGGCTTTCTTTTTATGTCTCATCCAAACAAAACTAAACGCAATGCTTAGAGCCAACGACGAACATGGTTTTTATAATCCACATACTCTTCACCAAACAATCGCTCTAAAACGCGTTCCTCAGGCTTGATTTGAAACCGATTCATATAACTGACAAATATCACGCCACAAAGCACCACACTCAAGTGCTGCCACCACAAACCAGTTGCTATGATTAGAAGCAATAATGCCGTGTACATAGGGTTGCGTGAAAAGGCAAACACACCAGTTCTTACAACAGAAGATGCCGCTTCAGGTTTTACTGGGTTCACTGTGGTTTTTACTTTGCGAAATTCATACACACCAGCAATGCCCATGTAACCAGACAACAAAGTTAATACACCTACTACAAATTCAACAAAGGGTACTCGAATGTTCATGCTCGGCGTCAAAACTTTAAGTCCGTACATCAAAAGTATGACTAACAAAAACACCGCAACAGGTGGGACTTTGAGTTCAAGTTTTCTCAAGATTCATATCCTTTGAAAGGGTCTAAGTACGGTTTCTAAAAAGCCCAGTAAAACTGGGCTTGATTTAGTCCGATTACAACAAAGTTAACAATGCCTGAACGGGATGCTTGGGCTTCGTTCCTTCAAAGCGTTTCACTTGGCTGCGGCAAGAATAGCCTGTAATCAAACATCTCTCGCTATCCAACTTATCTAAGCTTGGCTTCCAGCTTAAATTGTAGATGTCTTTCGACATCGACAACTTATCAACCTCATGACCAAACGTACCCGCCATACCACAACAACCAACAGGTACCGTATTCAAAACTGCACCAAAGTGAGCAAAAATAGCGCCCCACTCTTTTTCCGCATTTGGCATTTTGGTTTTTTCAGTACAGTGCGCAAACAGATACCAAGGTTCCTGCGCCTTATGCTCTCCGCTTTCAAACGCTTCTAGTCTTGGGTAAAGCCATTCGTGGGCTGTTAGTACATCGAAATTACCTCGCTTACTGCCAAGCACTTCAGCGTATTCATCTCGATAACACAGCACCAAAGCAGGATCGACGCCAACTAATGGGATATCCAAATCCGCTACCATCGCCAAGAACTTCGCTGTGTCGGCTGCTGTGTCCTTAAACTGACGTAAAAAACCTTTAATGTGTTGTGCTTTACCATTCGGCTTAAACGGCAGAAGTACCGGATGCATACCCAGCTTTTTCAATAACTTAACGAAGTCTTCAACGACATCAGCGTCGTAGTAGCTAGTGAATGGGTCTTGAACAATTAAAACATGCTTGCTCTTTTCAGACGAAGACAAACCACTGAGCGCTTGCAGATCATAAGGCGTTGTCAGCGACTCTACTCGTTGTTTCAAGGTGGGTACTGATAACAACGGCGCATCGACATACCCGACCGTAGATGCCGTTAAACTTTTCACCCACGACTGCTTCAAAACACCATTTACGACACCTGGCGCTTTTGCCATCATCGGCAGCATAGTCTCAATGTTCGCAACCAGATAGTCTTTTGCAGGACGTTGATAACGAGAGTGATAGATGTTTAAAAAGCGTGAGCGAAAGCTCGGAACATCGACTTTAATCGGACACTGACTCGCACACGCTTTACACGCCAAACAACCATTCATCGCTTCATACACTTCGTGAGAGAAGTCATACTCGTGACGACGATTGATAGCATGACGTACGCGGTCAATCATGGTTTTGATTGATGTTTTGTTTTCTAGTGTTTGCTTTTCTAAGTCAAGAATATCAATGCCTTGCTCAGTAAGCTGACGCAACCACTCGCGAACCAAACCCGCACGACCTTTCGGTGAATGACGACGATCGGCTGTTACTTTCATCGATGGACACATTGGCGAGCTGGTATCATAGTTAAAACACAAACCGTTACCGTTACATTCCATCGCTTGTTTAAAGCTGTCACGTACTTGAACGTCAATCTGACGGTCATAGTAACCACGTTTGGTATCGGTAACTTTGACAAGCTCTGCATCACTATCCAGCGGTGTACAGATTTTGCCCGGGTTCATTTTGTTGTGTGGATCGAATGCCGCTTTCACACGTCTCAGTTCAGTAAACAACTCGTCGCCGAAAAACTCAGGGCCATATTCTGAACGGAAACCTTTGCCGTGTTCACCCCACATCAAACCGCCGTATTTCGCCACCAGCTTGACCACTTCATCAGAAACTTCGTGCATCAATGCTTCTTGGTGCGGGTCACACAAATCCAACGCAGGACGTACGTGAAGCACCCCAGCATCGACGTGACCAAACATGCCGTAATTCAGAGACTTGCTGTCTAACAGTTCTCGAAACTCTACAATGAAGTCCGCCAGGTTTTCTGGTGGCACACAGGTATCTTCAGCGAATGCGACCGGTTTAGCACGACCTTTTGCTGCGCCTAACAAACCCACCGCTTTTTTACGCATGTTGTAAATACGCCCAATGCTAGCTACATCGTTACAAACTTGGTAGCCGATAATGCCCGCTTCTTCTGTTTCCAACATGGTATCGAGCTTGGCGGTCAATGCTGCAACCTGAGCAGCAACTTCCTCTTCGTCCTGACCTGCGTATTCCACCATATTGATGCCAAGCATCTCTTTATTTGGAACATCGGTAAGTAAATCGCTCACGGTGTGCCAAACGATATCTTGCTTCGCGAGATTAAGCACTTTCGAGTCAACGGTTTCTACAGATAGCGCTTTCGCTTCGACCATCAACGGTGCATTACGCAGCGCAGAGTCAAAGCTGTTGTATTTAACGTTAACCAAAGTGCGCGCTTTCGGAATTGGCGTCAGGTTAAGCTTTGCTTCGGTAATAAATGCCAATGAACCTTCAGCGCCGCACAGTACTCGTGTGATATCGAAACGGTCACCGTCTTCATTCAAGGCATTTTTTAAATCGTAGCCCGTTAAAAAGCGGTTAAGAGGAGGAAACTTATCTACGATCTGCTGGCGTTTTTCACGACATACGGATTCCGTTACACGTAGCGCCTTGGCAGCAAACTCGTCTTCTTTTGGGTAGCCGTTGGACAGGTCTGATTCTAAAACTGAGCCATCAGCAAACACCGCTTGTAGCGACAAAACATGATCGGATGTTTTTCCGTATTTCAGAGAACCTTGACCAGAAGCATCGGTGTTGACCATGCCGCCAATCGTTGCACGGTTACTGGTAGATAAGTCTGGAGAGAAGAAGTAGCCATAAGGGCGAACAGCGTCATTTAACTGGTCTTTCACTACACCAGTTTGTACACGAACCCAGCCTTCTTTCTCATTAATCTCAAGCACTTTGTTCATGTGGCGAGACATATCCACCACAATACCTTTGGTTAGCGACTGACCATTGGTCCCTGTGCCACCACCACGAGGTGAAAAGGTAATTCGTTCGTACTTTTCTTTATTGCTCAGTTTCCCGAGGAGAGAAACATCTTCTGTCGTTTTGGGATGAACGACAGACTGAGGAAGTTGCTGGTAAACACTGTTGTCAGTGGCAACCGCTAGTCGGCTTGAATATTGGCTTTCGATATCACCAGTGAATCCGGCGTGCTCAAGCTCTTTCAGAAAACTAAGAACAAGAGGATCGACATCAGTTTGCGAGTGTAATCTTGGTAACATTTGCTTCCTGCCCCTACGACGCTGATCCGATCAGCTGCGGGTTGTGTAATTATTTGCTCACTTCTCATACAAATTGGCGCTAAGCGAAAAAAAACACCACAAAAGAGTTAGTGAAGTAATATTCTTTGAATTTCGTCACTTTACAACATTTAAAAAGACGAGCAAATCAGAATCTCGATACAATAATTAAACTTATGCTTTATTTTTTCACGCTTGATGCCTTACATTGGGGAACGAATCGCGTTTCTAGATGAGTTTTCAGAATGAAAAAAAATAAAATTGTGACCACTGAAGATATCCTTCTCAAACTTTGCCAGTCTGTTTCTGGCGTACTTACTTCGGCGACATCTTCTCAAGTAAATTATTCAGCAATGGTGCAAAAAATCCACAAGACTAGCCTCAAACCAGATTTTGGCTGTTTTGTTCTGTTTGATGGCGGATTTACCGGGCTAGTTGTGATTAATTTTACGGCAAAAGCCGCACTGGAGATCTACACCAACTACATGCGTAATATGGGCATGCCAGAAGAAGAACTGGCAATATCTCATACTTCTGACGAGGTAGGCGATGTTCTGGGTGAACTCATGAATCAACTGGTCGGAGACTTCACTAATAAAATTCGTAAAGACCTGCAAACGAACATCACACAAAACCAACCAAAAATGCTGGCGCTGAATAAGCAAGTTATCTTACAAGTTGATACCAACCTTGACCGCCCTCAAGCTCGCAGAGTGACGTTCTCCACCGAAAACAACAATATTTTCTATCTCGAACTAGCAATGGATAAAACTGAGTTCATCCAACTGGAAGAGTTTGAAGTTGCTGAAGACGAAAACCCAGACGACATTTTAGAGGCAACACGTAAACAGTTGGCTGAGAAAGAATCTAAATCGTCGGGATCAAACGATGATGCCGATGACTTGCTCAACCAGCTCGGGTTGTAATTCTAACGAATCTTAATGAAGAATGGCTTCTTAGACACAAGTACGACTTCATACTGATTACGACGAACTAAAACGCCAGCCTCGCTTAATGCGAGGCTTCTTTTTATGTGCTGAAATTATCTTCAGTCCCACCTTGTATTTCGTTTTTATGTCAAAAAAGGTAATATGTCTGACTTCATAAATTTTCTGCTTTCGTTACTGGTTGTCGATGGATAAACAAAAAGCTCTGAAAAAAATCGCCAAGTGCTTAGAACTGGGCAATTCCGCTAATGTTAATGAGGCTGCCAATGCTATCAAAATGGCACATCGCCTCATGCTTAAATATGGTCTCGATAAAGACGATATTGAGTTCATCAGAATGGGAAAAACACAATCTTCTCATTTGCTACCAGCGAACATCAGTTCTACCATATTGCGAGTGATTCGCGGCATTAACACAAAATTCGGTGTCGAAGCAGTATTGTTGAATCACAAAGGGCTCAAACGTGTCGAATTTATCGGTGAAGCAGATCGCGCTATTTTTGCTGCATTTGCTTTCGATATTGTTTATCGCGAGATGAACGAAAGTACCGGACAATTCCGAAACAGCTTTGCTGGCACCGGCACCTCTTCTCAGGAAGTGACTCGCCGTGTGAACTCATTTGTATCTGGCTGGGTGGAAGGCGCGATTGAAAAATTGCCAATTATTTCTCCAGATGAAGAGTCGGCCAATAAAATTAATGACTATATTGATAAAGAATTCCAAAACATTGACCGCGAAACGTTCAAGAAGCAATTGAAAGAAGCGATGAAAAACCTAACTGAAGACTACGAAGTGGGCTTAAAGAAAGGTAGAAAGGTTTCAGTTAACCGTGGAGTGGGCGGCGAACAAGCACGCAAAATGTTGGGCGATTCATCGAAATAGCCAGAATAGTAAAGGATTCACATAAGCACCCATGACTTCGATGTCTATAGGGCTTACTTTGAGAGCTTTGGCAGTATTGATAGGAATTTTCTTACAGAAACTCTTATCAATCTTACTTTCTCATAACAAATATTAATGCTTGTTTATTCATAATTCGCATCCCATTATGAGGCATGGTTTCGCCTCAGTTTTATACGGAGATTTTCCCTTGAAAAAGATGCCTATTGCACTAGCTCTAGTGCTAGCTCTTACTGGCTGTCAAGCCACTCAACGCCAAAATGCAACAACGGGTGAATACGAAACTAACTCCACCACGCAAGGCGCGCTTATTGGTGCGATCGCTGGCGCAGCAATCGGCCTAGCAACGGGTGATGATGCTAAAGAACGTCGTCAGCATGCACTCATTGGTGCAGCCGCAGGCGGAGCGACTGGCGCTGGCGTTGGTTACTACTTTGACCAACAAGAAGCGGAATTACGTCGCGCTTTGCTAAACTCTGGCGTACAAGTTCAGCGTGTTGGTGAAAATCAGCTTTTACTGCGTATGGAAAACGGTATCGGCTTCTCTTCAAGCTCTTACCAG
The DNA here is from genome assembly GCF_024181865.1 of Vibrio sp. Y58_MX_L22. Classification (NCBI taxonomy): domain Bacteria; kingdom Pseudomonadati; phylum Pseudomonadota; class Gammaproteobacteria; order Vibrionales; family Vibrionaceae; genus Vibrio; species Vibrio sp. Y58_MX_L22. The sequence continues at coordinate 406,040 of NZ_JAMZAN010000001.1, forward strand.
CTTGATGCTAGTATCCATAATACTCTACGCGGTGTTGCTCGCATCCTAGTTGAGTACCCAGATACCAGTCTCGTTATTGACGGTTACACGGATAGCACAGGTAGTGAGTCATACAACCAAACGTTGTCAGAGCGCCGTGCAGAGTCCGTACGTCAATTCCTAGTATCTCAAAACGTTGCACCTGGTCGTGCAATTGCACGCGGCTACGGCGAACGTAACCCAATTTGCTCAAACCAAACTTCTGAAGGTCGTGCGTGCAACCGTCGTGTTGAAATCCAGATCTTGCCACTGAAGTAATTTGGTTGCACCATAACGGTAATAATAAAAAATTACCGGAGCAGGCCTAACCATTATCGTTAGGCCTGACATATTAATGTCTGTCAAAACGTCTGCCCTACTCTGCTTATTTAGCCTCAGCTTTTCTGGCTACTCACTTGCCTCTCAAGCTCCAAATGACCCCATCGAACAATACGAGTACGCACAACAATTATTGGCATCAAACGAAGCTGAAGCCTCACCAGAAACGCGCTACTGGCTAGAGCAATCCGCCAACCAAGGTTACCTCCCTGCACAAAAACAGCTCGCGAACGACTTTGCTAAAGGGATAAATGGCGAAAAAAATGAAACACAAGCGTTATATTGGCTAACCTCTATCGCACTCAATGACCCAACCGATCGTGGCTTTCTTCTCGCCGATTTTATTCAGCGCAATCCAGGTAAGGTCACAACTTCTCAATTGACTGAAGCCTTGTATCAAATGGCTTCTCAGCATAATCCAGCAGCAGAACAAGCTTATAATCAACTGTTAGAGCTGCGCTTCAACCAACTACGAGCTAAACAAGTCTCGCAAATAAAGTCGCTCGATAAAAAAGCAGAGCAAACACAAGAAGAGAAAAGCACAGTTGCAACCCCCAAAGTAAAACACTCGCAGTTTCTATGGCTGATTTGGCTAGCGGCGATCCTCATCATCAGCGGCTTAAGTTTCCTCGCGATCAAAAAACTTAAGCAGAATAGAAAAGCGCGTGAAGCCAAAGAGGAAAGCCAAAATCAACGAATGGCGGAAAAAATAAAAGAGCTAGAGTTTACGAACAAGCAACTGAAGCGTCAGTTAGAGAAAGTATTCAGAGAATTTAAGAAATCCAAAACTCAGGCAGAAAACCATAAGCTAAGCGTCGCGTGTGCTATGTTTGGCTACACACCACAAACCATCCCTGATTTACAGGCAATCAAGCTACGCTATAGACAATTATCAAAGCTTTATCATCCTGACACAAGGGGCAGTGAAGAAGAAATGAAGCGACTCAATCATGCCTTTAAGCTCGTCTCACAAAATGTTACAAAACAGTAAAAATAGGTCAGGATACTTTGGCTGCCATGCTTTTATTCCCATATAATCAAGCACCGCAATCGATCTCCCTCTCAAAGAAATTAACAGACATTTAACTTAAGTCGCGCTTTTATGCCATAATGCCCGGCGCAAAATAACACCTAACGACTCAAATTAATCTAGGTGGGGAGAAAATCAATGTTCACTGAAGAAGGCACCTGTGATTGGTGTAAAAAACCTAGTCTTGTAACTCGTCACGATTATTTAGATGGCAAGCACCACTACTCATGTAAAGCTTGTTACGATATGGCGAAAATCGACGTGCGCCTATTTAACCAAGGCGAATTGCAAATGCGCGAACGTTTGCAACGAGCGAGCTAAGCAAGACGGAATCAATGGAACTGATTTTCAAAAGCGCCTTTTATAAGGCGCTTTTTTGATCGCCCAAGCCTATTTCCAATCTCTATCTCGTATTCCCTCCTATCCTACATAGCATGTCGCATCGGTTATCAGCCCTCTTCCACTGTATACAAACCACTGTCCGTGAAACAACACCTGTATATACAGTAGTGAACCCCTGTATGTATCTCGTCCAATTTTCTACTCACCTCACATTTTTAAATTGATGTTAGACATATCAGAAATGAAAAATAAACAAATAAATTCAATTACTTAAAGTAAAATCCTTTTATTTCCTTTTCAAAAAACCGCAAATAACTTTTGAGAAACTGGTTGATCAGGTCGCCAAAACAAACTACTGTATACACATACAGCATGTATAAAGGAACAGTAAGATGCAGTTACAAAGTCAATCTCATACATACTCTCGCTACAACGTATTGGCACAAGCAACTAAGCCCATGGCCGTTTCGGATCAGCTTCTATCTAAGCTGGCTGTTTTATCGCAGCAGAAACAATGGATTTTGTTTACAGCAGACTGCCCTCGTCCAGACTTTGAACAACTCACTGCTTCTAATATTTGCTGTAAAAACGTTATTCAAATGAAGCCCTCTCAACAGCTTTCAGAAGTCGAGATCGTGATAAAAGCCATCCGATCAGGTAATGCCAGTGCTGTTGTCGCATCCAATAAAATTGCACTTATGAATCAATCTATGTTGCGCGACGTGGCGCAGCGCTATCAGTGTGAAGTCTTTTTCGTCGAAGGCAGAGTTAATAAGTACCACTAATAAGTTCGACGTTATCTATCCTGCATCTCGCCTCCTTTTTAAGGGGGCATTTTTTTGTATTAAAGAAAACAGGCAAACGTTTGCTTTTTCTCTGGCGAGTTAAAATAGTTCTGGTATGATGCCCACATTCGATTTATTCAGCGCCCACATTTTGCTGAATATCTTCTCTTTCTGACGTTTGATTAAGATGATAGGAATGTCGCAATGAGCCTTGCTAATCAAGTACTTGCCGTCAATGACGACCTGCCAATTCGCACCCATAAACCCGTTCATAGTGGAAAAGTTCGTTCAGTTTACTGGTTAACTGAAGAAGACAGCGCCCGACTGATCAAAGAAAAAGGATACAATGTCGCTCCAGATGCGCCTTTGGCTATCATGGTGATTAGCGACCGAATCTCTGCATTCGATTGTATTTGGCATGCTGAAGGTGGTCTTAATGGTGTCCCGGGTAAAGGCGCTGCGCTAAATGCGATTTCTAATCACTGGTTCAAACTGTTCAAAGAAAATGGCTTAGCAGATAGCCATATTCTAGACATTCCTCACCCTTTTGTTTGGATTGTACAAAAAGCCAAACCGGTAAAAATCGAAGCCATCTGCCGCAAATACATCACGGGTTCGATGTGGCGCGCTTACGCAAATGGCGAGCGCGAGTTTTGTGGAATCCAACTTCCTGAAGGGTTAGGAAAAGACAAAGTACTGCCAGAGTTGCTAATGACCCCATCCACAAAAGGCATTCTAAAAGGCATTCCCGGTGTGCCAGAAGCGGATGACGTGAATATTACTCGTCAAAACATCGTAGACAACTACGGAGCATTTAACTTCTCAAGCGCTGACGATATCGCACTCTACGAAAAATTGCTGAAAGAAGGCTTTAACGTTATCAGCCAAGCGTTAGAAGAAATCGACCAAATCTTTGTCGATACCAAATTCGAATTTGGTTATGTTCATGATGCTGCTAGCAATGAAAAGCTGATTTACATGGATGAAGTGGGTACACCAGACTCGTCTCGTATATGGGATGCTAAAGAGTACCAAGCAGGTCACATCGTAGAGAACTCAAAAGAAGGTTTCCGCCAGTTCCTACTTAACCACTTCCCTGACCCAGATATCTTGCTAAATAAAGAACGTATGCCAGAGCGTGAAGCACTCGCTCGTGATAATGCTTTACCCGTCGAATCTTTGATGGCGATTTCGAGCACCTACATTGGTATTGCCGAGAAGATTACAGGCAAGCCGATTCATTTGAGTGAGAATCCGAAAGCGGAAATCATCGAAGTTCTGAGCAAAGAATACGGATTGATTGACTAGCACTGTCGCTAGATTGCTAAATGCTTTCCAATAAAAAGTCCGCACTAGCTTGCGGACTTTTTTCGTATTAGGCTCAGTTTAGCCGATATTTAACGTAGTGCCATCTGTTGTAGAGGCTGACTTGGTCGTCACCTGATATGTTTTGTCTTTAATCGTTGATACGAAATACCAGGTCGACTCTGCCCTGTCGGGCGTAAAAGTAACGCGCATAAAGCCACGCTGTTTGATGTCTGCCCACTGTAATTCTGACACTAAGTGCGGCAGCGTGTATTCCATTTGAGCGATCGCAACAGGGTCTAACGCGAGGTAGGCCTCTAACCCAGGGGAACTCACAGAGCTAGTCGCAAACTCTACCCCGATAGGATGCTTAGATACGTCTTTAAGCTCACTTGCCCATGCGTTGTGCGTATCTCCTGCCAAACAGACAAAGTTACCACTGCTGGCTTTGGCCAGTTGATAAACGTTCTCTCGCTCAACGTAGTAACCATCCCATGCATCTAGGTTATATGGTAAAGCAATGGTATCTAAACTTGGGTCAGAGAGATAACCCGTAATCGCAGAGTTTACCGCTAATAACGCCTCTGTTTTTTGTTCTTCAGTGGCAGTAAACAATTGAAACATCGCGGTCATAACCGAACTTGGCAACTCCATACGAGACATTAACACTTGTTGCCCTAGCACATTCCAAGTTGCGTCGTGCGTACTGAACGCATCCATCAGCCAAGCGAGTTGGTCACCGCCTAACAGCTCTCGGTCTTGACTGCGCGACTGAGCAACTAAACCGCCAATAGCTTCCATCGTTGGTGAGCTGAGCGAGAAATAATCCAACGGTTTATCACGCCCCACAAGTCGCGTGTCGAGCATCATCAAATTGACTAAACTTCCAAACGAAAACTGACGGTAAATCAGCATGTTTGAGAAAGTGTTTTCACGAACGGGCAACCATTCTGTCCACGCGGCAGCCGCAGCTGCACGACGATCATTAAAACTGCCTTCCTCTTCTTGATGGTTTTCCGCACCATTTTTCCAACTATCATTTGCAAGCTCATGGTCATCCCAGACAGCAATCATTGGTAGGTTCGCATGTAACGCTTGCAAATCAGCATCTTGGCGATATTGCGCATACCGTTTTCGGTAATCATCTAAGGTAATACATTCAGTGCCTTTGCTTGGCTCTCGCCCTAGTGCCTCAGCATCTTCACTAGCGTAGCCACCAGCACCATACTCATAAATGTAATCACCGAGATGAAGCACCACATCAAACGGGTCTTGTTCATGTTGATTTAAGATCTCTCTATACACATGGAAATAGCCTGCAGGATAGTTTGCACAAGAAACAACCGCCATGGATGCCTTTTCTACACCATCTTCTGGTAATGTTTGAGTTTGCCCGACTTCGCTAGTGACATCTCCAACCATGAATCGATAGTAGTAGCGAGAATTTGCATTGAGATTTTGAACATCGACTTTTACCGTGAAATCTCGGCTCGTGTCTGTGGCAAAAGTGCCACTTTGCACGATATCAGTAAAATTTTCGTTAGATGAAACTTGCCAGCTTACATCTGCGTAGCTCGCTGAGGTTGTAACACGAGTCCAAATGATTACTTGTGTTTGAGTAGGATCTCCACTCGCCACTCCGTGCTCAAAGGTAACCGCAACAGATTCACTAGCATCGCTACCACAGCCCACCAGCCCGGTAACAATCGCCGTTGAAGAGGCAGCTTTCATAAAGTCTCGACGAGACAAAGACATATTGACTTCCTTTCTTATTGTGTTTGTTTTTATGCCCAAATGACGTGGTGACTCAATCATCCTTGTGTGCCAATAAGGGACGTTAATTCGAACTTACAGTACCAACCACTTAGTCGGTAATTTGTCCTAAAAACACAAAGTTAGAAGCTAGTTATGACAATTGCATTTCCAAACGTTACACTTTTGTTAATTTAAGTGCAAATACTCTATATTCATCACACTTCCAAGACCTGTGACAAAAACCTCAAAATAAAAAAGCGACCTACTTTGAGGTCGCTTTTCATTGCACTATTGTTAAGTAGTACATCGATGAAGTGGAAATACTCAGCCTAAAACTTGATGTTAAGAACATCTTGTTCTGACGTATCCACCTTCAACTGACTGCGAGATTCTATGTACTCGATTTGCTGAACATCGAGCGAATATGGCATAACGACTCGCAATTCATTGATCCCTTCATGTTTAGCTAACTGGGTTAAGCGGACCAAATTGGATTCATCACTTTTACGAGAAGACATCGATTTTAATGCGGCATCCCACAACCGATCTTCAGGCTTGCTCAATTCCGCAATGTTCTGTTTCCACATCAAACCGAAAATAGGCGCGATGGTGGCAAATGCCTCTAAAAAGGTCCATTTTTTACTACCTGTCGCTCCTAAAAAGCTAGTGTAGTCGAATTCAATGCACGTCTTTCCTTGTTGATCCATTCTATGCCCCCGACACTCGAAAATGAGATATACCAAATATCGTTCAACTGTTTTGATATAGCAATGGGATATAAAACATTCGTCTTTTATGCCCTAATTTACATACAAAAGGAAATATTAAAACCAGCTTTGTAACAACTGATGTACAGCTTCGCCATATATAAGCATTCAATTGATTAATATTTCAATTAAGAAACTAAAAACAACACGCAAGTAACGCTATCAATATGAAATCATTATAGATTCACCAAAAAAATATCAATTCTTGTCACAACGTCATCCGCCGACCTACTTTACATCAATCACTCGACTGGCCTTTTTATACTGTATCTTCCAACCAGCCCAACGTGGCAGCTCCCAACGCTTCGGGTCCCCCTTACGGTTTCCCTCTCGATAAACGACCTGTACCAGCTTGCGAGACGCGTAATACTCAACATCCAGTTGGAGTTCTGGCAGCGAAAGTTCTAAAGGGTACTGCTCCGTGAAATCGTCGTATTCCCATTCTGGAACACCGTTAAATGTTAAGTCTTCCGGTTCAAATAACGCCATATCATCGACATTTTCAACGCCTAATGTTTCCAACTGATCCTTTAACCAGCTAGAAAATGTCAAGGAGGCCAAGTCGTTAACCTCTTCTCCTTCGACATTAAGGCCCAATGCGTTGTAGAGTTTCCAGTGTTGGATTTGTTGTTTTCTTTGAGAAGCAAAACCTGGTAACAGTGTCTCGTCTTCTATCATTTCGACAATAGACTGAACAGCAACATCACCTTGTAACGCTTGGTGTTCAGAACAGACTGTTCGCCCGGCGTAGACCAAATGCATTGTTGCTCTTGGCGTCTCTTCTTCATAATTCGTCTCACCTTGTCGCCACTCCCCAAATTCAAGTTCGCGTAACAACGTCAGCGGGATAGGCATCATAACCGATGCGAGGTTTAGTGTTTGCTTAACGCCTCGTCCTGGCACGCTATGGCTATCTAGCACGATTGCCGCTTCTTCTTTGTCAGGAAAGCGGCTGTTACGCCCAACCAGCATCTCGACTACGCCATTTCCTAGAGCATCCCTTCGACGAGCTCGTCGGACAAACACAAGCTCAGGGTGCAATGAGGCGATGGAGAAAAAGAGCGCTTCACGTTTATATCGAGAGGCAACGTCAAGTTCCGGCAATTCAAACACTTCTCGCATTTGTTTCGCTAAACCTTGTGCCTCTTCGAGCGCGCTAGCGTCAATGATAATGCCTGAGAGTTGCTCCCCTCGAACCAAACGGATCAGTAAAGAGGCATCACATCCGTATGGCTCCTCTTGAGATAGAAGCTCAGCAACTTCACCACTTTGTCGCTGATAGAGCTGCGCAGGCACAGATAAGGCGGCAGCCAAATCAATCATTGCTTCCTTCTCTGGCTTCGCTTGAATTCTGGTAACGAGATCGGCAAACAGTGCATCAATGGGTAGTGGATATACTTTTCTCCCGTGCTGCGTGACATTGCCATCCTCATCAATCGCTTCCATGGATAACAACGTCGAATGAGATGCCTCTAGCGACTTTTCTGGAATTGAGTCGAGAAAATCGAGTGTTGAGAGACGGTACCCACAACAAGCCGCTGCCAGCATGGGCTCGACGAGCTCTTCTCTGTGTAATTCTGGAGGTGTCACCAACTCTAAAGGCGCGTGCTCACCATATAGACGAATACAAGCCCCTTCGGTAACGCGACCTGCTCGCCCCATTCGCTGCGCGGCACTGGCCTTAGAAATGTTGGTTAATGTCAGTGCTGTACGTCCATTTCGTTGTACAGTTCTGCGCTCTAAACCACTATCGATTACCACACGGATATTAGGAATGGTCAGAGAGGTTTCCGCGACGTTGGTTGCCAATACGACTTTCCGTTGCTTTTGTACCGTCAGCGCACGATGTCGTTCTGCATCACTGACCGAGGCATGAAGTTTAACCACCATGACATCACTGCTGCTTTGTAGCATCTGCGCGCATTGGGCGATCTCTTTACGTCCTGGGAGAAAAACAAGAATATCGCCATCTTCATCTTCCAGTGCTTCTTTTACCGCTCCGACAACCTCTTGTTCACATCCCTTTTTGTTCGGTAAATAGCGGCTGTCTGTAGAACGATGTGTCACCGTGACTGGAAAGCAACGTCCCTCCGAACTCAGGCGCTTAGCATTCAGGTAACGAGCAAGCTTTTCGCCTTCTAAGGTAGCGGAAGTGACGATCAATCGATGTTGATTTTCTTGCTTCAAAATGGCGGTTAATAGATCAATATCCCAGCGTCGCTCGTGAAATTCGTCCACTATCACGACATCAAAGTCTGCTAGCTTGTTTTCCGAAAACCAACGCAGTGCAACCCCCGGAGTCACAAATACAACTTCGGTTTTTTCATCAAAGTAGGCATGAAGCTTGATCGCGTAACCGACTTTGCGACCTATTGGCTCTCCAGATTGCTCCGCAAGAAATTCAGCCAGCGAGGTACAAGCAATTCGACGTGGTTCAATAACCAGAACGCGTCCGTGTTTTGCCGCCCACATGGGCAAGCGGGTAGATTTACCCGACCCGGTTTCGGCTTCCACCACAAGATGGTTAAGGCTTACATGATGGTCAAACTCGGCTTTCAGGCTGTCGATAGGTAGTTGAAACATAGAAATTGGATTTGATTTGATGATGCAAAACATTATACCCAAGTAAAAAAATCCTGCTTTAGGTATCTCTAAACAACCAATATTGCCGATATTTTCGTCGGTATCTGAATTTTTTTGCGACATTACATTGATGTGCATCAACGCATGTTTACAACTAAATAGTGAACCCGTTAAAATTTGGTGCGCATCCTTCAACCCTACATAAGGCACCCAATGAACAACGATAAACGCCCACTATATATTCCATATGCGGGTCCGGCTCTTTTAGCAACCCCTCTTTTGAACAAAGGCAGTGCATTCTCTGCTGAAGAACGTAGTTCATTCAACTTAGAAGGTCTGCTTCCAGAGTCGACCGAAACTATCCAAGAGCAGGTGGAACGTGCCTACCAGCAATACAAAAGTTTCGAAAGCGATATGGATAAGCACATTTATCTGCGTAATATCCAAGACACCAACGAAACATTGTATTACCGCCTAGTGCAAAATCACATTTCTGAGATGATGCCTATCATCTACACACCGACTGTTGGCGCAGCATGTGAAAACTTCTCTAACATTTACCGTCGTGGTCGTGGTCTGTTCATTTCATACCCAAACCGTGACCGTATTGACGACTTGCTGAACAACGCAGCAAACCACAACGTTAAAGTGATTGTCGTGACAGATGGCGAACGTATCCTTGGCTTGGGTGACCAAGGTATCGGCGGCATGGGTATTCCTATCGGTAAACTGTCACTATATACCGCGTGTGGTGGTATCAGCCCTGCTTACACGCTACCAATCGTGCTTGATGTGGGTACCAATAACCCGCAACGCTTAGCTGATCCGATGTACATGGGTTGGCGTCATCCTCGTATTACGGGTCCAGAATACGATGCATTTGTAGAAGAGTTTATCCAAGCGGTACAGCGCCGTTGGCCTGATGCTTTGATCCAGTTCGAAGACTTTGCTCAGAAAAATGCGATGCCTCTTCTAGAGCGTTACAAAGACCGCGTGTGTTGCTTCAATGATGATATTCAGGGTACTGCAGCTGTTACTGTTGGCTCTCTACTTGCCGCCTGTAAAGCAGCAGGAACTCAGCTTTCTAAACAACGTATTACCTTCCTAGGCGCAGGGTCTGCTGGTTGTGGTATCGCAGAAGCGATCATCGCACAAATGGTATCGGAAGGAATTTCTGACGAGCAAGCTCGCTCACAAGTTTACATGGTTGACCGTTGGGGTCTGTTACAAGAAGGCATGCCTAACCTTCTTGATTTCCAACAACGCTTGGTGCAAAAGCATACCAATACGAAAGAGTGGGAAAATGAAGGAAATGGCTTCTCACTACTCGATGTAATGCGTAACGCGAAGCCAACGGTACTAATTGGTGTTTCTGGTGCTCCTGGCCTATTTAGCCAAGAAGTCATCGAAGAAATGCATAAACACTGTAAGCGTCCGATTGTCTTCCCACTGTCGAACCCAACAAGCCGCGTGGAAGCGACACCGAACGACATCATTCGTTGGACAAATGGTGAAGCACTGGTTGCAACAGGTAGCCCATTTGAGCCAGTGGTTCATGAAGGTCGCACTTACCCTATTGCACAATGTAACAACAGCTACATCTTCCCAGGCATTGGCCTTGGTGTACTTGCTGTCAATGCAAAACGTGTCACTGACGAGATGCTAATGGAATCAAGCCGCGCGCTCGCAACATGTTCTCCTCTAGCAATCAACGGTCGTGGGGCTCTACTTCCACCACTAGAAGAGATCCACTTAGTATCGAAAAAAATCGCATTTGCCGTTGGTAAAAAGGCAATTGAACAAGGTGTCGCATTAGAAATTACTGATGAAGCATTGAACGTGGCAATTGAACAGTCGTTCTGGCAACCTGTTTACCGCCGCTACAAACGCACTGCGTTCTAAGCTTGAGACAATTCGTTTAATAATTAGCCCCTACCATGTAGGGGCTTTTATTTTTTTATCATCCTAACCAGATTTTGGCATAAATGGGCTTCTCTCTTTTTGTTTCTATCAGATATGATGAGAACTACATTTTTAGTTAAGGATATAAAACGTTTTGTTGTTTTCTCGCATAAGATCAAAGTGGAAGCTGAAATTTTCCTGGAAGCGATTTGCTTTGATTTTGTCGATCTCTGCACTTAGTCTGCTTGTTTCTGTTATTGCCATCGACCGGTGGGTGGTTTTACAAGCCAAAGAGAGCATTTTCACTGAATACGAGCAAATCCCTCAACATGAGGTTGCCGTAGTTCTTGGTACCAGTAAATACATCGGAAAGATCCTCAACACTTACTACACTCATCGCATTAATGCGGCGATTGAGCTTTACAACCAAGGCAAAGTAAAACAGTTTTTATTGAGTGGTGATAACGCCCACCGTTCATACAACGAACCGTGGACAATGAAACGCGACTTACTTAAAGCAGGCGTGCCTGAAGAAGTGATTCACCTTGATTATGCTGGCTTTCGTACCTTAGATTCGATTGTACGAGCAAAAAAAATTTTTGCTTCGGAGCGATTTCTGATTGTGACTCAACGCTTTCACTGCGAACGCGCACTGTTCATCGCTGATGCTTACAGCATTGATGCACAGTGTCTCGCGGTAGCAGGGCCGACGGCCAACAAGCAAAAAACATCGATGCGTGTTCGAGAACTGCTAGCCCGTGTGAAAGCGTTTTTAGACCTGTATATTATCAATACGCAGCCTAAGTTTCTTGGCCCTCAAGAACCTATCGTCGCAGTAAAAGAGCCAAATAAAGCAGCTAACGAGCCTCTTCAAGTCCCCGTCGAATAGAGGAATAACGTGGCTCACAAGCCTAGTAACATTTCTATAAAACAAATGGGTAGTTTTCTACCCATTTCCAATTCTCAACATCACACTTTCTAATTTGCTCTACGATTCAGGCAAAACTCTTTTTCGCATTCAAAGTAACATTTCATCAATAAATAACTACAAGTCAGTTACTTTGCCATAAAAAAACCGACAAAAGGCAATGCAAAAGGAGCACTACCCATGACCGCACTCGCTGTGACATTGAAGAATTGGTTCTTCACTCGCAACAGCATGATTTTGAACGCGAATATCCTATTGTTCATTATCTTGTTTAATACCTTACCCTTTGAACCACAAGTAGTAACCGGCCTGAGCATCTTAGTTTTTGTTGCTATTCTGTGGCTAACCGAAGCGATTCACGTCAGCATTACTGCGCTGCTCATACCACTACTTGCGGTATTTTTGGGTGTGTTCAACACTCAAGCCGCACTGAATAACTTTTCCAACTCCATCATTTTTCTATTTTTGGGTGGTTTTGCACTAGCTGCGGCTCTACATAAACAAAAGTTAGATCAAGCGATTGCAGATAAAGTACTATTGCTGGCAAGAGGAAAAATGTCTGTCGCTGTATTCATGCTATTTGGTGTGAGTGCTGGCCTGTCAATGTGGATTTCAAACACCGCCACCGCCGCGATGATGTTACCGCTTGTGCTGGGTGTGATGACAAAGCTAGACGCCAAGAAAAACCACAACACCTTTTTGTTTGTTCTACTCGGTATCGCTTACAGTGCTTCAATTGGTGGTATTGCAACACTGGTTGGTAGCCCACCAAACGCAATTGCAGCAGCTGAAGTTGGCCTTAGCTTCACTGAATGGATGAAGTTTGGTGTACCTATTTCCCTAGTATTAATGCCAATCGCTATCCTCGTATTGTACACGATGACTAAGCCTGACCTTAGCCACAAGTTTGACCTTGACCATCAACCAGTCGAATGGACAAACGGCAAAATGATTACGTTGGCGATTTTCTTACTGACCGTGACGTTGTGGATATTCAGTAAGCCTATTAACGCTATGCTGGGTGGCTTCGCGAAGTTCGATACTCTTGTAGCTATTGGCGCCATCCTTCTACTTGGTGCTTCTCGCGCCGTCGAGTGGAAAGATATCGAGAAAACAACCGACTGGGGTGTGTTAATCCTATTTGGTGGTGGTATCTGTCTGAGTAACGTCCTAAAAGCAACCGGAACAAGCGTATTTTTGGCTCATAGCTTGTCAGGCTTCCTTGAGCAAGCCGGTATTCTCTTAACGATTCTTGCAGTGGTTGCTTTTGTTGTCTTCTTAACTGAGTTTGCGAGTAACACCGCCAGTGCTGCACTACTTGTCCCTGTATTTGCGACCATTGCAGAAGCCTTAGGCATGTCTCCGGTTATTCTTTCTGCACTGATTGCCGTCGCTGCATCTTGTGCATTTATGTTACCAGTTGCAACACCTCCAAACGCGATTGTGTTCGGTACGGGTCATATCAAGCAAAAAGAAATGATGCGAATTGGTTTCGTATTAAACATTGCGTGTATTGCTGCACTAACGCTTTTCGCTTGGTTGTTCTGGTAAAAATAGCAAGTTCGATTAGCACTACACTGCTGCTCACGGTAATCGTATCGATAACCCAAACTTCCCCCCTAAGTGGTGTTCAGCAGTTTCCCTCTTGGTGGCCAGTTGGCCACCTTTTTTCTTTCCTTTTAGTGAACGGCTATCAGGCTTGCTTCTTTTCGCAAGCAAGTAAACCATAATGAGCTTCCACTCGGTTGCGACCATTGCGCTTCGCCTGATACAGCACTTCGTCAGCTCTCGCCATGGTTTCTGAGACGCGTTCATTCTGCATTTGGGCAACGCCAATACTGCAAGTTAATGATTCACCGTGCACCCACAAATGATCCTCCACATTTTTGCGAATCATTTCTGCCTTCTCTAACGCTTGTTCAATATTGGTATCAGGGCAAAATACGACAAACTCTTCGCCGCCCCAACGAACGAGTCGATCGTCTGAGTAAATAGAAGTCGCTACCACCATGACAAATTCGCGCAATATGTCATCCCCCATTTGGTGCCCAAATTTGTCGTTCACCTTTTTAAACTTATCCAAGTCCAAATAGAGAATACTGAAGGTGTTATGCCCCCAGCGAACCTGACGAGATTGTTGTTCCAGCCAGTGTTGCACAGCATATCGGTTCATCGCGCCCGTCAAAGCATCTCGATGCGCTAGCTCTGCAAACTCATAGTTTTGAGCTCGCAAAGTATCATTCACCTTTTCCAAATGACGGTGACGCTTTTGCGCTTTTTCATAAGCCACTCTATTTTTTCGTAACTCATGCAGTGAAAAAGCCAGTCCAAGCGCCATCCAAGAGAGTAATAATGCATACAACAATGTTTCTTGCGCAAGGTAAGCGCCTTCAAACTCAATTTTATCAATCACAATTCTATGTTTACCAAGTGCCGCACCAGACCCAGTTGCAATATCAATACGTGTGATGTTTGAAAATTCAGGTGCAGAGTGCTCAATCGCGACTCCGTTATCTGCTAACCACCAGGTCATCACCTGAAGATTTTTAATCGGAATTTCGACAATATCGCTCGAACCCGACGGAGAAAACTGCATGCCATTATATTTAATGGTGTACTCGTCGTCCGGCTTGGAATACTCAGAATTATAATTGCGAAGATACAAACGTAGGTCGTGGCTAGGGTTAGCCCCTATTCCTGCCTCTTCATATCGCACCTTCAATCGAATCGTATGGTAGTTGGAAAGGTCAATACCCTGTGTTGGCGTTGCTGAATCGGTATAAACCGAGATTCCGCAGTAAGGCCAAGCATACGAGCTCTGCTTTAGTTCACAGCTAAGGACTAGGCTTTGCCGATCGTATGTGATATCTGCCTCACTCACACCTCCTTCACTGGCATCTTTAGTTGCATAGATATTGAAATGCTCAGGTGTAATGGTCAGCTTTCGCGTATCGCCAAGCACACTATAAAGGGCGACCAAACTGATAGTGCAAATAGAAAGAGCAAAGATAAAGTTATGGATCCACTTCATGGGCAAGTGACCTGCTGAGATTATACAATACGTGGGGTTCAATAATTTCAAAAATGAAATCAAGGTGATTTATCAAGAAATAAAATCGCTTTTTCATTCAATTCTTAGTTTCGACACATGGTAACGGATTTTGAACCGTTATCACGTTTTAAAATTTCTAAAAAGTGCAGCCCAACTTCTATTTGCGAAGCATTTCACAGCCATAATTTTTAGAAAATAAAACACGATGCATAATAATTTAGTGCAAGACATTTACTTTAAAGCTCCTGTCAACCCTGCATCTCTTCTCCACTTCAGTATATACTGTGCAAAAACACAATAATGAGTAATGTCATGTCATTAATTGCAACTGGCACGCTAAACAAAATGCGTGCTTCTCTGGACGGTGCCGTCAACTACCGTCTTCCTGTCGGTGAGGAAGAAATCGACTTAACTCCTTTTCTGGGTAAAACGCTCACACTGACTCACACTGGCAATATTTTTTGTTGCTCATGTGGAAAGAAAACGAAAAAGAGTTATTCGCAAGGCCACTGTTTTGTATGCATGAAAAAGCTAGCAAGCTGCGACATGTGTATCATGAAGCCAGAGACCTGCCACTACGATCAAGGGACTTGTCGCGAACCACAATGGGGTGAAGAGAATTGCATGGTGGATCACTTTGTCTACCTGTCCAACACATCCAGCTTAAAAGTTGGTATTACTCGTCATACTCAAATCCCGACTCGTTGGATTGACCAAGGCGCGACTCAGGGCTTGCCAATTTTTAAAGTAAAAACTCGCCATATCTCCGGTTTAATTGAAGTTGAACTGGCGAAACATATCGCAGACAAGACCAATTGGCGCACACTGCTAAAAGGTGACGGTGAACCTATGGCATTGCAGGACCGTTTTGCTGAGCTATTGCCTTTAGTCGAAGAGAAAATTGCCGAGATAAAACAGCAATTCGGCGAAGATGCCATTGAAGTATTAAACGAAAGCATTACCGACCTTAGCTACCCGGTACAACAGCACCCAACGAAGATCACTTCGCATAACTTCGATAAAAACCCGGTTGTGACTGGCACTTTGCAAGGCATCAAAGGTCAATACCTCATCTTTGATACCGGCGTTATTAATGTAAGAAAATTCACTTCCTATGAAGTTGAAGTTAGTGAGTAATCGCTTGCAGAACGCGTTGATTCAAATAAAAATGAAAAAAGCTCGAGTTTGACTCGAGCTTTTGTTTTTCTATTAGGAAGAAATCGTTAGTTATGCGTCAAGGATGCTTTCTAGCACATCGAATAACATATCGACTTCTTCTATTGTGTTGTAATGCATACAACCAATTCGCACTACACCACCCGATTCTTCTAAACCAAGTTGACGAACTAAGCCCAACGCATAAAAGTGACCATTCCATACACAAATGTTATGTTCACCCAGTGTTTTCGCGATGAACTCTGGAGAATATCGGTCAAACGTTAGCGCAAAAGTTGGCGTGCGGAGTTGGCTATCTTCCTTTGCGATACCGAATAGATTGACACCATCTAATGCATTCAAACGCTGTAAGAAACGCTCACTCAAGCGCTGCTCATGTTGTTCATACAGTTGGTAGCTTTGCTCCAACCGTTGGCGAAGAGGTAAACCGACTTCACCAAATTGAGCCAGATACTCAACCGCAGAAACGACACCAGCAAGACCTTCAAAACTTTGCGTTCCTGTTTCAAATCGACCTGGACCTATATTAGTGGCAGGCTCGACTTTGTATGGGCGAATACTGTGGAGCCACTGATCGGCTATGTAAGCAATACCAACGTGCGGTCCGAAAAACTTGTAAGCTGAGCAAGCTAAAAAGTCACAACCTAACGCTTGAACATCAACCAAATGATGAGGCGCATAATGGACGGCATCCACATAAACTTGTGCCCCAACATTGTGCGCCATGCTGACTACATGCTGTACATCCACAATAGAGCCCGTCGTGTTCGATGCATAAGTCACAGCGACAAGGCGCGTTTTATCAGAAAGAAGGCGGCTTAAATGCTCAATATCCAGCGTACAATCTTCTTCGTTGATACGAACTTGATGAACCGTAACGCCTTTATCTTCTGCCGCTTGCTGCCAGCTGGATACATTTGAATAGTGATCCAAAGCGGAAACAATGATCTCATCTCCTGCTTGCCAATCTCGACTAATCGCGCGACTAAGCTGAAAGGTTAGTGAGGTCATATTGGCACCGAAGACAATATTGCCAGATGAAGGGGCATTAAGTAGAGCCTGAGCCGACTCACGCGCATTTTGCATTACGTCAACGGTCACTTGGCTAGAAAAATAATGTCCGCCTAAGTTAGCGTTGAAACGACCTAAATACCCTACCATGCTGTCTAGTACTGATTGAGGCACTTGTGAGCCACCTGGACCATCAAAAAACGTCACAGGCTTGTCGTTGTGGTATTGAGCCAACGCCGGAAATTGCGCTCTGATCTGATTAAGATTGAAGTTCATTACGCTTATCCGTAGCAGTGAGTACAAATACATCCATATGGCCTGCTTCGTCATCAATAACAGAGCGGATTGGGCACGCGTTATGCCACAGCTTGCTATCAGCCAAGATTGCGACCTCTCCGGTTTCTAGCACTTTACGGAAAAATGGGGCTTGGTTATGGCTGCTGTAAAGCATGATGTCGCCACCGATGATGTTATGGCGTCCCACACCAACCATTGCAATGTGATCAAAACCGTCTTGGTGCACACCTTCAGGTGCTACTTGGGTTTCTTCTTCCAGTGCCCTGATACGGATTTGGTGAATTTCTATTTCTTGACCGTTTGGCAGATGATTCGCATTGACAAACAATTCACACATTTCTCGAAATCCATCGCTGGTAAGAATATCCTTCTCAATTGGCTCGAATTGTCTTACAACATCACCTTGAAATCGGTTGATATCAGAGGATTGAACAAAGCTATTTTTATTTAAGTCGATGACTTTGCCGTTATCAAAACCAACCACAGAATAACGTCGTAGTCGATACTGACCATCTGCATGTTCGGTTCGAGGCAGTTCTTCAAACGATGGGGAAAGCTGCTCAATTGCTGCCATGCTGAGCTGTGTTAAATGTAGAGTATTCTCACGTGAATGTAACATCATTTGCTCCTTTAATGAGGCACATTAATTAACATTTAATTTACACGCTAGGTTACGCAAATATTCTGCAATTACCAGCTTTTAACGTTGATAGCTTCAACAAAACAACAAAAACAACATATCAAACCAAATAAAGCAAAAAAAACAGAACCATGTTTCAGTTTTACGCTTTGGCAATATTTGAAACTAGACTTCTCTACTACGAATAGAGTTTTATGCTAGAAGTCAACGTTCTCTATCAATATTTAGTGGGTTCTAATCTATAACCAATTATTCGATCACAATCGTTGTTTATGCTTTTAAAGCACTAAGAATTTCCATACAATCGAGGGAAATGTTACGCCCTTTTTGGAGCCATAATGAGCGACGTAAAACACTGTAAATTATTAATTCTTGGTTCTGGTCCTGCAGGATACACAGCTGCCGTCTACGCAGCGCGTGCAAACTTAAACCCTGTGCTTGTGACGGGAATGCAACAAGGTGGTCAGCTAACCACCACAACTGAAGTTGAAAACTGGCCAGGCGATGCTGAGGGACTGACAGGTCCAGCATTGATGGATCGCATGAAAGAACACGCCGAGCGTTTTGAAACTGAAATCGTATTTGATCACATCAATGAAGTAGAGCTATCACAACGCCCATTTCGTTTAAAAGGCG
This sequence comes from Vibrio sp. Y58_MX_L22, assembly GCF_024181865.1. Taxonomy (NCBI): domain Bacteria; kingdom Pseudomonadati; phylum Pseudomonadota; class Gammaproteobacteria; order Vibrionales; family Vibrionaceae; genus Vibrio; species Vibrio sp. Y58_MX_L22. The sequence goes on from NZ_JAMZAN010000001.1 coordinate 424,606, forward strand.
ACTCAGGTGAGTACACTTGTGATGCCTTAATCATATCTACCGGCGCATCAGCAAAATACCTTGGCCTTGAGTCTGAAGAAGCATTTAAAGGTCGCGGCGTTTCTGCTTGTGCAACCTGTGACGGTTTCTTCTACCGTAATCAGAAAGTTGCAGTTGTGGGCGGTGGTAACACGGCTGTTGAAGAAGCGCTATACCTATCTAACATTGCGTCAGAAGTTCACCTGATCCACCGCCGCGATTCATTCCGCGCAGAGAAGATCCTTGTGAAACGTCTGATGGATAAAGTTGAAAGCGGTAATATCGTTCTTCATACCGATCGCACTCTCGATGAAGTACTGGGTGACGATATGGGCGTAACGGGCGTCCGCATTAAAGACGTGAACAGCGGTGCGACAGAAGATATCAATGTAATGGGTGCATTCATCGCAATTGGCCACCAGCCAAACACACAAATCTTTGAAGGCCAAGTAGACATGAAAGATGGCTACATCATCGTTCAATCAGGTCTTGAAGGCAACGCAACACAAACTAGTATCGAAGGTGTATTTGCAGCTGGCGACGTAATGGACCACAACTACCGTCAAGCGATCACCTCTGCAGGTACAGGTTGTATGGCTGCATTAGATGCTGAACGTTTCTTAGACTCACTTGGTGACAAATAACTTTTCACATTTGTGTCATATCCTTAAAGCCCAGCGGTATTCCCGCTGGGTTTTCTTTTGTATACTACCGCCTCATTAAAACAATTATCATTAAGCCTTCACGATGGATAAGAAAAAGCAAAGCAGCTTGAATAAGTGGCTGAAGCAACAAAGTAAGTTAGCCAAGCGCTGGCTTATGATTGCGATAGGCCTAGGCGTACTTTCAAGCGTGTTTTTATTGGCTCAAGCAGCCCTGCTCGCCTCCATTCTGCACCAGTTAATCATTGACCAAGTCGACAAAGCCGACCTCATTTGGCATTTTGTTGGGCTCGGTGGCACGGTTATCGGTCGAGCTGCTTGTACCTGGGGTCGAGAGCTTGCCGGTTACCGTTGCGGGGAGCAAATTCGAGTTTATATTCGCCAACTCATTTTAGATAAAGTTCATAAACTTGGGCCAGCTTACATCAAAGGCAAACCTGCTGGCAGTTGGGCAACGCTCATCTTAGAGCAGGTAGAAGATATGCAAGATTTCTTCTCACGCTACTTGCCTCAAATGTCATTATCGGTACTAGTGCCTTTCATCATTTTGGTTGTCGTATTCCCAGTAAACTGGGCAGCAGGCTTGATCTTCCTGGTCACTGCACCACTAGTGCCTATTTTCATGGCACTGGTTGGGATGAAAGCCGCAGAAGCAAACCGTAAAAACTTTAAAGCGATGCAGCGTTTGTCGGGTCACTTTTATGACCGCTTGCAAGCAATGACAACCATTCGCTTGTTCGATAGAACAAAATCTGAAACTGAGACGCTAAAGGGTGCTTCAGAAGTCTTTCGTACTCGTACCATGGACGTTCTGAAAATCGCGTTTCTGTCTTCTGCGGTGTTAGAGTTTTTCACTTCCATTTCTATCGCAATTACCGCTGTCTACTTTGGCTTTAGTTATATCGGGGAGCTGGACTTCGGCTACTACGGCACAGGTGTTACGCTCTTTGCTGGTTTGTTCATTCTGATTCTTGCTCCAGAGTTTTATCAGCCATTACGTGATTTGGGCACGTTCTATCATGCGAAACAGCAAGCGGTTGGGGCAGCAGAAAGCATTGTCGAGTTTCTGGATTTGGAAGTCGATCAAATCAAAGATGGTACCCAAGCGTTAGATAAAAACAGCCCTATCCATATTGAAGCGAACCAGTTAACCATTTTTAGTCCGGAAGGTAAGCAGCTCGCAGGTCCCCTATCCTTCTCTCTTGAAGCCAACAAAAGTACGGCTTTAGTTGGACCAAGTGGCGCAGGTAAAACAAGCTTGGTAAACACCATCCTCGGTTTCATGCCTTATCAAGGTAGCTTGAAGATTAATGGTTGTGAATTGTCGCAACTGGATCTAGCCACATGGCGAGAGGCAGTAAGCTGGATTGGTCAAAACCCGATGCTATTACACGGTAGCATTCGAGATAACATCACACTAGGTAAGCACAATATTCAGGATGCAGACGTACATTCTGTGTTGAATGACTCTCACGCTGCTGAATTTGTTGAAATGCATGGGTTGGATTATCCGATATCTGATCGTTCTGGTGGTTTATCTGTCGGCCAAGCGCAGCGTTTAGCACTGGCTCGCGCCATGCTACAAAATGGTCGTTTTTGGTTATTAGATGAACCAACCGCAAGCTTAGATGCTCGCAGTGAAAAACTCGTGATGGAAGGCATTAACAAGTATGCGCATGCCACAACGAATTTGATGATTACTCACCAACTTGCGCCTTTACAAAACGTATCGCAAATTCTTGTTATGCAGGACGGCCAGATTGTTCAACGTGGTGATTACGCCACACTGTCGACAGAAGATGGCTTATTTAAAGACATGTTGGAAGCGAACCTCGCACAACGTGAAACAGACAAGGGGAACTTAGATGCGTGATTTACTCCCTTATCTAAAACTCTATAAGAAACACTGGTTTGGTCTTTCGCTAGGTATGCTACTGGCATTTCTGACCTTAGCGGCGTCTATTGGCTTATTAACGCTATCAGGTTGGTTTATTTCAGCCGCAGCGGTGGCAGGCTTGACGGTTGCTCGTGAGACCTTCAACTACATGTTACCAGGTGCCGGGGTACGCGGCACTGCAATGGCTCGAACCGCAGGTCGATGGGGAGAACGTGTCGTTAGCCACAATGCAACGTTCAAGCTGCTTACCGATCTACGTATCTTCTTCTTTAAGAAACTTGCACCACTGATTCCGGGTCGTGTTTCTACGATGCGTGATGCCGATCTGCTCAACCGCCTAGTAGCGGACGTAGACGCGATGGATCACGTTTACCTTCGACTTATCAGCCCTGTCGTGATTGGTATTTTTGGCATATTGAGTTTAACGGCTGTCCTGGCTTTCTTTGATTGGCATCTCGCCCTACTGCTTGGCTCGATTCTTACCGTCATGTTGTTTGTATGGCCAGTACTGTTCTATAAACTGGGTAAAAACAATGGCGAGAAGCTCACTCATCATAAAGCGCAATTGCGAGTGGCGACACTGGACTGGCTTCAAGGCTACAGTGAACTGAGTATCTTTGGAGCAGAAGAACGTTATCGTAATCTCATTCTAGAGAAGCAGAAGCAGTTGCTGTCTAACCAATTTGTGAACGCGAACTTAACGGGCATGGCTTCAGGCCTGCTTATGCTGGTGAACGGCCTTACACTGGTTGTGATGCTTTGGTTTGCTGCAGACGGCGTAGGTGGTCGTGCTCCTGATCCTTGGATTGCGCTGTTTGCGTTTGCAACCATGGCGAGCTTTGAGATTCTGATGCCTATCGCGGGCGCATTCCAATATCTCGGTCAAACGTTGACCTCTGCTCGTCGTTTAAATGAAGTAATTTTGGCTGAACCTGACGTTGTCTTCCCTGAGCAGTCGAAACATAAAGACACAACGTTAGACATTGAATTCGACAACATAGATTTTACTTACCCTGACGGTCAGCAAAAGGTGCTGAAAGACTTGTCACTCTCACTACCGTTGGGCACTAAAACTGCAATTGTAGGTCAAACAGGTTCAGGTAAATCAACACTGATTCAGCTTCTTTGCCGCTACTGGGATGTTAACCAAGGTGAAGTTCGAATCGGTGGTACAAAACTGCAAGATTGGAGCGAGTCGGACCTGCGATCAGCAATGACTGTGATCAGTCAACGCGTAGATGTACTAAACGGGACACTACGTGACAACTTACTCATGGCCGCTCCGGATGCAAGTGATGAGCAACTGTCTACTATTTTACAAAAAGTCGAGCTTGGCGGACTTCTTGAAGAGCCGGGGTTAGACGCTTGGTTAGGCGACGGCGGTCGTCAGTTATCTGGCGGTGAGAAACGTCGAATCGGCATTGCTCGAGCATTGCTACGTGATGCCCCAATCCTACTCTTAGATGAACCGACTGAAGGCCTCGATAAGCGTACGGAACAAAAAGTGATGGCGCTTTTCAATGAACACTTTGCTAATAAGACAGTAGTATTCATTACACACCGACTGATAGAGTTAGAAAGTATGGATAGCATCTGTTTGATGGAACAAGGTGAGATCATCGAACAAGGCGACCATCCAACGCTACTCGCTCAAAAAGGTCGTTACTACCAGCTATTACAATCTCTATAATTCGATTTTCAGTGACGAGAAGGGCTCATCAAACGATGAGCCCTTTTGTTATTCCTGTATTATTAGTTACCTAATTAAGCACGTATACAGTGCTGATTTACCGACCAGATTTTTTGAGATAAGCCGCCATTTCATCTTCCGGAACCATGCCCCCACCTGTTGCCCAAACAAGATGTGTTGCGTTTTTGAGTTTTTCTTCGTCAAATTTCATTCGAGACTGATAAGCATGGTTATTCGAGACGTGCACTGCCCCAATCATACCGGCTAATGCAGAAGGCTCTAGACTAATACCTTCCAGTTCACTTAACTCACCCAAGTGGTGATACATACGAGCGTCATCAATGGTGTAAAAACCATCAAGTAGCCTTTCCATCGCTCTTCCGACAAATCCCGAGGCACGACCTACTGCCAAACCATCAGCGGCGGTAATGTTATCGATACCCAAATCTTGTACCGAAATATCGTCATGCAAGCCTGTATGCACGCCCAACAGCATGCACGGTGAGTGCGTTGGCTCTGCGAAAATACAGTGAACATGCTCGCCAAATGCTACCTTCAAGCCAAATGCCACCCCACCAGGTCCACCGCCAACACCACAAGGAAGATAAACAAACAATGGATGATGCTCATCAACAACGATTCCCAAGTCATCAAACTGCTGCTTAAGACGCTCACCCGCAACAGAGTAACCTAGAAAGAGCGTCCGTGAGTTTTAATCATCGATAAAGAAACAGTTGGGATCTTTTTCTGCCTCTTTACGACCTTGCTCGACAGCAATACCATAATCTTCTTGGTGCTCTACGACATTAACACCATGCGACCGGAGCTTATTTTTCTTCCATTCCCGCGCATCCGCAGACATGTGGACTGAAACTGAAAAACCCAGCTTCGCACTCATGATGCCGATGGACATACCAAGATTGCCGGTTGAGCCAACTGCAATACTGTACTGCTTAAAAAACTGCCGAAACTCATTGCTGAACAATTTTCTGTAATCATCGTTTTCACAGAGCAAGGCGGCTTCAAACGCCAACTTTTCTGCATGAGTGAGCACTTCATAAATACCACCTCTCGCTTTGATCGAACCAGAAATTGGCAAATGACTGTCTTTTTTGAGCATTAAATGGCCCAATATTGGTGTGTCGTATTGCTGCTCCAAACGCACTTTCATATTGGGAATATCCACCACTGGGGACTCAATAATGCCACGCGACGTTTCCGTTTCGGGAAACGCTTTCATCAAATAAGGCGCAAATCGTGCTAGCCGTTCACTCGCCGCTTGAATATCTTTTTCATCTAACCCGACATGAGGTAAACCTTCCTCCAAGGAAGTGATATGGGGGTTAAACCAACAAACCTCTTCAAGATCAATAAGTGCTGCTAAGAGTGGGAACTGCTTAGTCAGCGCTTCAATATTTGCCTTGGTCATTTTACCTTCCTGGAATGATGTGAGTTGAGATAAACAAAAGCGCCGCAATAGCGACGCTTTGGAGAACAACTATCAGTTTGAGTTTACGCGTAGTTTTTCTCAAACTCTTGCATGAAGTCTACTAACGCTTGAACGCCTTCAAGCGGCATTGCGTTATAAATGGATGCTCGCATACCACCAACTGCTCGGTGACCTTTTAGCGCTTTCAACCCTTTAGAGTCTGCTAGCTCAAGGAAGGTTGCATCCAGTTCAGGCTTAGCAAGTTGAAATGGCACGTTCATCAAAGAACGGTTTGCTGAGTGCACGCCATTACGGTAGAAATCAGACTGATCGATGTAATCATACAGTAGCGCGGCTTTAGCGCGGTTCACTTGCTCAATCGCTTTTACTCCGCCCTGTGCCTTCAGCCATTTGAAAACAAGACCAGACAGGTACCATGCAAAGGTTGGTGGCGTGTTGAACATTGATTCTTTTTCTGCCAAAACAGTGTAATCCAAGATACTTGGTAGAACCTGCTTCGCCATACCTAATAAATCATCGCGCACGATAGCAATAGCAATGCCGGAAGGACCAATATTTTTCTGAGCGCCCGCGTAAATCACACCGTATTTAGACACATCGATTTCACGAGAAAGAATTGTCGAAGACATGTCAGCAACAATCGGTTTGTCGGTAATAGGAAGATCGTTAATCTCAATACCATCAATGGTCTCATTTGGACAGAAGTGAACGTAAGCCGCTTCTGGAGCAATTTTCCATTCACTTGCAGGTAGAACCGCGACTTTCCCGTTGATTTCTGTTTTTGCATCAAACACGTCTGGTTCGCAGTATTTTTTCGCTTCAGCTACCGCGCTTTCAGCCCAATAACCACCATCGATGTAAGTTGCCGTATCGGCATCACCAAGTAAGTTTAGAGGAACAGCAGCAAACTGAGCACGAGCACCACCTTGGCAGAACAGCACTTTATAGTTGTCCGGAATATTCAGAAGGTCACGTAAATCCTGCTCGGCTTCTTCTGCAACTTTGATGAACTCTTTGCTTCGGTGGCTGATTTCCATGACCGAAGTGCCAAGACCTTGCCAATCGATTAGTTCCTGTTGTGCTTGCTGCATAACTGCTTTAGGCAGACCTGCTGGCCCTGCACTGAAGTTAAATACGTTGTCCGTATTTTGTTCCATGATGCTCATTGCTCCTGCTATGTAAATATTACGAAATTAATATCACGTTTTCGCAGTGATAAAAACAAGAAAAGAGGTCTTACGACCTCTTTTTAAAGACTAAGCGTTGAATTGGAACAAATTCGCAACAATACGAATTACTGTTGTTGCATCAAAGCAGGCATAAGTAGAGCCACCAATGGGAACTCATGCCCATTTTCGAACTTCAATTTGCCTTCACCAATTTCTGCTTTTAATTGATAACCGCCCTCTACTTTTTCGATCAACTCCATTATAAGGAGCTCATCAATCCCTTCTTGAATAAATGGGTAATGCGTTACTAATTCATCAGAGAAGTAAGTGCTAAGTTCACCAGTAGTGGCCGTCACCAACTTCATTGGATCTTGAGTAATATGCTCAGTACCTTCAGGGATGGATAGTTGCCACTCGTTGTGGAACTTGCCGTCACCGAATGCGAGTGAAAGCTCGTTCACGGATAAATCAAAACCTTTGCTAAACAGCGTATCGACATGCGGCAATAAATTCGCAATTTCCTGCTCATCTAACATAGGAGAGCCTTGATAGATAGACATAATTTGATCAAAAGACTGGCTATCCACATCTGCAATTGAGAAATCCAACTTAAAGTTATCGACATCCGTCCCATCAGTTAAACGTAGTTTCTTAGCATCTAGGTTTAATTGACTGTTCAGCTTATCACCAGACTCACTCATCGTAGTGTTACCACGGTAGCTCGCATTTTCAATCAAAAAGACAGGCGTCAAGTTCGCATCAACCACATCTAGCTTCTCTAGAGAGAAAGATTGCTCGCCTAACCAGTAGCCTTTTGCTTGCTTTCCTTTACCTTGCCCTGTCAATGCATTCAGATGAAGCTCTTCACCGTTTTCAAAATCCACTTGAACAGAAGGAACGGAAACTTGGTAATTGAGATCACCCAATACCGTCACATCACCTGTTACTTTTGCAGGGCTTGTAGAAACAGAAACACCTTGCGCTTCGTTACGATAATGCCAACTGTCTAGGTCGAGGATAAATGCTGTATTGCCATTTAATTGAGTCTGGCTATGCATCGTGAGAGGCAAAAAGTCATTGTCCACCAATTTTGAATCTGCTGTTAGGCTTGTTAGACCGTGGCTAACATCACTGGTTACGTCAAACGTCGTTGGCATACCATCACGCTCTAACTGCGTTTTAAGCTCAGGATCAACAACTGAATAACGAGTCAGCACGACTGAAGACAAATAGCCACGCTGATACTCGACCACTTCGCCTTTAATCATTTCATCATTCATATTGGTAATACCATCTTCAATGATGGACTGACCAATTTGTCCGACAGCCAATGGCCAACACAGTGCTAATGAGATAGCACCACCAATGGCGCCGATTTTTTTAAGATTTTGCATAACGTCACTTATTAGATATTTTCGGTCAGTCTACCCCAAACCACCTGCGGAGAAAACATTGAGACAAATCAGACTATTGATGCTTATTCTAGTCCATTAACCAGGAATCATACTTGGCTCCCACTCATCATGTCCTTTTATTGTTAAAGTTTGCGTGGCGAAGTTTTAACCGGAGCTAAAACATCTGTGAATCGTTATGCTGTGTTGTGTCTCGACAACAACCCAATCAGTGCTGAACAGTTTCGATTGGAGCTGTCTGCCTTCTCAAGTAAGTTTGATATTTTTTCTGTCGAATCGATAGAAGAGGCTCAAAGCGCTTTAGAGTATCTAGAAGAAAGAGAACAGACTGTTGCTTTAGTTATAGCGAGCCATCACGCTCATTTTAACGGCGTGGATTTTCTTATTGGTTTAGACCGGATGCCACATACCGAGCAAGCAAGAAAAATTCTTATTAGCTGCTCGTCTGATATAGAGGCAATTCTCACTGCCGTTAATGAGGGCAGGCTCGACCACTGCCTCACTAAACCTTTGCCAGATCACGTCTTATTTAACACAGTGCAAAAAGAGCTGACCCAATTTATCTTGCGAAACGGTAAAGAAGACCTGCTAAGTTACAGTCAGATATTGGATCATCACAGCTTGTTGCGAGCGCACATCAATAATCAGATGAGCCATTATCAAGCCGGATTCTTACACGACTACCACTCGATGTCTGATACCGAGTTAGCCGAGCAAGTGATCTCCGCTCTCCAGCAATTTTTCAAAGATAATGACGAAACAAGAGCGTGCCGTACATACTCACCTGAACACTTATTAACCGTGGAAGGCGAGCCAAATAGCTTTTTGTGGTTTATCACCGAAGGTGAAGTGGCTCTGTACAAGCGCGATGAACAAGGCATGCAGCGAGAGGTTGTACGCCATAACAAAGGGAATATTGTCGGAGGCATGTCGTTTGTTACTGGGGAATGTTCTTTCTCGACAGCTCTAACACTAACCAAAACAGAAGTTATCAAACTCGATCGCAACGTATTCAATAAAGTGATGCAAAGCGACTCAAACTTACTGCCTCTTTTTACAAACTTGCTCTTACGCCACTTCAACCGCCGATTGCAAAGAAGCATCAACACCAAACTGCAACTTCAAAAAACGCTCGAATCTTTAGAATCAGCCCACCAGCAGCTCATTGAAAGAGAAAAAATGGCGATGCTTGGTCAATTGGTTGCGGGAGTGGCCCACGAACTAAACAATCCAGTAGCCGCGATATTAAGGGGCGTAGAGAATTTAACGCATACACTAGAACGATTACTTAACGATGCGCCCAGTTCCGATATACAAACCAAAGGCATTGAATTACTGAACAAAGCGCAAACCTCAAAACCCGCTTCAACCGCCGAGCTCAGATCACGCGTAAAAGCGCTTAGCCATACTCTTCCAGACCGAGCGTTGGCAAAGAAAGTGGTGAGCCTTGGTTTAGAATCCGATCACGAGCTACTTACCCAACTAACGAGAAAGCAGCAAGCGTCTTATCATGCCCTCAATACACTAGAGCAATACCACAAAGCAGGTTCCACACTTCGCTCAATTAATGTCTGTGCAGCACGAATTGCTGATATGGTAAAAAGCCTGAAAGGATATGCTCGGTCAGATGATGAAACCCTGCACTATGCTGATATTCATGAAGGTATTGAAGACACCTTGGTGATTTTCGAGAACAAATTAAAAATGCACCAAGTTTCAACCGACTATGCAAACTTGCCTTCCATCCTTTGTCAACCGATCGCACTCCAACAGGTGTGGACGAATTTGGTCTCTAACGCCATTGACGCATTTCCAGAAAAAGGGGTGTTAAACATACAAACACGCCTTGTAGAAAAAGAGCACACACATTATGCCGTTATCTCATTTGACGATAATGGATGTGGCATTCCTGAGTCGCAAAGAGACGCCATTTTCGAGCTAAACTTCACCACAAAAAAAGAAGGTAACTTTGGCTTAGGCATCGGGCTGTCCATCTGCCAGCAAATCGTAACAGCACACAGAGGGTGGATTGACGTCGAATCAGAGATCGGCCAGTTCACACGAATGACCGTCTGGTTACCAGTCATCGAAAAAGGAGATGAAACATGACCAAGTATCTAATTTTATGTGTCGATGACGAACGAGAAGTCTTGGATAGCGTGCTCCAAGATCTTGCTCCCTTCGAGGAGAACTTTGTCGTCGAAGGAGCGGAATCAGTGACTGAAGCTCGGCAAGTGATTGAGGAGATGGCGGAAGAAGAAGTTCAGCTTGCGCTCATTTTATGTGACCACATTATGCCGGAACAAACTGGGATCAGCTTCTTAATCGAACTCAGTCAAAATGGTGACACAAAAGCAGCGCGCAAAGTTTTACTCACAGGACAAGCCGGTTTGGAAGACACCGTAGAAGCCGTAAATAACGCGAGTCTCGATTATTACATTGCCAAACCTTGGAAAGGCGAAGCATTGAGAAAGGCAATCGTGTCTCAGCTTACCGCGTTTGTGATTGAGAATGATGATAACCTGCTATCCTGGACTCAAATCCTTGATTCTGAGGCAATCCTCAACGCCATGGCAGATAGAAGAGCAAGCTTTGGCGAGTAATAAAGTGTTTGGTTCTAACTTGAACTCAACGATGCTCATTGAACCACCTAACCTCGATAGTCGAACGAGGTTAGAAAAATATCGTTACTTGTCCGAGTGAAATTCTCGGACACTACGTATATGGCGTAGTTTTTGCTTAAACCAAGGAACTATTAAGTTAATTGACAAAACATCGACACATTTTTGTTGGTCGTCGACCTTCCTTTTTATTATGATGTCGGACAAATCAGATTACGGTTCAAGTGGTTGCTTGAATCCATGGAAATAATGAACAAGGTTTATCGTTAGTTATGCGTAAAACACTATTAGCCGCTGCCTTACTAGTGGCATCAAGCCATGCCCTAGCTGCAAACGATCGCAATGCGCCAGCAACTATGAGCAACTTTAGCTACGACTATTTCGAAGCACGTATTGGCGCAAGTCCTGTGACATTTGGTGCTGGATTCAGCAAATCAATTCACCCGAACGCGCATGTTATTGCTCGTATTGACTCTGAGTTTGAAAGTGATTTTGACTCAGCTGCAGGCTTTGGCTTCCATTCTCCGCTAAACAACTGGGCAGATCTTACTGGTGAAATGCTAATGCGCGTTGTGCAACCTTCGAATGAGAGCAGCACAGATGTTGGTATGGAGCTTAACTTAGGTGTTCGCCAATGGTTGGGCCCTCAATTAGAAGTAGGCGGCAAAGTCGGCTACGTTTCTATCGATAACGATGACGATTGGACTGGCTCTGCCTACGCTCGATTCCACTCAACAGAGCTTTTCTCTTTGGGTGCTGAAGCACGTATCAACGATTTTTACGGTGATCAGGTAATGTTCACTACGCGTTTTAAGTTTTAAGATTTGTGCTGTAAGAAAAGAGCAAATTAAAAAAACAAAAACCGAGGTCTCTGCCTCGGTTTTTTTGTCTAATTTAATGACTAACTCAATGAAGTGGTAAAAAACTTCAACGTCCTTTTTCCGCTTTTCACACTTGCCTTTACGACCCGCTAACTCCATCGAAACGAGTCAATCATTGTGCGATCAGCTTCGCTTAGTCACACAGTGCCAATAACTGTTTTTTACGCGGCTCTTGGATCAGTTTCCAATGTACGCCATCAGTTGCACCGGCAAATTTCCACAGTAGCTTTACATCAACATCATTACCGTAAGCCGTTTTAACTTTGTTGAAGACTTTTACAGGTCCAAGTTCTAAAAAGGTTTCTACGTCATCAACACCGGCTTTCTTGACCATACGTTCAAGGGTTAGTTGCATGTTGGGTAAGTCTCTTAAGCGTCTACTGGCAGAGGACTTTTGATATTTCCGTTCCTTAATTGAGTATTCAATTGATTTCTGTACCAGTTCATCAAGCCCTACATATCCGGATTCGAATAAATCGGTTACATCATAATAATTTACGGTTGCCGTCGTCTGTTTTTTGACGTGCTTATACTTCTCACAGCTCAGTTGAGTAAACACTTCATCTAGCCCATTCCCACCACGTAAGTAGCAGCAATCATTGCTGACAAGCGCAAACATAGCATCATCGGTGAATAAACCAATACCACCGAACATAGAACGTTTTTGGTACTCACTGAAGGTGCGTACATATTTAAAAAAAGCTTGGTCTGTCATGTCCATTGACCTCTTTAATCTGAATAAATTACCCCGATTAGCGATGTCACCAGATAAACAGCAGCTTATAGCGAATTATAAATGTCGATTTGTTGGCGATATTTTTGTGAGTTGTGCTCACCAACTTGCTTAATCATACTTAACGTTGAAAAATAAGTTAGGACATAGGTCACATATAAAAAAGTATAAATTCTGCATACGTGATTAGTTTCACACTTATTGTTCGTGTGGTGATATTTTTTTGACGCATAGCATGCCTAAAACGCGCCATCATTATGATCTCGCTGGCAATTACGGGCACATAATACGCATTTAATTGATAAAGAATACGCTGTAAGGGTACACTGTACGAAAGATCTCAAGTACAGCGTCACAATGGAACATTTATCATTTTTTTGGCTGCCAAATAATAAAGATAAGCTTATAAACGCACTGGAATCCGAGTTTGCTCAGCTGGTAGAACAGTCCATCGCCACGGGTAAGATTTCGTTACCTCCTATTCCTGATGTCGTGCTTAAAATTCAGCAGTTATGTGTCGAAGAACACACCACGATTGCCGATGTTGCTAACTGTTTATTGGAAGATCCCGGATTAGCAGCAGTCGTTTTACGAGTCGCTAACTCTGTGATTTTTAATCGCAGAAATATCACCTGCAACGACTTAACTACAGCGGTATCTCGTCTCGGAATACTTCGTGTACGTGATATTGTTACCGCACAAGCGATCGAGCAACTTAAACACTCAGTTAATCTCACTAAAGAATGCAATGCCATCTTGGTGAAGAGTGCAGCGATATCGCGTGAGCTCGGTGCCGTAATGGTGATGTTGGTTCAATCGTTTCGTAGCCACGAGCCAGGCACTTATGGTCATCTAGAGCAAGAAAAGGCGTTATTGGTCGGTCTATTAGCCGATATAGGGCTATTTTGCCTAATTAATGAGTACCACTTGTACTTAGATAGGGGCAATTACCTAGACCCAGATATTGCATTGCAGATCTTCCAAACACGTTGTTCTGCCACAAGTAAACTGGTACTTGAGCGTTGGGGGTTTGACAACGACTTCAGAGAAGTATCCTCAAACGAAAAATACGAATTAACGCGACCAGAAGTGAGTTATCTCGACATCGCTAGAATTGCGCATCATTTATTGATGTTCCGCAATCACGATGAACGCATTGACGAACATGAAGTTGAATTCAACTTAACTGGTGCAGAAGTCTTGTATGAACTTAGTAACATGAGTGATACTGACTTCAATGATCAAATCCGTGCTGTACTCAATGCTAGCGGTTTGTAATTTATCGTTTTCTGATAATACCTTATCCGTGATAAAACGATTCGCTCAAGGCTGAGCTGTGTGTGGTGAAATGTCTTTAATTTCAACCGATAGATAATTTGATTTATGCGTGTTGATGTTATCTCAAAAAGGAATCATTGAGCTTTATGTTTTCAGGGATGCTATTTATTTTCGCTCCGCTTGTGGTGGGGTATCTAATTCCTATATCTCGATCTTCGTTATTGGAGAAGATCAATCAGTCAACGTCCTACCTTATTTACGTCATTTTGTCGTTGATGGGTCTTAGTTTGGCGGCGCTCGATAATTTAAGCAGCAACTTACAAAGTATTATCCTCTATGCGAGTACGTTTTTTTTGTGTCTAAGTGCCTGCAACCTGTTGGCTCTGCCTATTATTGATAAAATTATTCCACTCCAGACCAATCAGAATCAAAAGAAGCTACCGTTATCTTCGATGGCTTTAGAGTCAGTTAAGCTTATCGTGGTCGTTGGCGGAGGGTTAGTGGTTGGCCTGCTGTTACCCATTGATTTGAGTTGGGTAGATACAGCAAGCGAATGGATACTCTTTCTACTTCTATTTTTTATTGGTATTCAGCTGCGCAATAGTGGACTTACTCTGCGTCAAATCCTATTAAATAAACAAGGAATGGCCATTGCGGCTGTTGTCATCGCAACATGTATGCTTGGTGGCGTTCTTGCAGCGTTGCTTTTGGATCTTCCTCTTTATCAAGCACTCGCAATGGCTTCAGGTTTTGGCTGGTATTCACTCGCAGGTATTTTAATGGGTGACGCTTTTGGTCCGGTATTTGGTGGCGCGTCGTTCTTGATTGAATTGATGAGAGAGCTAGTCGCACTGGTTGCCATTCCTCTCTTTATTCGTAGCTATCCGTGCACCGCAATTGGTTACGCCGGTGCAACAGCAATGGACTTCACCCTACCCGTTATTCAAACCACCGGTGGTGTGCGTTGTGTTCCTGTTGCTATCGTTAGCGGCTTTATTTTGAGTTTATTGGTACCAGTTATGATGCTTTTCTTTGTATCACTTGCTAGCTAGATCTCAGGTTTTCGCTTTAACATCCATTACAATACGGCAAAAATTTAAATACCCAGTTAACGTCAAAGTGGTCAATATTTTTTGGCAAGACCCCTCTTTCTTTTCGTCATTCAGCCCAACGATTTGTCACGACCAAATAGAAAGAAGGGAGAAACATCAACTGATGTGCATTGCGTTAATAAAGGGATAACAACCAGAAGGAAGAAGAATGAAACGCTTTGTCGTTGCAGCGCTCCTCGCTACAAGCTCAACTTTTACGCTTGCCGCAGATCAACAATGCCTTGCTAGCAAATACGATGGCTACGTCGATGCCTCACTACAGTGGTATCAAGATCTTGTTGATTTGACGGTTACCCAATATCCAGATCTGAAAGAAGTTAGTCAATGGTTCTTGGATGGACGTAAACATCACTTTGAATTAAACCGCGAAGCGGTTCACTACTTTCTAGAGAACGACCCTAGCCGCGTTGCGACGGAACAGCCAATCGAAGCATGGTTAAAACTAGAGCAACATGACGTTAAGCAGTTAGCGACCCGAAGCGATAAGTTAGGTGAAGTTGCAAAACAGACATTTAGCGACCGTCAATCAACTAACCACCCAAAAAACTACGAGCTTCGTTCAGCATTCGCTGATCTGCTTAGTCATCCCCAACAAATTGATACCGCACTTAATAAGTACAATCAGTCAATAGAAAAGATTGAAAAGCAGAAATGTGACTAAGATTGCTCGCATTAGTCGTTGATTAGCATTCGATAACATCAGAGTGTTTTAACGTACTCAATCTAGAATTTTTTAATGTGAATATCGTAACCTTCACCTAAAATTTTCATTTCTACAACTTGGGTTTCAACAATTAAAACGGGACTTTGCGCCCGTTTTAGTTTAGATTGTGCCGCTCGCATTACCAAAATAACTACAAAGATTCTTTGCTATGGTTAAGGAACAAAAAACCGCTGATGTTAGCTTTGAGAGCTTGCTAAAGATCTTCACTGTCCCAGAAGGTCCGGACTCAACGTTAACTAAAATTGACGAGAGCCTCTCGCGAAATCTAAATCAATTTCTTCGTGAACACATCGTGGCAGAAGAAAAGCCTTTACGCGAAATCGAAAAAGACTTTTCTTCTGCTCAGATTCCTGAGCAGCCAGAGTTCGTGTCAGATCATACAGAGCACTTACTCGACACTTTGGTGTCGCACTCAGTTCACACATCTTCACCAAGCTTCATTGGTCATATGACATCGGCACTGCCTTATTTCTTGATGCCACTGTCAAAGATCATGATCGCCTTAAACCAAAACCTGGTAAAAATAGAGACTTCCAAAGCCTTTACGCCACTTGAGCGTCAAGTTTTGGGTATGCTGCATCGCTTAATATATGGTCAGAATGATACGTTTTACAATCAGTGGATGCACAGTGCAAACCACTCATTAGGCGCATTTTGTTCCGGCGGCACCATTGCCAATATCACTGCGCTTTGGGTAGCACGTAACAAAGCGTTAAGAGCCAATGGCTCATTTAAAGGCGTTGAGAAGGAAGGCCTTTTTAAAGCCATGATGCACTATGGATATGATGGCTTAGCGGTGCTAGTGTCTGAGCGTGGTCACTACTCCCTTAAGAAAGCAGCCGATGTATTAGGGCTAGGCCAAGAGGGCTTGGTTGCGGTTAAAACCGATGCCAACAACCGTATTATTGTCAACGACCTGAAAGCGAAAATTGTTGAGCTCGAAAAACAAAATATCAAGCCTATTGCTGTTATTGGTGTGGCTGGCACAACAGAGACAGGTAATGTTGATCCATTGCCTGAAATCGCTGAAGTCTGCCAAGCTCACGGCTGTCACTTCCATGTGGATGCCGCATGGGGTGGCGCAACACTTATGTCTAACCATCACCGTCACCTTCTCAAAGGTGTGGAAATGGCAGACTCAGTAACTATTGATGCGCATAAGCAGCTCTACATCCCGATGGGCGCTGGTATGGTTCTGTTCAAAGACCCTGACGCAATGAAATCCATAGAGCATCACGCTCAATATATATTGCGCAAAGGTTCAAAAGACCTAGGCAGCCATACATTAGAAGGTTCACGTTCGGGTATGGCGATGTTGGTCTACGCCGCAATGCACATCATAAGTCGCCCAGGTTACGAGCTTCTGATTGACCAAAGCATTGAAAAAGCTCGATACTTTGCGGATTTAATCAAACAGCAAGATGATTTCGAGTTAGTTTCTGAACCAGAGCTTTGTCTGCTCACATACCGTTATTTGCCGCCATTCATCCGTGAAGCATTAGCACAAGCAGAAGGCTCACAAAAAGAACAACTGAATGAGCTGATCAATGAGTTAACACAGTTTATTCAAAAGCGTCAGCGCGAAACGGGCAAATCGTTCGTTTCACGTACAAGACTGAACCCAGACCAATGGCAACGCATGAATACGATAGTGTTTAGAGTGGTTTTGGCAAATCCACTGACCACAAAAGAAATTTTGAGCTCAGTGCTTGATGAACAACGCGAAATCGCCAAGCAAGCACCAAATTTGATGAAAAGAATTCAACAGCTGGTTGTCGATATTCAATCGTCTTAACAGCCAGATCGAGTTACATCAATTTGAAATTTTTTTTCGTTTTGATGTAACTCAAACATCATTATCGTGCGACTAGCGCAACAAAACTTCGTTTACACATCCAATTCTGTAGTTTTTACAACATTTTGTTTGAGGCCTGTCAAATTCTCACTAAATAGTACCCGTTATTGGTTTAGACTGATTGAAGATCAGGTTTATACTGATTCTATGGCGCTGGTTGTTTTCGTTAACGCCCCACTCTACTCCGGAATCTTCGTGTTTCCTTTCGTTAGCAGAGCCAGCGAGTTGTTCTCTATACCCTCGTGAACACTATGAATACATTAGAAAAAATTCAAAAAAACCTGGAGAATTTCAGTAAGTCAGAGCGCAAAGTTGCGGAAGTAATTATGGCGTCTCCACAAACTGCAATTCATTCAAGCATTGCAACGCTGGCTAAAATGGCCGACGTTAGTGAGCCCACTGTAAACCGCTTCTGTCGTCGTCTGGACACCAAGGGCTTTCCAGATTTTAAGCTTCACTTGGCACAGAGCCTAGCCAACGGCACCCCTTACGTTAACCGTAATGTGGAAGAAGACGATGGCCCAGACGCGTACACCCATAAGATTTTCGAATCGACGATGGCGTGTTTAGATGTCGCGAAAAATAGCCTAGATCCAATGCAAGTGAACCGTGCGGTCGATTTGCTAACGCAAGCGAAGCGCATTTCATTCTTTGGCCTTGGTGCATCATCTTCTGTTGCCCGAGACGCACAAAACAAGTTTATTCGCTTTAATATTCCAATTACTTGTTTTGAAGATATTGTTATGCAGCGCATGAGTTGTATCAACTGCAGTGATAATGATGTTGTGGTTCTTATTTCTCATACCGGTCGAACAAAGAGTCAGGTAGAAATAGCGAACCTTGCTCGTGAAAATGGCGCAACGGTTATTGCGATTACAGCGAAGGATTCTCCTCTAGAAAAGGCAAGCTCGCTGGCTATCACGCTCGATATTCCAGAAGATACCGACGTTTACATGCCAATGGCGAGCCGAGTTGTACAAATGACAGTGATTGATGTGCTAGCAACTGGCTTCACTCTTCGCCGTGGTACTGGTTTCCGTGAGAACCTAAAACGCGTAAAAGATGCGTTGAAAGACAGTCGCTATGACAAACTAAGCCAGTACTAAGCACTAAAGCTTAGTCAATACTTTATCTAGGGGAGCTCAAGGCTCCCCTTTTGTTTTAATGCTGCTAAGGGAGCAATCACCCTAAGTCGTTGACACTCGATAAGTCCGTTCTTGATTCCAGTACTTCAACAGAACTGACATGTTGTGCACTCTCTGCTACACACTCTCCACTACAATCACAGACTTGCTGCAATATGTGTATCAAACGTTCCTGATTAAGAGGTAAAGGATTCCCTTTGATTGCCATTGATTTAAGCGCATCATTCGCCACTTGCTCAAAAGAGGTTTGGCATACTCCAAATTGAGCCAGTAGCGGTAACGCTAACTTATCTAGCACCATATTTACCCAAAGAATTCCATCGTGTTCGTTAGCATTTACTCGCTCAGTGACTAATTGGGCCAGCTTACGATAACGACTTATCACATCATTCCTACCCGCGAGTTTAGCAGCGTTAATGTTCTCCTGCATCACGTGCGGAGCTAGGCGAGCCGTAATAACGCTATGGGGGGCGTCTAACTTGCCTCCTAACGCCGATGCTAACCCATGAGCAGCACCTAATTTGGCATTAGTAATCGCCATACCACCAAGCAATGCAGCGAACGATAAATCAGAGCGCGCCTTATGATTATCTTGCTTACAAGCGGCAATCACTGAACGGCTTAAACGGCGTAGCCCCTCTTCGCAGACCATATCAGTAAGAGGGTTTGGCTCACCACACACATACGCTTCCATTAAATGAGTGAACGCATCCATTGCGCCACGTCCAGATGTGTATTGGTCGGTCCCGTAAGTAAGTGTCGGGTCTACAATGGCAACGTCTGCGAGCATATCAGGGCTTCGAAGACTCACTTTCACTTTATCTTGTCCAGATTTCAGCACAGCATTTCTGGTCACTTCTGAACCGGTGCTTGCTGTCGTAGGAATTGCAATAAAATGAAGAGGCTTTGCTTTTAAAGGGACGCTTCTTCCTACCACTTCTACGTAATCGTAAACATTGCCTTGATTGGGAATAATGGCAGCTAAGGCTTTGCCCATATCGATGACGCTGCCACCACCTATCGCAACCACCATATCAGGTTGGAATTTTCTACCGAGCACTGCGGTCTCTTCTACCATCGTGATGTATGGTTCACCAACGATAGCTACGTGCTGGTAACGCATATTTTGAGCTTTAAGATATTGGATAATGGGGGCGGCTCGTTGGGTATCCTGCCCAGTAACCAGCAAAACACTGTAGCCAAATTGGTTAATAACGGACAATGAAGATTGAAGTGCACCTTCACCAAATATAATCCTTGTTGCAGTCATAAACTGAAACATACACACCCTCCCAAAAGAATATACCCAAATAACCTCTCGCCCTCTGATTTAACACTTATGTAAGAGTTGAAGTTATTTGCGTATAGCCAAAATAGATTGCTATTTTTTTAAACAAAAAAAATTGACCAATTCCACCTTGCCATCATTAACCCTTTAGAATGTATGTTTTTTATGCGTCACTTCACATACTTCAGAGCCGTAAAATAAGCACGCGCGTTTAGTTTTTATTCGATAGATTTCACCTATAGAACCAAGAGGTAATTGCCGCTTTATTTCCGTATCTGGATCGGGCATAGTTACTCCAACAAAAGAAAGCGCACTCAGCCGCTATGTTTTGTACGCTTTCAAAAAAGAATAGATTTAGGAGAAATAAGATTATGTTCGTTGTTATCTTTGGTCGCCCTGCATGTCCTTTCTGTGTTCGTGCAAAAGAGCACGCAGAAACGCTAAAAGCAAAACGTGATGACTTCAACTACCGTTACGTTGATATTCACGCTGAGGGTATTTCTAAAGCAGATCTTGAGAAAACAGTTGGTAAACCAGTTGAAACCGTTCCCCAGATCTTTATCGACCAAGAGCACATCGGTGGCTGCGACGAATTCGAAGCATACGCGAAAGAGCACCTAGGTCTATTTGACGAGTAATAAAGACTGTTTTCAAAAAAGCCGCTTCATGCGGCTTTTTTATTATTTTTCAGCTGGTTATTACGTTAAGTCAACTAATGGTAAAACCTAAAAAAATTCACTTATCTTTTTGCTATATTTAGTTACAATTCACAGTTCTTAATCTTTTTTGGCACACACTCTACCGAGCCACACAGTGAACATAGACGTCGTATACCTTCTTGAGCAAAACCCTATCCTTCTAATCTTCGTCGTATTAGCCATTGGCCTTGCCATCGGAAAAATTCGATTTGGCAAATTACAATTAGGCAACTCTATTGGCGTTCTTATTACCTCTTTGGTAATGGGCCACCTTGGTTTCTCATTTAATGCAGAAGCTTTAACCATTGGCTTTATGCTGTTTATCTACTGCGTTGGCATTGAAGCTGGACCAAACTTTTTTGGTATATTCTTCAGAGATGGTAAGCATTATTTTATTTTAAGCATGACTGTTCTCGTGTCTGCGGTCAGCTTAACGTATGGTTTGAGTCACTATTTCGGCCTCGATTTTGGCTTATCCGCCGGTATGATGGCAGGCGCATTGACCGCAACGCCAGTACTGGTTGGTGCACAAGATGCTCTTAACTCTGGCCTTGCGACTATACCGCGGAATATGGAATTTTCTCTGGTATTAGAAAATCTATCCGTAGGCTACGCGATGGCTTATCTGGTCGGCTTAATTAGCATGATCATGTTTGCTAAATTGTTGCCAAAACTGCAAAAACAAAACCTTTCTGATTCCGCGCAGCAAATCGCACAAGAGCGTGGCCTTGGAAATTCAAGCCAGAGAAAAGTGTATTTACCCATTATTCGAGCTTACCGAGTGGGCCCAGAGCTAATTGACTGGACTGATGGTAAAAACTTGCGAGAACTGGGTATTTATCGTCAAACTGGCTGTTACATTGAACGAATCCGTCGCAATGGTATTCTCGCCCACCCAGATGGTGATGCTATCTTGCAAGAGGGAGATGAAATTGCACTGGTTGGCTTCCCTGACAGCCATGCTCGCTTAGACCCTAGCTTCCGTAATGGTAAAGAAGTATTCGACCGTAACTTGCTTGATTTGCGCATCGTTGAAGAAGAAATCGTCGTAAAAAGTGACGCTATCGCTGGTAAGCGTTTATCGGATTTGAATTTGTCTGAGTTTGGCTGTTTCTTAAACCGCGTAGTTCGCGCTCAGATTGAAATGCCTATGGACTTAGACATTGTGCTCGCTAAAGGGGACGTCCTTCAAGTGAGCGGCGAGAAAAGCCGAGTACATGGACTGGCGGAAAAAATCGGTTTCATCTCGATCCACAGTCAAATGGCCGATTTGCTCGCTTTTTGTAGCTTCTTTATTTTGGGTATTCTGTTTGGCCTCATCACAATGACGTTCGGTCAGGTGTCTTTCAGTTTGGGTAATGCGGTGGGTCTTCTGTTGTCCGGTATTACGCTTGGTTTCTTACGAGCAAATCACCCTACTTTCGGTTATGTCCCACAAGGGGCGCTGAATATGGTCAAAGATCTAGGGTTAATGTTCTTTATGGTGGGAATTGGTCTAAGTGCAGGTGGAAAGATGTTCGAGCACCTAACGCAAGTAGGTCCAAAAGTCATTGGTTTGGCATTTATTGTCAGTGTCGTGCCTGTAGTTCTGGCTTACTTAGTTGGCGCACACGTACTCAAGATGAACCGTGCCCTGCTCTTCGGTGCCATTATTGGCGCCCGTACTTGCGCTCCAGCTATGGATGTCGTTAACGACTACGCTAAGTCCACCATCCCTGCCCTTGGTTATGCGGGTACCTATGCGATTGCGAATATTTTAATGACGCTAGCTGGTACGATTCTGATAATACTAAGTTAATACTCACTTTGACTATGAAATACAAAAAGGCGCTCAATGAGCGCCTTTTGTTTATTGGTTATCTAGTCTGTGATTCGATTAGATTTGAATGAAGTCTGCTTCAACTGCTGGATTCACATCCGCTTCGTAATCTACGCCTTCAACGCCGAAACCAAATAGTTTCAAGAACTCTTCTTTGTACTCAACGTAGTCAGTCAGCTCTTTTAGGTTCTCAGTCGTAATTTGAGGCCATAGCTCACGACAGTGCTGCTGAATGTCGTCACGAAGTTCCCAGTCATCCAGACGTAGGCGGTTCATCTCATCAACTTCTGCCGCGCTACCGTCTTCTTTGTATAGACGTTGGCTGAACATACGGTAGATTTGTTCCATACAGCCTTCGTGTACACCTTCTTCGCGCATTTTCTTGAATACCATTGCGATGTACAGTGGCATAACAGGAATTGCAGAACTCGCCTGAGTTACAACAGATTTAAGTACCGCAACATTGGCACTACCACCTGTTGCTGCTAACTTGTCGTTTAGCGCTTTCGCTGCACGGTCTAGGTCCATTTTTGCTTTACCTAGTGCACCATCCCAATAAATTGGCCAAGTTAGCTCAGTACCAATGTAGCTGTACGCGACGGTCTTACAACCTTCAGCAAGAACACCAGCATCAGACAACGCATTGATCCAAAGTTCCCAATCTTCACCGCCCATTACAGTGACAGTGTCTTTGATTTCTTCTTCTGTTGCAGGCTCAACGCTAGCTTCGATGATCACATCTTTGTTGGTATCAACAGCCGTTGATGTGTAAGTTTCACCGATAGGTTTAAGAGATGAACGAACTAATTCACCAGTTTCTGGCATTTTACGTACTGGAGATGCCAGTGAGTAAACCACCATATCGATTTGACCTAAGTCTTCTTTGATCAGCTCGATAGTTTTCTGTTTCGCTTCATTTGAGAAAGCGTCGCCGTTTAAGCTTTTTGCGTACAGACCTTCTTCACGCGCTAGCTTTTCAAAAGCAGCGGCATTGTAAAAACCTGCTGTACCTGGCTTCTTCTCAGTACCTTCTTTTTCGAAGAAAACACCGATAGTTGATGCACCGCCACCAAATGCCGCAGCGATACGAGAAGATAGACCGTAGCCACTTGATGCACCAACAACAAGAACACGCTTAGGTGCGTTTTTGATTGGACCTTGCGCTTTGGTGTACGCAATTTGTTCTTTTACGTTAGCTTCACAACCAACAGGGTGCGTTGTAGTACAGATAAATCCACGAATTCTAGGTTTGATGATCATATTCAACTTCCTTTAAAAAACCTTGTTAGGATAAAAGTTTCGTTGGGATTTCGCATCTAATTTCTGTAAAAATGCTCTTAAAAGGCAAGTGGTTGGAGCACTATCCCACCATCCACTCCCCAAGAATACAAAAAAGCACCTCATTGAGGTGCTTTTCTTAACATTAGTTGTCTATTATGCCGCCGGATTCAACTGCGACTTTTTTGGGTTATGAGTTCGCACTTCAGAAAAGTCATGACTAAAGTGGTCAACTTGAATCGCCTTGTAGCGCAATTTATCTGCAGCCATGATTTGATCAATTTCTTGCTCAGTTAACACGCCTGCTTCAAATGCTTGCTGCAAACGGTCATGCAGCAAACCTTTACGAGCCACTTTACCATCCTTCGCAGCCTTCATAAGTTTACGCTCCAAAGGTTTAATGTCGTACATTGCAAGGAATGCATTCTCCATTAAGCCTACGCTGTCATCCTCTGATTTTCCGATGTAGCACAGATGCGTGAGGCGATCACGTTGCGCGCCTGGTGTCATCATCGCTTCAGCCAAATTCACACACAGCTCATCACTTGGCTTATTGAAATGATTACCAAGCGGGAACAATAGCCCCTTAAGCACACCGCCAACGTATTTCACAGGGAAGTTGGTGTAAGCCTCATTTAATGACTTAGAAGCGTTATACAAACAGTGTTGAACAGCGTAATGAACGAAGTCTAGATCGCCTTGTTGACGGCCTTCATCTTCATACTTTTTCAAGGCAGCAGATGCCATATATAGATAGCTTAATCCATCACCCAAACGTGCGGAGATCATTTCTTTACGCTTCAAGTCTCCACCTAAGGTTAACATCGCAAAGTCTGCACTTACTGCAAGTGCACGACTGAGACGAGTAATGTCTTTGTAGTATTGCTGCGTTGGGCCACTCATGTGCGCGTTAACAAATCGAGAACCAGTTAGTGCTGCACCAAATGCACCGAATGTATTACCGAGAGCGTGCTTGATGTGTTTAAAGAGTAAGTTGTCAAATTCTTTCGCACCTTGTTCAGAATCTGGATTCGCCGCGGCTTCCATTTCTTTTAGAACATATGGGTGACATCGAGTCGCACCTTGACCAAAAATCATCAGGTTACGAGTCAGAATATTCGCGCCTTCAACGGTGATAGCAACCGGGATACCAAGGTAATGTTTAGCAAGATAGTTCATTGGGCCATCTTGAATCGCACGACCCGCATGGATATCAAACGAATCATTTAGAATGGTACGCGCGATTTCCGTCATGTGGTACTTGGCAATCGCGGTTACAATCCCAGGTTTTTCTTTCATATCGAGAGAAGTCGTCGTTAGCGTACGCGTCGCTTCTAGTAGGTAAGTAAGACCACCAATGCGCCCCATTGCTTCTGCAACACCTTCAAACTTACCGATCGACATTCCAAACTGTTTACGCACGTAAGCATAAGCACCTGTTGTACGTGTAGTAAGGTGACCAATCGCTGTGCCAAGCGCTGGGAGAGAGATACCACGACCAGCAGAAAGACACTCAACCAGCATACGCCAACCTTTACCTGCGTAATCAGCGCCACCGATCAACCAGTCCATAGGGATGAAGACATCTTCACCACGAGTAGGACCATTCATGAACGCAGACCCCAGAGGATCATGGCGCTCGCCTATCTCGACACCTTCATGGTCAGCGGGAATCAACGCACATGTAATGCCAACCTCTTTCTTGTCACCAAGTAGCCCTTCAGGATCCTGCAGTTTAAATGCTAACCCGAGCACTGTCGCAACTGGCGCAAGCGTGATGTAGCGTTTATTCCAACTAACTCGCACGCCAAGCACTTCTTTGCCTTCATGGGTGCCGTAACAAACCACGCCTTGATCAGGTATGCCACCTGCATCAGAACCCGCTTCAGGGCCAGTTAGGGCGAAACAAGGGATGTCTGTACCATCAGCTAAACGAGGCAACCAGTAATCTTTTTGCTCTTGCGTACCATAGTGCGATAGCAGCTCACCAGGGCCAAGAGAGTTTGGTACCATTACCGATACCGCGGTACTGATACTTCGAGTCGCAATACGAGAAACAATGGTTGAGTTCGCCAAAGCGGAAAATTCACGACCACCATATGCTTTCGAGATGATCAAAGAGAAAAATCGCTCTTTACGTAGGTACTCCCATACTTCAGGCGGTAAATCCCTGTCTTCTTTGACAATCTTCTGGTCATCAAGCATTTCTAGCAGAGTTTCAAGCTCATTATCCATAAATGACTGCTCTTCTGCCGTCAGTGTAGGCGTTGGATAATGATGCAATGTTGTGAAGTTTGGCTTGCCTGAGAATAGTTCGGCATCCCACCATACACTACCCGCTTCCATCGCCTCTTTCTCGGTGCTAGACAGAGGTGGCAATACTTTTTTGAACACTTTAAAAGCCGGGTCACTAATCCATTTTCTTCGTAGAGAGCTCATAGTTCAGATCCTTTTGTTCACGTAACCGCTCGGGGTATAATCTTATTATTGGTTTAACTTTCTTATTTGTCTTATGCCAACTGCTTTGCTGACATTCCTGCTGACAAATATGGAATCAGTAAATCGACGACAGATTTCACATCGACTTCCTTTTCAAACTTACTTTCTGCCAGCTCCGAAAGAGCTTGGCTTGAAGCCATCGTAAATACACAGGTTCCTAACGTGAAGTGCAGTCGCCAAAACAACTGTTCTTCACATAGTTCCGGGTTCGCCTTCATTATCGAGAAAGTGAAAAGGTTCAGTACCTCTTCGTATCTGGTGGTAATGAACCAGCGTAGATGACCTTGAACGTCTGTATAACCGCGGCCAATTAACAACATAAATAGCGCAGTACCATTTGGGCGTACATCATTTAATGTACGTAAAGGTAATCGCAATGACTCAAAGACATCGTCCATGTTGTAGCTATCGCGCGTGTTTAACTCAATTAATGAAGTCTTAATGCTCGGCATTAGTGCTTCTAAATACCTATCTAAAACCGCTCTAACCAGCGTTTTTTTATCGCCAAAGTGATAGTTTACCGATGCTAGGTTAACGTTAGCTTTACCTGTTATCGTTCTTAGCGAAGTATCATTAAAGCCATGTTCAGCAAAGAGTCCTTCTGCGACATCGAGTATTTTTTCTTTTGTTGATGTTCTCGGGGCCATTTTAATCACTCGTATTAAACAACTGTTTGAAAATATACTCCCGAAACTTCAGATTAACAAATGATTAACATCACACTTTAACCAATTGGTCTGACCAGACAATAAAAGGTGTGATCTAATCTTTTGAAATTCAATCGAATACTCCAGTGAAGCTTGTCAGAAGAAAACGATCAAATTTCTCAGTCCATCGCAATTGAAACGCTAACAATAGCCTTGGCGGCTCGGAGTGAGCGACGAGAGAATGAAATACATCTTCGGTTCTAGGGGAGATAAAATGAGAAACACAGAAGTTAGTAACTTCGCCAAGTTGGTAATCCATCTCGATTTTTCTATTACTTTCGGGTGTGTAAGAAGCTAGAAAGCATTAAGTAGAAATTTTTTGAAAAAAAATGGAACTGTTTGGAAAAGGCTCGGTCTGAATATACGTAACAGTTAGGGCATTTGAAGTTTCACTGGCCGTCAAACTTGTTTCCATCTAATTGTTACGTTGCTGCTTTTTTCTTATTAACTCCTATGTTTGTATCCGCCCAGTCAAATTTTCGGCTGGGCTTTTTTTCGCCTGTAGATTTACCAAGCGCCTCTTTCGATGATTTGCCCCAACTCCATAAGCCAGACCTTAGTTGGTCACAAAAGTAACCAGCCTGAAGTGGTTGATGTGCCGATCTGCAGACATAAAAAAGCCTCCCGAATGGGAGGCTTTACTAAACAGTGTGTATCTTACGCTTGCGCTTTCTTAGGCAAAGAAAAGTGCAGTAACGCGTAGCCAAGTAACGCGGCTGTCGTCGAGCCCATTAAGATACCTAGTCGAGCATAGGTATCAAACTCAGGGCTTACATTTCCAAACGCTAAAGAGGAAATGAATATAGACATTGTAAAACCGATACCACACAACACAGATACCGCAAAGATATGCTTGAAGTTAATGCCTTCCGGTAGCTTAGCTACACCCATTTTCACAGCAGCCCAACTAAAGGTGAAGATACCTAGAGGCTTACCAACCAGTAGCCCCAAAGCAATACCTAATGGCAGCATTGAAGTTAGGCCTGACATCGATACGCCTTCTAGCGAAATCCCCGCATTTGCAAATGCGAATAGAGGTAAGATACCAAATGCCACGTATGGATGAAGTGCATGCTCCATGTGCTTAAGTGGGGAATGTTCGCCCTGTTTACCCTTAAGAGGAATAGCAAAGCCGATCACTACGCCTGCAAGTGTTGCGTGAACACCAGATTTAAGTACCGCAAACCATAAGATCGCGCCGACTATCATGTATGGCGTCAGTTTCGTTACTTCCTTCGCATTCAACATGAACAGGACACCAGTCATGATGAAGCCAACAAGCAGCGCCATGCTAGAAAGATCACCTGTGTAAAACAGTGCAATAATAACAACCACGCCTAAATCGTCGATGATAGCGAGAGCTAACAAAAACACTTTAAGGCTTACTGGTACGCGCTTACCTAGTAGCGCCATGATACCTAGAGCAAATGCAATATCCGTCGCAGCTGGAATGGCCCAGCCAGAAACCGCCTCTGGGTCGTTAGCATTAAACGCAACGTAAATAAGAGCAGGGGCTAACATACCACCAACCGCTGCAATCGCAGGGAAAATTGCGGTTTCTTTTGATTTTAGCGCTCCTTCAAGTAGCTCTCGCTTCACTTCAAGGCCAATAAGTAAGAAGAAAACAGCCATTAGGCCGTCATTAATCCAGTGAGAAACTGACATACCGAATACATAAGTATGCAGTACAGATTGATAAGTTTCGCCCAGCGGTGAGTTAGCAATGGTCATCGCAATTGCCGCTGCAATTACGAGAAGAATACCACCTGCTGATTCCATTTTGAAAAAGTCACGAATGACATCGTTCATGGTTTCGTCCTTATATTTATTATCTTAATAAACGATTAACAAAGAGTGATAAGAGTGTATAGCTGTCGAAAACTTTAGAATAATCGCTTCTTCAGAGTATAAACTTCGGTTTTTTCGATGTTAAGTTTACTATACATCGTATTTTCCAACATGACACTCAATTTTGATCGGAGATCGTATTTGTTTTTGTCGCACCAAATATTTATCAAGATGATGAGAAAATCAGCATAACACGGCTTGTACCATCATGATAACCCCGTACTTTTGAGAAAAAGCTACGAAGCTTCGCGCACTAAAAAACCACCCGTAGGGGGTGGTTTTCTTCACAACTCAATAGCCTGTCAGCTGCATAAAGCCCCAAGCCTCATTGGAGCCGGAGGCTAAAGTAGGCCCTTCCCAGTAAGGTATTACAAAGGGTAGCCACATATCTGACTTGATAATGCGGGTAGTCAAATTAATTTGATGCTTCGGAATATTGATAATCCACTGCAAAGGTAACCTTCTTCCATTGGATAAACTGGTCACTTGCATTGGTTTAATACTGATATCATCGTCTGAGAGGTTGATGACTTTACCTGAGCGTGTCGACAACGTGCCAAATACGTGCGGTGTTTGCCCATGGTGACGATAACGGCTAACAGTTAATGCTCGACCATCATCTAAATTGAAAACAAACCAATCCCAGCCTTGTTGCCCCTCACCAATTAAGCCGCTGCCCCATTCTTTTTGCGCCCAAGCAGAACCCGTCACTGAGAATCGCTTACCATTTAAGCTTAAGCTACCTTTTACTTTTAAAAATGGAGCACTGAAGCTAAAAGAAGCAACAGATTGCAACGCATGTTTAACTTGGAAACCTTTGTCTCCATTCACGACAAAGGGGCCGCTTGTCATGGTATTGAGCTCAAGTCCAAACGTATCAGTATTCACATTCAAGTTGCCCGGGAAAGGCGTCGCACCGAGTGATCGCCAAGTCCAATTATCAATCCATAACCTGAAAGGACGATTGATCATACCAGCTTGGCCTATCCCACCTCTAGCTACCCGTTGCTCTTTCCATACATGCGAGCCATGACTGACGACAACATGTGAAATGTACAATTGAGGGTTCTGCCAACCGCTGGTTTCTCGCTCGTCCGTCGCAACCCTAAAATAGCTCCATTGAACATTGTAGATCTTGCCTTGCTCATCTTTTAGTTTCGCAAAGTAGTGCCACCATTCATGCTGATACTCGGGATGAAAGCGAAAGTCTGAGGGTAAAGAGACATGCTCATTAGGTAGTACAGGCTCGAAAATCGTTTGATTTTCACGCGTTAAGATAGAATCAAGTTCGCTTTCTCGTGTTGCTGTCGCCTCTAACCAAAAAGTTGAGTAAAAAGCAGCCCCAGTCAGAAAAGTGAACGTAACAACAATGAGCGTTGAAACCAACAAGCGTTTTTTAGAGCCCATTTTTTTCATTACAACGCGTCCCTTAATGACTTCATCGGTGTACTTTTGATCATTCTAATAACTGGCAATGCGCCAGCAACCATAATGGCAAGCATCGCCCAAGCAATGGTTTGAGCATACTCCCATGGAATCGTTTGAAGCTCTAGAGACCAGCCAAATGATTGCTTAATGATAATATCAACGATCAAATGTGCGAGCGCCAAGCCGAGCGGCACTGCAATAATCGCAGAAATGGCTCCGAAGACGAATAGCTGCAAACCACCTAATACGACAAGTTCTTTTCCGGACACACCCATACATCTTAATAAGGAAAAATGCCGCTGCCGTGAAAGTTCTCCTGCCAACGTCGCAAAGAATAAACCAAACACGGCAATAATCAGCGTGATATTGCCCAAGGTTCCTGCTATAGCAAAGGTATGATCAAACACTCTCATTGCTTGGCTATAAATATTACCGTTATCAAACACACGATCTTGCGGGAGACGGAATACATTCTCTAAGCGATTTTTCAGCCCTTCTCCATTGACGTTATCTTTTAATACTACGCCAAGACCAACATTACCCGTACCTGCAAATGCATACAGCCAATTCCGGTGCGACATCATCACCTGGTTATATGGGTTTCCATAATCGTAGTAAACGCCTACGACTTGCCAATCACCACCAAGCGGTTCTTGCAAGTTAATGAAATCGCCAGGGCGGATATCCAGCTTCAAGGCCATCGACTCACTGACCATTAAGCTCTTGGTAGCGTGCAGTTGATACCAGTAATTTGGGACACCTAACTTGACGGTAAGTGAGTCTAACTCACCTTCAGAAGAGCCCGTACTTACAACTTGTAGAGCACCGTGCTCGGTCGGCATATCTTTTTCCCAGCGCCACCAAACCGAGTTCACCTCTGGCTGATTCTGGAGCCATGCGCTCATCCTAGCGGCTGAATTGTTGGTCGGATAGATGTACACATCAGCGGCTAATCGCTGATTTAGCCACTTATCGGTTGTATCTCGAAAGCTTCCGACCATTGTTTCTACACCAATGTTTGCCGCCAGCGCTAACATAAACGCCATCGTAGCCACACCGCGATAGCTCATGCTGGCTGCTGCATCAGCAAAAAACCAACGGACACGAACCCATCGCATGGTATAAGAAAAACTTTGGAACATATGCCACATAATAAATGGCATAAACAACGCCACACTAACCAACATCAGCGCAATAATTGCAAAGCCGGTTTCTTGTGTTTTCGGCGCCTGATATACCGCTATTGCAGCGACACAAAACGCACATGCCGCAAGCGCCTGCCAAGAGAACTCTCTTCCAGCAAATCGCATTAGCGACAGTCGAGAAGAAAGGCGGATTGGTTGTGACTTCAGCAAACGGATTAATGGCCACAGACACGATATCAACGCACCCATCGCTGCCATGATTAGGCTATATAAGCTAGATTGCCATGACCATCCTATGGTTAAACCTACGTTGGCATCATACAAATCACTCAGGCTCGAAGACACTGCTGGGATAAGTTCATTCGCTAAGATCAAGCCAAAAAAGTTACCACACGCCCACGCAATAAAGACGAGCAAAGACAACTCTAGCAATAAGGCTTGCGCTAACTGTGTTCCGTTAACACCAGTCTGTCTCAAAATACCTACCAAACGTTGTCGCTGGATGAAAGACAGAGACATCGCTTGATAAAAAATAAACAACCCGACCAAAAACGACAGCATTCCCATCGCGGTGAGATTCATATGGAATGCGTTAGTTAGCGACTCAAGCTCAGTACGCGTATTCCTAACGAGCGTCATTCCGTTTGGCAACATGTTTTTCAGTGCTATCAGCTTTTCCTCTGGCATTTCGCCACAAGAAATCGCAGACAAACCTGAGCTCCGCTTGAGCATACGCAACAACGATATATCAGTAACCAGCCGAGTACCCGAAAGCATCTTGTCCTTATCTACTTGAATAGGCCCAAGACGGCTTCCGTCATTCATCTCAATGAAGTCCCCATCCTGCCAACTCATGTAAGCGGCCAAATCTTGACTAACGAGAATAGGATAAGGAGGCTTCATTAGTGATAAAACAGGCATCTCACCTAGCGATTTTCCTTGTTGTAGTGGGATCATCGCGACAGGATCTATCCCCACCAACATCAGGCTCATATCGGTCTTGGCATCTAGATGCAGCACGTCAAACGGTGCACATTGGTTGAACCCAGCTCGACGTAACTGAATATAGAAACCTTGAGGAATTTTATTGGCAGAGTGCTTCGTTCGGATTCGGTATGGCAAAGGATTGGAGAAAAGCTTTTCCCCAGTAGCATAACTTTGTTTTGCATGCTGGTTGATAGAAGTAACACCAACAAGGAGGGACACGCCTAAAGTTAATCCCAGCCAGACAAGAATAATTTGTAGAGGGTAACGACGGTAATGACCGAGTAGTGCCTTAACTACGGGCCATAACATGTAGCTGCCCTCCTTGAAGTCGAATCTTTCCTTCCATATGGGCGGCCACTTTTTCACTGTGCGTCACTAACAGCAAAGTACACTCCAGTTGGCGAGCGAGACTCGTTAATAAGCGCATTACTGCTTCTGCGTTTCGCTCATCTAGACTACCAGTTGGCTCATCAGCAAGCAGGATTTTGGGTTCCATATAAAGGGCGCGAGCAATCGCCGCACGTTGTTGCTGACCACCAGACGCCTCTTCCGGATAACGTCCTAGCAATGGCATTAAGTCCAAAGCAGAAAGAATTTGACGCCACAACTCTTTATCTTCCGGCAGACCTTTTAACTGACGACAAAAACGAATATTGTCGGCAATATTAAGTGTAGGAAGCAGGTTGAATTGTTGGAAGATATTACCAATATTGTTGCGGCGATAAAGGGTTCTTAAATGCTCCGGTGCTTCATGCATAGCAAAATTTGGAAACTGCACTTCACCAGAGTCAGCAGTATCTAATCCGGCGATTAAATTCAGCAGAGTACTTTTACCCGAACCACTTTCTCCCATCAGAGCAACTTGGTCGCCTTGCTGCAATGTTAATTCTGCCCCTTGTAATACAGGGTGAAACTCTCCCCCGTCTACATAGCCTTTACATAGGTCTGACAGTTTTAACATTGATTATGCCGCTCGGATGGTGTTTAAAAATTGGGATCAGAATCTACACTAAAATCCTGTTAGTAGAAAGTATTTTGAATGCTTGATCACACTATGGAAGTACAAATGCAACTCGATTCACTTTCTGTTGCTAATTTTGTTGACGTTTTGAGCAGATTTTTGCAGCCAAAATAAACTCTGTTCCTCCTTACTGGCCAATCAGGTTTTTCATCCATTTTCGGCTAACCATTCTTGGCAAGCAAATCGCCCACTTCACAACTTCTTCCGTCAAAAAGAGTAAGTAAACCCATTGTGGGTCCCAATTGAGATAAATCGCTGCAAATGCTGCGAGTGGAATCCCGATCACCCACTGCGCCAAGATGTCTTGATACAAACAAAACTTAACATCACCGCCCGCGCGTAATACACCAACAATCGCCATCATCGGCACCGAGCGTAGCACGACACCCAACGCAAGAATCACCATAAACTGTTCAGCTAGCTCGCGAGTGTCTGTTGTCAGTGCACTAAACGCATTAAGGATCCATTGATTTGACACTATCAACAAGACGGCGACCACAAATGCGATAAGCACATTCAAAATGACCGTAGCCCATGCTTGATAATAAACGGGTTCAAAATTACGAGCGCCGAGCTGGTTCCCGACTAGAACTGCAGCCGCATTCGATAAACCAATCATCATCGCCAATGCGATCGACTCAACAGGTGTCATTACGGAAAGTGCCGCCAAACCTTGTACGCCTGCTTGCCCCATGATGGCGTGATAAGCAAACAGCCCACCAGCCCACGCCAAGAAGTTAAATGTGGTTGGCAAAGAGAGGCTCAAGAAACGCGTAATTTTATCTAAGACCAATCCTGCGCGTATATCATCCCAACCAAATGCGATTATGTGTTTTTTCAACCATAGATAACCAAACAGGCAACCTACTTCGATCGCGCCACTGATTACCGTTGCGATCGCTGCTCCCGTAATCCCCAGAGCAGGAAAGCCTAATTGACCAAAAATTAAAACCCAGTTAAGAAACACATTAGATAAAATGCCTATACCACTAAAAAAAGTGCTTAAGCCTGGTTGGTACATCGCCCTTAGGCCCACCGACATACTGGCCACACATGCAACAGCAAACATGCTAACCGACGAAATAATGAGATAGCTGGCCCCTAGCTCAATCACTTCTTGTGAATCGGTAGTCAAACTCATGATGGGCTGTGGAAAAACAACAAACAAAGCAACAGCAATCGCAGCAAACATCATTGCGATCATCCATGTTAAAGCGGTACTGCGACGCACCCCAACTTTATCGCCAGCCCCCCAATATTGAGCGGTTAACAATGCACCACCCGTTGTCACCCCAACTAACATAATGGTGGTGACGAAAGTCGCGCGCGCAGCAACTCCAACTGCGGCAATTTCTGCTTCACCAAGTTGACCAAGCATAAGAACATCGACGAGGCTTCGGCTTGAAAACATCATGCTTTGCAGTGTAATTGGTAACGCGATTGCAAATAAACGACGTAAGAATGCTTTATCTGCGTGTATTGAGAGTTGAGAAAGAAAAGTCACAAGCGCTCCAACGACAACTTATTGATAGAATGGGGAAAGTGTCTCATGATTATACTCTGTGGTGTTTATTCCACCAACGATAAAAGGACAGATAATGAAAAAGGTGTTGGTGCTAGGCGCCTCGGGTTACATTGGCTCTCAACTTCTTCCGTTACTTTTAGATAAAGGTTACGCCGTCACAGCAGCGGCGCGACATATTGATTATTTAGAGTCAAGAACTCAGCCTCACCCTAATTTAACGTTAAGGTATCTCGACTTGGCTGACGCAGAGACCACGAAGGCTGTAGTGAACGATTTTGATTTAGTATTTTTTCTCGTGCACGGGATGGCTCAAGGTGATGACTTTGTTGAGTACGAACTAAACCTTGCTTTGAACTTCAAATATGCGTTGGAACAAAGCTCCGTCGAGCATGTTATCTATTTGAGTGCCATTCAACCTCAAACCGGAAACTCTCGCCATTTAGCCGCTCGTAAAGCCACGGGAAAAATAATTCGACAGTCTGGTATTCCAGTAACTGAATTGCGTGCAGGCGTTATCATCGGCCCCGGCTCTGCCGCTTTCGAAATCATGCGTGACTTTGTCTACAACTTACCTATTTTGATCGCGCCTAAATGGGTCGACTCAAAAGCGAACCCTATCGCCTTGCCCAATCTCAACCACTATTTGTTGAAGTTAGCAGAAGCCCCCTATCCAGAAGAAAGTGAAATTTATGAAGTTGGAGGGCCAGATACACTTAGCTACCGCGAGCAGTTCAAAGTCATTTGCCGAATCACGAACAAGCCGTATCGGTTGTGGTCGACCCCGCTACTTACTCCGAAAATGGCATCGTACTGGCTAGGTTTAGTTACCTCAGTGCCAACTAGTATCGGTAAAGCATTACTTGCGGGCTTAGAGCACGACTACATTGCAGACTCTAAAGCGATTGAAGAACGATTTCCTCAAACGCTGATCAGCTACGAGCAAGCGGTAACTGATACCATTCAAGATGAAGGCACATTTGTACGCAGTAATGTCTGGGGGTTTGAACCCGCAGCGCTTCGTCGATGGCAACCAGGATATGGCTATTACCCAAAACAAGCTGGAGCGAGCATTAAAACCCAAGCCTCAGCGGCAGCATTATGGAAAGTGGCGCAAAAGATCGGGAGTCGCGAAAAAGGCTATTACTTTGCCAACATCTTGTGGCGTACACGTGAATGGCTCGATATCTTTTTTGGTGGCGGAAAACCGATTCGCGTTTCTCCTCCTGGACCAGAGCTTAAAGTCGGTGATTTTATTGACTCTTGGAAAGTGATTCGCTGCGATAATAATCAGTTTCTTTCACTGTTTTTTGGTATGAAAGGCCCAGGCCTTGGGCGTTTAGAAATTACCATCAAAGATCTCGGTGACGAACGAGAGCTGGATATTACCGCCTGGTGGCACCCGCAAGGGTTTCTTGGGCTGCTTTATTGGTTTGCAATGATGCCAGCCCATCTTTTCATATTTAAAGGCATGGTCAAAGCCATCGCGAAAGAAGCAAACCGTTTAGAAAACAAAAAGCCCCAATAACAGGGGCTTCTAAACACTCAAAATGTCACTTTAGTCAGCTTTGAACGAGAGTGGAATTTCGGCTAACTGGTTGCCTTCGTTTGCGGGAAAAATAAGGTACTCGCCATGGTATTTCACCATCGATTTGTAGTCTGTTACCTTATGTACCATAAAGCCCGCTTGCGCTGCTTTCTCAACAAACTCAGCATGATTGCCACGTACAAACCAACTCATTGGCTTTACGAGCAACTCGCCATCAAAACAGCTTTCGCATTGGTCTGCACATAACGCTAAAGAGTTTTGACCTTCAGTGAAGATTTGTACTTTGCCGCACCCAATCAGTTGCTCAGACGTTGAGACTTCCCAGCCTGCTTGCTCCATCAAATCAAGAAAAGACTCAATATCTGAATCTTTGAACACTTTGGAGTCTTCACCTTCAGGGAAGAATTGCGCATAAAAAGCAGAAATACGTTTAAAGATAAACAACAAACCAGCATCGTTCCCCTTTGAGCGACCTGCTTTTTGCCAACGCGTTAAGTCATCGCCTACCGTACGTCCGAAACGTTGTGATTTTAGCGCCTTTGTTACCCAACGCACTAAATAATGGTTATTCGCAACAGGGGCATTGGCTAACTTACCTGAGCGATGCTCTTGATCTAACTCTTCAAGTGCTGAGTTAACCAAGTTTTGAATTTCTTTGGTGTAATTCGACATTACGCCTTTCTTCCTAAAGTCCAATAAAACAGTGCTGAAAGCACAGAACAAGTAAACATCACGATGATCATCGGCCAAGCAACATTCCCGGGCAGTGATGCCACCAGCGCACCAACCAATGAACCGATACCGAATCTTAATGTCCCCGCTAGAGACGACGCCGTACCCGCCATTGATGGGTAACCACTTAAAAGCAGCGCCATCGCGTTACTACCTATCGTCGACAATGTACCGATAAACAGCACAACAAAAGGCACAATGCCCCATAATCCGAAGTCCATTAACCAACTTACGAATAAACCAATCCCCGCCAAAAGTTGCACGAACAACCCAAAACGAAGCATGGCATGGGAACCAACTTTTTTCACCAAGCGACCATTAATACTGGTCATGATGATCATCGCCACAATGTTCAAACCAAATAGGTAACCAAAGTGGTCTGGTCGAACACCATATAAATCAATATAAACAAACGAACCCGCCGTCAAAAATGCAAACATTCCGGAAAATGAAAACGCACCTGAGAGCATCAAACCGATCGCTTCAGGATTGGAGCATAATCTGGCGTAGTTTCTCAGCGTCGTGCGGAAACGAAGAGGCTGACGATTTTCAGGCTGTAACGTTTCAGGGATTTTCCAAAGTACGAGAAAAATCACAACTACAGCGAAAATAGCTAATACCCAAAAAATGGAACGCCAACCAAACCAAATCGCGAGATGACCACCGATCATCGGTGCCACCAACGGCGCAATAGTAATGACCAGAGTAACGAAGGACATTGCGCGTGCAAAGTCTTCACGGTCAAACATGTCACGCACGACAGCTTGGATAATGACCGCCGCTGCCGCGCCAGCAAAACCTTGTGCCGTACGTACATAGGTCAGCGCATCAATGCCATTTGTTGTCGCACTCACAACAGCAGCCAAGCCGAAGAAAAGTACGCCTAAAATCAACACAGGTCTGCGACCAAAGCTATCGGCAAGCGGCCCGTGAATTAACTGGCCGATCGCAAAACCCGCGGTATAAGCCGTCAACGTAATCTGAACCGCGCCAGGCGCGACCCCCAAATCTTTCGCTATTGTCGGCATCGCAGGCAAATACATATCGATCGCCAAAGGCGTCAAAGCACCAATCGCTCCTAGTACCAGAAACAATAGAAAACTGATTTGGGATTGCGGAGCACTTTGAGCTTTTTCTGTCATTCTTTTACCTCTTGTTGGAGCCCTACCGTCAATACTTGCAGAACAAAGTGAAAATAACGGACAGTTCTCATATCGCTGAATGTAGAAGCCAAAAACCTGTTCTATCCAACGTTCGAGAATCATAAGGACAAATATGTACCAAGGTGTGACCTTGACGAACTCGACATAGAAAAGCATGTGAAAGCGAAATGTGTTTATGGGAAACAAACACAATGCAGTAAAAATGATGGCATTGACACCATCATTCCATTCACCGTAGCCGAAGGCTTTGCAATAAGAGTATGCATGCCTCAGCTAAATGCAAAGGCATATCACTGAGATGAGTAAGCACACCGGAATTGTCTAGGCACTAATTTTGGTAGGAAAATTTATTTTGAGCCAATTCCTACCAAAAGACTAGTTCCTATTAGGAACTAAAGAATTTCCCATGCCGACAATTAATTCCAAATAGAATCAATTTCTTCTTGCGTGAGGTAGCGATAATCACCTGGTTCTAGTGCCTCATCAAGTTCGATAGAACCAATACGCTCACGATGTAAGTACTCAACTTTATTTCCTAACGCCGCGAACATACGTTTCACTTGGTGATACTTACCTTCCACGATAGTTAACAATACTTCATTCTCGGCCTCGTTCACGATTTCCAAACGAGCAGGCAATGTTGCTTCTGATTCATTGCGCAAAATGATGCCTTGCTCGAGCTTTTCCGCGTAATCTGGCTGAATAGCATCGACGAGCCAAACACGGTACGTTTTCTCACACTTATGCTTAGGTGAGGTAATACGGTGAGACCACTTACCATCATCCGTAATCAACACTAGACCAGTTGTGTCGACATCTAATCGGCCCGCAAAGTGAAGGTTTTCAATTTTAGGCTCATCAAGCAATGCGAATGCAGTTTGGTTGTAGCCATCTTCATGTGAACAAACAAAGTCAGCAGGCTTATACAACATAATGTAACGAGGACCAGGAGCACCAATAACACGGTCTTCCCACATCACTTCCGCACCTTCAGGTACTTTAAATGCACCACTTTTTTGAACCTCACCGTCTACGGTGATGTCTCCACTTTTGATGATCTTTGTTGCCTGTTTGCGTGTTGCACCCAGAGCGTCACACAAATATTTATCTAAACGCATGAATACCTCATTGAATTATACCCAAGTGATCTCTAAATCTTGGTTTAAAGGTCACTTGGGTATAAAAAGTCAGGTATTATAGCGTTCCTCGTTCGAATAGTTGAGCAATTTCACATATTTTCATGTACACACTTCGTCCTTATCAAGCCGACTCGGTTAAAGCCGTTATTCATTACTTTCGTAAACACTCGACACCAGCAGTGATCGTGCTGCCAACCGGTGCCGGGAAAAGCTTGGTGATCGCAGAACTTGCTCGCCTTGCGAAAGGACGAGTGTTAGTCCTCGCCCACGTAAAAGAACTGGTCGAGCAAAACCACGCAAAGTATGAAGGTTATGGTTTAAAAGGTTCTATCTTCTCAGCAGGATTGGGACGAAAAGAAACTGACCAGCAAGTCGTGTTTGCTTCGGTTCAATCGGTCGTACGTAACTTAGATTCGTTCAAAAACCAGTTTTCTCTGCTCGTTATTGATGAGTGCCATCGTGTGCCAGATGACAAAAACAGCAGCTACCAAAAAGTTATTACTCACTTACGAGAACTAAACCCTGGCATTAAGGTGCTGGGACTAACTGCAACGCCCTATCGTTTAGGAATGGGCTGGATTTATCAGTATCACACCCGAGGTCAAGTGCGAACCGAAGAGCCTCGATTCTTCCGCGATTGTATTTTCGAACTGCCGATCCGTTACTTGCTCGACGAAAACTTCCTCACTCCAGCCCGCATGATGGATGCGCCCGTTTTGTCTTACGACTTCTCTCAGCTGAAGCCCGCTAACACCGGACGCTACAAAGAAGCAGAAATGGACATGGTGATCGATAAAGCCAAACGTGCGACTCCACAAATTGTTGAGCAAATCATGCAATATGCGAAAGAGCGTCAAGGTGTCATGATCTTCGCTGCAACTGTCCGACACGCACAGGAGATCCACAGTTTATTGCCAGAAGGCGAAACTGAAATCGTCATTGGTGATACACCTACGCCGGAGCGCGATGCGATCATCCAAGCGTTCAAGAATCGCCAAATAAAATACTTGGTCAATGTTTCGGTACTGACAACCGGTTTTGATGCGCCGCATGTCGATTTAATCGCGATTTTGCGACCAACAGAGTCAGTCAGTCTGTACCAACAGATAGTAGGACGAGGATTACGCTTATCAGACGGAAAATCAGAATGTTTAGTGCTTGATTACGCAGGCAACAGCTACGATTTATACCAACCTGAAGTCGGTGATCCCAAACCAGACTCTGACAGTGAAATTATCACGATTCCTTGCCCGGCTTGCGGATTCAATAACAACTTCTGGGGTAAGTTGGATAGTAACGGTTTCTTGGTTGAACATTTTGGCAGACGTTGCCAAGGTTACTTTGAAGATGAAGACACAGGCGAACGTGAACACTGTGGCTACCGTTTTCGTGCCAAATACTGCGGTGAATGTGGTGCGGACAACGATATCGCTGCACGAATTTGTCATGAGTGTGACGCGACGCTCGTTGACCCAGATAAAAAGCTAAAAGAAGCCCTTAATCTCAAAGATGCATTAATCTTTGAATGCACAGAAATGGACCTATCTGTATTTAAGTCCAGTGATGGTAAATCTCAGCTAAAAGTGACGTATTCTGGTGAACCATACCAAGGCGAAGGCAATGCGTTAGTTCATGAGTTTTGGTCATTGAGTACCAAAAAACAAAAACAAACGTTTAAAGATCAGTTCGTACGCCCCCACTTAGCAGACAAGCATCGCCCTTTTGAAGAGGCTTCACCGACACGCGTTGTAGCTAATCAACATCGTTTCCGTTTGCCTCAGTTTGTTATTGCTAGAAAATCTGGTCGCTTTTGGAAGCTGCGGGATAAGATTTTTGAAGATGAGTTGAAATAACATCGACAACATATGGCAAAACTTAATTAGCTGATTCACTCTCTGTTCATCTATATCCGATATACTGCGGCTAACGCTCCAGAAAAGGTTTGACTATGTATAAAGCAACGACTTCTCTACATTCTGCGTTACTTTTCGGCCTTATCACGACATTCATGTGTGCACCAAGTTTTGCCAAGCATGGCAACGAGTACACATCACAAAATGGCCACGCCATCGTGCAAGATGTCGAAAAGCCAGGAACACGCATCGAATTCGATGAAGATCAAGATGAGGTCTACCGCGCGGTTCAACAAGGATATATACGACCATTTTCGGAACTTTACGCCGCAGTAGAAAACGACCTATACGGCCGCATCATCAAGGTCGAGCTTGAAGAAGATGATGATGCTTGGGTGTATGAATTGAAAATTCTGTACAACAACAGCGTCCTGAAAGTTGAGTACGACGCCGCCACGCTAGAAATGCTTGAGATCAAAGGTCGCAGCTTTAACAAAGCGTTAAAGCCGCAAAACAACTAAACTTGTCTAATGCGTAATCCAGACGCGATGCGTAGCTTACTTCGATAAAAATCCAAACATAATAAGAATCATCAATATGAAAATACTTGTTGTTGAAGATGATCCTCGTTTAGGCGAGCAAATCATCGAAACATTAGAAAGTACCGGCTGGGTACCAGAATTGTCCCAAGATGGCATAGACGCTCTGTATCGCGCGACTTCGGAAGAATGGGACGCCATTGTTCTTGACCTCGGCTTGCCAAAACTGGATGGTCTTACCGTCCTAAAAGGCATCCGAGATGAAAACATTAATACTCCTGTCGTGATTCTAAGCGCTCGCGACACCCTAACGCAGCGAGTTGAAGGCTTAAACGCAGGTGCAGACGATTACCTAACTAAACCATTTGAAATGGTTGAGCTTATCGCTCGTATTCGTGCACAGCTGCGAAGAGCCTCTGGTAATGCCTCTCCTGTAATGCAAATTGGCGACTTGAGCTTGGATACACGCACTTCTAAAGTCATGTGGCAAGGGCAGGCGGTAAGCTTGACTGCGCTAGAGTATAAAGTGGTCGCTTACTTTATGCATAACCCGGAAAAAGTGATTTCTCGAACCGAACTCGTTGAGCACATTTACAAACAAGACTTTGATCGTGACTCCAACACAATCGAAGTTTTTATCGGCCGAATTCGCAAAAAAATCGCACCAAAGATCATCAAAACTGTCCGAGGGTTGGGATACCAATTAAATGCCGAATAGAAACAGGCTACCGTTGAACGCAATAAAACGACTGAGTATCAAAAGTCGCCTCGTTTTAGCGGCGATCGTTTGGTTAACAGCAATGATCCTCGCCGCTGGTGTGACTATACCGACGCAGGTCTACAACTATATGGTTGATGACACTCGCTCACAGCTCAGCATTTTTATGGATGAAGTCGCCGCACAGTTAGAAGTCGATAACACCGGGCATCTTTCACTCGCAGCTCAGCTATCAGACCCTCGATTTAACCGACCTTACAGTGGTTTGTATTGGAGTGCCTCTACAGAGGCAAGCCTCGAACGTTCTCGTTCTTTGTGGGACAAAAAAATCGAATACAAAGGTTTGGATAAAGATGCGTATGGAGCAAGAGGCGAAAAACTAATTACGCTAGAAAAAGCGCTGTATCTTCCTGATTACGATGGTCCTATTCACATTATTATTGGTATTGACGAAGAGCCCATTAAAAATACCCTTCAAACGTTAATCGGCCAACTTTGGCTTATTTTGGGTTTATTATTCGCGGGCGTACTTACCGTCATTTTACTGCAAATTGCTTGGTCATTGAGTCCGCTTACAAAGCTACAAAAAGAATTAGCCGAGCTGAAGTCTGGTAATAAAAAGAGTCTAGAAGAAACCTACCCAAAAGAGATTTCTCCTCTAATCTTCGACCTCAACGCTCTGCTGTTCCATTACCAAGAATTACTAGAGAGAGCTCGCAATCATGCAGGTAACCTATCTCATGCACTTAAAACGCCACTTTCTGTTCTAAAAAATGAAGTTCAGACGTTAGAACCTGAGGCACAATCCCGTCTCCGAGCTCCAATCAATCAAATACAAGACCATATCGATTACCATTTGGGTCGTGCCCGTATGGCCGGATCGATGAACATATTATCAGTGAAGTCGAACCCAGCAGATCGTGTGGATGCTATCTCAATGGCGTTTGATAAAGTGTATGCGAGCCGAAGCATTACCTTAATTAATGAACTTGATTCAGAGCTGAATGTAGCAGTAGAGCAGACCGATCTCGATGAAATGCTAGGTAACTTGCTAGAAAATGGCTATAAGTGGGCCAACAGCATGATTCGTGTGCACTCCTCTCAGGATAAGGAAAATATACACATCATTATTGAAGATGATGGGCCAGGCATCCCTAAAGAGAAACTGAGTCAAGTAATCAAGAGAGGAGTTAGATTGGATGAAACAACCCCTGGCTCAGGTCTTGGTCTAAACATAGTCAGTGAAATGGCACACAGTTACCGAGGTCAATTAACAT
Source organism: Vibrio sp. Y58_MX_L22 (assembly GCF_024181865.1). NCBI lineage: Bacteria > Pseudomonadati > Pseudomonadota > Gammaproteobacteria > Vibrionales > Vibrionaceae > Vibrio > Vibrio sp. Y58_MX_L22. Next base: position 468,463 of record NZ_JAMZAN010000001.1, read on the forward strand.
TGGATACAAGCGCTTTAGGTGGATTAAAAGCATCTTTAGTCTTACATCTCAGCCGAACATAAAGCATATAACACATAAACTTTGTTCTTCGGACCATGATTAGTAAACCGATGAAAATGAAGTCGATGTGAACAAAATCCAAGCAAAGCGTTAAAAGGGATAGCCTTCCACCCCGCTAAATCATACCTTTTTGTTGATTTGGATACGATTTGGGTTGCCCATTTATAAGTGGAATGATAGTATCCGCGCTCGCTTGAACAGTTCCTGTTTCAAGCTTTACCACGAACAACAAGGTCGCATTGTTGATTGTGAACATTTGATTTTTACTAATTTGAGAGTAAATACTATGAAATTCGAAGCAGTAGTACGTACTGAACTAGGTAAAGGTGCGAGCCGCCGCCTACGTCACGCTGGCAAATTCCCTGCAGTTGTATACGGCGGTGAAGAAGCAGCAGTAGCTATCGTTCTTAACCACGACGACATCGTAAACCAAATGGACAAGCCTGAATTCTACGAAGGCATCGTTCTAGTTATCGATGGCAAAGAAGTTAAAGTTAAGCCACAAGACGTTCAACGTCACGCGTTCAAGCCAAAAGTTGAACACATGGACTTCATCCGCATCTAATTCCCTACCAAGGAATTAATCGGATTAAATCCAAACCTTTTGCATAAAAGATAATCGGACTTACCAACCGAGACATCTAAAAAATTTCAAAACCCCGGAGTCTTACCACCTCCGGGGTTTTACTATATTTGGCATATAACATTTGATTTATGAACGGGCAATATACTTCACTAAAGTGAGATCGGTCAGCGTCATACTCTCAATCACTTCCGACTCTTCCTCTCCAGTACGCACAAAACCACACTTCTTGTAAAAGTTAAGCCCCTGTTGATTAGTATCCAGTGCTTTCAAACTGATCTGCATAACTGACGTAGAGAGCAAACGTGTCTCTAACTCATCTAACAGTGCACTTCCTGCTCCTTGCCCATAATGTAGCGGCGTAACGTAGCAACATGTCACTAATGCCGTTTTATCTTCGCTGGTGTGGTTAGGTAACTCGTAACTTAAAAAGCCAACAATTTCTCCTTGCCTCTCAACTACGATCAATTGGGCCAGTTGCTCCGTCATCACTCGCGCCCACATCCTTTCTCGACGCTCAATCGTAAACTGCTCTATGTAGCTCTTTGGCATTAATCCTTTATACGCCACCTGCCAAGAATCAACGTGTATCTTGGCGATTTGGGCTGCTTCCTTTTTGAGTGCGTCCCTTACTGTGTATCTCATAAGCATCCTTTATTAGCGTTCACCACTTACAAATTCTTTTAACCCTACCCTTTAAACCAAAGCTCAAAGATAACGGCTACAGTCGCAACGCTTTACATTAATCTATTTCATTTTCATTAATTAAATGATAGTTCACATCATAATATTCGAAGAAGAACGATCCATTATTTACTTTTCATTTTGACTCATTAGGTTGAATCTATTTGTTTAAACACTCGAGTGTCAAATGCGGAATAAGCACGATAAGGTATCGGATGAGGATAAATAAACGATGCCTAAAGCATAAGGTTTCTAAACGATCGCAATTATAGTAAAGAGATAAATACAATTTTTGATAGAGTTTGGCAGAATAAAGCCATGATCAAATGAGTTTAAGCTCTGTGCTGTTCATTATGCATACAAACCGAGCCCCTCATCATTAGAGCGAAAATTTATAACGATTTGTGTCATACCTATTAGGAAAAACATAAACTTGGCAAAATAATCACCAAAATCAGCGTAATACTTCGCAAAAATGCGCATTGATTCACACAAACAACACACATTCAATTAACTACCTCACAAAAAATAGAGCTAGCGATACAAAATAAATACTAAATACCAATTCTGTTTATTTATAGACGTAGTTTGCAGGCTTATTAATTCATTTCTCCGATAGAAGTATAAATAAGAGATAGATCACTAAAGTTTCACATTAATTCCGTATATTTCACGCCGTAACAATAACAAAATCACAAAGAAAGGATCCCTTATGAAGTTTTCCAAATCTCTTTTGGTAGTGGCAGTAGGCGCTGCGCTAGCAGGATGCGGCTCAGACAGCGACAATTCTCCAGTAACCTGCGAGACTGCAGATTCTTGTACTAAGTTCACCGTTCTCCACACTAACGATAACCATGGTCGCTTTTGGCATAACAGCGACGGCGAATACGGCATGGCTGCGCGTCACACTTTAATCGAATCTATCCGCGCAGAAGTCGAAGCAAAAGGCGGTGAAACCATTCTGCTATCTGGCGGTGATATTAATACCGGCGTACCAGAATCAGACATGCAAGATGCGGTTCCAGACTTCGTAGGGATGAACCTACTTGGTTACGATGCAATGGCTGTCGGTAACCACGAATTTGATAACTCACTAGATATTCTCGATATGCAAGCCGAGCTAGCTGACTTCCCTATGCTGGCTGCGAATATCTATAAAAAAGATACAAACGAGCGTTACTTCGACCCTTACAAAGTATTTACTATCAACGGCCTTAAGATCGCTGTTATTGGTCTAACAACGCAAGACACTGCGAAGCTAGTCAATCCAGACAACGTATCAAACATCCACTTCGAAGACCCTCAAGTAGAAATCAAAAAGGTACTGAAGGAAATCGAAGAGAACGAAAAGGTAGACCTAGTATTTGCAACAACGCACATGGGTCACTACGAAGATGGCAAAAACGGTAGTGAAGCACCAGGTGACGTTAAACTCGCTCGCTCTCTTGAAGAAGGACAGCTAAACGCTATCATCGGTGGTCACTCACAAAACCCTGTATGTATGGAACCAGGTACCAATGAGTATGCTGATTTCAAACCTGGGGATGATTGTGCCCCAGACCAACAAAAAGGCACTTGGATTATGCAAGCGCATGAGTGGGGTAAATATGTGGGTCGTGCTGACTTCGAATACTACGACGGCAAGCTTCATTTAGCGAATTACGCACTGATTCCTGTAAACCTTCTAGACGAAAACGATGAAGTTATCGGTGAACGAATTCAACAAGATGCAACGGTAAAAGCGTTACTACTGCCATACCAACAACAAGGTCAAGAGTTATTAGATGAGAAGATTTCTAATACGACGGGTAAGTTAGAAGGTGATCGTAACGTAGTTCGCTCTCAACAAACTAACCTAGGTCACCTACTCGGCGAGGCATACCGTACTTACAAAACGGTAAATGCTGACTTTGGTGTGATGAACTCTGGCGGCGTGCGTGATTCAATCCAAGATGGTGATATCACTTACCGTGACGTACTAACGGTTCAGCCATTTGGTAACTTCGTGACTAAAGCAACTATGACAGGTAAAGAAGTTAAAGAATACCTAGACGTGGTTGCGACGAAATCTGCAGGTTCTGGTGCTTACGCTCAACTAGATAACATCACTTTAGATGTAAATTGTGATGCTGGCTCAGTAACCATTACCGATATTAACAATAAAGGCTTCGATCTAGACGCAACGTACACATTCTCTGTAATCAGCTTCAGTGCTGCTGGTGGCGATAACTATCCAATCATCGATGTTCAATCTACACAGCTAACCGATGCATACGTTTTGCGCGAGTTCTTCGTAAACAACCCACAAATCTCTGCGGATAACTACAACAAGAACTTAGAGAACGTCAAGTACTTCAGTAATGGCCAACCAGTAAAAGGTTGTCCTGCAACTGGTAGCTAATACTCAACACCTTACCCCTGGCGCTAAGAGCTTTTACAAGCAATTTCGTCAGGGCTTTCCTTAAAACCGAAGCTTTGTGCTTCGGTTTTTTATTTTCGATAAATTACTGAAAACTCTCCACCTTCACAATATGTTCAAAAATTGTTCATTTGTGTTATTGACGCCCCTGTGTTGGGCTTCTATGTTTGATAAGGTCTTTTAAATATGCAGGTTCATCGGCTAAATTTCGCGAAACATTTTCAATCGCACAGTCAATGATTCTGAGAAAGATGTGAATGGCGTTACAAACACTGCTCTCAAACAATTTGTCTTTGGACTTCAAACGATGGTGATGTGCCTCCACGCGCACACTAATGAGCAGCGATCTGGACGTCAATGTGTTCAAACTGCTGCCATCGAGTTCTGGAGGTCAAAAATGAAACGAGCCAGCAATAGCTACAGACTCCAAATGATCAAAGAAGTAGTTACCCGTAGAGAGCGTGAAGCTTGTACGGATCCTATGGCGAGATACATTCATCAACTCATGGATGAACGCCCAACAAGTAAATTAGATGTTGAATTCAATCATCGATTTTCAGGAAATCACTTCGACGAACAAGCGGGAGGCTGGGTTAGCGACCGTTGGTCGATGAAATAACGCCAATTACCGCTTTATAGGGAAAATGGATAGGAGATTCCCGGTTCTTAAAGGACACCTTGCCGGACCGGGAATATGTAAAAGCCTAATCAGAACCGAAAGCGAAGGCGTAACCCACAGACTGAACAAGAGTTCTAGAATAAGTCTTGTTGAGGCGATGACTCATCTTGAAGCTGTTCTGGCTTCGTCTTCCCTGCCAACATCTTTCTTCTGTACCTTTGACGACACAACTTAATAACGTGCAACTGCTGAGCGGGGGTTAAGTTAAGCCAATTAAACCTTTCCTCTCTCTTTCTCATACACCCCTTGCAATACCCTTTTTCATCGGAGGTACATACTCCAACACAAGGGCTTGGGACAGTAAAAAACTCCAGTTGCTCCATACTAAAACCGCTCTTTCCATATTAGGGCGTATTGGCCTAGTTTAAATAATGAGAAGATTAGTCAGCAACAAAACTTGCTATATACTTCGTTATGTCAAAAACATACGAAACCATAACCTTATGCTGACAAAAACAGTGTTTTATTACTTATACTTACCGCGTTTATAAAAACGGAGTCTATAAAATGAAGCTTAGCCTAAAAACGTTAGTTACAGCAATCTCTCTCCCTGTTCTTATGACTGCTTGTGCTAGCAACGGTGATGATGTGAAAGAAATAACGGCTCAAGATTTGCAGCACCACAACTGGGAACTTGTTCAAGTTGATGGCAAAAATATCGTTCTAGACGAACACCAAAAAGCGGCTCGCCTAGAAATCGGTGAAAATCTAACCGCAAACGGCAACGCAGGTTGTAACAACTTCTTCGGTCAAGCCGAGCTGAAAAACAACCAACTACGCATCGAAAAAATGGGCATGACCATGAAGATGTGTATGGAAGATCAAATGAAGATCGAAAACGCAATGACACAAACACTATCTAACTGGAGCGATATCACGCTAACTAAAGATGGTCTTGTTCTGAAAAGTGCCGATCACGAATTGACGTTTACACTACGTGACTGGGTAAACTAATCCCAACTAAGTAAACCAGATAGTATCTTAAAGCAGCCAAACGGCTGCTTTTTTTATATCGATGAATCGTTAGTCATGCATGCTAAAGTCATTTAAATGGCCAACTTTCTTTCTCTTTTCGCCCTCAATTCCATGCTTTAGACATCAATTTTGCTCTGTAAAACAACCTATTCATATCTCTGGGGACAATAATTTTCAATTACTTGAAAGAATATCCTCAAACAAACGGTCCGCTCCTAAAATGACACCAAATTTGTCCTTTATTCGTTTTGCTTCACATTGAGAGTAATTCTTTGAATCAATGAGTGATTCCGTTTGGGATTGGCATTGATAATAGAGAGAGATGAATTACTATCCTTGTAACAGAGCGGAACGACTTGCGAAAACGTCAATAGAAACGAAAGCAAGAACCAAAAGACATAACACGGAATAGATATGAAAAAGCTACTCAGCAGCATTGGCATTTTAGCCACGACTTTTGCGACACCTTCTTTTGCCGATTCATCAGTGAATAGCGAATGGCAAAAAATCGAACAGCAAGCCGACGGGCAATCCGTCTACTTTCATGCTTGGGGCGGGAGCCAAGAAATTAATCGCTACATACAGTGGGCGAGTAGAGAGCTAAAATCACGTTATAACGTGACGCTAAACCACGTTAAAGTAACTGATATTTCTGAGACCACTACTCGACTTATTGCAGAAAAAGCGGCAGGCAAAAACAGCGGTGGTAGTGTTGATATGGTTTGGATCAATGGCGAAAACTTCAAATCAATGAAGGATAACCAATTGCTATTTGGTCCTTTTGTCGAAGGTTTGCCAAGCTGGCAATATGTGGATAAATCTCTACCAATTGATGTGGACTTCTCCGAGCCAACAGAAGGTCTAGAAGCACCTTGGGGAGTAGGACAATTAGTGTTTATCCATGACGAGCAAACCCTCCATAACCCTCCAAAATCATTCTCAGAAATGCTGAGCTATGCAAAAGCGTTCCCGAATCGCCTGACTTACCCTCGACCACCAGAGTTTCATGGCACAAGCTTTATCAAAGCATTACTCATTGAACTGTCTAACAACGCCCCTGAGCTGCAACAACCAGTTACCGATGACACGTTTGAACAAGTCACTCAACCGCTGTGGTCTTATCTAGATGAGTTCCATAAAGTCGCTTGGCGCGGTGGTAAGCAGTTTCCAGGCGGTACAGCAGAAACCCTTCAGCTACTAGATGATGGTCAGACTGACCTGGCGATTACCTTTAACCCGAACGCGGTTTTCTCTGCGCAGTCGAGCGGTAATCTTGCAGAGAGCACCAAAGCGTACGCAATGGACGCAGGAGCACTCTCAAATATCCACTTTTTAGCGATTCCTTGGAACGCAAATGCCAGTGCTGGTGCACAAGTTGCGATAAACTTTTTATTGAGCCCTGAAGCACAGTCTCGCAAAGGTAACCTAAACATCTGGGGCGACCCTTCGGTACTAAGCAACCAATACCTAACTGGTTCGGCCAAAAACACTCAACAATTCAAATCTATCGCTGAGCCACATCCAAGTTGGCAAGCGGCGTTGGAAAAAGAATGGTTGAAACGCTACGGGAATTAGTAAGAATCCATGTTAAGAGCGCTGTATTTAGTCATTATCGCAGTTTGTATTTTACCTACCATTCCGGGACTACTTGGAGTGGTGGTCTCTGCGCTCGGTTATGTACCTCCTATCGGCTTGCACCACTTTTCTTTTGATGGCTTCAATGCCGTCTTTGATTGGGAAGGTGTTTGGACATCCATCGGGCTTACTTTCTACTCCGCCATTTTCAGTAGCTACTTGGCTTGCTTCATCGCATTTGCAATTCTACAAGCCTCTTGGGGCAGTAAGTTTTGGCGAAAAATTGAAGTTAGCCTTTCCCCACTTCTCGCGATGCCGCACGTCGCGTTTGCAATTGGCTTTGCGTTCTTGTTTGCCCCAACTGGTATGGGCGTTCGTGTTCTCAACCAACTGTTTGGTTACGACCCGAATGCACAAACGGTGAATGACTTAGCATTGCTGATTAAGGACCCACATGCACTCGGTTTGATCATCATGCTTGCGATTAAAGAAGTGCCGTTTTTATTGTTGATGAGTATTCCGATCCTTCAGCAATTGAAAGTCGATAAGGTTGAAAAAGTCAGTCACTCGATGGGCTACAGTTCCGCGCAAGCGTGGTGGAAATGCGTATTTCCGCAATGGTTAGCAAAACTTCGTTTCCCAATGCTGGCGGTATTGGCTTACAGTTTGTCCGTTGTCGATGTCGCCCTGATTATTGGCCCTACCAACCCACCCACGTTTGCGGTTTTGGTATGGCAATGGTTTAACGATCCAGATTTATCGCTCCTACCAAGAGCTGCCGCTGGCGCAGTAATACTGTTTGCGATCGCTAGCCTTTTGATTGGATTTGCACGCTTAATGGAATGGTGTATTACCAAAGGCTTCAAACGCTGGCAGTACTCTGGTCGAAACGGGTTTCGTTTACCCGGTAAAACCCTATTTTCACTGGTCGCGCTACTTGCACTTCTAATGATTCCACTCATGGTGCTGTGGAGCTTTGCCCAACGTTGGCGCTTTCCAGATTTGCTCCCAAGCCGTTACAGCCTGCGTTTTTGGGAATACGAATGGCACAGTATTCTAGGGACTCTAGAACAAAGTATGTCAATCGCCCTAATCAGCGCGACTGTCGCGCTAGTTCTTGCTTTAATAGCACATGAGTATCATCTCCGTTATCGCTGGCAGGTGCCCGGTTACATCATCGCCATCCCAATGCTGATTCCTCAGCTATCCGTGCTATTCGGTATGCAAGTAGTGACGCTGTACTTAAACAGTAATGCGTATTTCTTTTGGGTATGTTGGGCGCATGTATTCTTTGCGTTCCCATTTATTTACCTCTCGCTAGACGGTCCGTGGCGCAGCTTCGATAACGGCTTAACTCGCGTCGCACTCAGCTTGGGTAAATCACCGATGCAAGCTTGGTTAAAAGTGAAACTGCCAATCCTCCTGCCTGCAATTGCATTCGCGTGGGCTGTCGGTATTAGTGTCAGCCTGGCGCAATACCTACCAACATTGGTGCTAGGGGCTGGGCGCATTAGCACCATCACAACCGAAGCCGTTGCACTATCCAGTGGTTTTGACCGACGTGTCACCGCTATTTACGCCATTTGGCAAGCTCTGCTGCCATTCTTGTTCTTTTCTTTTGCGATACTGCTTAGCCACTTGCACAGGAAGTATCGCCGCTTGTCTATAAAAGGTTTACTACTGAATGAGTCTTTGTCTCGAAAACCTCGCCATCCGTAAAACCAATGGCGACGCGCTTTTTTCAGCGTTCAACATGACCGTAGAAAAAGGTGAAATCGTTACCCTGATGGGGCCTAGCGGTTGTGGTAAATCCACTTTGTTGGATGCCATTGCCGGGCACCTATCCGCCGAGTTCAACTACTCTGGATCCATTACGCTTGATAACGAAAAGTTGGATGCCCTCCCTGCCCATAAGCGTCAGGTCGGTATTCTATTCCAAGAAGATTTGCTCTTCCCTCATTTAACGGTGTGGGAGAACCTTGCCTTCGCGCTACCAAACTCAATCAAAGGTGAAGAGCGTAAAGCTCACGCTATGCAAGCACTGAAGAACATTTCATTGACCAAACTAGCAGAGTCCTTTCCTGACCAAATTTCGGGAGGGCAACGTGCCCGTATCTCATTGACTCGTATGCTGCTAGCAAAGCCAAAAGTTGCGCTACTTGATGAGCCCTATAGCAAGCTGGATAAAGACCTGCGCGTGCAATTTCGCAATTGGGTGGTCGAACAATTGCAGCAAGCGAACATCCCTACTTTGATGGTAACGCACGATGAAGACGATATTCCTGATGGCAGCAGCTGCCTAAACTGGCCGTGGGAGACAAATCATGCTTGATAGCCTGAGTATAAAGCTCATCCGCAAACCGCTGGCACTCAGTGCGAAATATCTCGATAAATGTGGTATCACTGCAAATCAGACGACAGTGTTTGGTTTTGTACTTGGCTGTTTTGCCCTGCCGGCTTTGATCACCGAACAGTACTTGTTGGCGTTGCTGTTTATTTTGCTGAACAGAATCTGTGATGGGTTAGACGGTGCACTGGCGAGGATTCAAGGCATTACCGATGCGGGTGGTTTTCTTGATATCAGCTTAGATTTTTTGTTCTATTCGTTGATTCCTTTTGGCTTTGTGCTTGCCAACCCAGAGCACAATGCCGTTGCAGGCGCATTTTTGATTTTTTCCTTCATCGGCACTGGTAGTAGCTTTTTGGCTTTTGCCATCATGGCAGGAAAACAAGGCATCGATAATCCGGTATATAAAAACAAATCGCTTTACTACATGAGCGGCTTAACCGAAGGTACAGAAACCATTGGCTGCTTGGTTTTATTTTGTTTGCTACCGCAACACTTTGCCGTCATCGCGTATATCTTTGGCGCGGCATGCTGGTTTACTACTTTTACACGTATTTATTCAGGGTTTCATACGCTTAACGATCATTAATACTGCTTAGACAATCGCGTTTCCTTAAGGGACAGGCCGCTAAGCCACTGTTTTATAAAGCACCAAAACGCAGGTTAAATTGGGGTATATACTCTTTGAATGAAGAAACCATTCGGAGGCTATATGAAAAAACAGATCAATTTAGGCATGTTGCTCACCATTACTTGTGCGCTCGTGCTTGGCGGCTGTAGCTCACCTAACCCGTACGGAGATGCATACGGCTCATCCGACACTCGCAAAGTTCAGCAGGTTTACTACGGCACAGTAGAAAAAGTAGAACCCGTAACCATTGATGCCTCTACCCAATCCAATGCCATTGGCACCATCGCTGGTGCTGCCGTGGGCGGGATCTTAGGCTCAAAAGTTGGGGGCGGTTCTGGCTCGGATATCGCTGCCATTGGTGGTGGTCTATTGGGTGGCTATGCAGGCAGCAAAGCGGCTGAAGCAACCGCGAAAAGAAATGGCGTGAATCTGACCATTCGTTTAGAGGACGGAAAGATTATCTCTATTGTTCAAGAAGCAAATCCAAACATGATTTTCCAACCAGGCCAAGCGGTCCAAATCAATGTTTCTGGTAATGACGCCAGAGTCGTTCCTCGTTAATTCGGACGAACCAAACCTTTGGCCTGCTTTAATTCAAACACCTAATCCGCGCAAGCTTACATCACTGGCTTGTTAACTTGCGCGTTTCTTTTCGTATCAAACTTGATCGTCGTCAATGGAACATCAATCTCCCACACCTTTCGATGTTCAAATGACATCAAGTTGCTAGCATGAGCCCATTCCAGATAACTTTGGGCTTGTTATGACTCCGACTGTTGACCACGTATTCCTTAATATCGCGCTAAACCTCAGCTCAAATCGCTCTCACGAGCAGCAATATCAAAATCTCATTGATGGGGTCGCGCAAGTATTCCCATGTGATGCGAGCTGCCTGTTTATCTTCGATGAGGATGGGTTTCTAACTCCTGTCGCGGTAAAAGGCTTATCCAGCTCGGTCTTAGGTCGTCGCTATTTCCCCAAGGCGCACCCTCGCTTAGATGCCATTATTCATAGCCGTGAACCGGTGCGTTTCGATGCCGATTGTTCACTGCCGGATCCTTTCGACGGCACACTATTAACTGAAGACCAATGCATTGATGTTCACGATTGCATGGGCTTTAGCTTGTATGTCGAAGGCCAACTTGTTGGCGCACTAACGATGGATGCACTAACGGTGGGCGCGTTTGATGGCATCGATCCTGTCGCTATCGAAACCTTTGCGGCTTTGACCGCTGCGACATTGCGTAACATTGCTCAGTTAAAAGCGCTCAAAGCGCAAAACCAGAAGCAAAAAAGCGTCACTCAAACCCTTATCCAGCAAGCCCGTTCTCAACATGGTGAAATGGTGGGTTTGAGTCCACAGATCAACCAGTTACGAAACAACATTGCGACCGTTGCTCAATCAGATTACGCAGTACTTATCACAGGAGAGACCGGTACTGGTAAAGAACTGGTCGCGCACTCGGTACACGCGCAATCTCATCGTAGCGATAAGCCGATGATTTACGTCAACTGTGCGGCCCTGCCTGAAGGTCTGGCTGAGAGTGAACTGTTTGGCCATGTCAAAGGCGCATTTACAGGTGCTAATAGCCACCGTGCCGGTAAGTTTGAACTGGCAGACGGTGGAACGATTTTCCTTGATGAAGTGGGCGAACTGCCTTTGATTTTGCAAGCAAAATTGCTACGTGTGATTCAACAAGGCGAGCTGCAACGTGTAGGTAGCGATCAGCATTTGATGGTCAATGTGCGCATCATCGCCGCGACTAATCGACAATTAGAAAAAGAGGTCGAAGCTGGCACGTTTCGAGTAGACCTTTTCCACCGTTTAAACGTGTTCCCAATCCAAGTCCCCCCACTGCGTGCCCGTGACGGAGATATTCCCGTTTTAGCAGGATACCTGTTAGAAAAAGTACGCCAACAATTTAATGCGCCCAACCTGCACGTTCACCCTAAGGTGTTGGCTCAACTGGAGTCTTCACCTTGGTACGGAAACGTACGCGAGCTCGAACACACTTTAACTCGCGCGGCTTTACACGCTATTCAACAAGGTGCAAGCACGATCATGCTTAACCATTTCGACACCTCATTGGCTCTCGGTGATGTAAAAAACACATCGCATTATTTACCCAAAGAAAGCCAACCAATGCGAGAACTGATAGAAAGCTATCAACGTGATTTAATTGAACATGCTTTAAGCCAAACTGGTGGCGTTTGGGCAAAAGCAGCGGAGTTTTTGCAAATGGATCGCGGGAACTTATATCGAATGGGTAAAAAGCTCGGGATCAATAAATAACCAACCACAAGAAGCTGATGTAATTAAGACATCATTTACGTTGTCTTAATTACATCACTCGCCCTATCAAAAACAAATAAAATCATTAAAAATCAACAAGATAATAATTGGCACGCATTCTGCTCGCTAGTGGTCAACATCACGACTATTAAAACAATCACTGGAGAACCCAATATGTTCTGTATTCAATGTGAACAGACAATTCAAACCCCTGCTGTTAAAGGTTGTTCTTTTGCACAAGGTATGTGTGGTAAAACTTCTGAAGTATCTGACCTGCAAGACGTGTTGGTTTACACACTGCAAGGGGTTTCTTTTTGGGCATCAAAAGCACTTGAATTCAACATCATTAACGATGAAATCAACCAATGGGCACCCAAGGCATTTTTCTCTACATTGACGAACGTTAACTTCGACCCTGAACGCATCCTAGAGTTAACTTCTCAAGCCGCAACGTACAAAGCATTGTTAAAAGAGCAAGTAATGTCTGCTGCGACTTTGTCAAACACCAACCTTACTGACATTCCTGCCGTTGCCAACTTCGATCTACCAAACAGCGCAGAAGCGATCTTAACTTTTGCTCCTCAAGTCGCGGTGAACCGTGGTAAGGACCAAGTACATGAAGATGTTATTGGCCTACGCCTACTTTGCCTATACGGACTTAAAGGTGCAGCCGCGTACATGGAGCACGCACGTGTTCTTGAGCAAACCAACAACGATATCTATGCCGAATACCATGAAATCATGGCGTGGTTGGGCACAGACCCTGAAGATCTCGGCGAACTACTTGATTGCTCAATGCGCATCGGCCTGATGAACTACAAAGTGATGGAAATGCTCGACCAAGGTGAAACAATGACCTTCGGCCATCCAGAACCAACCACGGTGAACGTCAAGCCAGTAAAAGGTAAATGTATTCTTGTTTCTGGCCATGATTTGCATGACCTAGAAAAAATCCTGCAACAGACCGAAGGTAAAGGCATTAACGTTTACACCAATGGTGAAATGCTGCCTGCACACGGCTACCCTGAGCTGAAGAAATACCCTCATCTTGTCGGTAACTACGGCAGCGCATGGCAAAACCAACAGAAAGAATTCGCCAACTTCCCTGGTGCAATCGTAATGACGTCAAACTGCTTGTTGAATCCAAATGTGGGTCAATACGCAGACCGTCTATTCACCCGTAGCATTGTTGGCTGGCCTGGTGTTGCACATATCGAAGGCGATGATTTCAGCCAAGTGATCGAATGTGCTCTGGCGCAAGACGGTTTCCAACACGATGAAATCGAACACCACATCACGGTTGGTTTTGGTCGCAATGCACTGATGAACGCCGCCCCTGCGGTTATCGACCAAGTGAAGCAAGGCAACATCAAACACTTCTTCCTAGTCGGCGGTTGTGATGGTGATAAAGCGGAACGCAGCTACTACACCGATTTTACGGCTGAAGCGCCAGAAGACACGCTCATCCTGACCTTGGCGTGTGGTAAGTTCCGCTTCAACAAGAACACATTCGGCGATATCAACGGCATCCCTCGCCTATTGGATGTGGGCCAATGTAACGATGCTTACTCTGCAATCCAGCTTGCACTTGCACTGGCGAAAGAGTTTGACTGTGACATCAATGAACTACCACTCACGCTTGTGCTTTCTTGGTTCGAGCAAAAAGCGATCGTTATCTTGCTAACACTATTTGCATTGGGCGTGAAAGGCATTTACACAGGCCCTACTGCACCGGCATTCCTAACGCCAAACCTAATCGCCATAATCCAAGAGAAGTTCGATATGCGCAGTATTGGCAATGTTCAGGATGATCTAAAAGCCATCCTAGCAGCTTAATAAACTTGCTTGTTCGCGCCTCCTTACGTGGAGGCGCTCTCTATTTCGAACTAAAAATAGCCACAACCAAAGAGATTGTTATGTTTTTTGAATGGCAAGGTAACCAACCCGTCACGCTCCGTTGCATCGACAAATACTTCGAAACACACGACACAGTCAGCATCAAATTGGCCGAACTAACCGAATCACTTCTGTTTCAGTTTAAGCCTGGCCAGTTTATTAACTTGGGCGTCGAAATTGATGGAAAAATGGAGTTTCGTGCCTATTCAATCAGCTCGATCAATGAAGACGATCACCTTCAACTCACCATCAAACGAGTATCTGGCGGTAAAGTATCGAACTACATCGTTGACTCGCTGCTGCTTGGTGATACCGTTCAAGCATTACCACCAGCGGGTGAATTTAACTGCATCGACCACCCACCCGTGTTACGTGATGGCGAAACAAAAGCCTTGCTTATCAGTGCAGGTTGCGGCGTCACGCCCGTATTTTCGATGGCAAAACACTGGCTGAGTAATCAAGATGAAAACGACAACGATGTAGACATCGCATTTCTTCATATCGCACGCAGCCCTGAAGAGACGATTTACTACGATCAGCTAGAAACATTCGACGCTGTGTATCCCAACTTCCATTTAAAGCTGTTGCTGAAAAACCGCGAAGGAACGTCACACTCACAAGGTCGTTTGAATGCCGACTGGCTTAAAGAGCTTGTTCCTGATTTCAAGCAACGCACCGTTTACCTGTGTGGTCCAAGCCAGTTTATGCAAGATGTTCACGGCTATTTGAATGACCTTGGTTTTGACATGACGAACTTCTACCAAGAGAGTTTTACGCCAGCGACTGGCGCAGAAACATCGGTCTCCGATGAAGTTGTTCGTGTTTCTGTTCCTGACTTTGCTCAAACCATTGATGCGCAAAAAGGTCAGGTATTGGCAGATGTGCTTGAAGACGCGGGCTTACCTCTCATCGTCGCATGTCGAAGTGGCATATGTGGGTCTTGCAAATGCAAGGTTCGTCAAGGCAACGTCTCTTCCACCAGCCTAGAAACATTAACGCCAGAAGAAATTGAACAAGGTTATGTGCTCGCCTGCTCATCAACCATCGAAGCGGATCTTGAAGTGCAGATCGGTTAATGCTGCTGGTATCGATCTTTTATTGTTTCCCGTCATTCCGACGAGCCTAGGCGAGATCAGGAATCTAATATCAGCGTGTTAGGAATAACTTACTCTGATAATAGACTCTGAATCACACTCGCGTCTCGCTATTCAGATTAACGGGGTATCGTGGAAATGCCAGCCGTACTCAAACGGCTGGTATTATAGATAGGCACAACTTTCGTTTCGTCGTCATTGCTTCTCGCTAAACAGCAACACTTTCAATGCTGCTTCGCTGTCTACGTCCATAAACTCTGGTGGGTTATCCAGGCGCTCACGGAATGTCAACTCTGGCGCTTCTTCTTTCATGCTTTCAATCAAGAAGTCGCTTGTCACAGATGGTGAGTTCACACATGCCATCACTTGACCGCCTTCTGCCAACAAATCCGGCAATCGACGTAAAATCTTTTTGTAATCTTTAGTCAGCGCAAAGCTGCCTTTCTGGAACGAAGGCGGATCGATGATAATCAAGTCATACTGACCAGATTTCTTAATCTTACCCCACGATTTAAAGATATCGTGCCCCATAAAGCTTACCTGGTTGATGTTATGACCATTTAGCTTGTGGTTCTCACGACCTTTAGACAGCGACGCTTTTGCCATGTCGACGTTAACCACTTTATCTGCGCCACCCGCAATGGCAGCGACAGAAAAGCCACACGTGTAAGCAAACAAGTTAAGCACGTTTTTATGCTTCGCATTTTCCCGTACCCAATCACGACCGTAGCGCATGTCCAAAAACAGACCGAAGTTTTGGTTGCGGCCAATATCCAATTGGTATTTCAAACCGCTTTCTTCAACGACAGGGCGAGCGTCTAATTCACCGACAAGCACTTCTGAAGGCGCACCATCGGCATAACGGTGCTGAAGAACCATAGTACGACCTTGCTTGTCTGCCCACAGTGGTGATAGTGCCAACGCATTGAGGCCGCTTTTCAGCTCAGCGAGAAACGCGTCGTCGACTTCTTTAAACAAGTTGATGATCAACTGACCTTGTAACCAATCACAGGTAATTTGCTCTAAGCCCTCAAAACGACGGCCACGACCATGAAACAGTCGACGAATTTCGTTCGGAGCTTGCGCGAGCTCGGTTTCTAGATGCTGAAAAAACAGCGGAAGTTGTGATGCTTGCATCGAGTTCTCTTATTAGTTTTCTTTGTGACGGTTATTTGATCGTAGGCCAGTTCAGTTCCCAAGGGGAAAGCCAAGTATCCAAACCCTGAGAGACGATTTCACTGTGCCATTTGTTACCCAGCACTTGGTATTCTCGTGGGTCGCAAACAAAGCGATATTGCTCATCTCGGTATTGGAAGCAAAGTGAAAATGCATGCAGATAACCGCGATCAGCCTCATTGCCTGCATTGTAAATCGGGTCGCCAACAATACCTGAGCCAACCGATTTTAATGCCACGCGGATTTGATGCGTTTTACCAGTGTGTGGCTTACATAAAAATAGGCGCTCTCCGGGCTCTGCCGCAAGAGAGAAAAACTGGGTGACGGCTGGGTTATTTTTGCTGTTGACCAGCTTCCATGATGAACGGCGCGAACGCTCCATATCACCAACGACCAAACCTTGTTTCTTTTTCGGCTTTTTAGAGCCAATCGCCAGATAGAACTTTTCCACTTGGCGGTCAGCAAAAGCTTGCGATAACGCACTGGCCGCTTTGGCGTTGCGTCCGAGGAGCAGAATACCCGATGTCATTTTATCCAAGCGATGGATAAGATAGAGCTGCTGATCACCACTCTGCTTAGCCACTTCTTGCAGCAGCATTGTGTCGCCATCGTCTTTATGAACAGAGACGTTGGGATGCTTATTGATGATCAGAAAATCGGGATGGGTATGTAGAATATCGAACATAAAAAACTGGCTCCACGTTTGGAGCCAGCAGTATACATAAGTTATCGGACAAAGCTATCGAGGCTTGCCCCCAAGGTATTTGCTAAAGCTTCTTCGAGAAAATGCCAGCAAGACCAATGATTGCGATACCCAGCAGCATGATTTCACCTTTGCCACTATCAAAGCCAGACTTAATCCCCATGAAGGCAACAATAGCAATCGCAACAGGAATCAGGTATTTAACTAGGTTGTACCACAATCCAAATAGCGGGAAGGATACTTCGCCGTCATTAGTGATCTCTTTTTCTAGCTCAGCACGGCTTAGGCGCCATCCTGCAAAGATACAAACCAACATACCACCAACCGCTAAGAAGATTTTGTCCGTTAGCAAGTCGAAGATATCAAAGGCACCGGTACCAAACAGCGTTGGTCCCATTCCACCTAACGATAGTGACGCAAAAATACATAATGCCGCCATAACTGCACTTGCAGACAGAACTGCGTTAGAGCGCTTCATGCCTTTCTCGTCAATTAGGTAAGACACGACAACTTCCAATAGTGATACTGAAGAAGTTAATGCCGCCACCGTCAAACCGATGAAAAATAACAACGCGAATAGCAACCCAATCACACCGCCCATTTCAGCAAATAGCTGAGGAACGACAACGAATACAAGACCAGGGCCTGCCGCAGGCTCCATGCCAAAGGCAAACATTGCTGGGAACATAGCAACACCAGCAAGAATCGCGACACCAGTATCCATCGCTGTAACCATACCGGTTGTTTGAACTAGGTTCTCTTTCTTTTTCAGGTAAGAACCGTACGTCATCATACAACCCATACCTAAGCTAAGTGAGAAGAACGCTTGTCCTAGTGCAGCAAGAACCACGTTGCTGTCGACTTTAGAAAAGTCCGGCATGAATAAGAACTCAAGGCCAGCCATTGCACCTGGCAGCATCAAGCCTTTAACAGAAACAACGATTAGGATTAAGAACAGAAGCGGCATCAGAACCTTACCGGCTTTCTCAATACCACCCGAAATCCCTTTCATCACAATCATGACGTTAAGGAACAGGTAAACACCCATCCACATTAAAGGTTGAATCGGATCTGAGATGAAACCGCCAAAGCTGTCGCCAATTGCTTCTGGCGCGCTGAGTAGACCACCACCCACTTTAAAGATGTAGGCCAATGCCCAACCACCAACCACAGGGTAGAAGCCCATGATCAAAAGACCACTGAAGACTCCCATAACGCCAGTAAACGTCCAGCGTCGGTCAGTTGTTTTGAATGCACCTACGGCAGAAAGACCTGTCTTACGACCAATAGCGAACTCTGTCAGCATCACGCTAAAGCCGATAAAAATTACAAAGATAAGATAGATAGCAACGAATGCACCGCCGCCACTCTCACCTGCTGTGTAAGGGAATTTCCATATATTGCCTAAACCGACAGCGGAACCCGCTGCTGCCATTACGAAGCCTAGTTTAGACCCCCACGTATCACGTGGTGCTGCTGTATTAGTTGTAGCCACGCTTTTTCTCCAAAATTAGTTTGTTGTGTATGCATAGAGATAGGCGTCTAAAAAGTTTATGTAAAAATTATTGTACACTTATAAAATAAGCGTTCGACGCACTATGTCTAGAAAGTAAAGCAGCTCCCCTTTAAAATTGGAACCCCAAAAAAGTACATTTATCGCACAAGTGTCGAGTTACGCAGGTTAAATGCTGCTTTTTTGTTCAAAAGTTAAAGAATGACCTTATTTTTCACATTAAAATAACAGAATCAGCTGTTATGAAATTCGTTCCTCATATAAGGTCAATCCCACGTCTAAATGGGAAATCTATTCCCCCAACCCACTTTTATGCTTAATATCCTAGAAGGGCATATTACTCTGAGCGTATATGGACAAGTTTTATCACTTTCTTACTTTAGCTGGCATTGGGCTATATTGGTTACTGGTCGCAGGTGTGACCATTCGTGTCGTTTTAAAGCGCCGTGCAGTGAGCGTGTCTTTAGCTTGGCTAATGATCATTTATATCCTTCCCGTTCTGGGTGTCGCATGTTATTTCCTCTTCGGTGAACTGAACTTAGGCAGAAAACGAGCCGAACGTGCGAAAGAGATGTTTACACCATTCGAGAAGTGGTTCAGTCAACTTAACGACTGTAACGCGCACAACCCAGAAACGATGGGAAGGCACATCTACCGAATCGATGAACTTTGTAACAACCGCCTTGGTCTTCCCGCATTGAGCGGCAATACATTGTCGCTGCAACAGTCACCTAATGAGATTTTGCATTCCATTATTGAAGACATCGAAAACGCGCAGAGCAGTATTCGAATGGTATTCTACATTTGGCATCCGGGTGGTTTGGCTGACTCTGTCGCTTCTGCACTTATCCAAGCGGCTAAACGCGGCGTAGATGTCAAACTATTGCTCGATTCAGCAGGTAGCCCGCGTTTTTTCAGAAGTCCTTGGTATCGAATGATGCAGGATGCTGGAATTGAAGTTATTCAAGCGCTAGAAGTGAAGATGTGGCGTATTTTCTTACGTCGTCTTGATCTTCGCCAACATCGCAAGATCATCGTAATTGATGATGAAATTGCTTATACAGGTTCAATGAACTTGGTTGACCCGGCTTACTTCAAGCAAAACAGTGGCGTCGGGCATTGGGTAGACATCATGGTTCGCATTACGGGACCAACGGTAAACGTATTGAGTGCCATCCACTGTTGGGATTGGGAAGTCGAAACTGGCGAACGTCATTTACCGAGACTACCTGAATGCAAGATCGATGAGAGTGAATTCCAACACCCTATTCAGGTTGTGCCTTCTGGCCCAGGTATGCCGGAATATCTGATCTATCAAGTATTAACATTGGCAATAAACCAAGCCAATCGCTCGGTACGAATCACAACACCATATTTCGTGCCCAATGCTGATTTACTCGAAACGTTAAAGATGACAGCACAACGAGGCATTGACGTTGAACTCATTATTCCCCATAAAAATGACTCTATGATGGTACAATGGGCGTCACGCGCTTTTTATAGTGAGCTCTTGAGTGCAGGGGTCAAGATTTATGAGTTTTATGGTGGTTTGCTGCATACAAAATCTGTCGTAATTGACGACCAATTCTGTTTAGTTGGCACCGTAAACATGGATATGCGCAGCTTGTGGCTGAACTTCGAAGTGACCCTCGCCGTTGATGACGAAGAGTTCACCAAGCAAATGTCTTGGTTACAAGATAGCTATATTAAGCAATCTCACACTGTTGTATTGGAAGAATGGGAGAAAAGGAGCCTATTTTCTCGGTTCTTAGAGCGAGTGTTCTATCTCTTCAATCCACTCCTTTAATACCTCAAATACACCGACTAAAAAACCTCCAGCGCTACATGCATCCTGCTGGAGGTTTGTTCTTTTAGCTCCCTATCTACACGATACCTCTCGACATCATTACCTGTTCATCTTGGCTGTTATTGGCTGATAGTTGACTTTTCCCTTGCATAACCTACGTCGTCCATGTTTTAAATATTCCAAACCGCAATCTTTAAGACAGGGAACTTTTATGTCAGAGGGAAAAAAAACCAAACTCATTACCGCTGGCCGCGATAAAAAGTGGACAAATGGTGTTGTAAACCCACCCGTTCAACGCGCTTCAACTGTGGTATTCAATACCGTTGCAGAAAAGAACCAAGCCACCATTAATCGTGCAAACAAAACGTTGTTTTATGGTCGCCGAGGCACCAACACGCACTTTGCTTTCCAAGACGCAATGGTTGAGATTGAAGGTGGAGCTGGTTGCGCGCTTTACCCTTGTGGAACGGCAGCAATTTCAAACGCCATCCTCTCTTTCGTTGAAACTGGCGATCACATTCTAATGGTGGACACTTGTTACGAACCAACTCGTGACTTTTGTAACACCATCATGAAGAAAATGGGCATCGAAACCACCTATTATGACCCAATGATCGGTGAAGGTATCCGAGACTTGATTCAGCCGAATACCAAAGTCCTTTTCTTAGAATCTCCTGGTTCAATAACCATGGAAGTCCAAGATGTACCTACATTAGCGCGCATTGCCCACGAGCAAGATATCATTGTGATGCTTGACAACACATGGGGAGCTGGCGTGAACTTCTCTCCTTTCGAGCATGGCGTAGACATTTCCATTCAAGCGGCGACTAAGTATATCGTTGGACATTCAGATGTCATGCTAGGTACTGCTGTGGCTTCTGAAAAGTATTGGGATCAGCTTCGTGAACAAAGCTACCTGATGGGTCAGTGCGTTTCTCCTGACGACGCATACCTAGGTCTTCGAGGTATTCGCACGTTGGATGTTCGCCTAAGACAGCACGCAGAAAGCAGTTTAAAAGTCGCTCAGTGGCTCGCTTCTCGCCCAGAAGTTGATCATGTCCGCCATCCAGCTTTAGAAACAAGCCCTGGCCATGAGTTTTTCAAACGAGACTTCACAGGTGGAAACGGCTTGTTTTCATTTGTTCTCAAAACGTCTTATCCAAAAGCGACGACGGCTCTGCTTGATGGTATGAAACACTTCAGTATGGGTTACTCTTGGGGCGGTTATGAAAGCCTCATTCTAGCTAACGAACCTAAGAGCTTTAACAGCCTGAGAACCGTAGCTCACCCACACTTTGAAGGTACTTTGGTTCGTATTCATATTGGCTTAGAAGACGTAAATGACTTGATCGCTGATTTAGAGGCTGGTTTTGCGCGTTATAACGCCTTAATGCTTGAAAAAGAAGTCTCCCTATAACAATGATTGAATCGCCCTGCATTGCGGGGCGTTTTTATAAACCCCTGACTTAATTAGAATTAACTAACATTCACCCGAACCATTAATTGATGTTAATCATTTGTGTTGTTTTTCAATTGAGCAGTCACAGAATGAAATAATGTGCCATAAATAGGCTTTTCAAATTTAGAGTTTCTCTCCTACTTTTTATCATTCATAAGAGGTCATACCACAAGGAGATAGTTTTGAAACTCAAATTTATAGCGCTAATGCTTTTTACCTTAGTTACCGTCCCAATAACCTCCGTATACGCTGCAACAGGTTATACCCAAACCAAGTATCCGATTGTTCTGGTTCACGGTTTGTTTGGTTTTGATACCCTGGCAGGCGTTGATTACTTTTTCGGAATACCACATTCCTTAACAAAAGATGGCGCTACGGTTTATGTTGCACAGGTATCCGCGACCAATAGCAGCGAAGTTCGAGGGGAGCAACTGCTTGCTCAAGTAGAAACCTTACTTGCAGCAATAGGCGCAGAGAA
Source organism: Vibrio sp. Y58_MX_L22 (assembly GCF_024181865.1). Taxonomy (NCBI): domain Bacteria; kingdom Pseudomonadati; phylum Pseudomonadota; class Gammaproteobacteria; order Vibrionales; family Vibrionaceae; genus Vibrio; species Vibrio sp. Y58_MX_L22. The sequence continues at coordinate 490,835 of NZ_JAMZAN010000001.1, forward strand.
AGTCAATCTCATTGGTCACAGTCATGGTGGTCCAACAACGCGCTATGTTGCCTCTGTCCGTCCTGACCTAGTCGCATCAGTTACGAGTATAGGAGGCGTTAATAAAGGGTCTAAAGTGGCAGATTTAGTTCGTGGCACCGTATCTGAGGGTTCGGGTAGTGAGCAGCTCGCGGTAAAACTGGCGCAAGGCTTAACTACTCTTATTAATCTTCTATCAGGTGGTTCTGATCTCGACCAAGACCCTTTAGCCTCACTAGCAGCATTAACCACGGAAGGATCATTAGCGTTTAACCAACACTACCCGGAGGGAGTCCCTACCAGTGAATGTGGTAATGGTGACTTGCTGGCTTCAAATGGCGTTTATTACTACTCATGGACCGGATCATCCACTTTTACAAACGTTTTCGATCCGACCGATGCTGCCATGATGGTACTTGGCTTAGCCTTTGATGGGCCAAATGATGGCTTAGTTGGTGCGTGCAGCACACATTTGGGCAAAGTCATACGTGATGATTATCAAATGAACCATTTGGATGAAATTAACGGCCTACTCGGTATTCATCATCTTTTTGAAACCGATCCAGTCACGCTTTATCGCCAACATGCAAATCGTCTCAAACTTCAAGGTTTATAAGAGGTCATCACAATGAAGAAAGTCGCTCTCACCACTTTTATCCTGCTCTCGATATTTGGCGTGGGAGCGCTTTCTCTGTTGCAAAGCGACAAACAACAAGAGATAACCTCTAACCATTCGCAATCTCAGCAAGATATAGCCGCCGATGTCTCTTCCCCAAAAGACTTCTTCGAATATTCTCTTAGCCGGCTGGGCGAAGAAGATCTCGATACGATCAAAGCGGAAGTTAATGATGACACTTTAGCAAAGCAAACTCTGAATATTGATGCCAAACTTTTTCAAACCTACCTTTCCTACAAGCAAGCACTCTCTGCATTAGAGCCTTTTGAGCACAACCACCTAACGCTTGAACAGTTAACCATGCTGAATGAAGCAATACTGAACTTACAGCTTCAATACTTTAACGAGGTGCAGATAACCCAATTGTTTAACGAAGAAAACCGACTTCGCCAACTTGCTTTAGAAAAGCTGACGATTAAAACACAGGCATCGGATAGCGAGAGTCAAGAACACCTTCTCAATCAAGCGTTATCAGAACAACCGGATTACATACGAGAAAGTGAACGCAATAACGCATTAGCAAAGCAGCTCGAGCAAGCTTCTCAGCTTGATTCACAAGACAAGTACATCGCCCGTGTTGCTCTGGTAGGAGATGCCGGAGCGCAGAGGCTCCAAAAGCTTGATGAGCAAAGAGCATCATTTGAGACTCAACTCGCCACTTACTTAAAGCAGCGTCAAAATATTCTGAATAGAGATTTTCTAGGGCAAGACGAAAAACAGGCAGAAATCATTGCTTTAAGAAAACAAAGCTTCGATACCACTCAATGGCGTCGAATCGAAGCTTTGGAACGTATTCATGATAGCCAGAACTAACAACATTAGCTTAATCGCCAAACGTTACTTATTCTGCTTTTTAGGACATCCAACGATATGGTCATCCACCATGCCGACGGCTTGCATGAAAGCATAACAGATGGTTTCACCGACAAACTTGAAGCCTTTCTTTTTTAGGAATTTACTCATGGCTTTGGATTGCTCTGTCGAAGCTGGTACGTCACTCATATGTTGCCATTGATTGACGATTGGTTCACCGTCCACGAACTGCCACAACGCGTCTGATAAACTCCCGTATTCAGCAATTAACGCTTTAGCCGCTTTGGCATTACTAAATACCGAGTTAATCTTTCCGCGATGTCTCACAACATCGAAGTTTTCCACGATGTATTCAGCGCGTTCTTCATTTCTTTGTTCCAACGCATCTAGGTCGTAGTTCTCGAACGCTTCTCTGTAACCTTCGCGTTTTTTAAGGATGGTGATCCAGCTAAGCCCAGCTTGCGCACCTTCCAAAGTAATAAATTCAAACAGGACTTGGTCGTCATATACTGGCACGCCCCATTCGGAATCATGATATTCGCGTTCTAATGGGTGATTCATCGCCCACGCACACGTTTTTTGTTCTGTCATTATTCTTCCTTAAAAAGCGCCTCTAACTGATGAGCTAGAGGCGCGATATTTTTCATCGTTATATCAGTAGCACTAAGCCTGTTTCGGTACTGCCACTTTATGGAACAAACGATACAACACTGGCACGACAATCAGTGTCAGGACTGTCGCAAAACCCAAACCAAACATAATCGTAACCGCCATTGGTTTGAAGAAAATATCTGGCAACAGTGGGATCATACCAAGGATCGTCGTGATAGCAGCCATACAAACGGGACGGACGCGACTTACCGCAGCATCAACGACCGCGTCATAAGCCTCTTTACCGGACTTCATTTCAATTTCAATTTGGTCCAGTAATACGATGCCATTTTTGAGCACCATTCCCGATAAGCTTAAGAAGCCGAGCAATGCCATAAAACCAAACGGCGTGTTGAGCGCCAACAAACCGGTAGTGACACCAATTAACGCCAGCGGCACGGTAAGCCAAACAATGAGTGGCTCTTTGATAGAGTTAAATAGGAATACAGTGATCAAGAACATGAACAAGTACCCCATTGGCATGGTAGTAAACAGCGACTCTTGAGCATCACCAGAAGATTCGTATTCACCACCCCACTCTAGTGAATAGCCAGGAGGCATTTGAATCGCTTCGATTTGGGGCTGTAAACGTTTTTGCAACGTCGATGCGGTTTCTTCACCTAGAATATCAGGGTCTGCCATCACAGTGAGCATACGCTTACGGTTCTTACGTACGATGATAGGATCCTCCCAACGCATGTCGTAACCCATTGTGACTTGTTGAAGTGGGATAAACTCACTCTGTGCTGGACTCCATATTTTCATGCCTTCGATGTTACGAATATCAATGCGCTCATCTTCTGGTAAACGAGCCACGATAGGCATGAGCGTCGTGCCGTCTCGGTATAAGCCTATCGTCATTCCAGAGAATGACATGGACAAGAAATCATCGACGTCCGATTTGGTAATGCCATAGCGACGTGCCTGACTCTCATTAAACTGAGGCTCAAGAACTTGGGTTCGTTCACGCCAATCATGCCTGATATTTGTTGCCTGAGGATCGGCGTACATGATGTCCTTGACCTGAGCGGCTATCGTACGAAGGACGGTTGGATCAGAGCCAATAATGCGCGCTTCAATTTTTGCACCACCACCAGGGCCTAACTCAATCTGTTTGAGCTTGTAATTGATTTCTGGGTAGTTGGCTTTTAAATACTCTCGAAACTTCGCCATTAATGGTTTTAACGCTTCGTAGTTTTCCATACGAGTGGTTATCTCACCATAAGCCGCATAACTTTTCTCTGGCGCGTACGTTAACATGAAGCGCTGTAAGCCTTTACCCGCGGTCGTCGTGATATGGTCAACATGCTCTTGCTTAGCTAACCAACTTTCTAACTCTTTAAGCGTTGTGTTGGTTGCTCGAATATCAGTTCCTTCTGGCATCCATACATCTAACTGAAAAATCGGCGTTGTCGAAGATGGGAAAAACGCTTGCTTCACAAAGGTGAACCCGTAAACACTTGCCGCTAATCCCGCAATCAGCACCACAACGGTAAACCAAGCACGACGCATACAAAACTGAAGAAACTTTTTATAAATAACGAAAATAACCCCGTTATATGGATCATTTTCTTCCCCTTCACCTTGTTTAATCTTCTGGCCTTTAAAGAAGATGTCAGCAAAGAATGGTGTCAACGAGATAGCGGTAAACCAGCTCAACATTAAAGAGATCAGCAGAACCGTAAATAAAGTGCCACAGTATTCGCCCGTCGAGTCTTCAGACAGTCCAATTGGCGCAAATGCAGTTACCGCAATCACAGTTGCCCCAAGTAATGGCCACTTTGTTTGGGTAACAATGTCGGTCGCTGCTTGGAGTCGAGTTCGCCCTTTTTGCGTACCAATCAAAATCCCCTCAACCACAACGATGGCATTGTCCACCAGCATACCTAACGCGATAACCAAGGCACCTAATGAAATCCGCTGTAAATCTATCGCGAGATACTTCATGAAAATGAACGTACCCAGCACCGTCAGCAGCAAGATTAAACCGATTAGTAGCCCAGAACGTAGCCCCATAAAGAACAGAAGTACGATAATGACGATACCGACAGCTTGAGCCAAGCTCACAACAAAACCGCTAACCGATTTATCCACTTCTTTCGGCTGACTATAGATTTCCGAAATTTCGATACCGACAGGTTGCTGGTACTTTAGCTCGGCAAGGCGATGATCAAATGCTTTTCCGACTTCAACGACGTTGACGCCTTCAGCAAAAGAAACGCCGACGTTTAGTGCAAGACTTCCGTTAAAATTAATAATATTATTCGGGACTTCTACGTAACCACGTTTTATTTCCGCCACATCTTTCAAGAAGATGAGCCCCTGAGCACCCGACTCAGTAATCAACAAATCGCCTAGCTCATCCACACTCTGGAACTCGCCAGTCGGCTGAATTCTGATGTACTCATCACCAATTCTGATCGCTCCTGCGTCAGAAACTACGTTTTGCGTCGAAAGAAGATTAAACACGGTATCCGGAGCAAGACCTATACTGCTCAATTTTTTCATCGATACTTCGATGAACACTTGCTCTTGCTGTTGCCCAGATACCGAAACTTTACTCACGCCATCAACCAGTTCGAGCTCTCGGCGTAAGTAATCGACGTAATCCAGTAGCTCTTTATAGCTATAACCGTCGCCAGTCACCGCTAACAAAATCCCGTAAACATCACCAAAATCATCGATCACTTGAGGTTCATTCACACCTGGAGGCAACGTCCCTTTAAGGTCGTTCACTTTACGGCGTAACTCATCCCAGATTTGTGGCAGATCATCAGGGCCATAATTGTTCTTCATCGTGACCGTGATTTGCGATAATCCTCGGCTAGAAATCGAATTCACTTCATCAACATAAGTAAGCTGCTGAATCGCTTTTTCGATTGGATACGTCACTTCTTCTTCGACTTGTTGCGGTGTCGCACCAGGGTAAGAGGTCACTACCATCGCATCTTTAATAGTAAAAGCAGGGTCCTCAAGACGCCCTAAACCAAAGAATGCGGCGATACCACCAATCAAAAATATCAGTGCAACCATCCAACTGATGACGCGATTTCGGATGAAGTACGCAGCAATACCGGTCACATCATCATCACTTTGAGGCACTGATTTATTAAGATCGCTCATAGACCGGTCTCCTGCGTAGCCATTTCCTGTATCACTTCCACTTTCATGCCATCCCTTAATCGAGAAACACCGGCAATCACAACTTTGTCTTTGAGCATGAGACCATCAAGGATTTGAATGGACGTTTTAGATGCCTTACCTGCTCGCACCTGTTTGCGCGATACCGTATTGTCGTCATTCAGTACCCAAACAAATTTGTTTTCGCGTCCCAGCTCGTCACCGTCCGCATTGAAAATGGCTTCGATAGGGACATTAATTCCTAGGTTTAAATCAAGCCCAACATTCTCGTCTTTAGACGTTACTTCAACAGCCATCCCATCTAGGATGTACTCTTCTTCCGGCATAGGAAGCGACAGTGTGACAGTAAACGTACCTGTTGTTGGATCGGGCTCAGTCGTAAACTCTTTTACCGTCGCGTTATATTCGTTACCGCTGGGCACGCGCACCAATGCTTTGATCGCGGTGAGTCTTTCTTCCGTTGGCGGTTGGTTCACATAGAGGCGATCTGGAAGCTGAATCAACACTTCGACTCGCTCCAAGCTGTGAATATTAACGATATGCTGTCCGACTTGAACATTTTCGAATTGGTCGATATTAACTCGCGAAATAATCCCATCCACGGGCGCTTTTAAGGCAGTAAATGATAGACGAAGTTTGGCTAACTGAAGCTCAGCTAAGGCGATTTGTCGTTGTGCTGCAATTTCATCAAACTGAGACTTAGCTAATAGGCCTTTATCGACCAAAGGGCGTGAGCGGCGATACTGACTGTCGACAACAGAAAAACGCGCACTCGCATTATCTACATCCAACTCATAGTCAGTGGGATCTAGTGTTGCAATAACATCACCCTTCGTGACTTTGTCGCCCTCTTTTACCATGATGCTGCTGACTTCTCCTGCCACTCTGAAGCTCAAATGAGAGCGATCCGCTGCATTCGCAACCGCAGGGAAGTACAAGTTGTCATCCACCTTGCTTCCCGCTAATGACGTAACTCTAACTCGTGGCGTTTCGAGCTCTTTTTCTGGCGCCTTATCCCCACAGCCAACGAGAAAAAGCGTTGAAAGTAAAGTCGTTAGAGAGATGATTCCTTTCATATTACAACCCTCTTTCCTTAATCCACGCTCTTACCTTAATTCCGGGTTCAATTACACTGACACCCGAGATAATGATTTGGTCGCCATCGTTAAGCCCAGCTAACACTTGATTTTTGTCATTCATCTCAATTGCGGCTTTGGACACAATGCCTTGCTCATCGACACGCCAAACGTATGTTTTGCCGTTCTCTTCTAGCAACGCGGAGTTAGGAATCTTTGTCGCTCCTGCACTTTTGGACAGGAGGTAAGCATTGCCAGACATTCCCGGCAAAAGGCCTATTTCTGCTGGTCGCTCCATGACCATCGTGACTTTGTAACTGCCCGTTTTAGGATCGGCTTCTGTATCGATTTCCTGAAAGGTTAAGTCAAAGGCTCGCTCGGGGAACGCATCAAATATCATTCTGGCAGAGACATCGCTCCCCTGCGTGTAACGATTTAGAAGATAGTCTGGGATTTGGAATATCACTTTGAGGAGTTGGTTGGACTGAATATTCATCACCCCTTCTTTCGCGGCAACATATTCATGGTTTTCTGCTGGAATGTACGAAATGGTGCCATCATATGGCGCGACAAGTTTGGTATATCTTAAGTTTGCCTTTGCTTGATTCCATTGAGCTTTTGCCGAGTTGTGATTCGCTTTTGCCTCATCAAAATCTTGCTCAGATACTACTTGGTCTTTACGTAGCTTTTGGTATCGCTTGTATTGCACATCTGCGAGCAAAAAATTTGCCCGAGCTTGCTGTTCGAGCAGAGAATATTCATCTGGGTTTAATGACGCCAAAACATCACCTTTACTAACGACTTGACCTTCATTCACTTCTATCGTTTGAAGAAGCCCAGGAACTCGAAATGTCAGTACTGCTCTATCGCCAGCTTCCGTCGTGGCAGGAAAATGTCGCTCAAACTGGGCATTGCCAACAGATACTGTAAATAGCTTCGCAGGGCGCGATTCAGGTTCAGGAACAGGAGGAAGTTCTTTACCGCACCCCGACAAGACAGCCGAGATGGCAATAGGAATGAGCAATTTTCTCATTACATTCATCCATAAAAATTGGGGGATTATTTTTAAAGTAGATGAATTTTGAACGAACTTCCAGAGCAGAAAAGATTAATAGTGCTTTAAAATTAGTAATTTGTGATAAAAAAGCAGGCTTTATGCCTGCTTCAGTTAAATCTTCTTTGGATACAAAATGCCTAGAGCTTACTGAATTCTCTGTTCACCCTATATGTATCAGACGTAACATACGCTTCCATGTTACGAATTTTGCCATCAAGACGGTCAAAATCCCTTTCCAACACACTGAGCAGTTGATCAGGGCTTTGCCCTTTCTGCCAAGGCTTACTTTTGAGCGTATGCTCTTGCTGCGCTCTGATATTTTCAGAATACGTTACTGGTTGCTTTTCTAACATAAACGCCATCGCGATGTACGCTAACAATACCAAAAACGTACCACCTAACAGCGCTGCAGAAATCACTACAATACGAATCAACCAAACTTCTGCACCAAAGTAGTTGGCAATTCCGGCGCAAACACCGGAGATTTTGCCATTTACTGGATCACGATACAGTTCTCGATTATTCATACTTTCGTCTCCATGTTGGTGACTCAGCATCCAAGATGCGCTCCAATGTATCAACTCGGGACTGCATCGCTTCCGCTTTTTCAGATAGTACCTGAAGGCGCTCTAAATCTTGGCTCGACAGTGCACTATCTGTTTTGCGTTTGCTGCGATAGTGTAAGAAGAGCCATAGTGGAGCGACAAAGATTAAAAAGACAATCACTGGTCCTGCTATAAAAAATGCCGACATAAATGGCTCCTTTCTTATTTATCTTTCGATGACATCTGTTCTTTCAGTTTTGCCAACTCTTTTTCAATTTCGTCTTGTGCCTGCAACTCTGCAAACTCTTGTTCTAGCGATTTAGCATTACCAGTTTGAGCATACAGGTCTGCTTCCGCTTCCATTTCATCCACTTTACGTGAGTACTGCTCAAATTTCGCCATCGCTTCATTAGTGCGGCTAGTGTGCAGGTGTTTTTGCACATCACGACGGTTAGATGCAGTTTGGTTACGAATTGCTAGTGCTTGCTGTTTTGCGCGCGTTTCGGCAATTTTGCTTTCCAACTTACCAATCTCGCCAGTAAGCTTATCGATCGTTTCTTCCACTAAGGTTTGCTCAGTGTGGAGGCCTTTAATCACTTGCTCTAGCTTTTGCTTTTCAATTAACGCTGCACGAGCTAGATCTTCACGCTCTTTCACTAATGCTAAGCTCGCTTTTTGGCCCCATTCGCCAATTTGCTCTTCTAACGTTTCAACCTTACGAGCCAACTCTTTCTTGTCTGCAATCGCTTTAGCCGAGTTAGTACGCACTTCAACAAGTGTGTCTTCCATTTCTTGAATGATAAGACGGATCATTTTTTCAGGATCTTCCGCCTTGTCCAGTAATGCACTGATGTTTGAGTTAACGATATCTGCAAATCGAGAAAAAATACCCATAACGGAACTCCTCTTTTTTCCTATTAAAACTCGACAAGGTGGTGATTAACCTTGTGTCTCCCTGAATATATAACAAGTAACGTGCCAACTTATAATTTTCTTTTAAATCAGAGCGTTATTCATTTTGTTGTCGTTACACACTATTGTGCTATGATGTTTTTCACCAACTGTTGGTGAAATTTACCAACTCTATCTCTAAATCATGGCTCGGCTGTTAAATAAGAAGGACTTTATGAAGCAAAACCTGATTGGTGAATCACCTGCTTTTCTCGCTGTACTAGATAAAGTATCACAACTTGCACCCATTGAGCGCCCTGTCCTCATCATTGGTGAACGAGGTACGGGTAAAGAACTCATCGCTCAGCGTTTGCATTATTTATCAAGACGTTGGGATAAACCACTACTATCACTCAACTGTGCGACATTAAGCGAAGGGCTAATAGATTCCGAATTGTTTGGACATGAATCCGGCTCCTTCACGGGCTCTAAAGGTAAGCATAAAGGGCGTTTCGAGCGTGCCGAGGGCGGTACTTTGTTCCTTGACGAACTGGCAACCGCACCACTTTTAGTTCAAGAAAAGCTATTACGTGTCATTGAATATGGTGAATATGAGCGAGTTGGCGGTCATACCGCTCTCAATGCGGATGTTCGACTTGTTTGTGCAACCAATGCCGACCTACCAAAATTGGCAGAGCAAGGTGATTTTCGTGCAGATCTGCTCGACAGGCTAGCCTTCGATGTCATTATGTTACCGCCTCTTCGCGAGCGCAAAGAAGACATTCTCTCTTTAGCAGAGCACTACGCGATGAAAATGTGTCGTGAACTGCAACTGGAATACTTTGTCGGTTTTACCCCAAAAGCGCAGCAGTCGCTTATTGAATATGAATGGCCCGGTAACGTCCGCGAACTAAAAAACGTGATTGAACGTGCGATTTACCAACATGGTCTGAATGCTCACCCAATTGATGAACTGGTTTTCAATCCTTTTGAAACGGTTTGGCACAGCGCGCTTGGCCATAGTGCAAAACAAGCAGAACAACAAGAAGAGGAAGCATCAAGCAACACCATCCAATTCCCTCTAGACTATAAACAATGGCAAGAGGAACAAGATATCCATTTACTCAATCGTGCATTGGAAGAAGCCAAGTTTAATCAACGACAAGCAGCCGAGCTACTTGGCTTGAGCTATCACCAATTACGAGGGATGGTTAGAAAATATGGTTTGGTCGGACAAAGCTAACTTGACCGAGAGTACTCAATCAATACACGAGCTCGTGACTGCGCTCTAATTCGCATGCATTTATGGCATAACACCTTACAGTGTATGGATTTTATGTTTGGAGCGAGTTCACAAAGGTGATAAATTAGCGAGATCATTTTCGCTTGTTAGCTTTGAAAGAGTAAGATCAAACGAAACGAGCAAGATCCAATGAACATTTCATATTATGAATGCTTTTATAAGATTATCGCTGAGCCTTATTGGGATTAGCCTACTTACCGCTTGTGGCGATGAAATTGACCACAATGATATTCGCAAAGCTGGCTTTGTGTTTTGCGGACAGGGTAAGCCGACCACGTTTAACCCTCAGCTTATTGATAGCGGTATTACCGCAGAGGCTCTGAGCCCACAGCTGTACGATACGCTGCTCACGCTCGATCCTAAATCACATCAGCCCGTGGCAAGCATCGCCGAGAGTTGGTCAGTAAATGAATCAGGGACGGAATACACGTTTAAGCTTAAACGTGGTGTTCAATTCCAAACCACGCCTTGGTTCGCACCCACTCGCCCATTGAATGCAAAAGATGTGGTATTTAGCTTCAAGCGAATCATCGATGTAGACCATCCTTTTCACCAAGTAGGTGGTGGTTTTTATCCATGGTTTGCAGGGTTAGATTTTCAAAACCTACTCCAAGACGTGGTTGCAATAGATGAGCATACGGTAAGGTTTACGTTATCTCAGCCAAACTTTTCTTTCTTGGCCAATATTGCCACCAGCCATGCGGTTATCTTGTCTGCGGAGTACGGACAGCAATTGGCAGCAAAAGATCATAAAGAAGAAATCGACCAACTTCCTATCGGTACCGGCCCTTATCAATTAAAAGAGTACCAAGTGAACGATTTGATTCGATTAGAGCGTCATTCTAATTACTGGAAGTCACCAGCAAAAATGGAACAAGTGGTGTTCGATATCTCTCACAGAGGCACGGGTACACTAGCTAAACTTTTAAGAAACGAGTGTGACGTACTCTCTTCACCTATTTCGAGCCAAATACCTGTCATTCAAGAAAATGACAACCTTGAGCTGACGGCTACACCAGCTAACAACGTTTCCTTTATTGCGATAAACACAGAAACCACCGCGCTGAGTGATGCTCGAGTTCGCCAAGCACTTAACTTAGCGATCAACCGTCAAAATATTTTAGATTCGGTTTACTACGGAACTGGCTCCCAAGCTTATACTTTGCTACCACCTAATTCATGGGCTTATCAAAAAGATAGCGTAAAAATTCGTTATGACCGGAATTATGCATTGGCACTACTTCGAGATGCAGGCTACGAAGACGGCCTAGAATTGACCATGTGGGTACCACTTGAACCACGTGCTTTTAACCCAAGCCCTCGTAAGACTGCGGAGTTAATCCAAGCGAATTTTGCCGATATTGGGGTTAAATTAACGCTACTGACCGATGATAGGTTTGAACGTGTGGATTTGGAGAACATCAACGATATCGATTTACTTTTAACAGGTTGGATTGGTGATACCGGGGATCCTGACAACTTTTTCCGCCCTTTATTATCTTGCGAGTCTGACCGCGTTGGCCTTAACGTGTCCATGTGGTGTAACGATGACTTCGATTTCTTGCTCGATTTGGCGTTAGAAACTCAAGAACCGCGTTACCGTTTGAACCTATATCGCCAAGCACAGAACATTTTGAATCAAGAGTTCCCGGTTATTCCTCTGGCGCATGGCGTGCAGTTCCGTGTGCACGACAAATCGCTGACAGGCTTCAAATCAAGCCCTTTCAATGCCCAACCGTTTGATAGAGTTGAGAGAATTCACTGATGTTTTGGTATACCGTTCGACGCTTTAACCTATTTATCATCACTTTGATGATCCTTACATTAGTGGGTTTTTCTCTGCTTCGCCTTGACCCTCTCTCGCACTGGGCAAACGTTGATTTTTGGTCTGGCTGGCAAACTTACTTAATCAACCTTTCTCAACTCGATTTTGGCATAAGTAAAAACGGCAATGCGATTTACGACGAGCTCGCCGTTGTATTCCCAGCCACTTTGGAATTGTGTTTCTTTGCCTTTTTGGTGTCCCTTTTGATCGGCATTCCACTTGGAACCGTGGCTGGGATGAAGCAAGGTAAATGGCTCGATACCAGCATTTCATTCATGTCAATGTCTGGTTATTCCGCCCCAATTTTTTGGGTGGCTTTGTTACTTATCATGGTTTTTTCATTAGAGTACCAACTCTTTCCAGTGGCAGGACGATATGACCTGCTTTACGAAATTGATCATGTAACCGGATTTGCCATTATCGACGCATTCATGGCGAAAGGTGAATACCGCGCTCACGCACTGCAAAGCGTTATTGAGCATATGGTGCTGCCATGTTTGGTGCTTGCTTTGGCTCCAACCACCCAGGTTGTCGGACTAATGCGCTCCTCGGTAGCGGAAGTGATGAGCCAAAACTACATCCGTGCAGCGAGAATCAAAGGTCTTTCTAACCGCGAAATCGTAACTCAACATGTATTGCGGAATGCGATACCGCCTATCATTCCCAAAGTTGGTGTTCAACTTTCGAGTATGATTACCTTAGCTATCATCACGGAGTCTATTTTTAACTGGCCAGGTATTGGTCGTTGGCTTTTAGATGCGCTAGCAAGCCAAGACTATGCATCTATCCAAGCTGGCGTGATGGTACTTGCGACTTTGGTTCTTACCGCTAACATACTCTCGGATTTGATTGGCGCGATGATTAACCCTTTAGTTCGAAAGGAATGGTATGCTAACAAATAACGTTTATCAGGAAGAGCGCATTCCAACTCAGTTTGAGCGTTTTTGGCGAAGCTACCGCGCCAACGGACTAGCCATGTTTGGCTTGTGGTGCTTGGTGTTTATCGTCCTTATTACCATTTTTGCGCCCCTACTTGCACCATTTGACGCCCAAGCACAGTCAGGTGAGTTGCTTGTGCCGCCATCATGGGCCCCAGCAGGAACGGTTGATTACTTTTTGGGGACCGATGACTTAGGTAGAGATATTCTTTCGCGCCTGATTATGGGCTCTCAGCTAACATTTGGCGCTGCTGTCGCCATCACCGCAATTGCTGCCGTTGTAGGCTGTTTAATTGGCGTATTGGCAGGTATGACGAAAGGCTTACTGTCGAGTACTCTCAACCACTTGCTCGATACCGTCATGTCGATCCCGTCGCTCTTATTAGCAATCATTTTTGTGGCATTTCTCGGCTTTGGTGGGTTCAATATTTTACTCGCAATCTGCTTAGCTTTGATTCCGCGTTTTATTCGCTCTGTTTATATCGCAGTCCACACCGAAGTTGAAAAAGACTACATAATGGCAGCACGCCTTGATGGCGCTAATGATTTCTACTTACTGTGGAGTTCAATTCTTCCTAACATTCTGACGGTCATTGCCGCTGAAATCACACTCGCGCTGTCTGCTGCGATTTTAGATATTACGGCACTGGGTTTTCTTGGCCTAGGCGCACAGGCCCCAAGCACCGAGTGGGGAGCAATATTAGGTGACTCTGTCGAGCTTATTTATATTGCACCTTGGACAGTGACCCTACCCGGCCTGACCATCATGTTTACTGTTATTACCCTAAACTTAGTAGGTGAAGGTGTACGTCAAGCGCTTAATGCGGGGATCGAATAATGCCGTTGTTAGATATTCGACATTTGACCATTGAGATCGAAACACCTCAAGGGTTGGTCAAAGCCGTTGACCGAATGAGCCTAACTTTGAACGAAGGCGAAATTCGTGGTCTTGTAGGTGAGTCTGGTTCAGGGAAAAGCTTAGTTGCAAAAGCGATTGTCGGGGTAAGTAAAGATAACTGGCGCATCACCGCAGACCGTATGCGCCTTGGCAATATTGACTTGCTTCAGCTTACACCAAAAGAGCGTCGGCGCGTCATTGCTCGTGATATTGCGATGATTTTCCAAGAACCTTCAACTTGTCTTGACCCTTCAGAGGAAGTCGGGCGTCAATTGATTGAATCCATTCCATCTCGCGCATTTGAAGGGAAATGGTGGGAGCGATTTAAATGGCGTAAAAAACAGGCCATCGCGCTTTTGCATAAAGTGGGTATTAAAGATCACAAGCGTTTAATGGGTAGCTACCCTTATGAACTGACTGATGGTGAGTGTCAAAAAGTCATGATTGCCATGGCGATAGCGACCAAACCAAAGTTGCTGATCGCAGATGAGCCAACCAACGACTTAGACCCGATTACTCAATCGCAAATTTTGCGTCTGTTGAGCCGCATGAACCAACTTAATAACACAACCATTTTGCTTATCGGCCACGACTTAGCGACCATAACACAGTGGGCAGGACGTATTACGGTAATGTATTGTGGTCAGTCGGTGGAGTCTGCCGATACCAGTAAAATCATTGCGGCACCCAAGCACCCGTACACCGATGCCTTGCTTAAAGCGATGCCTGACTTTAATGATTGGGTACCACACAAGCAAAAACTCCAATCCCTACCGGGCTCGATTCCGCCATTGCAGCATCTGCCTATCGGTTGTCGCCTCGGACCACGTTGCCCGTATGCGCAGAAACAATGTGTAGAAATTCCACACACCAGACGAATTAAGAATCATAAATTTAACTGCCACTTTCCATTGAACACGGAGAAAAAGTCATGAGTGCGTTACTTGAAGTCGATAATTTATCGAAGCAATTTGTTACGCGCTCCCGTCTGTTCAAACGTCAGGTTAATGAGGCAGTTAAACCGGTAAGCTTTACTTTAGAGCCAGGACAAACTATTGGTTTTATTGGTCAAAACGGGTCAGGAAAATCCACACTAGCTCGTATGCTTGCTGGCGTTGTTGAACCAAGCTCCGGAGAGATCCGTGTGAATGGCGAACGATTGGAGCACAAAGATTACGCGACACGCTGCAAGCTCATCCGCATGATTTTCCAAGATCCAAACACATCGTTAAACCCACGTATCCAGATTGGTCGTATTTTAGAAGGTCCGCTAAAGCGAAATACCAACATGCCGCCAGATGCGCGCATGCAGCGTGTAAAGAACACCCTGCTCCGCGTAGGATTGCTGCCTGAGCACGCCTATTTTTATCCACAAATGCTAGCTGCCGGTCAAAAACAGCGCGTGTGTTTGGCTCGTGCACTTATTCTTCAACCTTCCATCATTGTCGCTGATGAGGCGTTAAACGGTTTGGATATGGCAATGCGCTCGCAGATCATTAACTTATTCCTCGAGTTGCAAGAAGAGATGGGATTGTCATTTGTGTACGTGTCTCAGCATATTGGCATTGTTAAGCATATTACTGATAAAGTGATGGTGATGCATGAAGGTGAAGTGGTCGAGTTTGGCGAGACCAACCAAGTATTGACTCATCCCGAGCATCCTATTACTCAACGACTAGTCGAAAGCCACTTTTATAAAGCGCCAAGCCATCAAACAAAATAGCTTATCAAAGATGTAATCGTGCAAATGTAAAGAAGCCTGCTTTAACGCAGGCTTCTTTATTGCATGGGTACTAATCAAAAAACTAACGGCGGCTCGCTTGTTTGCGCAGTTCAAAATCAAACTCGTCAGGAAACAATACGACCCCTTCTTCATTTTGATTTGGGAATACAACAATCGATAGCTCGTCATCCTCTAGACCAGAGGTCCAACGGCTGTGCCACTTGTTTAAAGAGATCGCCTCAGGCTCGCAATCTTCCCAATCACCATTCGCCCATTGCAAAGCGAACTCTTCGTTTGGCCATACTGGTACACAATCATCATCTTCTGTATTTAACATGACACAGCCATGTTCGTCTTTCAGAATCCAAACCTTACGATTCGCCACAATCTCTTTTACGCAGTACTTTAAACGTTGCTCTTCGTTGTAGCGATTAATGGTATCCATCTGCTCTTGGGTCAGTTGCTCAGACATATTCGTCTCCTATTTCCCATAGAAAAATGCCCGCAGCTAGGCGGGCATTTAAAGTATATGCTAGAAAATTAAGCTAGCTCAGTTTGAAGCCAAGGCCAACCTTGCTTCTTACGGCTTAGCGTGTTTTCCATCATTAGCATGCCGTCTTTTTCGTGCTTAACAAGCTTCTCAGCCCACTCACCTTTGTATAGAAGACGAGTTTGAGCAGTCGTGATGTCTGTTAGCATTACAGCAGCGAACGCTAGGTTATCTTTCTCACAACGAGATTCTAGGTCTGCTTCTAGTGCTTCGATCATACCGTCAACTTGCTCAAGAGTTGCAAGTTCAACCTGACCAACCACTACGTCACGACCGTTGAATGGGTAACCTTTAAGGTCTTTCTCAACAAGCTCAGCCGCTGATAGACCTTCGATGTTTGTTTTAGCAATTAGAAGATCTTTAGTGAACGCGTCAACATCTTGTACGTCTGCGATTGCCGCTAGTTCAGCAACGGCATCTTTGTCTTTTTGTGTACAAGTTGGAGAAGCAAAACCTACTGTGTCAGATAGAATTGCTGACATCATTAGCTTAGCAATTTGTGGAGTAATCGCGTGACCTTCAATCTTGAACATGTTGAATAGAACAGTGTTGGTACAACCAACAGGCCAGATCCATGCTTCCATTGGGTTTACTGTCATCACGTCACCTAGACGGTGGTGGTCAACAATACCCGCAATTTCAGCTTCTGCGATATCGTCTGGTGCTTGTGCTAGATCTGAGTAATCTACTAGCCAAACGGTCTCACCCGCAACTGATGTGCGAAGCTCAGGAACTTCAGCGCCAGCAACTTCTAGGATGTGCTGAGTTTCACGGTTGATTTCGCCTTGGCGAATTGGCATAGCTTCAACGCCACGCGCTTTTAGAAGTTCAGTTGCAACGAGTGCACTACAAATACTGTCACTGTCTGGGTTCTTATGACCTACAACTAGAATCATGTTTCTTCCTATTCAAGTCAATTTTATACGCCGCCTAATACAGTTAATTAGGGCGTGTTTGCTCACAAAGGCCGATACTTTACCTGATTTCAGAGAGTTTGACACGAAGAAAAGTTCACAATGCTATTGCGAATAAATCTCATTTACATATAATGATAATTATTCCTATTTGCATTTGAGTAAACGATGAACGCGACCCAATTATTACACTCTGCACAACAGTTGTTTCAGCCTACTCAGTTTCGTTTAGCTTATAAGCGATTGCTGATCCCTATCGTCATGCTCATTTTGCTAGGCAATGAAAATACACGTGACGTAGCCGTACAGACGCTATCCGACTCATTCTGGGCAGTGTCATGCTATGTTGCTGCCACATTGGCTATTTATCATTATCTTTCAAACTTTATGTCGAAAACCAATCGAATTACCGAGCTCTACCATCGCTCGCGTAATCATCAGGTTTTCTTTGCTTCTTTATTGGGTGCTTTGCCTGGCTGTGGTGGCGCTATTGTTGTGACAACGCAATTTATTAGTGGCCGAGTGGGATTTGGTGCGATTGTCGCGGTACTTACTTCAACAATGGGTGACGCTGCCTTTTTACTTCTGGCCGCCAAACCAAGTGTTGGATTAGGCGTGGTTGGATTAGGCATTATCGTGGGTACTCTTTCAGGGTTAGTCGTTAATGCTTTTCATGCTGATAACTTTCTGCGACCAGAACCAAAAGAAGCACCTCAGACACATGCTTGTTGCCAACACCAGACAGACCGACACACGCCTCTTGAACAACGTGCAATCAATCTACAAGGCGCATTTTGGAAATGGCTTATTGTGCCTGCTAGTGTCGTTGCTGTGTTAATGTCTTTCCAAATAGATATTAATCAGTTGCTATCTTTGAAAGCCAACACCATTGAATGGCTGGGCGCTATCTTCGCGGTGATCACAATGTCGTTGTGGGCTATGACAAAAGAGCTCGGCGATTATCAGTCAACGGTCTCTGAAGATGAAAAAATTGTGGACTCGCATCCAATTCAAAAAGCGGCTCAAGACACAAACTTCGTCAGTGCTTGGGTGATCGTCGCTTTTCTGGCGTTTGAACTGACGACCTATTTTTCTGGAATCGACCTCGTAGAAACCTTTTCTCATTGGGGGATATGGATGCCATTAGCTGGCTTAGCCATTGGTATGCTACCTGGTTGTGGTCCGCAAATTTTAGTCACTAGCCTGTACATCTCTGGTGCAGCGCCACTTTCGGCGCAATTGGCAAATGCGATTTCCAATGATGGTGACGCCCTATTCCCCGCCATTGCTATGGCACCGAAAGCTGCTTTGGTCGCGACAATTTATTCGTCCATTCCTGCGTTTATTGTTGGATACGGGTATTACTTTTTATTCGAGTTCTAACGCCCAGAGCATCAAAACGAGAAAGGAGCCGCAATAAGCTCCTTTCTTGTTCTTAGTATTGGGCGATTTACTTCACGTTATGCTGTAACGATCGCTTTCGCATTGAGCCCTTTATCAACGCTCACCATTAACAACTGGCAAGGTTCTTGGTTTAGCTTTTCCCCTGTCCAGTAATCATACCAGTCCACCGGTTGATCAGACGTCAGCGTAAATTCCATCGCTCCGTAACTCGCATAATTAAACAAACAATGGAGGTCATTCTTCGTCGTTAGTTTTAAAAACGCGTGATTTAAACTCAAAGCGGTAAACTTTGCAGATTGTTGGTTACGTTGTTGACGTAACATGAGCTTAGACAATGTCTTCTTCGCAAACGGCGTAATCTCAGGGAGCGGGTCACCAGACAGCAGCAAACCACCACTAGCTAATAACACCGTGCGATGAAATTCATACTCTTCTCTGGATGCGGCTTGATTAGCTAATGAAGTGAATGTCGCGCAATCCGGGTCAATTTGCCACAGTTTTCGGTGCTGCCAACTACGGTAAAAGGTTTCTTTGGCTATCTGTTCGAATCGACGACTATGACGCTCTACATCGTCAGAAACACGCATTGCATCCACAAGTCCCAGAGATGGCCACATTGGCGCGTTGCAACCTAAAAGCCACGCATCACCAGCGCCTTTAGCAATCGCTTCCATTCCTAAGCGATACGCCTCAACGCCTGTAATACCAGATTGTTTGCGAACACCTTTTAAGGTTCCCCAATAGTTAGCGTCTAGCTTGAACAACTCAACGCCCCACTCTTGTCTCATGACAGAGACCACATGCGTCAAATGGTCTTGTACTTCTGGGGTTGAGGTATCGAGTATGTACCAAGGCGCGCATCGCCAACCACCGTATGTGACATCTTCTGCTTTAAGTAAGCCACCATCCTTGTGGCGAACAAACCAATCTGGATGCTGTTTGAAGATCTCCGACTCAGGCTGTGCAATGAAAGGCGCCATCCAAATTGCCGGCTTTTTTCCTTTTGCACGGATGTTATGAATGAGCTCTTTTACGCCACCAGAAAACTTATCTGATGGGGTTAACCAATCGCCCATAAAGGCTTGATAGCCATCATCCAGAAGTACCCACTCTAGGTCTTCGAGCTTATCTTTCATACAATCTACGTTCTGCATGATGTTTTGCTCTGTCACGTCTGCGTAGTACGCGTACCACGAACACCAACCAACAGGCGCATCTTGTGTCACACCTTGGCGAACAGGATGATGCTCTGCAATCATCTCGCCATAGGTTTGATAAAGCTCGGACAGCGATTGACCACAGAGTACCGCCACGGATTCAAGTTGATTACTTTCCCAATCCGCCACTTGAGTCAACTCACCATCAATTGCGGCTGATAAAACCCAATGCCCATCACGCAGCACAACATCAAAATAGCCTGCAAAGCGATGACATGATGTGAAGCCAAATAATGTGTAGCCCGCTGAACCTTCCACTACTAAATAGTTGTAATAACGCTTAGGGGCATCTTTAGGGTAGATTCGATAAGAAGTATTATTGTCTGGGCAGCGACCAATATCAACGGGGTGATTGATCGTTCCCGCCGTTTGCGCCAACATTTGAAAACCATCCCCAATTACGTTGGCCTCGTGCTCGTACAAAAACGGCATTTCGAGCAACACTTCACGGTCGGTAAAGGTTTTATTGTGAAGACCAGCAAAAGAAAAATGTAATTGATTACCCTCGACTTCAACTTGGAAGTCATTGTTATTCACAGTGATCTCAGTGTGATTTGCCAATTGAATGCTCTGAGCCATAAAGAGTCTACTCACTTAATTATTATTGTTTAGCTTGGCGCATTATCTCCTGCTTGTCTTACCCAATTCGTTACCATCATCACGAATACCAGTCTCGTTTAACGTTATGAAGTTACTATTGAGACAACGCTCACTGAAATTTTGATAAAAAAATACCAGCTCTGTGGCTGGTATTTCGATTTATGCAAACTGCACTAATTAAGCAACTTCGATCGGACCACCAAATGAAGTGACTGGCGGCACTTTACCTGTGAACTTCTCGAAGTCTACGATACATGTGTTCGCAGAAGTCGCCTGTGCAAGCTCAGAAGAACCGATGTCTTGCGTTAGCGTGTTAGGATCACCGTAGGTACAGATTGCTCCTTCTTTCTCGTTTAGAGGACCGTACCATGCACCTTCTTCGATACGAATAACGCCACGTGGGTAGCTGTCAGTCAAAACAGCACCAGCTAATAGCTGACCACGACCGTTGAATACACGTACCAAATCACCATCTTTGATGCCTTTTGCTTTGGCATCCGCTGGGTTGATGTAAACCGGCTCACGACCTTGTACCGCGTAAGTCGCGCGGAACTCTTCAGACTCACACATTTGAGAGTGCAGACGCTTATCAGGGTGGCAAGACTGCAACCAGAATGGGTATTTATCTGAACCAGGACCACCGTGTGAACGCTCTGATTTTTCGAACCACATTGGGTGCTCTTGACAGTGTTCGTAACCGTAACGGCCGATCTTACGAGACGTGATCTCGATGAAGCCAGACGGCGTACCTAGTGGATTCAGCTCAGGGTCTTTACGGAAGTCCGCATGACGAACCCAAGGTTTACCTTCACCGAAGTCTAGTACGCTCTTCTCCCAGAACTCGTTGAATTCTGGCATTTCAAACTTACCTTCGTTCGCTTTTTTACAATCGTTGTAAAGGCTTTCGATCCATTCCATCTCACTCATACCACGAGTGTATTCTTCGCGGCGACCAAAACGCTGAGTGAGTTCACTCATGATTTGGAAATCAGGCTTAGATTGGAACAATGGATCAACGAGGCGATGCATCGCAATCAGACCTTTGTTCGAGTATGAACCGTATACGTCGATGTCGTTACGTTCCCATTGCGTACACGCCGGTAGAACGATATCTGAGAAACGACATGTCGCAGTCCAAGCAAACTCGATCGTTACAACCGTTTGAAGTTTGCGGAACGCTTTCTTCATGCGGTTACGATCTTGATGGTGGTGCCATGGGTTACAACCCGAGATCACCATCATCTTGAAGTCTGGCAGTTTCACTTTACCGCCGTTGTAGTTGATCTCTTTGCCTGGCTCAAGCAGACAGTCGATCCAACGTGCAACTGGGATAGTACGGCTGTAACCGTTAAAGTCGTTGTTGTCCCACTTCGGCTTCATACCTTGGTCAAGGTTGCGAGGGAAACCACCAGGGCCCGCGAAACCAGTTGAAGGTACACCGATACTTGAGTAGTGGTGACCGTAAGAGATACCACCGCCAGGTAGACCGATTTGACCAACCATTGCAGCAACCACAGCCGCTGCCCAGTATGGCTGCTCACCGTGCTCTTGACGCTGGATACACCAACCCATCAGGATCTGTGTACGACCACTTACTAGCATACGCGCGAATTCGCGAATCTTGTCCGCTTTCACGCCACAGATAGCCGCAGCCCACTCTGGTGTTTTCTCTACTTTATCTTTTGTCTTACCTTGAACGTATTGAATGAACTCTTCAAAGCCTAGACAGTAAGTATCAATGAACTTCTTATCGTACAAATCTTCGTTGTACAGCACGTGCGCCACAGCAAGCATGAATGCTACGTCTGTCAGCGGGTTGATGTACAAGTGATCGTTCTCTAAGTAGCGCTGAGTCTTGTTCTTCACTGGGTCTACAGATAGAACGTTGATCTCACCTTTCGCTACTTTTTCTTTTAGTTGTGCTAGGTACTTGAACGACTCATGCGTTTCACAGTTCCAACCTACTTGAAGGTTTTTCACTGGGTCGTTAGCCCAGAGAACGATGTTGTCAGAGTTCTCTAGGATTTCAGACCAAGACGTACCTTGTGCGTAAACTTCGGTTGAACCAAGTACGTAAGGCATAATGGTTTGACCTGCACCCGTCGAGTAGTCACCTACTTTCGTGATGAAGTTGCCGTGCATACCTACTGCACGTTGCATGTGCGCGGTACAGTTGTTGAATGAACCTGTTTGGTTCCAACCCGTTTGACCTGCGTGTAGCGCCCATGGACCGTAGTCTTTTTGAATACGTTCTAGTTCGCGGTAGAACAAGTCTAGCGCTTCATCCCAAGTTACTCGAATGAAACGGTTGTTACCGCGCGTATCTGCGCTGTATTTATGTTTCTTCAACCAATCTAGACGAACCATTGGGTAACGCACACGTGAAGGGCTGTAAATAATGCCCTTGATACCGTTCAACATTTCTGTTGGGTTTTTGTCTAGCTCTAGCGGCTTGATCTCTTGAACTTTACCCGCGTAGATGTGGGCGCGGAACGCGCCCCAGTGAGAACCGGTTACTTTCCAAGTACCTGTCGTCTCAACGGCATTTGCAGAGGCGGACGCCAATAAGCTAGGACCAATTACTGACGCTGCACTTGTGGTTGCTACACCTTTAAGAAAACTTCTTCGTGTAATAGCCATTTAAAATTACTCCAATCCGACGCTTATTAGTGGTGACCTTCAGCATAATCTGAAGAGTGTTTCTGTAGATACTTCAAGATCAGTGCTTCACTGTCTGTATCTAGGTTAACGAACGCCAACATACCGTCGAACATACCTGGCCAGGTGTTCGCGTCGAAGTGCGCTTCCGCAGGTTGAGTGTGACATACAGAACAATTGGTCTTGTAGGCTTCACGAGATTTTTCCCAAACAGGATTGATGTCGTTCAGCATAGACTCTTTCTTAATCCATACTTTCGCCGCTACTTTTTCCCAAGGAAGGCCTGTTAGCTCATCCACTTTTTTCTCACCAGTCGTCACAATGTTGCTGTCTGTTGCTGCTTCTTTCATCAGAGACGCAGTCGCAATGTTCTTACCGAAGTCTTCTTGAATTACACGACCAAAACCTTTTGCTTTGCGCCAACCGTCAATTTCGATCTCAACAAACTCGCCTTTGTCTTCAAGAACTTTAACGGTCGATGCAGGATTAAGAAGACCAGCTTCTTTACTGCCTTGCGCATCAAAGTAAATTGGTAGGTGACGAACGCTCACGAGTTGCTGACCAACGCCGTAATCCGTGTTAGAAGTCATACCCTCTAGATCACCCACGATACCGCCAATGCTGTCCATGCCTGCTGGTAGGTTGTGCGCAATACCCTTGTGACAGTCAACACAGCTTTGATCTTTCTCAGCGGCTTGCTTCATTTGGATACGAGCCGTAGGAGACATTTGCTCGAAATCCATCGATTCATAGTTGTGACAGTTTTTACACTCCAGAGATTTGTTTGCCGAGAAACGATCCCATTCGTGTTTAGCAAGTTCGATACGACGCTCTTCGAACACACCCGGTTCGTCGTAGTTGCCAAATACTTGTGCAAATACTTCTTTAGAAGCTTGCATCTTACGAGCGATCTTATCTGTCCAGTTATGTGGAACGTGACAATCAGGACAGGTAGCACGAACACCAGAGTGGTTTTTCCAGTGCACCGTTTCTTGTAGCTCAACGTACACGTTGTCACGCATTGTGTGACAACTAATACAGAATTCTTCTGTGTTGGTTGCTTCTAGAGCGGTGTTAAAGCCACCCCAAAAGATAACACCAGCAATAAAGCCGCCCATAGTCAGCACACCTAGGCTGATATGTACAGCTGGGCGCGTCATGGTACGCCACAGTTTAATGATTAATGATTTCATTATTTGCTCTCTTAAAATCTTTTCAAAAGTGTGGTTATGAGCTCACTGGCTTACATGCCGTGCGCGCCTGGAGGTCCAAAGAAGAAGACTTGCAACATCCAAACGATGAACCCGTAGCCGCCAACAAAGGCCACACTCAGAATTGGGAAGAGAACAACTGCAATGAAGAGGAACGACTTCCACTCCAGGGAGCGTTTTTCACCACTCTCAATTTTATTAACATCACTCATACATTTGCCTATTTTGTATCTAGTGTTATTGAAAAGCCCGCGTAACCAAGCTTAAGTTTTTTACAATCTCTAATGGAAAATGTTAGACCATACTAATAGTAGGGTTCAATCAAATAAGCGACCTCAGACCTTGTAATTCAACACTTTTTTGAGCTCATCCAGAGATATGATGGATTGATGTTATTTATTAAAAAACATGAACAGATGTGACAAAATAAGTCTTTTAAGGAGTTGTTAAATAACCAACATTTAAGAAACATCGATCACATTTAAATCGTAATTACCATGCCATAAATCGACTTAAAAACTCCGAAAAAGATACCCACTTGTAAACAGAATGCTGCGTATTAATGTCTAAAATAGCACTCAAGGTTTACTTTAAGAACAGCAAAAAGTGCACATAGTGGTTCATATAAAGGGGAGGCTTAGATACAATTATTCGCGTATTTTCAAGGAGCGATTATGGATAACGTGGTGGATATAAGCTGGGTCAAACTGGCACTGTTTGGTTTGATTTTATTGGTCCCCTTCTTTATCAATGCCCGCTACAAATTAGGGATAGCAAAAGACACCATAATCAGTGTTATCCGAATGACACTTCAGCTCATATTGATTGGCGTGTATTTAGAATATCTTTTTCAATTAAACAGCTTACTTGTCAATATACTTTGGCTTGCCATCATGCTACTGATTGGTGCCAGCTCAATTGCGGGAAAAGCTCACTTACCTAAAAAGCCACTTATGCTTCCGCTACTAACGGGCCTTACCTGTGGTCTAATACCACTTCTGATAGCAATTACAGCAGGCTTAGTGCAACCATCCCCTATTTACAATGCGCAGTACATGATCCCACTTGCTGGTATGTTATTGGGTAACAGCTTGAGTAGTAATATCATCGCTCTTCAGAATTTGTTTACGGCTTTTGAGCAGAGACAAGCAGAATATGAGGCTGCAATCTCACTTGGAGCCTCTCCTCGCTACGCATCCTTCCCCTTCATTCAAGAGGCTCTTAGAAAGTCCCTTGCCCCGACTTTAGCTTCTATGGCCACTACAGGGCTGGTTACCTTACCGGGTATGATGACCGGTCAAATTCTAGGTGGCGCGAGCCCGATGGTTGCGATTAAATACCAGTTAGTAATTATGCTGGCTATTTTCGTTATGTTGAGTGCCTCCGTAACCATAACGTTAGAAATGACATTGCGCTGGGTACAAACCAAAGAAGGCCGAATCAAGATAAAAATCGAGCAACCCGAATCGACCAAAACTCACGGTTAGTTGGCGCTTGTGGGTAAAGCCCGTTAAACAACTTATGTTGCCAAGTCGAACGTACTTATAACTGAATAACTCAACTATTCTTCGAGCACTCATCAAGACGCTTTCAGATGAAAAGTCAGGCAGAATTCTTTTTGATATAAGCCTCTAATTTTATGAAATTTTCTTTGCAAGTTTAGATACGCACGATCTTTGATACAGGTTATCCACAGAAAATGTGGATAAGCCCCCAAAACCCATACGCAACCAGAAACATAGCAACATAAGTGATCAATCGAATCTTCATGCATTGATCACGTGACTGACATGTTCTAATTTTAAAGTAAAGGCAGTGACCACAAACTTGGAGAGACGTACATGGATGTCTTAATGATCAAAGAAAATTACGATGAACTCCTGTCCGATGCACCTCTGGATTGGCTCGTTCAAGAACCAAAGGAAGTAACTTCTCATTGGCTCCCAACCGATTTTGGCATCAACGAAGAGTTGATTTAGCATGACTCGACTTATTTGACACTTGCAGAGACAAGTAAAAAGAAAGGCGAACCATCTGGTTCGCCTTTCTTGTGATCTTCTAAACTTATCGCAAATGGTTATCTTCATCGCGTAGATAAATCATCCAATACCACATGCCAACAAATACGCCACCACCAATAATGTTTCCTATCGTAACAGGAATTAGGTTGTTTACGATGAACCCCATCATGTTTAAGTCCGCGTAGTTTGCAATATCTGCCCCTGTAATTTGCCAAAACGCTTCTGGCGCAAAGTACTTAATACCAATCGCCATAGGTACTTGGAACATGTTCGCAATACAGTGCTCAAAACCTGCCGACACGAACATAGCCACAGGCAAAATCATGACCGCTATTTTATCTGTCAATGTTCGCCCACTAAACGTCATCCAAACTGCAATACAAACTAATACGTTACACATGATGCCAAGCGCAACAGCGGCAAAGAAACCATGATGTAATTTGTGTTGGGAGATCGCCATCGCGTTAAGACCAACTTGGCCATGATCAAACATATATTGCTTGGTAACTAGCATACAGGCCACGAGCAAAATGGCCCCAACCATATTGCCAAAGTAAACCACCAACCAGTTTTTGATAAGTGCTTGCCAAGAGATTTTTCCACTCGCACGCGCAACTAGTGTTAGCACAGAGCTAGTGAAAAGCTCGCCGCCAGTAACCACCACCAAAATCAAACCAAGGCTAAATGCCAGACCACCAATGAGTCGTGTAATGCCCCAAGGCAGCTCGCCTGCGCCTGTCGTTACTGTGGTATAGAAGATGAAAGCAATACCAATATGAAGCCCCGCAGAAATGGCGAGCAGAAAAGATTTGATTGGAGCTTTCGTTGCTTTGCCTACCCCCACTTCAGCCGCGCGTTCCGCAGCTTGTGGCGGTAATAGTGAGTCAAACTGATTAAAGTTCATTCTGGTGTAACATTTAGAAACATTTAAAGAGGCGCGGATAATCGCTCTATTTCCCTATTTTTTCAAGTGCTATTTGGCGTGTTTACTAAAATCGTTGTTATTGGGAGATCAAGCAATAAATAGCGCCTATCATTCGCTACCGTAAGTATCATTGATACTTAACAAGTATTCGGCCTTTCGAACAAAGATCCTGCGTTATATCAGCCTGATAGCGCCATACTTAACACTTCTTGTCGTTGAATGTTGCCCAACGCTACTTTTCAGACTAGCTTGGTAAAAAAAGCGCAAAGGAATCATTTATGAAATATTCAGCTGAACATATCGCCGAATTGAATCTACTTCTTCAGTTCGACCTAAGTAGTGCTGCAACTGGTATTAAAGTTCATACAGACGCGTCAGAAGAAATGCAGGCAGCCGTTGCTCGTCTATATAAGAAGCAACTTTGTACACAGCCTGACGGTGGTTATCTAACAGACGAAGGCATTGAAGTTGCAGAACATGCAGATAAGATTTTAAGAGTTTTGTCTGTGTAATTTGAACAAAAAACGCCACCGAACTCGGTGGCGTTTTTTAGTCCTATATTTTTCCTGTCGATGCCTGCGGCAATAATCGCTTTTTCATTTTGCTAAATGGTTGAACCTTGTCATACAACCAGTTAAAACCAGTAGCATAAAATAGGAAGAAAACGAGGAAGCCGGCTTCCAGCATCAGAGCTTGAAGAAGCGTAATTTCTAAGAACCAGGCAATCACAGGTAGAGAGATAAAGATCAATCCTCCCTCGAAACCAACAGTGTGTCCAAGCCGCATCGCTAAACTTCGCTCAGCTCGATTGCCACCAAACCACTTATCAAAGTACAAGTTGTAGATGTAGTTCCATATCACGGTATACATACTCAACCCGACCCCAACTAACGCGAGATCACTAGAGCCCTTTCCAGTGATCAATGAAGCCGCTGGTACAATAATCGCGAGTGCGATTAACTCAAAAAGTACTGCATGAAAAATTCGTTCGTTACGAGTCATATTTCTCTATCCAAATAGTTCTACTCAATGCTTAGAATTTTATCTATTATTTAGATAATCAAAAGTTATATACCATCGGTTTAAGCGATATGTTTACCATCGAACAACTGCAAGCTTTCATTGCTACATCAGAAGCAGGATCATTTTCAGGAGCAGCTAGAAAACTGGGGCGAGCTCAATCTGTAGTGAGCCAGCACATCATGAATATGGAGATCGACTGTGGCGTTGAGCTTTTCGATCGATCAGGCAGGTACCCTAAATTAACTGAGAATGGCCTCGCTCTCGTACCCTATGCACAAGCAACAATCAGCCAACTCGACCGCCTAAACAATAGGGCATCGCAGCTCTTTTCCACGCCAACGAACAAATTAGTCTTAGCTATTGATGAAGGGATTCCTCTGACTCGCTTGCCGGATGTGCTAAAGAAGTTAGAGCAACGCTTTCCACACTTACAAGTTGAATGCTTAACGGCATCAAGCCCTGATATCATTGAATTGGTTAAGTCGGAACGCGCCACGACTGGGATTATTTTGAGTGATTTACAAATGCCAAGGCACATCGATTTCACCAATCTTGGCAATATTGCATTTGATGTCTATGTCTCTTCAACACATCCTTTAGCAAAGCAGCAAATCACTCACATTGATCAATTAAAACAACATCGTCAATTGGTCATACGATCCAAAAGTGCAGAGCCATGTGGCCTCAATCAAGCATTTAGCCCAGATATCTGGTACGCTGATAACTACTATATTTTGTTGGAATTGGCGAATAAAGGGTTTGGTTGGTGCTTTCTACCACAGCATTTAGTCGCGTATTCACCTAATACATTAAAAAAAGTTGGGGATGATTTCACAAAACTGGCTTGGCAAGTCAATGTTGACCTTATTCAGCACCAGAAATGGCATTCAGATCCCCTCCATCAACAAGCCAAAGCAGAACTGCTCAACCTATTCGGGCAGACATAAGTAAGTAGGAAGACCCAAATGGCAAATACATTGATCGTAGGTGCAGGCTGGCTCGGAACTCCGCTAGCAGAAACATTGATGAAAGATGGACACTATGTTGTTGTCACTCGTCGTAGCCAAACTCGATTAAAAGAGTTACCCACCTCATTAACTCACTCCGCATTGTTCGATTTCAATCAATTGAACGCCACAGCACGGCTAGATGAGCTGCTCAAACAGCATCAAATTACGCACGTTATCGGTGCTTTTCCTCCAGGATTTCGTAAAGGACGCGGTCAAGAATATGCACAGCAATGGCAAATACTTGCCAACGCAGCTAAGCAAAACAACGTTGAAAAACTTCTCATGATCAGCTCTACAACGGTTTACCCTAACCTTGCTTCCGATATGGAAGAAGCTGACGCGTCAATCTCTTTAGCAGCCGAAAGCCCTTATTTCTCTGACAATGCACGTATTATGCTTCAAGCAGAGCAGCATGTTATCGACTCGAATATTAGCTTTGTTATTCTACGTTGTAGCGGATTAATCGGGCCAGATAGACACCCATCTCGCTTTGCAGCAAGGCTTCAACAAGTTAGTCGTAAAGCACCAGCTAATATGCTTCATCAAGATGATGCTGTCTCGGCTGCGAAATTTGCCTTAGGCAATTTAAGCAACCAAGTCATTAATGTTACGACACCTCATACTGTCAGCAAGGCTGAGTTCTACCAAGCTGCCATAAACAAAATCGGAAGTGAGATACCTCTTCCACCCGTCACAGAGCAAGCTGACAAGCGTATTCTTGCTGACAAACTACTCTCACTTGGTTATCGATTTCACTTCAATTCAACTTTGGATGCGCTATGAGACTCTATAGACATATAGAAACGCTTTGGGATTACATGCAACTTAAACATGAACTGAAGCCTGCGGACTGTTTGTTTGTGATGTGCAGTAATGATGTGCGTGTAGCGGAGCACGCTGCCAAGCTCTACCACCAAAAGTTGGCACCTTTGATTGTATTTTCAGGGGGTGAAGGTCGCTTCACAGATGGACTGTTTGAAAAAAGCGAGGCAGAAACCTTTGCCGAGATTGCAAAGTTGTCGGGCGTTCCAAGCGAAGCAGTTTTGCTCGAGACTGAATCCTCAAACAGTGGAGAAAATGTTCGCTTTACTGAGCAACGATTAAAAGAGGAAGGAAAACAGTGTTCCTCGTTTATTCTGGTACAAAAACCGTTTATGGAGCGTAGAGCAATCGCGACATTTGAAAAACAGTGGCAGTCACCCTACACTCAGCTCCAAGTAAGCTCTGCGGCTCTTCCATTTTTTGAATACATTAATGAAGACATGCCATTAATGATGGTGCTAGAAGCACTAATGGAAGATTTCTCTCGCGTAAAAAGCTATCCAGAGAAAGGATTTCAAACCGAGCAGAACATCCCTCAGCAAGTCGAATCTTCTTACCAGGTTTTACTCGAGCGGTTTGGTTTTGACTTAGTCTAACTTTTTCTAACCGACAACAAAAAGCCACCAAGTTCGGTGGCTTTTCTGTATCAATACGGCTTATTTACCGAGCGCTTCTTTGTAATGTTGGCGGCATACGGAGACATACTTATCGTTACCGCCGATCGCAACTTGATCGCCTTCTTTAATTGCCACGCCGTGTTCATCGGTACGAATAACCATATTCGCTTTGCGGCCGCAATGGCAGATTGTTTTGAGCTCAACCAGCTTGTCTGCCCAAGATAATAGATACTTACTGCCTTCAAAAAGTTCGCCTAGAAAATCGGTGCGAAGGCCGTAACACAATACTGGAATATGCAACTTATCAACGACTTCAGTAAGTTGATAAACTTGTTCTTTCGACAAGAACTGACACTCATCAACAAGAATACAGTGACGTTTTTCAACCTCATTCAGATCTGCGATCTCTTGATACAAATTGGTATCCTGACGAAATAAATGTGCGTCAGATTGAAGACCAATACGAGAGCTCACTTTACCGACACCAAAACGATCATCTAGCGCAGCCGTAAAAATAACTGGCGTCATGCCGCGTTCTTGATAGTTGAAAGAGGATTGAAGAAGCGTTGTTGATTTACCCGCATTCATTGCTGAGTAATAGAAATACATCTGAGCCACAGAGCATTACCTAAAGTTAAAGTTTTAATTTATGGAAATGGAAAATAAAAGGGCTGAATTATCAGCCCTTTAAAAATGAAAATTCAATTACTTACGACGCCACGTTGTGCCTTCTGGACCATCTTCCAGAACAATGCCCATTTCGGTCAGCTTGTCACGAGCCATATCTGCATTCGCCCAATCTTTCGCAGCACGAGAGTCGTTACGCAGCTTGATCAGAGCTTCGATTTCAGCCACTTCATCATCGTTACCTGCATCACCTTTTAGGAAGGCTTCTGGATCTTGGTGAAGAATACCGATCACATCTGCTAGTTCACGCATTAGCGCACCTAGCTCGCTCGCTTTCTCTAGGTTTTCTGTCTTCAGACGGTTAACTTCGCGCGCCATGTCGAACAGAACTGAGTACGCTTCTGGTGTATTGAAGTCATCGTTCATCGCTGCTGTAAAGCGAGATACGTACTCTTCACCACCAGCAGGCGCCGCGTTTAGGTCTAAACCACGTAGAGATGTGTACAGGCGCTCAAGCGAAGCACGTGCTTGGTTTAGGTTATCTTCGCTGTAGTTTAACTGGCTACGGTAGTGACCAGACATAAGGAAGTAACGAACCGTTTCTGCATCGTAGTGACCAAGTACGTCACGGATAGTAAAGAAGTTGCCTAGAGACTTAGACATCTTCTCGCGATCTACCATCACCATGCCACTGTGCATCCAAGTATTTACGTACTTAGTGTCGTGTGCACAGCATGATTGCGCGATTTCGTTTTCGTGGTGTGGGAACTGAAGATCAGAACCGCCGCCGTGAATGTCGAAGTGGTTACCTAGGATTGAAGAGTTCATTGCTGAACACTCAATGTGCCAACCTGGACGACCAGGACCCCATGGTGACTCCCACGTTGGTTCACCCGGCTTAGACATCTTCCAAAGTACAAAGTCTAGAGGGCTGCGTTTTGCTGTTTCGATATCAACGCGCGCGCCAGCTTGAAGCTGATCAAGGTCTTGCTTAGAAAGCTTGCCGTATTCGTTGAACTTACCCACTTCAAACATTACGTCACCGTTATCTGCAACGTATGCAAAACCGCGCTCGATTAGCTTCTCAACCAACTCGATGATTTCAGCAATAAACTGTGTCGCACGAGGTTCAACGTCCGGACGTTTCATGTTCAGCGCATCAAAATCAGCGTGCATTTCACCAATCAACCGCTCAGTCAATGAATCGCAAGACTCACCATTTTCTGCGGCACGTTTGATGATCTTATCGTCGATATCTGTGATGTTACGTACAAACGTCAGATCGTAGCCCAAGTAGCGAAGGTAACGTGATACAACGTCAAAAGAGACGAAAGTACGACCGTGACCAATGTGACAGAGATCGTAGATGGTAACTCCACAGACATACATACCGACTTTGCCAGCTGTAATTGGTTTGAATTCCTCTTTCTGTCTTGTGAGTGTGTTATATATCTTTAACATGATCTCTATCTATGATTGTGAATGAATAAAAGAAGATGAGTATATCAACTCCAACCTAGTTAGGTAATAGCAATTAACC
The DNA here is from genome assembly GCF_024181865.1 of Vibrio sp. Y58_MX_L22. NCBI lineage: Bacteria > Pseudomonadati > Pseudomonadota > Gammaproteobacteria > Vibrionales > Vibrionaceae > Vibrio > Vibrio sp. Y58_MX_L22. Next base: position 523,529 of record NZ_JAMZAN010000001.1, read on the forward strand.
GATAAAACGATAATCGGCTAAACTTCAAGCACAAAACGAAGAATTTCCTCTTCCTGAGTTTTTAAAGCACTAGAACTTAGGCTAGAATCTCGGGCTCAACACAACACAGTAAAGGAAAGTAGCATGATCACCCTTCACACTAATTTTGGTGACATCAAGATTCAACTAAACGAAGAGAAAGCGCCAGAGACAAGCGCAAACTTCCTTCAGTACTGCCGCGACGGTTTCTACGACAACACGCTTTTCCACCGTGTTATTGACGGCTTCATGATCCAAGGTGGTGGTATGGAGTCTGGTCTACGTGAAAAAGCGACTCGTGCACCTATCAAGAACGAAGCAAACAACGGCCTAAGCAACAAAGTGGGTACACTTGCTATGGCACGTACTATGGAGCCGCATTCAGCAAGCTCTCAGTTCTTCATCAACGTAAACAACAACACATTCCTGGACTTCCGTAGCGAAAGCCTAGACGGTTGGGGTTACTGTGTGTTCGGTGAAGTAATCGAAGGCATGGACATCGTAAATAAGATCAAAGGCGTTAGCACTGGTTCTTACGGCATGCACCAAGACGTACCTCTAGAAGACGTAGTAATCACTGGTACAACAATTGAAGAGTAATTCTTAGGAATTATTTTTAAAAGATAAGTTAATGGGGAGGCATAGCTTCCCCTTATTTCTATGACGACATTATTTATTTCCGATCTTCACCTTACCCCATCACGTCCTGATATCACGGAATGTTTTGTGACGTTCATGCGAACAGAAGCAACAAAAGCTGATGCACTTTATGTACTCGGCGATCTGTTTGAGTTCTGGATTGGTGACGATGACAACACCCCTTTTGCAGACCAAATCCGTGCAGAATTTAAAGCACTGACGGATGCGGGTGTGCCAACTTTTTTCATCCAAGGCAATCGAGATTTTTTACTCGGCAAACGCTTTTGCAAAGAAACCGGTATGACATTACTCGACGATGTCTGCACGATTGATCTTTATGGTCAAAAAGCCGTAATCCTACATGGCGATACGCTCTGCATTGACGATGTGAAATACCAAGAGTTTAGAAAAACCGTTCACAAGCCATGGCTACAATGGTTGTTTAACCGTATTCCTTGGTTTATTAAGAAGAAAATTGTCTCAAAAGTTCAATCCGATATTCGTGATGATAAAATGAGCAAGTCATTAGATATCATGGACGTTAACCAAAATGAGGTCGAGAAAGTGATGTCTCAGAACTGCGTCAACTTAATGATTCATGGTCACACGCATCGCCCGAACACACATTTTTTTGACGTCGATGGCGTTAAAAAGACCCGAATTGTTTTAGGGGATTGGTATACGCAAGGCTCAGTTTTAAAAGTAAATTCTGATAGTTTTGACCTACAAACGAGACCGTTCATACAGAATTTGCGTTAAGCATGTAGAGCGTGTAGAAGATTCACGCTCAAGTCGTAGATATTTTGTAAAAAATCGCTATTATCATAATACTAAGTTAAACAGAACGAAGTACCTAATTGAAGTATTCTTACGTAGCTCGCCAACCGATTCTGGATAGAGAAAAACGAACCATAGGTTACGAACTCCTCTTTCGAGACGGCCCTAAAAATACCTTCCCTGAAGTAGAACCAGAGCTGGCTACTAGTCGACTGCTATCCGATCATTTTTTGTCGACGCATTACAACACATTAGGAAACAAACTTGGCTTTGTTAACTTTCCGCATCAAAGCTTGGTGAACTTGGTCCCAACTTTGTTCCCTAAAGAATCTCTCGTCATTGAAGTCCTTGAAGACTGCGAACCGACAGAAGAACTGTTAGAAGCCATCAAGCACCTTCATGAGTGCGGATACAAAATTGCTCTGGATGATTTTGTTCCGACGAAAGCTTGGAAGCGTTTTCTTCCATACGTTTCCATGATCAAGTTTGATATTAGACTTGTGCCGATCAAGAAAGCTGCCATTTTTATTCAGGCGTTGAGCCCATTTAAAATCGACTTTCTAGCGGAAAAGGTAGAGACCTATGAAGAGTTTGAGCAAGCTCTAGAAGCCGGTTTTAACTATTTTCAAGGGTATTTTTTTAGCAAACCTGAGATGATCCAGAAAAAACGGTTGAACCCCGCGTTTCTTACCGTCATCCAGCTTTGTAAAGAGATTGCAGATAAGCCCATCGACTTCAATGAGGTTGAACGTCTGTTTTCAATTGATGTGACGCTGTCATACAAGTTGCTTACTTACGTAAATTCAGGATATACATTAACGACTAAGATAAAATCGTTCAGACAGGCGCTTATTTATCTGGGTGAAGAGCGACTACGACGCTTTATTTCCTTAGTTGCAATTGCGTCCGTTCAAGAAGATAAACCTGACTCTCTTTACTCTTTAGCGATTCAGCGTGCACGAATGTGTGAACTGTTACTTAGTCAAATGAACACTAGGTATGACCCTGGGCAGGCTTTTTTAACAGGCATGTTTTCTTTACTCGGATCTTTGCTCGATCAACCTCTCTCGGATGTCATTGAAGATATCCCCGTTGACGAAGATATAAAACTCGCATTAACCAGTCGAAAAGGTGTACTTGGTCACTTACTTTCGATGACAATCGCCTATGAACAAGCGGACTGGGAGTTAGCCGAGCGATATTGCACCGTTCTTAAATTAACCGAACCTCAATTAGCAGACGCTTTTAATCAATCGACGGAATGGGCTCAAGAACTGCTGTCTCAAACGCCCTAAATCGCTATAATGCCTCACCTCCAGCCTCGCAATTGTGAGGTTGTTTGTTTTTACCGCTTAATTAATCGAGATTTCATTTTATGGCTTCTTCTTGCCCTTGCGGATCTAACCGCACCTACCAACAGTGTTGTGAAATTGCCCACAATAACCACGCTGACGTCACCACTCCAGAGCAGTTAATGCGCTCTCGTTACAGTGCGCATGTGTTAGGTCTAGTCGATTACGTGGTGAACACGTACCACCCAAGCTGTAATGCAGAAGAGCAACGTGAAGGCATTGCCCAATCTATCGACAGCGATTGGTGCAAACTTGAGGTAGTGAAAGCTGAAGCGGGTTGTAACGAGAATGAAGGTTTTGTTGAATTCAACGCTTACTTTGACGAAGACGGCAAACGCTACTGTATGACAGAACGTTCTCGCTTCGTAAAAGAAAATGGGCTTTGGTACTACATTGACGGCACATTTCCTGAAGAAGAACCAGTACAAGATCCTCGTCTAAACCAGCCAGTAAGTAGCCTGAAAGTAGGTCGCAACGACCCGTGTATCTGCGGAAGCGGTAAGAAATTCAAGAAGTGTTGTGGGTAAAGCATCCATACCTAGCTTATTGTGCTCGATTTAATTGGATTCTTGACCTCGCCTAGGTTCGTTGGAGTGACGTGAATATGTGTACCTATTTGAAGTAAATAACTCTACTGCAAGTACCATTAGAAAATATACCGTCATTCTGAACAGCGAGGAACGAGTGTGATTCAGAGTCTAATCGCTACTAGCACTGTTGCCGGGTTTTCCCCCGAATCAAGAACACTAAAGTAAAAAAGCCCCTAGGCTCGAGAGCATAGGGGCTTTCATTTATTTATAGCAGGTTTATTTATGACGCTCTTTCAGTTTGTTCACTACGTCATTCATCGATAAGCCTTGGTCTTGAAGCAATACCAGCAAGTGGTAAATCAAGTCTGCTGATTCACACACTAGCTCCGCCTTATCGCCCGACGTCGCCGCAAGCGCGACTTCAACGCCTTCTTCGCCCACTTTTTGCGAAATACGCTTGGTGCCACGGGCATAAAGACTGGCAGTATAAGAGGAATCTGGGTCGGCACTCTTGCGGGCAGCCAATAGCTGCTCAAGTTGATGAAGCCACACCATTTGTGACTCCTCTTGAGGGTCCACATCCCAGCAAGTTGTGTTACCCAAGTGACACGTAGGACCAATGGGATTCACTTTCACCAGTAGCGTATCGTTGTCACAATCGAGCTGAATGTTCACCAATTGCAATACGTTGCCAGAAGTCTCACCTTTCGTCCAAAGACGCTGCTTGGTACGAGAGAAAAACGTCACTTGACCTGTTTCGCCCGTTTTTGCCAACGCATCTTGGTTCATGTAACCCATCATCAGCACTTGGCTTGATTGGAAATCTTGTACGATGGCAGGTACCAGACCATCCACCTTTTCCCAGTTGATTCGCTCAGCTAGCGAACTTACTTCGGCGGCTTTCACACTCATAGTCGTACCTCAATGCCTTGTTGTTTCAAATACTGCTTTAGTTCACCAATATTGATGACTTGCTTGTGGAATACCGATGCGGCAAGCGCGCCATCCACATTTGCTTTTTGGTAGGCTTCTGCGAAGTGCTCCATGGCACCTGCACCACCCGATGCAATCAATGGCACGTTACACACTTCACGCACCATATTAAGTTGTTCAATGTCGTAGCCGTTACGCACGCCGTCTTGGTTCATCATGTTCAGTACGATTTCACCAGCGCCGCGTTTTTGTACTTCTTGCACCCAATCACGCGTTTCCCATTGGGTTGCTTTGGTGCGTTCTTCATCGCCAGTAAACTGGTAAACCTGATACTTACCTGTCTCTTTGTCGTAGTATGAATCGATACCAACGACGATACATTGCACACCAAACTTATCAGCAAGGTCAGTAATCAGCTGTGGGTTCGCTAATGCAGGTGAGTTGATAGACACTTTGTCTGCACCAAACTCAAGAATGCGCGCTGCATCTTCCGCTGATTTAATACCACCAGCGACACAGAAAGGAATATCAATCACTTCTGCAACGCGAGCGACCCAACTTTTATCTACGACACGACCATCACTTGAAGCGGTAATATCGTAGAACACAAGCTCGTCAGCGCCCTCTTCCGCATAACGCTGTGCCAGAGGAACGATGTCGCCAATGATCTCGTGATTACGGAACTGAACGCCCTTTACCACTTGTCCATCACGAACATCAAGACATGGAATTATTCGCTTTGCCAACATGCAAACGCCTCCTCTGCTGTGAACTTACCATCTAACAGCGCACGACCAACAATCACACCAGCCACACCGCTGCCTTTTAGCGCTTCGATATCTGCTAATGAGCCAATGCCACCTGAAGATTGAAACTGCACTTGTGGGTACTGCTTGCATAAGTCGATGTAAAGCTCAACGTTTGAGCCTTCTAGCGTACCGTCACGAGAAATGTCCGTACAAAGCACGTGCTGCAAACCTACCGTTAAGTAATCGTTGATCAGAGCTTCGATGGTCACGCCTGAGTCTTCTTGCCAACCAGAGATCGCCACTTTACGCGTACCGTCTTGATCTATGTTGATGTCTAGCGCGAGAACGATTTTCTCTGCGCCGTATTTTTCCATCCAACCTTTCACAAGCTCTGGCTGTTTTACTGCTGTAGAACCAACAACAACACGCTGAGCACCGGCTTCTAACAGATCAATAACGTCTTGCTCTGTACGCACACCACCACCGATTTGGATGTTTGCTGGTGTACTTGCTAGTAGCTTTGCAATCAAATCAAGCTGGCGTGCTGTCGTGTCTTTCGCACCAGTTAAATCCACCAAGTGCAACCAGTTAGCACCCGCTTGGTGGTACAAGTTGAACTGCTCTGCTGGGTCAACTTTGTACTCGGTTACTTGGCCGTAATCACCTTGATAAAGGCGAACCACCTGTCCTTCAATTAAATCAAGAGCTGGAATAATCACACTAAATCCCTTTTATAATTCTAAGAAGTTTTGAATAAGCTTCGCACCCGCTTTTGAAGAACGCTCAGGGTGGAATTGCACGCCGTAGTAGTTACCGCTTTGTACTGCTGCTGTGAACGGGTTGCCGTACTCGCATTCCGCAATCGTGTAATCCCCAACAGGCATTGCAAAGCTGTGCACGAAGTAGAAATGCTCACCTTCTTCAATATCTTTGAAAAGTGGATTACCTGCTTTTGCAGAGACCGTGTTCCACCCCATATGCGGCAACGGCAAATCGCCAGTTTGTAGTAGCTTCACTTCGCCATCACAAAGTCCAAGACACTCAACTAACTCGTCGGCTTTCTGGCCTTTCTCTTGAGACACTTTGCCCAACAGTTGCATGCCTAAACAGATACCTAACAGCGGCTTTTCTACTTGTTTTACCAAGCTGATAAGATCGCGCTCTTCTAGGTTTTTCATCGCTTCGCTGGCGGTTCCCACGCCCGGTAGGAATAACTTATCTGCCGACAACACAACTTGCGGATCTTTTGAAATCGTTACGTCATAGCCTAGGCGTTCAATGGCAAACTTCACCGAAGAAACGTTGGCACAGCCAGTATCGATAATGACAACTTTCTGTTCTGTCACTGTTTTTCTCCTTGCTAACGTTAGCCTTAAAGCACGCCTTTACTACTTGGTAGCTCAGTGCCTTCTACTTTGATTGCTTGGCGTAACGTACGACCAAACGCTTTAAATAGACTTTCAATGATGTGGTGATCATTGTTGCCCGCAGAAGAAAGGTGCAACGTACACGCTAATGTGTCAGTCAGAGAGCGGAAGAAGTGAACCACCATCTCTGTTGAAAGATCACCCACTTGCTCACGACTAAACTGCGCGTCGAACTTAAGGTAAGGACGACCTGATAGGTCTAGTGCGCATTGCGCCAAACACTCATCCATTGGCAAGCTAAAGCCAAAGCGACCAATACCACGCTTGTCACTCAGTGCTTCCTTCAACGCTTGACCTAACGCAAGAGCGGTATCTTCCACTGTGTGGTGATCATCAATGTGCAGGTCACCTTCCACTTTGCACACCATTTGGAATCCACCGTGCGTCGCGATTTGATCCAGCATGTGGTCAAAAAAGCCAAGACCTGTAGAAATGTCATTACCGCCTTGCTCGTCAAGATTAACGAATACTTTGATGTCTGTTTCTTTTGTGGTGCGGACCACTTCAGCCACGCGCGCCTTCACTGTGAGATCTTTTAGGATCTGTTTCCAGCCCATGGTTTCTGGGTTGTATTGAATACCACGAATTGCCATGTTTTCTGCAAGTTGAAGATCGGTTTGACGATCGCCAATCACAACAGAGTTTTGGAAATCTACTTTGCCACCTTGAAGATACTCTTTTACCAAGCCTAGTTTAGGCTTACGGCAAGAGCAGTTATCTTCATCAAAGTGAGGACAAATCAGTACGTCATCGAACTTCACACCTTGAGACTCAAAGATCTCCATCATCATGTTGTGCGGTGCATCAAAATCTTCTTGTGGGTAGCTGTCGGTACCCAATCCATCTTGGTTCGTGACCATCACTAGACGGTATCCTGCATCCTGCAACGACAACAGGCTTGGGATAACAAATGGCTCTAGTTTTAGTTTGTCTAAACGGTCTACTTGAAAATCAATCGGCGGCTCAACAATTAAGGTGCCATCACGATCAATAAAAAGGATTTTTTGTTGTTTGCTCACTCGGGAACTTCCTTATTGCTATTCTTTTGGCGCTCCCGCTTTTGAGCAAGAGCGATTAATTTGTCTCTACTTATGCGTAGTAGTTTCTAATAAATCCAAGCGTTTTTTCACACTCGTCGCGGTTACCAACACTGATACGTACGCAGTTCTCAATTGGCGAGTTACGTAAAATAATGCCCGTATCCCAAGCCGCTTTGAAAAGATCATCGCCATCTGGGAATTTCACCAATAGGTAGTTCCCCCACCCTTCAAACACTTCCAAACCCGGAATCATTGAAAGGCCAACTTGCAAGTAAGCACGGTTTGCATTCAGATCAAGAACTTGGAACTTCGCTCGCGCTAAACCAGCTTCCGAAAGCGCCTGAGTCGCAATTTCTGCCACTGGAACCGGGACTGGGTAAGGTGCGATAACTTTAAGAAGTACATTAATCAGCTCTTCGTTCGCAAGCGTAAATCCACAACGCAGACCAGCAAGCGCGAAAGCTTTCGACAGAGTACGCAAAATCGCAAGGTTCGGGTAATGCGCCAGTAGGTCTACCGTTGACGCTTCTGGACAAAAATCGATGTACGCTTCATCCATCACCACGATTGCACGGTCCTTTGTCATCTCAAGCAGAGACACAATGTCCTCACGCTTAACCAAGTTACCTGTTGGGTTGTTTGGCGAACATACAAAAACCAGTTTCACGTTATCCAGATTAGCTTCGATGCCTGCAAGGTCTAGTTGCCAATCTGACGTTAGCGGCACGGTTTTGCGCTCTACACCGATGGTTTCTGCACTGATGGCGTACATACCGTAAGTCGGTGGGCAGTAAAGAATCGCATCTTCACCCGGCTCACAGAAAGCACGAATCAGTAGTTCAATACCTTCATCCGCACCACGAGATGTTAATGTTTGCTCTGGTTTCACACCCGCATAGGCTGCGTAAGCAGAAATCAGTTCTTTAGGCTGACATTCGCTGTAACGATTAAGGCGAGCGAAGTCTGTTTTGTATTCATTATTGAATGGCGATTCGTTGGCGTTTAACCATACGTCACCTGTACCACCAATTCGACGAGCCGACATATAAGGGGTAAGTTGTTGGACTTGTTTGCGCGCTAGCTTTTCCATCTCAATATCCTCTTACTTAGCTGCCAGTTTTTCTACACGGATCGTCACTGCACGTTTGTGTGCATCCAAGCCTTCCGCTTCCGCCATGGTGACCACCGTTGGTGCAAGGTTCTTTAGGCCATCAGCAGACAGTTCTTGAACCGTCATACGCTTGGAGAAATCGGCCAAACCTAAGCTTGAATACGTGCGTGTGTAACCGTAAGTAGGAAGAACGTGGTTGGTGCCTGATGCATAATCACCTGCTGATTCAGGCGACCAATCTCCAAGGAAGATAGAGCCTGCATTATCAAGTAGAGGTAGAAGCTCACGAGGGTTCTTAGTCTGAACAATCAAGTGCTCAGGACCGTAGTAATTGGAAATAGAAACTGACTGCGTCATCGACTCGGAAATAATGATCAAGCTTGATGCCAGAGCCTTTTCTGCGATGTCTGCACGAGATAGCTCCTTAAGCTGACGTTGAACCGCATCCGTCACTTGATCAGCAATCACAGGAGAAGGAGTCACAAGTACCACTTGAGAATCAGGACCGTGCTCTGCTTGGCTCAAAAGATCCGCAGCGATAAAGTCTGCATCTGCGGTTTCATCGGCAATCACAAGCACTTCAGACGGCCCTGCAGGCATATCAATCGCAGCACCACGGAAATCATTACTTACCTGACGTTTTGCTTCGGTCACGTAAGCGTTGCCCGGACCAAAGATCTTATCTACTTTCGATACAGTCTCGGTGCCATAAGCCATTGCAGCAACTGCTTGGCCACCACCGACGTTATACACCTCATCAATGCCACACAGTTTCGCGACATAAAGGATCTCATCAGCGATTGGGGGTGGAGAACAAAGAACGACTTTACGACAACCTGCAATTTTTGCAGGAACGCCGAGCATCAAAACAGTCGATGGCAAAGGCGCACTGCCACCAGGAATGTACAAACCCACTTTTTGAATTGGGCGTGTTACTTGTTCACAAAGGACACCTGGCTGGGTTTCCACCTTGATCGGTTGCGGCTTTTGCGCTTTGTGGAACTTAGAAATATTGGCGTAAGCTTGCTCTAGTGCGCTCTTCATTGACTCTGACAAACGCTCTGACGCTGCCTTAATTTCCTGAGAAGAAACACGAATGGATTCAGGCTTAACACGGTCAAACTTTTCGGTCAGCTCAATAAGAGCAGAGTCACCTTCTTCTCGAACTTTAGCAATAACTTCGGCCACAGCAGTGGTGATATTGGCACCTTCTGCAATAGCAGGGCGCTCCAAAATAGAGTCTTGCTGATTCTCACTTAATGATTGCCAAACGACTGTTCTCATGATGCTTACTCCATCATTTTTTCAATTGGTAGAACGAGAATTGAACTAGCACCCAACTCTTTCAGCTGTTCCATTGTTTCCCAGAACAGGTTTTCAGAACTCACTAAGTGAACAGCCATTTTCTGCTTATCTGCAGAAAGAGGAAGAACAGTTGGGTCTTCAGCACCTGGCAGTAGTGCTTTAATTTGATCTAACTTCTCTGCTGGGGCGTGAAGCATAATGTACTTAGATTCTTTCGCTTGCTGCACGCCTTGCATGCGAGTTAACAGCTTTTCGATAAGCGCCACTTTGTCTGCGTCGAACTCACCTGTGCGTTGAATCAATGTCGCTTTTGATTTGAAGATAATTTCAGCTTCTTTAAGGCCGTTCGCTTCCAGTGTTGCACCTGTAGAAACCAAATCAGCGATAGCATCAGCGAGACCCGCGCGAGGGGCAACTTCTACAGAGCCTGTCAGCATACATGTAGAGAATGAAACGCCGGCTTCATCCATGTACGCTTTTAGAAGTTGAGGATACGTTGTAGCAATACGCTTGCCAGCTAAGTCTTGTGGACCGTTGTACTCTTCGTCCTTGTCGATTGCGATAGATAAACGACAGCCACCAAAATCAAGTCGACGAAGCTGAACAAACTCGCAGGGTTCACCTAATGCTTTGCGGTCAAGGCGAACTTCTTCTAGTTCATTTTCGCCAATAAAGCCAAGGTCAACCACGCCATCCATAATTAAACCTGGGATGTCGTCATCACGAACCAAGAGTAAATCAATTGGCATATTTTCAGAATGGACAACTAAACGCTCGCCCATTACGTTGAACTTTACGCCGCACTGTTTTAGTAGAGCTTGACTCTCTTTGCTAAGACGCCCTTTTTTCTGAATTGCGATTCTTAAACGTTGTGTTTGCATTGCTTTGTCCCTATGCAAGATTTTGATATCTAAGTATTTTTCAAACTAATAAAACTAAAAAACCCTCGGGAGATTGAAGTCTCCCGAGGGTTTAAAATCTGCTTTTACTTTGATTTTACCTCCGGGAGTTTCCTGCCTCCCGGGTATGCGTACATCGCCCGAAAGACTAGATTGGGTGATGATGGTGATGAATGTTCATTACAAAATTACGCATACTTATTTAAGGCTCTTTTTGAGTTGCTTTGTTAGTAACCACACTAACTAAGGATTCTATATTTTTCAATACTCAATTGAATATTTTCTAAATATTTTTCACAAGACATTGATTTAAATGAAATTAAATTCTTTTCCATATTGAATACTCTGGCAGAAAGAGCACCTCCAATCAGCTCTACTCTGACGAAGAAAGCGAAGAATAGTATGAATATTCACCAAAACAACTATTTAGACCGTACCCAACCCATTAATTGACACTTTTCTCAATAAAGAGACAGCAACTCACGTTTGAGACAAGTCATTCAAAACTATTATTAGAGCGGGGCAAAAAATAGTGATTAACAATGAAACTGCGTAACGGTAGTAATAAACAAGCTGTAGATTTCGACGATACGGCACTATACCCGTTGATCGGCAATAGTGCCTGTATCCAAGAACTTCGTACTGCAATACAAAAGTACGCTCAATGTGATGCTGAAGTCCTCATTCAGGGTGAAACTGGTGTTGGGAAAGGTCTTTGCGCTCGCCTTATTCATCAATTGTCGAACAGACACTCAGCACCTTTTGTGGAAGTCAACTGTGGAGCCATTCCGAGTGGTCTTATTGCATCCGAGCTTTTCGGCCATGAAAAAGGAGCATTTACAGGCGCAATCTCAGAGCGTATAGGTTTTATTCAAAAGGCACATAAAGGCACCCTATTTCTTGATGAAATTGGTGACATGCCACCAGACCTACAAATCCACCTCCTTCACTTTTTGGAGAGTAAACAAATCCATAAAGTCGGAGCGGATAAATTCATTGACGTGGACTGTAGGGTCATTGCAGCAAGCCACGTGGATTTGAAAAATGAGGTCGTACAAGGAGGATTTCGTGAAGATCTATTCTATCGGCTTAATATATTACCATTAACTATCCCTCCACTGAGAAAGCGTGGAAAAGACATTATTATTTTATCTGAACACTTCCTAACAGATCTGTCTCATGGTCAGGTACAAAAAATGTCTGATAAGGTAAAAGCCAAGCTCCTCAAACATCGTTGGCCAGGCAACGTAAGAGAACTGCGTAATGTCATCCAACGAGCAATTGTGATGTGTGAAGATCACACGCTTCTCGTCGCTGACTTGGGCCTTGATAACAATGAGAGGCAATTGCTCCCTTCTGTGGACCAAATTGATCTCGACTACCTACTGCAAGCTATCGAAGAAAATAAACACAATATGAGTGCGGCTGCACGTCACCTCGGCATTTCAAGAACAACGCTTTATCGATTAATAAAGAAATACAACTTAAATGTTTAAATACTGTATAGGTGTAACGTAACACTGTGTAACAGGTAACTCTTTAGATATCATTTAGTTAACTCTGCATCGCAACCATGCGTATTTTGCTGTATTAAAAATCAAAAGCTTAAAATGGGCATAGTCTTTGCTTAGAACTAAGAAGAACATGGATTGCTTTTCCATTACAGCCCATCAAGGAGAGCTCGGTACACAAACAATTCGCTCTTAACACGAGACTTTTATCCCCAAAAACGCGATTGCCCCCCTCACCTAAGTCGCGTTAAAAAAAAGCTCCGCTAAATTAGCGGAGCTTCCCTCTGTAACGAATCTATTCAAAACAACTTACGCACTCTGGCAAGACGCTATTTTAGACTTTGAAAGCCATGACAAAATAGCGCAAACGATAACGAATGTTATCGACGCTGCAATGAACGAGAACGCAATTGAAGCAGTCATACCAAGGGCAATAAAGCCGACGCATGAAACAAGCGCGACTGATAATGCATAAGGTAACTGTGTTGATACGTGGTCAATGTGGTTACAACGTGCACCCGTCGATGACAGGATAGTCGTATCTGAGATTGGTGAACAATGGTCACCGAATACCGCACCAGCTAAAACCGCACTCAGCATCGGTAGCATTAGCGCTACGTCTGTTGCGCCAGCCATGTCTCCAGCGATTGGAAGCATGATGCCGAACGTACCCCATGAAGTACCTGTTGAGAACGCCATCAGGCCAGACAGCAGGAATAAGATGACTGGGAGCCAATGAGGGTTGATATTGCCCTGCGCCATTGTCGAAAGGTAAGTACCTGTCTTCATATCACCGATAACAGAACCAATGGTCCAGGCAAATACTAAGATTAGAATCGCGCCAAACATAGACTTAGCACCAATCCAAAGTGTACGTGCGATCTCAGCCATTGGTAGACCTTGCTTCACAACAGTAAACAGTGCAACTGCTAAGCCAAGCAAGCTACCGTAGATTAGTGATGTACCTACGTCTGTATTTTCAAAAGCACCAAGAAGCGCAAATTCTTTACCATCAGCAGCCAATGCTTGGCCACCCGTGTAAAGCATTGAAGCGATAGTCGCGATAATCAGCGTTACGATAGGAAGTATCAAATCTGACACTTTACCCTTTTCACTTTCACGGATATCTAGCTCTTCGTTTAGGTCATGCGCTTCTTGCGAGTCATTTTCTTTGTCTTTATCAAAGCCACGACCTTGCGATGCAGAGATTTCATGCTCACGCATTTTACCAATATCAAGACCAAACCACGCAACAGCGAACACCATTAGCAGCGCAAAAACGGCGTAGAAGTTCATTGGGATAAGACGAACATATGCGCCAAGAGCCGAATACTCTGTGATCCCATGTGAGACTAAGATCCCGCCAATAATAGTAATAATGTAAGCACCCCAGCTAGAAGCAGGCATAATTACACACATTGGAGCAGCGGTTGAGTCTAGAATGTACGCAAGCTTAGCGCGAGACACATAAAAGCGATCGGTTACTGGGCGAGAGATCGCACCAACAGCAAGGCTATTAAAGTAATCATCGACAAAAATGAATACGCCTAAAAAGGCGGCAAGAAGTTTGGAGCCGCGTTTACTCTTCACTCGAGATTGTGCCCATTCAGCAAAAGCACGAGTACCGCCAGATAGCGTTAATAAAGCTGTTGTCATACCTAATAAGATTAGGAAACCAACAATGCTCATGTTCCAAGTGTTAATTCCGCCATCTTCAATAAAGACAGAAGAAACTTGAGAACTGACGTAACCTGCGGTGTCGCTGATAGACCAGCTATTAAGTAGCACCGCACCTAGCACGATACCTACACCCAAGGAAACTAATACACGTCGAGTCAAAATCGCCAAAGTCAAAGCGACAATAGGTGGCAATAATGAAACAGGAGAACTAGAAAAATCTATTAAATTCATGATCTTCAAAAACCAAAGTTTGGCTAGAGATCTACTGCAGACAAGTCACGTAGCATACGATACGTGCTCATGTTGAACTTAGCGACAGGGAAGCGAACACTCCACCCAACCCTACAGTAGCGCTCCATAGTTTAATGTGAATATATACTATGGCAGTGTTGTTCCTTTCAGATACAACCCCAGCAAGTAACTTTGATGAGTTACTTACTTCGGCAATCTTCGCCTTCCACTATTATTCATTGGCATCACCCCAATAATAGCTACTCTTCGAGACCGCGCCTCTACGGCAACAACAAACAATTAACCACTAACTGTACAAATTAACAACAAATTGTCTGCAATATTGCATCAGGTGGCAGCCATTGTACTTATGATGAGAGTCAATGCAACACATCAAACTAAATTAAACAAATAAATAATGGCTGAGATAATTTATAAACCTTGCCTACTTCCATAAGTTTTGTGCAACTGAAATCACATCAATCATGTTATTTATGAAACATTATTACTACCTTAGAAATATCATGGTTTATCTTATATCAATAAATTAAGGATATATGACACACCATTAAAGATGGATGCTTCATATTTTTAAGTAATAACTCAAATTTTTTTATAAAAAACCAAGCTGTCACTCTCTCTATACAATAATGATTGTTGATTTTAGTTCTCATCTAATAATGATTTATTTCGAGTGTAATAATATTAATTGCTTTAAAAAATAGTCAAATTTAAACAAAATCTTGATTTAGCATTTGCACATAAGGAAAAGATAAAGTTAAATATAAGGACTCTTTGTTTATTTATAGATTGGCATTATTTAATCGTAACGATAAAAAGTGCCCAACACATTAACCTTTTAATAGGAATCGTTATGTCAGAGCTGACTAAAACCCTTCTAAATATCCGTAGCCTTCGTGCATTTTCTCGTGAGCTGACTCTAGAACAATTGGAAGAAGCTCTAGATAAACTCACTACTGTCGTAGATGAGCGTCGTGAAGCAGAAGAAGCAGAACGCGCAGCACAAGCAGAGCAAGAAGCTAAGCTTGCAGAGATTGCTGAGAAAATCGCTCAAGACGGTATTGACGTGGAAGCACTTATTACTGCGCTATCTGGCGAAACTAAGACGAAAGGCAAAGCGAAGCGCGCACCTCGCCCTGCTAAATACAAATACACAGATTCAAACGGTAATGAGAAAACTTGGACTGGCCAAGGTCGTACACCTTCGGCGATTCAAGAGCAACTTGATGCAGGTAAATCTCTGGATGAGTTCCTAATCTAGATCCGTGCTATTTTTAAAAGGCTCCCATAGGGAGCCTTTTTTATTTAAACCATTACAAATAAAAAAGGCACATTTCTTAATGTGCCTTTTACTTTAGTTACAGAATAGTTAATTAAACCGCTTCGTATTAACGTTCCCAGTATGCTTCTTCTAGGCTATCTTCTCGCTCAGGAAGTCCGCGCGACAATCGTGGTGAATGTTGCACGAGAACTTCGTAGCTAGCACGGTTTGCGTATTTGCAGACTTGAGAAAAAGAAGAGTAAGTTAAATACTCGTTACTGTGCTTGCTTGAATTAGGCACATTTTCTTTATGGTATTTATTTGCTGCCATATCATGAAGAACAGCAGATAACGCGGCATCACCTGCGCCATTTGTATTCTTAATTTTTTCTGGGCCACCCATATATGGCGAGATATGCGAGTACACTTTTATTGGCGTCTCGCATGAGTCTTTTTTCGCCGGACGACTGAATTCATAACGATTAAATTCAGCAATTGACCCTGGAAGTAATGGCAAAGAAGTTTCGCGCTTCGCGCTATCTTCCGTATACCCAGCCATAAATAGACCTACAGGACCCGCCGTGCACAATACTAGATCAGCCCACTCCAATGTTTTATCAGACGCAGCAAGTGGATCAGATTCCCCCGTCAGAGCTTCTGCTTCATCTTCATTCATCGCAACGACAGAAACGTTATCTCGAATGAATTCTTGCCAATATTTAGGATCATCTTGAATAACAAACTTTGTGCCTAAAGTCAGAACAACAGGCACATCATTCTTTTTCGCGTACTCAATCGCTTTCATTGTTGCTTCCGGCATTGGGTCGCCGTCTTTGCAACGTACTAGATATGACGTCAGTACAAGTGCTGATGCATTTTTAAAGATTTTCTCTGGAATGCTATCAGGATGGAGTTGGTTCATTTGCCCTTCGCTGATAGCAAAAGTACGTTCACCGTCTTCTGTGATAAGAGCAAAACAACGGCCAATTGCACCATCTACACCTTGTAGGTAGTTCAAATCCATGCGGCTTGATGTATTACAAAGATAACGGTAACCGTAGCTGCCAATCTTAATATCCTGGCTCATCACTCCAAGTAGTGTGGAGCGATCATCCGCTAGCACGGAGTAGTTATGTAGCGTGTTACCAATTGTACCGCCCGCATACTCATTGGTAATCAAGTTCTCTTCTTTCAGTTGCTGGTATAACTCTTCTGCTCTTTCGTCATCGATAACCAGAGAGTGACCTTTACTCAGACCGTACTTTTCAATCACATCCGTTGTAACTTTTGCTTCAATATCAACCAAGGTTTGGTCAATACCAATGATGTGAGTGCGCGTCATCTTCTTGCTTTCTTGTGCTTGGCTCACCAGCGGGTCACGAGCATGAACAGGAAAATAGTGCTTCGATTTGCGTTGTCCAGGAAATTTCATATTGTCAGTCTGAGTAAGGGGATGAAAAGGAGAGCGGATTCTATACCGCTAATAATAAAGCAGCAATAAAAGCGATTATAGCAAACGTTTGCTGACTACTTTTTTCTTTTAGGTGGCTTATTCACCTTCCATAAAGCTGAGATCTGGTAGTTGCTCAAGGTGCTCGCTATAACGCTTTAGGTTGAACTCACCTTCATTCTTCATTACATCAAAAATCTCAATTGACATCGCACATGCCATCATCGCAACCGCATCTTCACGTGGTGTGCCAGTCATCATTAAACGCATAAGGGTTTCTTTTACTTTAAGCGGGTTACCATCTTCGAGCTGATTTTCAACAATTTCAATCAACTCACTTTCTTGCATAAATTGGTTTTCTTCTGTCATTTGGTGTTTCCTCTTGGATTTTGGCCAACTATGCCATATATACCTCTTCTATACTTGCGAAATTACTCGTTCGAATCTTTGTTGAAGAAAAATCCAGCGAAACGAATTGTGATTTCGATCTCGGATCTGTCACCGGTCTGTGGATTCTGATAGAATCTGCATCCCGTTTATTTAAGTGGTGTTTAGTAATGTCTGATAACAGTCAAAAGAAAGTCATCGTCGGTATGTCCGGCGGCGTTGATTCATCTGTTTCCGCGTATCTTCTAAAGCAGCAAGGCTACCAAGTAGAAGGCCTTTTCATGAAGAACTGGGAAGAAGATGACAACGAAGAATATTGTACAGCGGCAGAAGATCTTGCTGACGCTCAGGCAGTATGTGACAAGCTAGGCATCCACCTACACACTATCAACTTTGCTGCCGAATACTGGGATAACGTATTTGAGTACTTCCTTGCTGAATACAAAGCTGGCCGTACTCCGAACCCTGACATTCTTTGTAACAAAGAAATCAAGTTCAAAGCATTCCTAGAATTCGCTGATGAAGTACTTGATGCTGATTACATTGCAATGGGCCACTATGTGCGTCGCTCTTTCCCAGAAAACGGTGAAAAACCACAGATGCTACGTGGTCTAGATGGCAACAAAGATCAAAGCTACTTCCTGTACACATTAAGCAACGAGCAAATCGCACGTAGCCTATTCCCTGTTGGTGACCTAGAGAAGCCAGAAGTACGCCGCATTGCGGAAGAACAAGACCTAATTACTGCTAAGAAGAAAGATTCAACTGGTATTTGTTTCATCGGTGAACGCAAGTTTACGGAATTCCTAGGTCGCTACCTTCCAGCTCAGCCTGGTAATATCGAGACTCCAGAAGGCGAAGTGATTGGTCAACACCAAGGCCTTATGTACCACACACTTGGTCAGCGTAAAGGTCTACACATCGGTGGCCGTAAAGGCGGCGGTGGTAACGAGGACCCATGGTTCGTTGGTGAGAAAGATCTAGAACGTAACGTTTTGATTGCTGTTCAAGGTAAAGACCATCCAATGTTGAAATCAGAAGGTCTACTTGCATCACAACTTCACTGGGTAGATCGTGAGCCAATTCGCGATGTTATGAAGTGCACAGTGAAAACTCGTTACCGTCAGGAAGATATTCCTTGTACAATCATCCCTATCGATGATGAAAACATTAAAGTTATCTTTGACGAGCCACAAATTGCTGTAACTCCAGGTCAATCAGCAGTGTTCTACAAAGGTGACGTGTGCCTAGGTGGCGGCATCATCGAGCAACGCATTAAATATTCTCAAGCTTAGGAGTCGTTACGTGGCGAATACACTTTATGACCGTACCATCGCTTTCGCTGGGATTTGCCAAGCTGTTGCTTTAGTTCAACAGGTAGCGAGAAACGGACATTGTGATCAAGATGCTTTTGAAACATCAATCAACGCTATTTTGAGCACGAACCCTGCTAACACAGTTGGCGTATTCGGTCGCGAAGCCGATCTAAAGCTCGGCCTAGAATGCTTGGTTAAAGGGATTGATAGCACACCATCAGGCAGTGAAATTACTCGTTACATTATTAGTTTAATGGCGTTAGAACGTAAATTAAGCTCTCGTAACGATGCTATGTCTCAGCTTGGTGATCGTATTCAAATGGCCAAGCGTCAGTCAGAGCACTTTGAGCTACTAGACGATCAAATGATCAGCAATTTAGCGAGCATCTATCTGGATGTCGTTAGCCCTATTGGCCCACGCATTCAAGTAACGGGCACGCCATCTGTACTGCAGCAGACGGCAAGCCAACACAAAGTTCGTGCGCTGTTGTTATCTGGCATTCGTAGTGCAGTTCTTTGGCGTCAAGTTGGTGGTAAGCGTCGCCACCTAATCTTCGGGCGCAAGAAGATGGTAGAGCAAGCACAAATCCTTCTTGCTCGTCTGTAGTAAAATATCAAATAAGCAGCTCGCGTTTATCGCGAGCTCATTTTTTTCGACTAAAACAAATCTCGCGCAAACGTTTGCGCAATATTCGTGACAATTGCCACAGTTATTGGTATAAAGCTCACGAAATTTAGAAACCCAATTCAGGAGAACATCATGGAACTGTCAGCATTGACTGCTGTTTCACCAGTAGACGGCCGTTACGGAAGCAAGACAATTGCGTTACGCGAAATTTTCAGTGAATACGGTCTACTAAAGTACCGTACTATCGTTGAAATCCGCTGGCTACAAAAGCTTGCTGCTACTGCTGAAATTGCAGAAGTGCCAGCGTTTAGCGCAGAAGCAAACCAATTCCTAGACGACCTTGCTGCAAACTTCTCTGAAGAAGATGCACGCCGTATCAAAGAGATCGAGCGTACAACTAACCACGACGTAAAAGCGGTTGAGTACTTCCTGAAAGAGAAAGTAGCAGACGTTCCTGAACTGCACGCAGTAAACGAGTTCTTCCACTTCGCATGTACTTCTGAAGACATCAACAACACATCACACGCTCTAATGCTTAAAGAAGCGCGTGAGAACGTGATTCTTCCAGAAATCCGTAACCTAATCGACGCTATCAAAGCACTAGCAGTGGAATACCGCGACATTCCTCTTCTATCTCGTACACACGGTCAGCCTGCTTCTCCATCTACTATGGGTAAAGAAATGGCAAACGTGGCGTACCGTATGGAGCGTCAATTCAAGCAAATCGAAAACGTTGAAATCCTAGCGAAAATCAACGGTGCAGTAGGTAACTACAACGCACACCTTTCTGCTTACCCAGAACTAGATTGGCACAAGTTCTCTGAAGAGTTCATCACAGAGTCTCTAGGCGTAACTTGGAACCCTTACACAACTCAAATCGAACCGCACGATTACATCGCTGAGCTGTTCGACGCTATCGCTCGTTTCAACACTATCCTGATTGACTTCGACCGTGACGTTTGGGGTTACATTGCACTAGGCCACTTCAAGCAAAAAACTGTTGCTGGTGAGATCGGTTCTTCAACAATGCCTCACAAAGTTAACCCAATCGACTTTGAAAACTCAGAAGGTAACCTAGGTCTTGCGAACGCTGTATTCGGCCACCTAGCACAGAAACTGCCTATCTCTCGTTGGCAACGTGACCTAACTGACTCAACGGTTCTACGTAACCTTGGTGTTGGTGTTGGCTACGCTATCATCGCTTACACTTCTACGCTTAAAGGCATCAGCAAGCTAGAAGTAAACCGTGAAGCGCTTCTTGCTGAACTAGACAAGAACTGGGAAGTACTAGCTGAGCCAGTACAAACCGTTATGCGTCGTTACGGCATCGAGAAGCCATACGAGAAGCTGAAAGAGCTAACTCGTGGTAAGCGTGTAGACGGCGAAGCAATGCGTAACTTCATCGACGGTCTTGAGCTTCCTGAGCACGAGAAAGCACGTCTGAAAGAGATGACACCAGCGAACTATATCGGTCAAGCAATCGAGCTGACAGATAAGCTGTAATACTCCTGTAACGACCAGATACTTAAAAGGTTGACGCGAAAGCGTCAACCTTTTTTAGTTAGGAGAGTTAGGTCGGGAGAAAATAATTTTAGTTATATGGAATGGATTATTAATTGAAGATCAGCCCCATTTGTTATGGCTGCTTTTGGAAGAACAAGGTTATTGTTCCTACTTCCACACCAAACTTTTTTATTTTCGTTAGATTGAAAACGTGTCTGTCATCCTGACGATAAAGCCAATCATCAAAAGCAACTGTCACTGATGAATCCTCCATTTGTAGCTCAAAGTCATATTGCCACTGTAGCGCATTGCCCTGCTCTTCCCCTGTTGCTACACCTATAATATCGTCTGCCTTACCTTCATAACGACCGTCTTCTAATCTAGTGATAACCCAAATTCGCTGGTCCACCTCTCCGTCATCAAACACGAAGTCTTCCACCAGCGTCAGCGTATCACCCGCTACAGTACCCACTATATCGACCTCAAAGCGACGCGTTTGCTGTCCGGTATAATCTTGCACCATCCCCCACGCCTTTATGTCGCCTTCGAAATAACCGAATACGTCAAAAGTCGGTGTAGAAGAGCGGTAATTATCAATGTCTGCGGAACATGCCGAAAGAAAAACAGCTGCCACTAAAGTCGCTGCTTTAAAAATTCGTTTAAACACTATCTAACCTGCCCTATCAATTGTTTTCGGAGTTTCGGAAATTCTGTGTTGGGTGATAACCATATAGCCAAAAATGCATCGTTCATTCGTTCGTCTTCAATGATGCCAACGTTCTTTACTTGCACGTCCCCAACCTGCTTATAAAACAGCTGACCAGATTTTCCATCTGTTAGATAAGTAAGCTCGTCACCTTTTTGAATATCAGGAAACATACGATCGAGCTCGCTGATCCAAGCTTTTCGATATGAGTCCGTAAAACCCAATTTCGCCCACTGCTCATCCGTCACATCAAGCAGCTGTTGCTTACTGATGTCTCTCTTGTAATTAATTTCCAACGCAAGGGGATGTGGCGATACGTCATCGCTTACGATGAACTTTCCATCAGGCGCTTTTAATCTTGAGTGATAAATATCGAAGATGAACCAAGTAAGTTGGGCTTCTCCAACAGTTTTCCATCCCTTCCAATTCGCAATGTTGCTGGCAGCTTCGCTATTTCCAACAGGTTGAGCTTGCAGAGCAAAAGAGCCAGTTACTATTA
The DNA here is from genome assembly GCF_024181865.1 of Vibrio sp. Y58_MX_L22. Lineage (NCBI taxonomy): Bacteria > Pseudomonadati > Pseudomonadota > Gammaproteobacteria > Vibrionales > Vibrionaceae > Vibrio > Vibrio sp. Y58_MX_L22. The sequence continues at coordinate 545,502 of NZ_JAMZAN010000001.1, forward strand.
CCAACGCAAGCAGCCTAGTCAGTCTCTGAGTTAAGTCTCTCTTCAAGCTTTTCATTTCCGTACACCTTGAGTATCAAGAGCATCATGACGCACCATTCGACAAACAACATTGCCAGTGTAGCGCCAGTGCTAAATCCAAATTCAACGGCTTGGAGCTTATAGCCAGCAAAGTAGCTCGCTGTTCCTCCGATACCGCCTACTATTGATACGTAGGTTTTTGGGAAACGGTACAAAATTGACTTGAGTTGATAGGCATACCAGGCGAACAGAATCCAAAGGCACAAAAGCCAAAGGGGTAACCATTGAGTGGCAAACATGAAAATTGAAAATTGCTGATTTAATGTATCAAGCACGAGACCAATCGTGGCGATAACACCAATACTTTTGAGCGAAGATGCGTCAGTTTTCAAACAATATAGTAGGGTTGCCAAAGTAAGGAATAACGTCACCCATTGCCATTGATAGGTTCCAAGCACCGCTGCAAACCAGCAGAGTTGGAACCATGTCGAAGCAAGAAACACCTTCATAACGAACTACGGGCGTTGAAACGTCATGTGAACGGCACTGATCGTGCGAGCCAAAAAGCCACCTTCACAGTAGCTCAAATAGTAGCGCCACATACGCACAAAGCGGTCGTCGTAGCCAAATGAGCGCACTTCACCCTCTGCTCGATTAAAACGTAGGTGCCATTCATTCAGCGTCTTAGCGTAGTCCAAACCAATATCGAACAAGTCTCGCGTCACTAAGTCACTGTATTTTGTTGTGGCTTGGGTTAGTGAGGTTACCGACGGTAAAAAACCACCCGGGAAAATGTACTTTTGGATAAAGTCGACGTTGTTACTGTAGTAATCGTAACGCTGATCGGCAATCGTAATCGCTTGAATCGCCATCAAGCCACCGGACTTTAATAAAGACTCACAGACCTTAATGTACGAAGGCAGGAATTGTTTGCCCACAGCTTCAATCATTTCAATAGAAACGAGCTTGTCATAAGTGCCGGTTAGGTTGCGGTAATCTTCTTTGAGTAGAGTGATTTTGTCTTCTAAGCCACGCTCTTTGATTTTTTGCTCCGCGTACTCGTGTTGCTCTTCAGATATCGTTGTTGTGGTGACCTGACAACCGTATTGTTCGGCCATGTAAATCGCCATAGCGCCCCACCCTGTGCCAATTTCAACAACATGATCAGTGGGCTTCAGCTCAAGTTGCTGACATAGACGATCCATTTTGTTGATTTGAGCCAGCTCTAGAGAGTCATCCGCATGATTGTAAAGCGCCGACGAGTACAGCATATTGGTGTCAAGGAACGCTTCGTATAGGTTGTTACCCAAGTCGTAATGCGCATGGATATTTTTACGTGAGTTCTCTTCAGAGTTTCTGTTTGACCAATGGCTGAACTTGTACAGTATTTTAGTCAACCAACTGCCTTGCTCTTCGAGTTTATCTAGAGCACGCATGTTAAGGGCCATCAGTTTCATTAATGAGGTTAAATCGGGGCTATCCCACCACCCATCCATATAAGCCTCACCAGCAGCAATACTGCCGCCCTGCAAGATCCGTGAATAAAAGCCTGGATGTTTTACCTCTATAGTAGCGACAACAGGTTGACCACTATACTCCCCATTTGGCGCACTAAAACGCTCGCTTCGCTCTGTCGTTTCCGTCTTAAAACTTTCAATAACTGTTAAGCAACCGATTTCCATTTTTTGCAGACATTGAAAAATAACTCCGCGAGCCGCTTTTTGCGTTGTCGTCAATTTACGCGGCAATGTCATAGAACTAGTATTTAACATGCAGAATTCTCCTTGTGCTTTTTATTTTTTTTGTCTGTTTTTTCAGTATCGGCTTCTATTTCTTCATGCGTTGAATATTTAGGATGAGAATAAAAAGGTGCGCCTTTCACCCAAAGTTTTAATGCGTGCCAATAAATACCAACCATTACTTTTACCGTTTGTATTGGTGTAACGATCAAACACCTCAATAAGGTTTTGCTTGAAAGTGGCTTGGCTTTCATAACCATGGTGGCATCAAAGTGTTTCTCTCCTTTGTGACATTCAAGATGAATATTCAACTTGTCTGTCAAAGGTTTAATTCTCCAGCGGTAGAGTTGGTCAATCGGGTTGAATGGTGAAACATGGAATGCTTTAACTTGTTCCCAACCAAACTTTTCTTCTTCTTTATCTGCTGACACCACGTAGTAATGTCGTTCATTCCAAGGAGTGTTACTCACCTCTGCGAGGAGATACTTCCATTCTCCTTCCGTGTTATAAACGTAGTAGAAATTAACGGGACTGAAATAAAGTCCTAGATAACGCAAGTGACAGACTGCGATTACCTTGCCGGTACAGCGAACACCTGTCAGTTCTTCAATTTTGCTGTGCACTGCCGACTTGACGCTACCTTCACCAATGTAATCACTGCGCTTAAAGCGAGCCCAATGCCACCAACGCGAACCAAAACCCCATACTTTTTTCTCTAAAGCATCGATCTCGTCTACATCGATGGCGGGCATAAATAAAGAGTAGTTCAACTCATGATTCACAGGCGTGAATCGACGGTGACGAACGTTGCCTATAAACAATCGGCTGTTCATTTGGCTATCCATATCACGCTGCGCCTTTTTCGAAAGGAACCACATTTTGTTCGCGGTACTTTTCTTCTAGTTCTTTCACAACATCAAGCGCGCTACGCACGCCATCTTCATGAAAACCGTTGTACCAATAAGCGCCGCAGAACCAGGTACTTTGTTTACCCTGTATCTCATTTTTGCGCTGCTGCGCTGCAATAGACTCAGTGGTGAATACTGGATGATGATAAGTGAACGAACGCAAGACTTTATTTGAGTTAATTTGCTCAGTACTATTCAACGTTACACAAAACGTGTGTTCTGATTGAATATGCTGAAGAATGTTCATGTTATAAGTGAGCGAAGGGAGGCGTTGCTGTTCCTCCTCACTGCCTTCCAATAGGTAGTTCCATGATGCCCATGCTGCCTTACGTTTTGGTAGTACGGCAGAGTCGGTATGAAGAACAACTTCATTTGCTTGGTATGTCATATCCCCCAAGATTTCCTGCTCAATTGGGCTGATATCCTCTAGCATTCTCATTGCTTGATTACTGTGACAAGCAAAGATAACGTCATCAAACCAATGCGTTTCTCCGCGAACTTGAACGCCAACCCCTTTTTCGTTGCGAACCACTTTTTCGACAGGACTATTAAGACGAATATTCTCGGCAAAGCCTTTGGTCAATGGTGGAATGTATGAACGTGAACCACCTTTAATCACATACCATTGTGGTCGGTTAGTCACATCTAGCAGACCGTGGTTGAGGAAGAAACGTAAGAAGAACATAAGAGGGAATGCGCGCATGTCAGCTAAAGTCGACGACCAAATCGCAGCACCCATCGGTAAAATGTAGTTATCGGTAAAGAAAGCACTGAATTTGTGTTCGTCAAGGAACTCACCTAACGTCTGAGAGTGCGTGGACTGCTCGCTAGCGAAGCGCTTGGCAAGTTTATTGAAACGAAGTATCTCGAAGATAAATCGATAAAATTTAGGGTTTGCCCAGTTACGTTTTTGAGCAAACAATGTCGACACTGTGTGGCCGTTGTACTCTAGTCCGTTCCCATCATTTCTGACACTGAAGCTCATTTGAGTCGGCAGACCTTCAACGCCAATCTCGCTCATCATTTTAATGAAATTAGGGTACGTACGGTCGTTATAGACGATGAACCCAGTATCTATCGCGTATTCTTTACCATCAAGGCTCACATCAACGGTTGCAGTATGGCCACCGATGTAATCGTTCGCTTCAAACAGCGTTACATCATGTTCTTTATGCAAGTAATAACCACAAGTAAGGCCAGAGATTCCCGTTCCCACAATCGCTATCTTCTTTCTTCCTGCTGTTTTCATTTTTATTCCTTCTTATGATACGAGTTTAGCAGTTAGGCGAGCTTGCCAACTGTATGGAAGTAACGAGATAAAACGTAAAATACTGGTAAATCTCGCCGGGAAATAGATATAGGTCTTGTTGGCGGCTAACTGCTTCCTGATAGAGTCCGACGCTTGCTGAGTAGAAATGATCATTGGCATTTCGAAGTCGTTTTTGTCAGTCAACGGCGTTTCAACAAAACCAGGAAACACCGTTACCACATTGATCCCTTTCTTTTTCAAGTCGACGGCGAGCGTGCGTGCAAAATAACTGACTGCCGCTTTGGATGCGCCGTAAGCTTCTGCACGAGGCAGTGCCACTTCTGATGCGATAGAGCCAACAATAACAATGCGGTGCCCTCTCTCTAAATGCACTTGGCAGCCTTCAACGCAGTTGGCAACACCGACAACATTTACGTTCATCACACGCGCCATGAGTTTCGCGTCGACCACTCCCTCATCCATGTACTCACAATGGCCTGCGTTAAAAACCCATGTATTTGGCGTAAAGGGCAAATTAGAGAGCGCCTGCTGAGTTTCCTCATAATTTGTCACATCAAACTGCAATGTATGAATTTTGGAGGAAACTGCCTCCAGTTCTGCAAGAACATCTTGATTCCGACCACAAGCAATCACATTCCATTCTGAGTTCGCGTAATCTAGGGCAAGCTGTCTTCCTATTCCGGAGGTGGCGCCTGTGATTAAGATGGTGTTGTTCATTGTCCTAACCTCTGCTTGATGGTTTTAACGACTGAACCAAGTAACGGTAAATGCTCATAGAGCATCTCTCCGAGATCAAAATAGTCTCGGTGATAAATGACCTGACCTTCGCTAAATTTGAGGTGCGAAACACCATTGACGAGAATAGGCGCACCCTTCTGAAGTTTGGGATGCTGAAGGTCCATTGTCCAAGTTAGGAAGCCTGTATCTCCGACTTGTTGATGCTCATGGATTACAAAATCACAACTGATGACGTTGGCATATAATGAGGTGAAATAATCCGAAAGTGCTGGCCATCCTTCTAAACGATGCGCTGCGTCCTCAAATACTACATCTTGGTGATATATATCCTTAAGTAGATGTAAGTTCGCTTTGTTGAGCTTTTGATAGATATTGCCAACAGACTGTATGTCCATTTTTTACTCCTACACGCCCATTAAGTTGTACAAAATTATTATATGTACAAGATAGTTCATTCCACCAAAGTTGTACAAAAATAATTTTGTATAACTTTATTTCTGTAAGTAGTACGTGATGAAGTTCGCACGCGATCAATCGGCGAAAAAAAAAGGCTTGGTCAAAACCAAGCCTTTTCAGCAGATTAACAATTATTTAAGTAGGAACAATTAGTATTGCTGGCCTCGCAACGCTGCAATACGTTTATCTAGCGGAGGGTGGCTCATTAGTAGCTCAGTCAGCGACTGCTTGCCATTGATACCAAACGCCATCATGGTGCCATCCAGTTGAGATTCATGACTCACCTTCAAACGCTCTAGAGCCGCAATCATTTTTTCTTTGCCAACGAGGCGCGCAGCACCTGCGTCCGCGTGGAATTCGCGATGACGGCTGTACCACATAGTCAAGAAGCTAGCTAGGAAACCAAATACCAGTTCAAGCACCATGGATACGCCAAAGTAAACCATCATATTTGTACCTTGGCCTTCTTCATCATCGTTCGATGCCACGATATTGGCAATAAAGCGTGATAGGAAGATAACAAACGTGTTCACGACACCTTGCATCAACGTCATCGTGACCATATCACCATTTGCAATATGGCTCACTTCGTGTGCAAGTACTGCCTCTGCCTCATCACGAGTCATATTGTGTAAAAGACCAGTAGAAACTGCGACAAGAGAGTCATCTCGTTTTGCACCAGTCGCAAATGCATTGATATCTGGTGAATCATAAATAGCCACCGTTGGCATACCAATACCCACTTGTTGAGCTTGACGACCCACAGTTTCGACTAACCAATGCTCCGTTTCGTTGCGCGGGCTTTCAATGACCATACCACCAACCGAGCGTAGCGCCATACCCTTTGACATCATCAACGAAATAAATGCGCCACCAAAACCAAATACAGCAGCCATTACAAGTAAACCTGACAGACTGCCTGGTTGCATTCCAGTTACAGCGTAAACAATATTCAGAACAACACTAAGCACTAGCACGACAGCTAGGTTAGTTGCTAGGAATAACATAATTCGCTTCATTACTTTTCTCCGAGGAAGCTTATCGTTTTTTTAAAACGGATTGTTATAAGGAACAAATGGTAATCGCTATAAAAGCCAATTCCGTTGATTTTCATGTTCCGTGCGTTATAGATATAGTCTATCCGCGATAAAAACAAGGTTAAGCAATAAATTGCAACATTTGTTTTCGGGACTGAAATATTTGATTCAAGCGATTTCAAAACATGCTTTGGTAGGAGCTGGAACCTCCGCTCATATACATTTATCAAAATGATGAAATAAGCTCTGAGCTACCCATCATGTATTGATAGATGATCTTGGTGTTAAATCTATCACCTCTTAGCAACTTAGCTAGAAATTTTTTAATAGACCAAAAACAGTACGTTAGCTCTGCTATAGACTTTGGTCTTATTGTGCGGCCACATGGACATGCTAAATTCGAATGAGATGAACAAAACAGAGTCACTCTAAGTACATTGCAAAAAGTGCATTGGGTGAGCTCAAAAACTCCATGTATTGAGGGAAAAACCATGGTAGAAACTAACGACTATCAAATGGCTATTGATTTACTACGTTGTCACCTAGGCATCTCAGAGGACGAGGCAAAGCAACAACTTGGTATTTCAACCGATCATCATATGTCTCAGCGTGTTGCAGAAACACAACAAGCATTGATGGGGCTCAGCCAAGATAAGTAATCTGACTTTTTAGGTTACACCAACAAGAAAGGGCTGCATTGCGCAGCCCTTTGGGTTTTTTAGTCTTTTATCCTAAACACCATTAGTCAGTGTTTAGCAACGGCTCTACATTAATGTACTTGCCTAGCTCTTTGCGTTTAGCACTTGGAATATATGGAATTTCCCCAAGCTTAGGTGCATCGATACGTGCTTCTAGCATCTCGATAATGTCAGCGTAGTGCTCTGTGCCTGGGTTGACGCGGTTTGCCACCCAGCCAACAAGATTCAAACCATCCGCTTTAATACTCTCCGCTGTGAGTAAAGCGTGGCTCAAACAGCCTAATTTAATGCCAACCACCAGTACAACAGGTAACTGCTCTTCTTTTACCCATGTAGATAAACAGTCCGTATCGGATACTGGCACACGCCAGCCTCCAGCACCTTCAACGAGAACAACATCGGCTTGCTGCTTATGTTGAGCCAGTTTTTGACTCAGAACATCGTAACTTATTTCGACATGTTCATGCTTCGCTGCAATGTGGGGAGAAGCAGGCAACTCTAAAGCGTATGGGTTCACATCATCATAGGCCACATCGAGTGTTGCGGCGTCTTGTAAGTGTAAAGCATCAGAGTTACGCCATCCCGCTTCAGTCTTGTCACTCCCTGCTGCCACTGGCTTATAACCAATAGTGTTTAGTCCTTTTGCTGCGATCGCTTGCAAAATGGCTTTAGACGCTACCGTCTTTCCAACATCAGTATCCGTACCAGCAATAAAAAAAGCATCAATCATAGATGTATTACTCCAAAACAAACCTGATAACTTGCAGGTAGAAGACCTTGATCGTTTTTAAACGCTTGGTACGCATGCTCAACTTTTAACAAAGTCTCGCGACTAGTTAAACCGTGTGAGCGCCCGCTTACGTGATTTGCACCTATACCTTTGAGGTCACGCATAACTGAAAATGCAGAGTTGTACCAAACTGTGATGGTGGTCAAGTCTAGTTGATGGCTGTCACATCGAGATTGCGCTAACGCAATTTTTACCTGATTGAGCGTTAGAAAGTTATTGACGTGTTGATATGCATCAATTTTTTCCCATGATGCACGCAGCTCATACAGTGATCCATCAACCAGTGTAGAGAACCACGCTTTCCCACCATTTTTTAGCACGCGGCGCACTTCTTTTAGTGGGTAACTTAAATCTGTACACCATTGCAGCGCTAAACTTGAAAACACGTAATCGAAGCTATCATCGTCAAATGGTAAGTTTTCAGCATCAGCAACTTGGTAGTGCATTCGTACTGCACCACAACGCTGCTCTGCTTTATCTAACATGGCTTGAGAGATATCGCCGCAGACTACTTCCGCACCGCGTTGTTGAAGTAGTTGGGAGAAATAACCCGTGCCACAACCTAAATCCAATACACGTTTTCCCGTCAAGTTTTCAGGAAGTTTATCAAGCAGCTGATGCCCGACATCACGTTGAAAAGCCGCATGTTTATCGTATGTTTCTGCTGCTTTACCAAACGAAGAGGCAATCGCGTCTTTATCTTGATGGAAACTCTCTAACGCGAGCGTTTGCGCTAATGCGGTAGTTGCATTATCCATTACAGCGCTCCTAATGCTTGCTTCAATGCGATTGAAAGCGTTTTAACTTGTTCATTAGTGTGATTGGCAGTGAGTGTGATTCGAAGACGAGACGTTCCTTTAGGCACCGTCGGAGGGCGAATAGCAGTCACCCAAATACCGTTTTGGCGACAAGCACCTGCTACTCGCAAAGCCAATTCAGATTCACCAATCAAAAAGGGCTTAATCGAAGTTTGAGTCTCAACAAACCCCTCAAGGTCGCTAAGGCTATCTCGATACACTTCACTAAGCTCAGAGAGCTTTTCACGTCGCCAAGACTGCTCTTGAACCATCGAGACTGCATGAGTCAACGCATACGCTTGTGCTGGCGGTATCGCCGTGGAATACACATGGTGACGAGCAAACTGAGTTAAAAAGTCCCCCGTTGCGTGGTCACATAAAATAGCCGCGCCAGACATACCAAACGCTTTACCGAAGGTAATGACCAATAACTCAGGCTTAACCGTTGCCAACTCGCAAGAACCACCACCGGATTGACCGAGAACACCAATTCCATGAGCGTCATCGACAGCAAACCATGCATTGTGGCTATCAACGACAGCAGCGATATCAGCGAGTGGTGCACAGTCACCGTCCATGCTGAATACCCCTTCAGTCACAACTAGATGGTTGCCTTCGCTATTAATCAGCGACTTCAGGTGCTCGATGTCATTGTGCTTGAAACGCTTCATCTTAGCTGGTGACAACATCCCCGCTTCCATCAGTGAAGCATGATTCAAACGATCTTGGATCAATACGTCTGTTTTTTCTAACAAGGTGAACAACAAGGCTTGATTAGCACTGAATCCAGAACCAAACAGAATTGCTCTGTCGTAGCTCAACCATTCAGTTAGTGCGGCTTCTAAATTGCTGTGTGCTGCACTAAAGCCAGTCACCATTGGTGATGCCCCACTGCCACTGCCGTATACGCTTAAACCTTGCTGCCAAGCCCGAACAAGCGCTTGGTCATTGGCCAAGCCCAAATAATCATTACTTGAGAAATTAATGTAGCGTCTGCCTTCGTGTTCCAAAACGGACTGGTTACCGGCAAACACCACATTCATAGAACGATTCAACCCTTGCGTTTTACGCTCAGCAAGGGCGGACTCGATACGAGATTTAAACGCTGGCATCGTAGAAAAGGTCGTCTTTTGTTGGACGAGCAGCAACGCGCTCTACGACGCGATCGAGTAACTCGTTTTCTTCGATTTCATCAGGTTTTTGAGACACCTCTTGGCTGTTAATACCGAGCTTGTTGAACAGCATCATGTCTTTGTCTTCAGAAGGGTTTGGTGTGGTCAGAAGTTTGCAGCCATAGAAAACGGAGTTTGCACCCGCCATAAAACACAGCGCTTGCATTTGTTCGTTCATGTTTTCACGGCCGGCGGATAAACGAACGGCTGATTGAGGCATCATGATTCGTGCAATCGCAATCAGGCGAATGAAATCGAAAGGCTCAACATCATCCACTTCTTCCAGTGGTGTCCCCTTTACCTTCACGAGCATGTTGATTGGAACGCTTTCAGGGTGTACCGGCAAGTTAGCCAATTCAACCAACAAACCTGCTCGGTCGTTAGCACTTTCACCCATGCCGATGATGCCACCGGAACAGATCTTCATGCCAGCATCACGTACGTGAGATAAAGTATCTAAACGGTCTTGGTAAGTACGTGTGGTAATAATGTTGCCGTAGAACTCAGGTGAGGTATCTAGGTTGTGGTTGTAGTAATCCAGACCTGCGGTTGCCAATTGCTTTGCTTGATCTGGTGTCAACATACCTAATGTCATACACGTTTCTAAACCCATGTCCTTCACGCCTTTGATCATGTCGGTCAAATGCGGCATGTCACGCTCTTTTGGATTTTTCCATGCTGCGCCCATACAGAATCGAGTAGAACCAGCATTTTTGGCTTTTTGCGCAGCATCGAGTACGCGTTCTACTTCCATCAGACGCTCTTTCTCGATGTCTGTGGTGTAACGAGCACTCTGAGGACAGTACTTACAATCTTCTGGACAAGCACCTGTCTTAATCGACAGAAGCGTGCTTACTTGAACATGGTTGGTTTGTTGATATTGACGATGTACAAGCTGCGCTTCGAATAGGAGATCCATGAATGGTTTTTCCATGAGATCGCGCACTTCAGCATGCGTCCAGTTATGACGAACTTCCACGTGTATTCCTTTAGTCACTTTTGTTGTTGTGTTGACAGTCTACTGAGTCTCGATAAACTGTCAACACAACGCAAAAGAACAAAGTTTACATCTGTCTGTTTTTTAACCTCAATTATTATTGGAATCGCACATGGATCTCGCCTTCGACCGCCAGCATATCTGGCATCCTTACACTTCGACATTGACACCTCTGACCTGCTACCCAGTGGCATCGGCAAATGGTGTTCATATTAAATTGGAAGACGGTACTGAGCTGGTCGATGGCATGTCTTCTTGGTGGTCGACGATCCACGGCTACAACCATCCGCATTTAAATCAAGCCGCTCACCAGCAAATCGATCAGGTCTCTCACGTGATGTTTGGCGGGATTACCCACCAGCCAGCAATCAGTTTGTGTAAGAAGCTATTGTCCCTTGCACCAAATAACCTTGAACATGTATTCCTTGCCGATTCAGGCTCCGTTGCCGTAGAAGTCAGCTTAAAAATGGCACTGCAATATTGGCATGCAAAAGGCGAACGCCGACCGAAGTTTCTTACTTTGCGACACGGTTATCACGGCGACACCTTTGCGGCTATGTCGGTTACCGATCCTGATAACTCAATGCACTCTCTTTACAAAGGCTTTTTGCCTGAGCATATCTTTGCGGAGTCACCAACTTGTGGTTATTGGGATGAATGGAAGCCAGAGGACCTTACCGACTTCGAGCACAAGATTGAAACGCACCATGAAGAACTTGCTGCGGTGATCCTAGAACCTATTGTTCAAGGCGCAGGCGGCATGCGCATCTACCATCCAGAATTTCTCAAAGGCGTGCGTAGGCTTTGCGACAAATACGGCTTGTTATTGATTGCAGATGAGATCGCTACCGGATTTGGTCGTACCGGTAAGTTGTTTGCCTGCGAACATGCAGACATTCAACCAGACATTCTGTGTGTCGGGAAAGCACTCACTGGCGGCTACATGACCCTCTCTGCGACCCTGGCGAGCAAACACGTAGCAGACACCGTTTGTGGTGGTGATGCAGGCTGTTTTATGCACGGTCCAACCTTTATGGGGAATCCACTCGCCTGTGCTGTTGCCACCGCAAGTTTGGAATTGATTGAGCAAGGTAATTGGCAGCAACAAACCCAACAAATTGAAACGCTGTTTTCTGAGTTACTACCAAAACTTGAAGAATACGAGTTGGTGAAGAACACCCGTTGGCTAGGTGCCATTGGCGTAGTGGAGACGCATCGCCCTGTGAATATGGAAACCATCCAAGCCTTGTTTGTTGAACACGGAGTTTGGATTCGTCCATTTGGCAAACTGATTTATATGATGCCGCCGTTCATCAGCAAGCCGGAAGATATTGAGAAGCTAGTTAACGCGATTGATGCGGCGTTGCAACGTAAAGACTGCTTCGCTTCATAGTCCAATTCAATACGAAAACGGTTTGAGTATGAGACTCAAACCGTCTCATTATTTATTAGAACAGTAAAGTTATCGGAGTTGACTGTCTTTACTCGCTCGTCGATTGAACAATGCTTGGCGTTGAGATACCAATTCGATTGTTGACTGACATTCGATACACAGACGAACGCCTTTCATAGCAAGACGACGAGCTTCCGGAATCTCATCACCACACTCATCACAGTAATGGGCGCTCTCACCCTTTGTGATACTGCCACGAACACGAGAAATCTCGTCGTCTATTGTGTTTTGAATTTGTTGGCTGACACTATCGTCGTTTGCCCACCCTACGGCCATAAGCCCTCCTCGTTACTTGAATGAGAAAATCTACTTACCGTGGTAAGGTGGACGATTATATCGATTACAAATAACAAGATAATTAGGGTAAATTCGAAAACACTATTGCAGCTTAGTAATAATCAATTTTCACTCGACGCAGATAACAAAAAACCCAGCACTGAGGCTGGGTTTTGGTGTTCTAGTGGTTAATGAATTAACCGATGTGCGTTGCGCCCGCCATGTACTTCTGAAGTACTGTAGGGATTGCAATGCGGCCGTCTGCTTCTTGGTTGTTTTCTAGGATAGCAACCATTGTACGACCTACAGCAAGACCAGAACCGTTTAGCGTGTGTACAAGCTCAGGTTTCTTCTCGCCTTTACGACGGAAACGCGCTTGCATACGACGAGCTTGGAAATCCCACATGTTAGAACATGAAGAGATCTCACGGTAAGTTTCTTGAGCAGGAACCCAAACTTCTAGGTCGTAAGTCTTACGAGCGCCAAAGCCCATGTCACCTGTACATAGAACCACTTTACGGTAAGGAAGCTCAAGAAGTTGTAGAACTTTCTCAGCGTGACCTGTTAGCTCTTCTAGTGCGTTCATTGAATCTTCTGGCTTAGTGATTTGTACTAGCTCAACTTTGTCGAACTGGTGCATACGAATCAGACCACGAGTATCACGACCGTAAGAACCTGCTTCTGAGCGGAAACATGGCGTGTGCGCTGTCATCTTAATTGGTAGATCCGCTTCGTCAGAAATCGTGTCACGAACTAGGTTCGTTACAGGTACTTCTGCAGTAGGGATTAGAGACAGTTTACGTGGCTCTTCGTCGTTTACTTTTTCCGCTAGAGGCTCTGTGTGGAAAAGGTCTTTACCGAACTTAGGAAGCTGACCAGTACCGAATAGGCTGTCAGAGTTTACTAGGTAAGGTACGTACATTTCTGTGTAGCCGTGCTCTTCAGTGTGAAGATCCAGCATAAACTGAGCGATTGCACGGTGTAGACGAGCGAATTGGCCTTTCATCACGATGAAACGTGCGCCAGTGATCTTAACTGCACTTGCGAAGTCTAGACCGTCGCCCATTTCGCCTAGGTCAACGTGATCTTTCAGTTCGAAGTCGTAAGACTTTGGCTCACCCCAACGAGAGATTTCAACGTTGTCGTTTTCATCTTTGCCATCTGGCACTTCATCTGCTGGGATGTTTGGTACAGAAAGCGTGAATTCGTCTAGTTGAGCCATTACTTGCTCAAGTTCAACTTTCTTCGCATCAAGATCGCTACCTAGCGTACCGATTTGTTTCTTGATCTCTTCTGCGCCTTCTTTGTCGCCAGCCGCCATTTTTTGGCCGATTTGCTTGGAGATGGAGTTACGCGTGGATTGTAAATTTTCTACTTCTACTTGAATGGACTTACGTTGTTCTTCAAGTTTACGAATAGTATCTACGTCTAGCTTAAAGCCACGACGCGCCAGTTTAGCAGCTGTTTCATCCAGCTCTGTACGAAGTAATTTAGAATCCAGCATTGTTAATCCTATGCTTTTTGTTGTGAAATCACGCGCACTTTCCAAGCGTACGCGTTAAAAAAATTTACTGAACAAATGTATCCAAAAACGCCTACTTTTCATAGCGCTTTTGTGGGCTATTTGCGTCTAAAGTAGCCAAGTAATCTAACTTTTCGCCGATTTTGGTCTCTAGACCACGATTTGTCGGCTGATAGTACCTACGATCGCCCATTTCAGGTGGCAAATATTGCTCACCAGCAGCGTAAGCGCCAGGCTCATCGTGAGCATAACGATACTCTGCACCGTAACCCATGTCTTTCATCAAACTGGTTGGTGCATTTCGAAGGTGATGCGGCACTTCATATTCAGGTAAGTTATGAGCGTCCGTGAGCGCTTGTTTCCACGCCACGTATACCGCATTACTTTTTGGCGCACACGCTAAGTACACGATCGCCTGTGCAATCGCACGTTCACCTTCTGCTGGACCAACGCGCGTAAAACAGTCCCACGCGGAGAGTGCCACTTGCATGGCTCTAGGGTCCGCATTGCCGACATCTTCCGATGCTATCGCAAGTAATCGACGGGCAATGTAAAGAGGATCACATCCCGCTGCAATCATACGTGCAGCCCAGTAAAGCGCCGCATCTGGGTTAGAGCCACGAATTGATTTGTGGACCGCAGAGATTAAGTCATACCAGATATCACCTTTGTTATCGAAGCGAGAGACTTTCTCCCCTGCCACTTCAGCCAGCAACTTAAGCGTGATCTCTTTTTCACCTTGCGCATTGTCTTCTGCCATGTCGTAGAGCAGCTCAAGATAATTGAGAGACATGCGAGCATCACCGTTTACCAGTTCTGCTAGGCGGTCTAATACGTTATCAGCGAAGTGTGCAGGTGTGTTACCCAAGCCACGTTCTTTATCGCTGATCGCTTGGTTCAGCGCCAGTGAGATTTCATCTTTATCGAGAGACGTCAGCTTGTAGACACGTGCACGTGACAGCAATGCGTTGTTTAACTCAAACGATGGGTTTTCTGTCGTCGCACCAATAAAGGTAACCGTGCCATCTTCGATATGCGGCAAAAACGCATCTTGTTGAGATTTGTTGAAGCGATGCACCTCATCCACAAATAAGATGGTGCGGCGGCCCGCCATTTTGTTCTCACGTGCTTTCTCGATTGCAGCACGGATTTCTTTCACACCAGACGTTACCGCAGACACACGCTCTACTTCAGCATTGGCATAGTTTGCAGCCACTTCCGCTAATGTCGTTTTGCCTGTGCCTGGTGGTCCCCAAAGGATCATAGAGTGAATGTGACCCGCCTCTAGCGCACGGCGCAGTGGCTTACCAGGGCCTAAAATGTGCTGCTGTCCAATGTATTGCTCGATTGTTTCCGGTCTCATACGAGCAGCAAGGGGACGAAAATCTTCGTCCCCCGAGAAATCTAATGTGTAATTACTCACTACCAATTAATTCCTTTGGTCATCCACTTCCACACCTTTTGGAATTGTGAATGTGAATCTGTCTGCTTTTGGTTTACCCAGCTTCACGTTGTTAAAGGTGAACAAACCTTTTTGACCGTCTTGCTCAACCACGTTGAAGCCTTTCACGACACCTTTGGCATCAATATTAATCTGGAATTGACCTTGTGTGGAGTCTACTGCGGTAGGAATGAGAGTGAACTGGTCACCTTTTTGAGATATTTTGTAGTTATTCCAATCACTTGCTCGGTTACGCGTTAGCAAAACAAATGGCGTTTGCTCTGTTGCTTGCTCTTGCCAGTAGATGCTCACTTGCTCGATGAATGGGCTGTAGTACCACAATGTCTTACCGTCAGAGACCAATAGGTTCTCATCAGGGAATGTTGTGCTCCAACGGAACAGGCTTGGGCGGGCAATTTCAACCGTACCTTCTCCTTCCATAACCGTTTCGCCTTCAGGGCTGATAACCTGCTGAGAGAAATCTGCACTAAAGCCATCATTCATAGAAAGGCGTTTGTTTAATTCATCTTTAGGAGATGCTGCGTGTGCGGTAGAAAAGAGGGAAAAGCTTAAAACAAGCGCAGAGAAAAGTTTCGCTGAAAATAGTTTTTTCATTCAGATACCTATTATTAGAACCACTCACCTCAGTTGGACTGAGGTGAGTAAAACAAGTTCATTAATCTTTTGGTGGCGCAGGTGCCAGTACTTCACGGTTACCGTTATGACCCGGAGCACTTACGATGCCCTGCGCTTCAAGCTGCTCTACAATACGGGCGGCACGGTTGTAACCTATCTTAAATCGGCGCTGAACACCGGAAACCGAACCTCGACGTGATTGAACCACGTGCTCAACAACTTGATCGAAGAGCGGGTCTACATCTTCATCCGCTTCCATTTGCTCACCAGGCAATAGACTTTCTGGAGTTTGATCTCCACTGATGATCTCTTCAATGTAGTTCGGTTTACCACGCGCTTTCCAGTTGTTTACAACAGCATGAACATCATCATCTGATGCAAATGCACCGTGAACACGAGTTGTATGACTTGATCCCGGCGGTAGATACAACATATCACCCATACCAAGTAGTGATTCTGCGCCGCCTTGATCTAGGATTGTACGAGAGTCCGTTTTAGTCGATACCGTAAACGCAACACGAGTTGGAATGTTCGCTTTAATTAGACCGGTAATAACGTCAACCGATGGACGCTGAGTCGCAAGAATTAAGTGAATACCTGC
Organism: Vibrio sp. Y58_MX_L22; assembly: GCF_024181865.1. NCBI lineage: Bacteria > Pseudomonadati > Pseudomonadota > Gammaproteobacteria > Vibrionales > Vibrionaceae > Vibrio > Vibrio sp. Y58_MX_L22. The sequence goes on from NZ_JAMZAN010000001.1 coordinate 562,051, forward strand.
CGCACGCGCTTTTTGCGCCAAGCGAGCAATCAGTTCTTCAACTTTCTTACCTACCACCATCATCAGGTCAGCAAATTCGTCAACAACAACGACGATGTAAGGCAGCTTTTCTAGCAATGGCGGTTCAGTATCCATGCTGTCGCCTTCTTGCCAGAACGGGTCATGGATTGGGTGGCCCGCTTCTGCTGCCATCTTCAATTTTTCGTTGAAGCCCTTCACATTACGTACACCTAATGCCGACATCAATTTGTAACGACGTTCCATCTCGCCCACACACCAACGCAGAGCATTTGATGCGTCTTTCATATCAGTCACAACTTCAGAAAGAAGATGAGGGATACCTTCATAAATAGAAAGCTCTAGCATTTTCGGGTCAATCATGATGAAGCGTACATCTTCTGGACCTGCTTTATACAGCATGCTCAAAATCATCACGTTCACACCCACCGACTTACCAGAACCTGTTGTACCTGCTACTAACACGTGAGGCATCTTCGCAAGATCTGCCACCACAGCTTCGCCCGCAATGTCTTGACCTAACACAACCGTTGTTGGTGACGTTGCTTGCTCAAACTGAGGGCTACTGATGACATCAGATAAATAGACCGTCTGACGACTCATGTTTGGCAGTTCCAAACCGATGTAAGGCTTGCCAGGGATTACTTCCACGACACGTACCGCCATCGCAGACAATGCACGCGCTAAGTCAGTTGAAAGACCAGAAATACGACTTACTTTCACCCCCGGCGCCAAATCAAGCTCAAAACGAGTGATCACTGGACCAGGATAAATACCAACCACATCGGCTTTGATTTTGTAGTCAGCGAGTTTGCTCTCTACCAATCGAGCGACCTGCTCTAACGCATCACGGTCGATAAAGTTTTCACGTTTTTCTGGATGATAAAGCAACTCGAGCGTTGGGAGTGGCTCTTCCGGAACTGGCAAGTTTTCTTCTTTCTGTACCAAAAATGGGTTCTGTGTTGCAGCGACTTTGGCTTGCGCATTGGAAACCATATCTTGGAATGCGGTAACGTCTTGGTCGTTGTCTTGGACCTCTTCTACCTCCACTTTTTGAGGTGCAGGTTCAAATGTTGTTGAAGGTGTTGCTGCTTGCTGATGAGGCGTTGTTGGCTGTGCTTGCTGTGCAGGCTGAGACTCCACTTCGTCTTCATCATCTAACACATCAAAGTCAGAGATCGTAGGCTCAATATGTTGGCTCGATTCTGTTTGCGCCGTGATGCTATCTAATACAGCAGAATCAATTGCAGGCTCTTCATGTACAGGATGCTCAATACTTGGCTGCTGTACTTGCTCTGCTTCAAATTGTTCGTACTCCGCATAATCTGGTTCAACACTGATCGGTTCTTCTGTAGCTGTATGTGGCTCTACATAGGAAGAGTAAGTGTCTGCAAATGATGGGGCTGCCTGTTCTTCAGTTCCCCAGTCATCTGCTTGTTGCGCCGCTGCTTCAAGCTCTTCTATCGTAACATTCAGTTGCTTGGTGCGTTCCAAGAGCGGATCAACGTTATCAGTGTTAACCGTATGGATAGGTTGTGTTTGAGGCTCAGGTTCAGCATAAACTGGCGCAGCATTAACCGTAGCCTTGCGTTGTGGTGGCGTCGGTTCTACCATCGCCTGTTCCGCAGGCTTATCAGGTTTCGCTTGCGGCATATAAATAGGATACTCATGCGCTGGCGCCGATTCTTTCGGTTCATCGACGTCGTATGCCGTTAAATGAGGAAGCGGCTCATCATCAATTTCATAATCTACATTATGTTTAGGCGTAGAGACTTTATCTTCTACAAACTCATCAAGCTGAGGTTCTAAAACTTCCTGCTCTGAACCTCTTGCCTTATTTGCAAGCGCGGCAATTAGTGCTAATGCACGATCACCAAGCCATTCCACGATGTTAAGCCATGAGATGCCAGTGAAGAGCGTAAAGCCCGCTCCCCACAAGAACAGCAGTACCAATGTGGTACCGAGTACATTCAATGTAGGTAAAGCGAGGCTAGACAACACATCCCCGACCACACCTCCGGATGAAAAATACCAAATGTCATCAAAATTAATATCGGCAAGACCGCAACTGGTCATAATAAGGACGACCAGACCGAGCAGCCTTGTACCCCATAACATGAAATCAATGGGCTCATCTTCTCCTCGTTTACGGCAAATCACCCATGCAGCCGCCGCTAGCAAGAAAGGGATTGGGTAAGCGAGAGAGCCAAATGTGAAGAATAGAGTATCGGCTAGCCAAGCGCCGAAAAGGCCACCAGCATTATCGATATCCCCTCCCCATGCGGTTTGGGACCAAGAAGGATCGGCCGGACTGAAGGTAAATAGTGCAACCGCAAGCAATACCGAGCTAAGAACGCCAACGATAAAGCAGCACTCTTTTAAGCGTTGGAAGCCATTTAAGCGTGAAGACTGGGGCTCTTCACTGGTTTTGATAATGGTTTCGACTTTCTTTGCGTTCTCTTTGAACATAAATCAACTTGAATATGGAAATGAAATAGGAAATTGCAAAACATTCCGAGCGGCATCAAGCCGCTCGGTAAATTGATTTAACCATATCAAGGAGAAAAACCCAATTACTCTCTGGCGAAAGCGGAAGCATATACCGCTTTCTTTGCAAGAAATTAACGAGTTTTGATCACAAGCTGGTTAGATTGTTTCACTTCTTCCATAACAACGTATGTGCGAGTGTCATTTACGCCAGGTAGACGTAGTAACGTATCGCCCAATAGTCGGCGGTAAGCACCCATATCTGATACACGGGTTTTAAGAAGATAGTCAAAGTCACCTGAAACAAGATGACACTCTTGTATGTCGTCTAGCTTTTGAACAGCTGAGTTAAACTGCTCAAACACATCCGGCGCACCACGGTTTAGCGTAATCTCAACGAATACTAATAGTGATGCATCCAGGAACTGCGGATTCAATAATGCAGTATACCCTGTGATATAACCCTGACGCTCTAAGCGACGTACACGCTCCAAACATGGCGTTGGAGAAAGTCCCACACGTTTTGAAAGCTCAACGTTTGAAATACGACCGTCTTTCTGCAGCTCATTAAGAATGTTGCGGTCGATACGGTCTAGTTCCTTGGACGGCTTTTTATAGTTGTCTGCCATTTTTTATTCCACCTTATTACTTCCTTGCAAAAAAATATACTACAACTTTTTAATATTTGGTGCCAAATTTTACAAATCTATAACTATACTAGTTATTAATTCGACAATAACACCCTACTAACAGTTAATACAACCATTATAGAAAGAGGATACAGGATGATCATTGGCGTACCTAAGGAAATCAAGAATCACGAATATCGTGTTGGTATGATCCCAGCTAGCGTGAGAGAACTCATCTCACATGGTCACCAAGTTTTAGTTGAGACCAATGCAGGTGCCGGCATTGGTTTTTCAGACGATGATTACATCGCTGTCGGCGCATCCATTCTCCCTCATGCTGCTGACGTATTTGCGCAAGCAGACATGATTGTAAAAGTAAAAGAACCCCAAGCAGTAGAGAGAGCAATGCTCCGCGAAGGGCAAATTTTATTTACTTATTTACACCTAGCACCAGATTTTCCACAAACTGATGAGCTAATCAAGAGCAAAGCTGTCTGTATAGCCTATGAGACTGTAACAGATAATATGGGTCGTTTGCCACTGTTAGCACCAATGTCAGAAGTGGCAGGTCGGATGTCTATCCAAGCTGGCGCGCAAACGTTGGAAAAATCGCACGGCGGTCGTGGTCTGCTCCTAGGCGGCGTACCTGGTGTTGAACCTGCAAAAGTCGTTATCGTTGGTGGTGGCGTTGTTGGTGCAAACGCTGCTCGTATGGCGGTTGGCCTTCGCGCTGACGTCACCATTCTAGACCGTAACGTAGACACACTTCGTAAGCTTGACGAAGAATTCCAAGGTCGCGCAAAAGTGGTTTATTCTACTGAAGACGCTATCGAGAAGCATGTTCTAGAAGCGGACCTTGTTATCGGTGCCGTTCTAATTCCTGGCGCAGCAGCACCTAAACTGGTCACTAAAGAGCACATTGCTAAGATGAAGCCTGGTGCGGCAGTGGTTGACGTGGCAATTGACCAAGGCGGTTGTTTCGAAACTTCGCACGCGACAACTCACGCAGATCCAACTTACATCGTTGATGAAGTGGTTCACTACTGTGTAGCAAATATGCCTGGCGCAGTTGCTCGCACTTCAACATTTGCACTCAACAACACTACACTTCCATACATCGTGAAGTTAGCAAATAAAGGCTACCGCGAAGCACTTCTAGAAGATAAAGGCTTCCTTGAAGGTCTAAACGTTATTCACGGAAAAGTAACGTGTAAAGAAGTAGCAGAAAGCTTTGACTTGGAATACGTTGAACCTACTCAAGCTATCGCTATGTTCAATTAATGACAAAATAAAACATAACTTGTCACGTTTTGTTTACAAAAGCCCACGCATAAGTGGGCTTTTTCATATAGAGCGTTTGGCTATAAAGAATAACTAAATCTTATATGCACAAATTAAAATATTTCTAGGCGTGACCGATTTAGGGCAAAACTCTGACAATCTAACACGGTAACCACGTTCTTCAAGATAAAGCACTTTATCTAATGCGAGCCAGATCTCCAACGGACGTTGAAAAACAAGTTGCACTAAGCTCATTCTCTCCATTTGCCAGAAGCGTTGTTCGCTTAACTTTTCAAAATGAGAGAAATCGATTTCTTGAGGAAGAACAATGCCTTTTTGCTCCGCTGCCCAGCGACATAAAGATTCAAAACCATCACTTAATTGCGACTTACGGATACTCGGCACAGGCTGATACTCTGCCATTCCCAAAGCTTGTCGCGTGATCAAATCAAACCCAAGACGAAACATCATTTCCTGCTGACGATGACGACGCACGCGCTCTCCTCCTGTCACCGTTTGTTGTAATGGGATACGCAGTTCTTGCTTAGACAATGAGAGAGAAGAAGCCCTGCCCGATTCCGACATCGGCTGGTATTGTTCCGACTGAATCAAGTGGTAACAACAAGGTGATATGGTCATCGCAGCAATCCCATTTTCACTGCCGTACTGCATTAGACGAACGTGAAGGTCACCGCATGCATGCAGTGCTACTGCGTGTTGCGTTGGCTTAAACACGGCTTTCGCTTTGCTATCAAACGCGTCGCCTTGAATAAACGTCATCTTCCAATGATGTTCATTGGCTGCTTGTTGCCCCGAATCGCACAGTGCTTGTTGGTATTCAAAGCTGGTTACAGGCTGATCGGTTTGCGTTGTCAGGATTCGCCCCAAGTAACCTTTACCTGAGCACCATTCTAGCCATTCTTCGCCACAGTGTTGTTGAATTGCAGCTTCACCCATCGAGCTAATTTGCTCCAACTTACGTCCCGGAATACCGTTATCTAAACCACGAGCGAGTTCCAAGCCGTTTAACGACAAAAGCTCTAAATGAGTCAGTTCTGCGAGTTGTTCAAGCTCAGGCAAAAACGGACTAAGTGCTTTTAACGCGAGTTCTGGTGCTGCTTTGTATTCTTCGATTTGAGAGGGAGTAAGAGACGCTAGCCATTGGCACAGTCGAGGATGTTGCTCCTGCCAAGGTAATGATGTGTGAATGCTGCTTTTAAAAGGCTCGAATCGCCACAAAGATTGGTTTTCGATTAAGCAGTCATTAATAAATTGAAATTGCGTTTTCATAACTCCCCCTACAACGAGCGCATTGTAGAGGGAATCGAAACATCAATGAAGTGTTATCTCACCGGAAGCTCGATGTCTTTAAACATCTCTTCGATTTCTGCATTAGACTTCAACGAAATCGCCTGCTCAACCACTGGACGCGTTAAGTGCGGTGCAAAACGCTCCATAAAATCGAACATGTAAGAGCGTAAGAATGTACCACGGCGGAAGCCGATGCTCGTGGTGCTCGCGCCAAACAAATGGCTCGCATCTATTGCAACCAAGTCACCGTCCTGCTCTTCATCCACAGCCATGCTTGCAATCACACCCACACCAATACCCATACGAACGTAAGTTTTAATGACGTCTGCATCAGTTGCAGTGAACACCACTCGCGGGGTTAAACCTTCGCGGTTGAATGCTGTATCCAGCTCTGAACGGCCAGTAAAACCGAACACGTAAGTGACTAATGGGTAAGCGGCAAGATCACTGATCGTTACTTTGTCTTTCTTCGCTAGTGGGTGGTCTTTAGGCACAACTATTGAACGATTCCAGTGATAACAAGGCAGCATGATGGCATCTTGATATAAGTGAAGCGCTTCTGTCGCAATCGCAAAATTCGCTGTGCCTTTAGCTATCGCCTCAGACATTTGTGACGGTGTACCTTGGTGCATGTGTAACGACACTTTTGGATAACGAGAAGTAAAACCTTTGATGACATCTGGCAGTGCATAACGAGCCTGCGTATGTGTCGTGGTGATATTCAGCGTCCCCATTTCTGGATGGGTGTGCTCTCCAGCCACCGCTTTGATACTTTCTACACGAGCGAGAATTTCTTGCGAGATACGTACAATTTCTTCACCAGCTGGCGTCACTTGCGTTAAGTGCTTACCGCTACGTTCAAAAATCTGAATGCCTAACTCATCTTCCAGTAACCGAACCTGTTTACTGATACCTGGCTGAGAGGTATATAAGCTTTCCGCCGTTGCAGATACATTCAGATTATGGTTTACAACCTCAACAATATACTTCAGCTGCTGCAGTTTCATCGTAATCCCTTACTTATTCATGAGAGAGTTTATTGGCCACTCAAGCGAGCGATATAATAATTAGTTATAACGCGTTCAAATCGAAATGAACAGCAATTTCTAACTTATACCTCAATCACATACTAATAATCTTCAAGCAAGAAACAATATGCACAAAGTTGAGCCAATAAATGACCGAATTTCTATGATGTGACTTCTATCAGTAACTAAAACGTGGGAGAGACAAAATAATCAAACAAATAAGGTGCCGAGTAAGATAAGATTCATGTATTCTTTAACGCTAGCCGCAGAAAAGTAAAGCAGACGCAAAGATATGAATATTGGTTTAATAATCGCTTTGGTAGCCATCCTACTGGTGTTAATCCTAGGCTATAACATTATGTTGCAATATAAGGTTAAAGTTGAAACCGCAAAAAGGCAGGAATCAGCGCGATATGTAGCCTTGATAGATGGTACTGAAGAGTTGATTGGTCATGCGCACCATATCCCTTTTAGTAAAGAGCTGTTGCTGTGTCTAAACAATCGTATTCTTGACGCGCTAGAGAGCATGCATGAGCTGGACCCGAAGAACAAGCAACTTGCTCAACGTATCGAAAATATGAAGCAGCAGATTACGCAGCTAAAAGAGAATGGCCCTACTGGCGAGAGTACCACTTTCAAGATGCCGAGTAGTGACAAACAAGCTATCGTCATGCTTAAGCTGGTTAAACGACTTCGCGACACTATCCGTAACGAGCACAACAAAGGCCGATTGGATACCCAGACTTACGTAACCGAAAATGCGCGCTTGGAAACGATGCAAATTCGCATCAACATTGAAAATGTCATCAAAAGAGCAAACGACTCTATCTCTCGTGGCCAACCAGGCACCGCGCTTCAACTGCTGCGTAAAGGTATCGATGCTTTGAGCACTAAGAGCGATCCTTATTCTATTCAAGCGAAACAAAAGCTTGAAGAGATGTTAGGTGACTTAGATAAAAAGCGCCAAGATAAAAGCGATGCCGAAATGCAGCAGATTGCTGACAAAGAGCGTGACAATGACATGGAAGCTCTCTTCGGCGAGAAGAAAAAGTGGTAACATTCACTTCAGGTCAAAAAAGGCTGCAATTGCAGCCTTTTTTCTATCCGCAAGACAACGGATATGCCCAATAAAAATGTGAAGTACTAAAACTAAAATGATGAATCTAGACGCCTATCAAGATCTTCTTGCTCCCATTAACCAATTTCTGCGATGCAGTACACCTGATGAATGGGTAGAGGAAGCAAAGAAACCAGAGAACCTTCAAACCATTTTGTTAGACCACCTACTGTGCGAACTAAAAGCTGGCCAATCTGCCATGTTTTTAATTCGTAAGTATGCCGTTGACCAATCCAGTTCACATGCTCTACTTGACTGGTTTAAGCCCTACGAAGATTTTGCTTACCGTAACGTAGGCTCATTGGAAACTTTAAAAGGCAAGAGCAATATTTCTAAGTCAATCATGGCTATGTCCGACTCACCATACAGCCAAGATTTGATCGATAAGATGGTGCTTTTGATAAAAGAGGAGTTACACCACTTTTATCAAGTTTTAGAGATCATGGAAAGTCGTGGAATTGAGTATAAAAATATTCCAGCAAGTCGCTATGCTAAAGGACTGATTTCGCATATGAAGACTCATGAGCCGGAAACGCTGATCGATAAACTCATCATTGGTGCGTACATCGAAGCCCGATCTTGTGAGCGTTTTGCCAAACTAGCACCACATATGGATGACGATATCGCAAAGTTCTACATTTCTTTATTACGTTCAGAAGCACGCCATTACCAGGATTATCTTGTATTAGCGGAGCAAATCGCAGGCAAAGATATCAGCGAGCGCATCGCCTACTTTGGACGTATAGAGGCAGATTTAATTTCTACGCCAGATACAGATTTTAAGTTTCACAGTGGTATTCCAGCCTAGCGAGCATATTCTCCCAAGGTTGAGCATACTCTGAACTTATATAGACAGAGAATAAATAAGCCGGACATTTCGTCCGGCTTATTTATTGTAGCAATGAGGTTAGGAATAAAGCTGAAACACAACAGCTAGAGCTGGAATGAACCCATTCGAGTTTTCAAGTTGTGCGCTAGGCTACTAATCTGCTGACAAGCCACAGCCGTTTGTGAAGCTCCCTCAGCCATCTCTGTTGAAGCACTATTAATATGCTCCACACTGCGATTCAGCTCTTCGGATACAGAATTCTGCTCACTGCACGCCGTTGCGATTTGTGTGCTCATTTGCGCTATGTTATCGACAGAATGTTCAATTTCTTTTATCTGGCTATCAGCATCATTAACTTGCTCAACACACTGAGAAATACCCTCCTGACAATCACGGCTTGAATGCCCTATTTTACTGCTGCTCTCTTGTAGTTGATTAACAATTTCCACAATTTGTGAAGTGGAGTCTTGAGTGCGTTGCGCCAGAGAACGAACCTCATCTGCCACAACAGCAAACCCACGTCCTTGTTCACCTGCCCGAGCGGCTTCAATTGCGGCGTTCAGTGCTAACAAGTTTGTTTGCTCCGCAATCCCGCGGATCACATCGACGACCACATTGATATTGTTTGAGCTCGATTCAAGCTCACGTGCCAGTTCATCTGATTCTTGGATCGTATGTGATACACGCTCAATTACTGCGATAGTTTGTTGTAACGTCGCCGTTCCTTGCTTTGCCACTTCCGCAGCCGAATAAGCAGAGGTTGCGCCAACTTCGGTATTTTGTGCCACTTCACTTACAGCAGCTTGCATTTCTGTCATCGCAGAAGCCACCGAGCTAAGTTCAATTTGTTGATTTTGCATACCAGAAGCGGTCTGAGAAGAAATAGCACTCACTTCCTCTACTGCTGCCGTTAGCTGAATCGTTGAGTCATTAATCTCAGAAACCAACGAATGTAAGTTTGTTTGCATACCGACAAGCTCTTTGAGCAGCGTTCCTAACTCGTCTTTGCTCAATTCGCTTTCGTCGATTTGATTATTCAATTGACCTTTGGCGATTTTGGAAGCGAATTCCAGTGCTCGATCAACAGGCCCGCAGATGACTCGAGAAAGCAACATGGCAGACATTACCATGACCAATGCGACCACAAGCGCACCAACAGCAGCGCTGTATTGTGTAAATGCCGCTTCACTTTGTACTTCTTCGCCAATCAAATTCACCAACTCATCGTTCAACGCGAGGGTATCATCCAAGCTGCTCAACGCTTTTGAGTAGGTATCGAAACTTGATAAAATTACATCATTTGCACTTTCAGCATCGCCTTGGCTTAGCAATACGTTGTAAGTCTTCGTTTCTTTGATGTATTGATTCCAAGTTTCTTTAAAAACGCTAAAGGACTGCGTTTCACGCTTATTAAGGTCGAGCTTTTCGTATTCTGCAATACCAGCCTGCACATCAGAACGCCATTGGTCGAGGCCTTTTAACCACTCACCAATTTTGGGGTGATTTGCGTTTGGCAATAAAGAGAACTCATCTTTACGCACTTTAGTAATATCAACTTGGATACCTTTCAAAATCGCAACAGAAGGTAAACTTTTATCTGTTAGCACTGAGATGTCTTTATTCAGTGTTAACAAACCTTGCACCAACATTACTGACACTAAACCAAACACGGCAAAAACGGTTAAATAACTAACCGATATTTTCTTTACGACACTTAAGTCTTTAATACGCATGCACTTTCTCCCCGCAGCCTTTCCAAACCTCTCACTTAAGTGAAAGCTTAACCTCTAAAACACACTGTTTTTTGCGCTCGATATCATTGAACGCTCTTATATACATCGGCTTGAGAGATCAAATCTTGACCAGTAATTGATAGTTTTATCACATGCTATTTTAGAGATAGGCTCGCATGCTCCGTATTGTGTCTACATCTTTTCATGAGCGCTTCTCGGCGCAGATCCAAGATCTCATCGATGAGCTTTTCTTTCGCATTTATCCCAAAATGCTGGGCATAATTTTTTACTTTTGCTATCTCATTAGGTTGCAAGCGGTACACCTCTTTCTTTAAACGCGCTTCTGCTTCACTTCTAATCAGACCTTGCTCTTGTAACAATTTAATGATGGTTTCATCGGTTGGATTTACTGCTCTAGCCATGGTGCTCCATCTATCAATTTGAGTTCTAGCCATATGGCTAGATGAATGACGCCGCACAACTTATAGAGCAAAGATGACAGCTTGATTGCAGTGAATGCAATTCGTTGACTGTTGGTATTATTTTCCACCGCTTCAACGGCCAGACACTCAATACCTCCACCCTCACCATTGAATAAAGATCACATTCTGATAACAATTTTCAGCACTGGCTTAGATGTCATCCATATTTAACGTGCAAGTAACATTTATAAACAAGAATGATTGCTCTAGTTCAAATGATGGAAAAATAAGATGAAATTTTCGCAGTGGAGCCTTTTATTAAGTAGCTTGATAGCGTTACCCAGCATTGCAGATACCGACGTTTACCTAACGAATAACTCTGCTCAACCGTTAACTATTCAAGTAAAACATGAAGGCAGCGATTTGCTTCAATACGGAGAAGAATGGCAACAACATGTGCAGGTACTTGGTCCGTGGGAAACTAAATCTGTATTAAGCTTCAACCGCTGGGAGGGCGTGAAATCAAATCAAACTTACCGTTTTGAAACTGTGGTTTCTAGCCCCGAAGGTGAAAGCATAACACTCAATCAAATAATGGAAGGCCATTGGTACAATTCGACCATTGAATACGGCTTGTCCGCTGCCGATGTCGAGTTATCTCTCAAAGATGATCGTAATATTCATCGTACCAACACTAACGCTTTTGGTGCGAGAGAAACCGAACTGGCATTTAAGTCAGACAGTACCGCTCGATATGATGATCTTTACTACACCATCACGCCAAGCAAGGTAGCGGAATCTGTCGACAACGAAGAGCAAAACCTTAAGTTGATGACTTATAACATCTGGGCGTTGACGGCTATTGCATCGCACATTGGAGATCGTTACGAACTGATTCCTCAACATGTAAAAGGTTACGATGTTTTGGCGCTGCAAGAGGTGTTTGCCAGCGGCCGTGAAGCATTCTTACGTGAGTTAGCCAAGGAATATCCTTACCAAACAAAGATGTTAGATAAAGAAGGCGTTAATATTCATGATGGTGGCGTAATCATAGTTAGTCGCTACCCTATCGTGAACGAAGCGCAATATGTCTTTCCCGATTGCTCTGGTACAGACTGCTTTGCCGATAAAGGCGTAAATTATGCGGAAATAATTAAAGGTGGTCAGGCTTACCATGTGTTTGCTACCCATACCGCATCTTTCGATACAGACACCGCCCGTGAGTATCGTCAGCGCCAGTTCAAACAAATCCGCGCACTCGCCCAATCTCTTAAAATTCCTTCAAGCGAAACTGTGGTATACAGCGGCGACTTTAACGTAAACAAAAGAAAGTTCCCTGGTGACTACCAACAAATGATCGCTAACTTAAGCGCCATCGAACCTCACTACTCTGGTTACACGGAGTCAACCTTTGATCCCCGTATCAATAACTTTGCAGGTGAAGCGTTATCAGGTGGCGAAAACGTGGAATACCTTGACTATGTTATGGTGAGTAGTGAATACGGGGTGAAATCATTCAATGACAACCGTGTAGACGTGCCGCGCACAACCGCAGAGAGTTTATGGAAACACTACAACCTTTCTGACCATTTCCCAGTAAGCGCAACAATCAAGCCATGAAGAAAATCGCTTTGATAATCATGTCCGCCATTATGGCGGGCATGATATTTTTAACTTTCAATCACGATGTTCAAAAAGAAGAGCTCGCTTCCTCTCCTTCCCCTAAGACAAAAAATAAGAGTGTCTCAAGTACATCACCACAAACAAATAGCATCGTGCCCGATACGGATACTTCACCACAAACAACTAAGCTCCCTTCCACAGTTCAAATAACGACTGAGCGATTAACTCAACTCAAAGGCAGGAAACTTGTCGCCCAACTTGAGACGTTTTGGCAAGAGTGTATGTTGAACCGTAGTTGTGAAGAGCAGGTCGCCTTGTTTGAGGCGCATTTATCTTCAGCTCGATTCCAGCTTTTGGCGAACTACCCTCAGCTCAGCAGCCAATGGCAAGAGAGTGTAGGAAATTTGTTATTTGATGAGCAACAATCACTGGCGTCGCGTATTGCACAGCTGAAGAACGAAGCAAGAAGCATCTGGGGAGAATTGGCTGATGTTGTTTTCGCGGATGAGTTCGCGCTGTACGATTTCAACTTAGAAGCCCAAAAGCTGGACACTCAAAGCCCAGATAACTTTTTGCGAGCTTTCAAGCAACTCACCATTGACTGGCAAGAACATGCAGGTGCGATCGGGCTAACAAGCGACCAGGAAAAATATGAGCGTGCGGTCACCCTGATTCCTAATAGTATAAGCCTACCAGATCGCTTGGCGCTCATCGCAGAGCTAGAACGAACTTACTTAACTAAAGAAGAAAGTAAAAACATTCATGCTCGTCAGCAGCAAATTACAGAGCAAAAAAAACGAGTCAAAGATTATCAACAAGCATTACAGCAACTTGAGTCCAAACTAAGAACGCAAAGAGCCTCTAGCCATTCACATTTGTCAGAACCGGAATGGCAAAGCTATTACCAACAAGAAGTCGCGGATTTTCGTCGTGAATTTTTTTCTTCTTAATAATGCGCTTTGACTGACTGGGAACTTAAAAAGGCACGTTGCTAACCAGCCGTCGTGCCTTATGTTCAACTCTCTACTTTTAATTCAGAATAAATTTAAACCAAATACATCTTTCACATCAAATAGCACTTTTTCGGTTTTCTCGCGAGAACGCTCACTACCTTGTTTTAAAATATCAATCAGCTGCGCTTTATCATTCAAATACATAGCGCGCTTTTCTCGAATAGGGCGAAGCATCTCTTGTAAGCATTCTTCTAACACTTTCTTGGTCAAACCATCACCTAACCCACCTCGTCGATAATGGTCTTTTAGCTGTTCGACATAATTTTTATCAGGATGAAAAGCATCGAGGTAGATGAATACAATATTCCCTTCGACTTGGCCAGGGTCCTCAATTTTCAGATGATTGGGATCGGTATACATAGATTTCACTGCCGCGGAAATCTCCTTTTCGGAGGCCCCTAAGTTGATTGCGTTCCCCATGCTTTTAGACATCTTATTTTTACCGTCAGTACTCGGCAAACGAGGTGCATCGCTAAGTAATGGACGGCATTCTCTAAGAACCTCTTTTCCACCCAGATGGTTTATTTTTCTCACGATTTCATTAGTTTGCTCTAACATTGGCAGTTGGTCATCACCCACTGGTACTAGCGTCGCATGAAACCCCGTAATATCAGCAGCTTGAGAAATTGGATACGTTAAAAAGCCTGCGGGAATAGAGCGTTCAAAACCTTTACTCTGAATCTCATTTTTAACCGTAGGGTTTCGCTCTAATCGTGCGATAGAAACTAGATTACTGTAATACATTGTCAACTCGGCTAACGCTGGAATTTGAGACTGCAACGTGATCGTAGTTTGAGCGGGGTTGATACCAACAGCCAAATAATCTGCAACGACATTGAGAATATTAGAGGATACCTTTGATGGATTATGCGCGTTATCCGTCAACCCTTGCATGTCCGCGACCAAGATTGTTTGCTCGTGCTCCGTTTGCAATTTGACTCGTTGTTTCAATGAACCAATATAGTGCCCTAGGTGTAATGGACCTGTTGCTCGATCTCCGGTAAGTATAATTTCACGCTGAGATGTGTTTTTATGGGTATTCATATTTGTCTCCAAGTATTTAATAGATCGCTACTGGAGATAAAAAGATCAAACACTCTTAGCTACCATCCAGCAGCTTAAGAATGTAAGTATTCCGCGCCGCTCTATTTAGAGCGCCACCAAGAGAAGGTTGTTAATGAAGGGCGAACGTGTATTTTCATGTTTTTTAAACTAACAGCACATACCGCAGAACTCAATCTGTTTTGTACTGAATTAGTGTGAGTGTTCCAACAGCCAATTAATAGGATTACATTGGTAAAGACATCGCAATGACCAAAACCGCACCAAATACCGAACCAGAGACAAACGCACACAGTACAGTTTTGTTGTGTTTCCTTTTCATTGATGAACTCCTATCCATAACTACGATGACCAGCCCTCACATCTAATACGCATGTGGATGCATCACGACAACGAGTTAACCAACATATCGCACGTAGGACCAGTACCGCTTTGTTAAATTGGGACCTCGTCCATAACTTGGAGTGTAAATGATTCCGGAACCTACAACAGAAGAAAATTTCATCACGTTACTGTCCTACCCTCCGGGTTTGTGGCTTAATAGGCAACAGGAACACTTTTTTCTTTTGCTGCGGATACTTACATGGAAGCTGTTTTACATCAGTTGCAATTCTCTTTGTCGATAACCGGACCTATCTGTTTGATGTTGGTACTTGGCGTTCTTTTTAAGCGCTTTGGTCTAATCAACGATAATTTTATCGAAGTAGGCTCTAAACTGGTGTTTCAAGTTACCTTGCCTGCAATGTTATTTGTCAGCATTGTGGCTTCAGAACACGACTTTTCCGCGGCAAGTGGATTCGTCAATTTCGGCGTCATCGCTAGTATTTCGTTTTTCATTTTCACCTACCTTTCCGTCAAACTTCTGTTCAAAGCATCGCCTGACCAAGGCGTTCTCATCCAAGGTGGGTTCCGAGCAAATACAGGTATTATTGGTATCGCTTACGTTGCCAATGCGTATGGTTCTCAAGGTGTGGCGCTAGCAGCGCTCTATGTCGCGGTCACCACATTTATTTATAACGTCCAAGCGGTAATTTGCTTATCGCCCAAGGGGGCAACGTCTGCCTCGCAAGCAGCAAAGATGATGGGCCGAACACTGACTAGGAATCCGCTCATAATCTCCATTGTTCTAGGAATGGCTTTTTATTTACTCGCTATTCCAGTACCGAATGTGGTTATTGACGCAGGAGACTACTTGTCCAAAATGACATTGCCTTTGGCGCTGTTGTGTACGGGTGGCTCACTTGACTTTAGCTTGATGAGAAAAGAGAAAGGTCCATCTTGGTTTGCGAGCAGTTACAAGCTCATCGTAGCGCCAGTCATCATCACCATGGGAGCTTACTTAGTAGGATTTCGAGGAATTGAGCTCGGTATTCTTTTCTTTATGAACGCCTCTCCAGTCGCTGCTGCCAGCTATGTCATGGCGCGTTCCATGGGAGGCAATGCCACGTTAGCTGCAAATATCATCGCACTCACTACGGTGCTTTCTACCGTGACCTGTACGTTGGGCATCCTATTTCTTAAGTTCTACAACTTAATATAATTGGTCCGCGATAAAATAAAGACGCTAAACGGCATTGATGTCAGTTACTGGTCGTGATTCGCAAAAGTGAGCTTTCTTACCAGACGAAAAAATTCACTCGCTTCAGATTCCGACAAACAAGAAAAAAACTCTTTCTGTAAATTCGTCATGATTTGATGAACTTGCTTTAAAGCATTTGCTCCCTCTTTTGTCATGCTTAGCATTTTAAGGCGCTGATTCGATTTACTTTTAGAAACTTGAACAAACCCTCTCTTTTCCAGATTGTCCACCATCCGCTTTGCTACACTTCGCTCAGTTCGAACCGCATCAGCCAACGCTTGCTGGCTCATAGGTTGAAATTCTTCTAAAGCGGCCAGTGCACTTGCCATTTCTAGTGTCATCAAATTTTGCCGAGAGAGCTCGGCTTGGGCACGATTGCGGTACATGCGCTGCATCACACCGCAGACAAACATAGGGCTTTGATCCAAAACGGAAATTGGGGAAATTTTCTGATCTTTCATCGTCGTTTTTCTTCTTTAGGCTTTCATTCGGTCGAAAAGGCTGTGCTGATACTGCACACAACACGCCGTCTTTCAGGCTCGCGTCATAGACGGTAACCACCAAGTGAAAACATAAAATAAAGAGCGCCGAAGCGCCCTTTAATCGTGTTAATTATCACTAGTATAACTCAGTTAAAACAACCAAGTCCTACTCGCTTTGCTGACTGGGTTTAGTGCTGGTCTCAGACAACTCTGCCTCCGACTCTTTTCTCGCACGTCGATCAAACAATCGCTCAACCACTACAAAGAAGATTGGGACGAAGAATATACCCAATATCGTGGCACTGATCATGCCACCAAGTACGCCGGTACCTACTGCGTTTTGACCTGCCGATCCCACACCTGAACTGATAGCAAGTGGTACCACACCCAAACCAAAAGCAAGCGATGTCATGATAATTGGGCGCAGACGAACACGAACGGCATGCAGGGTTGCTTCGATAAGCCCAGCGCCTTTCTCATAGTAGTCCTTTGCAAACTCAACAATCAGAATGGCGTTTTTGGTTGCCAAGCCGACCGTCGTTAATAAGCTCACCTGGAAGAACACATCGTTATCCATACTGCGCGTCATTACCGCAAGCACAGCACCAAGCACACCAAGAGGAACAACTAACACCACGGCGAAAGGTACTGACCAACTTTCATACAAAGCGGCAAGAACTAAGAATACGACGAGGATAGATAGCGCATATAGCATCGGCGCTTGGTTTCCGGAAAGGCGCTCTTCATACGAAATACCATTCCAGTTCACCGTGAAGCCTTCCGGTAGCTTTTCTACCATTGCTTCAATTTCTTCCATGGCTTCACCAGTACTTACACCAGGAGCTGCACCGCCTTGAATATTCATTGCTGGCAAACCATCAAAGCGCTGCAAAAGAGGAGACCCATAGGTCCACTCGCCACTCGCAAAAGCAGAGAAAGGCACCATCTCTCCCTTAGCGTTGCGTACGTACCATGAATCGAAGTCTTTTGGCTGCATGCGGTATTCCGCATCACTTTGCACCATCACTTTCTTCACACGACCGCGATCAATATAATCGTTAATGTAAGCCCCGCCCCATGCAGCTGACAGAATTTGGTTTACGTCATTGATACTGACATCCAAAGCACGAAGTTTGACGTGGTCAATGTTAACTTTGTACATTGGCGCATCTGCCTGACCGTTTGGACGAACACCGACAAGTTTCGGGTTTTGTGCTGCCATGCCCAGAAGTTGCCCTTGAGCCGCAACTAATGCATCGTGCCCTTTATTCAACGAGTCTTGGAGATAGAAATCGAAACCTGTCGAGTTACCTAGCTCTTGAATCGCTGGAGGGGCGAACGCAAACACCAAAGCTTCTTTAATAGTAGAGAAGTACCCCATCGCTCGGCCCGTAATGGAAGCGGCATCGGCGCCAGGCGCTTCACGCTCAGACCAATCTTTCAGACCGATAAATGCCATCCCCATGTTTTGGCCTTGGCCTGCGAAACTAAATCCAGCAACGGAGAAGACTGACTTTACATTGTCTTTTTCGTCTACTAGGTAAAAGTCACGCATTTTCTCAAGTGTTTTTTCCGTCTGTTCTTGTGTTGAGTTAGGCGGCAAAATAGCCATTGAGAATACTGTGCCTTGGTCTTCATCTGGCAAAAATGACGTTGGAAGGTTCATAAATAACCAGCCAGCACCTGCACTCATTGCCAAAAATACAACCAACATGCGACCTGTGCGTTTTAGAAGTTTGGCAACGCCGGTTTCATAGCCTGCTGTCATCGCATCAAACTTGCGGTTAAACCAGCCAAAGAAGCCTTTTTTCTCTAGAAGCTCAGCATCGCCTTTTTTCAGCAACGTAGCACACAATGCTGGAGTCAGAATTATCGCAACCAAAACGGAAAGCGTCATAGCCGCCACAATAGTTATCGAGAACTGACGGTAAATAACCCCGGTAGAACCAGACATAAACGCCATAGGGACGAATACCGCTGAAAGCGTCAACCCCACACCAATCAGGGCACCAGTGATCTGCCCCATCGATTTTTTGGTCGCTTCTTTGGGCTCTAAACCATCTTCATGCATCACACGCTCGACGTTTTCCACCACAACGATGGCGTCATCCACCAGCAAACCGATAGCCAGAACCATCGCGAACATGGTTAACGTGTTTACGCTAAATCCAGTCGCGTACAAAATAGCGAAGGTTCCGAGCAATACGACAGGCACTGCGATCGTTGGAATGATCGTCGCACGGAAGTTCTGCAAGAACAGGTACATGATTAAGAACACAAGAAGAATAGCTTCTAATAGCGTTTTAACCACTTCTTGAATCGAGGCTTTGACGAATGGCGTTGTTTCAAATGGGTAAGCAATCTGCAACCCTTCTGGGAACGTTGCACTCAGTTGTTCTAAGCGCTCTTTTACCGCATTGGCGGTCTCAAGCGCGTTTGCGCCAGTACCTAATGAAATACCTAACCCCGATGCTGGGAAGCCATTATATTGGCCTCGAATATCATAACTTTCTGCACCACGCTCAACGCGAGCTACATCTTTCAAATAAACATTCGAACCACTGGCGTCAGACTTAAGAATGATGTCTTGGAACTCTTCTACACTGCTCAAACGACTTGCAGAAGAAATCGTAGCATTCAACAACTGACCCTCCTGCGCAGGTGCCGCACCAAGTTGACCTGAAGAAACTTGTGCGTTCTGTTCACTGATTGCATTTGCTACGTCGATCGCGGTCAAGTTGAACTGCGTAAGCTTAAAAGGATCCAGCCAAACTCGCATTGCATACTGCGCACCAAACGCCTGCACTTGTCCTACACCAGTAACACGACTTATCGGGTCTTGAATATTCGTTACAACAAAGTCGCCGATATCGTTTTCTGTAAAGTCAGGATCTTCAGAATAAACTGCGACGACCATGAGAAATGCCGTATTAGATTTATTGACGACAATACCTTGGTTTTGTACCTCCATCGGCAATGAAGTCAATGCCAATTGCAGTTTGTTCTGCACCTGTACTTGCGCGATATCAGGATCAGCTTCGCTATCAAACGTCAGGGTAATTGTCGCATTACCAAATGCATCACTGCTCGATGATAGGTAGCGAAGGTAATCTAATCCCGTCATATTTTGCTCGATAACCTGCGTTACCGAGTCTTCAACGGTTTTTGCTGATGCACCTGGATAACGAGCACTGATGGTGATCGTCGTCGGTGAAATCGTTGGGTATTGCGAGACGGGTAAATTGAATAATGACATTACCCCCGCCAACATCGTTAGAATCGCGAGAACCCAAGCAAATACCGGACGATCGATAAAAAATCGTGCCATGATTACTCCTGTTCACCGTTTTGGATAGTTACCGAACTACCTGGCCCTACCTTTTGTAAACCGGCGGTAATGACTTTATCACCCGCGTTCAAACCATCAATAATGCGCCATTGGCTATTGATCGCTTCAGCTGTCTTCACTGGTTTCGCTTCCACTTTGTTCTCGCCATTAACCGTCATCACTGTCGCTTTACCTGTCGCATCACGAGATACCGTATTTTGTGGTATTAGAATCGCATCAGGGTCGACACCAGTAATGACCGTCGCACGAACAAACATTCCAGGTAGCAACAAACCGTCAGGGTTTGGGAATTCGGCACGAAGCGTCACGCTGCCCGTACTTTCGTTCACATTGACCTCAGTAAATTTCATTGTGCCTTTGTGTTCGTAAGTGCTGCCATCTTCAAGCATCAATGTAACTTGCGCAGAATCATCTTCTTGCATATGGCCTTGGGAGAGTGATGCTTTCAAACGCAGCAGTTGCGCGGATGATTGCACAATATCAACATTGATAGGGTCAAGCTGCTGAATGGTCGCTAATTTGGCAGCTTGGTTAGCCGTAACCAACGCACCCGCTGTCACACTCGATTTACCGATCACCCCGCTAATCGGAGCTTTGACTTGCGTATAATCTAAATTGATTTTTGCTGTGTTGATCTTGGCTTTTGCGACTAGGACCTGCGCTTTCGCTTCTTTGTATGCCGCTTCTGCTTCATCCAAGTCTTGTTGGCTGATGGATTTTTTGGTGATCAAGGTTCTGTAACGCTTCACCGTGGCATAGGTCGACTCTGCCGCAGCTTGCGCACGGATTAATTCCGCTTCAGCGCTCAGCAAATCCGCCTGAAATGATGAATCATCAATTTGATATAGCGACTGTCCTTGTTCAACAAGGCCACCTTCAACAAAATTTCGCTCCGAAATAATGCCAGTGACTTGCGGACGAACTTCTGCTTCTTTGAATGCTCTGCTACGACCCGGCAACTCTACTGTCAATGCTTGGCGCGTTGGCTGCACTGTTAACACTTCTACTTCGGTTACGGGCGCAGGCCCCCCACCTTGGCTCGATCCTTCTTCGCTAGGTTGACATCCAACCACAAAAAGGCTCGACGCAATCAGCAGAGATAGCGTGGTTTTACGTCTCATGAATTTTTCTCTCTTATCTACCGACAAGCCTTCAAGATTCCTTATTAAAAGCTTCTAGAATGACTTAATAATGACTAATGGATGTATATCCAGAACAAATTAATTAGGATGATAAATACCCAGTGTTGTACATACAACAAAATTTACAGTTCTATACGCTTACGAAAAACGTTTATGGTAAAGGTGTTATGAAGTTCTCAAATTTGAAGATTTTGAGTTGGAAATCACATTTTCCTGTGTGCAATTGCAATGGTTAAAAAGCAGCAAAAGTGATGATAAAAGCATCATCACGCTGTACAGAGTTTGTTACCGCTGTCTAGGGTTATTTGCCCACTCTGGTATACGAACTAAAGTGAGAAAGGAATGTAAATATAGTCGAAATTTCACAAGTCAGGTTCGCCACTTATCTAAAAAATAACCCGCTAAGAAGCGGGTTATTTCGTCAGTGAGATTGCTGTTCTCAAGCTTATACTTTGAACTGACTGACCTGATGATCTAAACGTTGAGTTTGCTCTGACAACATGGCTAAAGAAGCTTGCGCTTGGTTTACGATTTCCACAATTGAAGTGCTACTGTCTGCAATGCCTTGTACGTTGCTATTTACTTCGTCACTTACTGTACTTTGCTGGCTCGCAGCCGTTGCAATGTGTGTATTCATCTCGTTCATACGTGAAATCGCGTTCAAGATTTCAGAAAGGGATTCACTCGCTCGGCCAGCGGACTTGATCGTTTCATCACTGCTATTTTGGCTACCGCGCATCACTTCTACAGCTTGTCCTGCACCAGATTGTAGCTTTTCAATCATGGTTTGGATTTCTCCCGTACTCTGTTGCGTACGACTGGCTAAAGAACGAACCTCGTCCGCTACCACAGCAAAGCCTCGCCCTTGCTCTCCAGCGCGAGCCGCTTCAATGGCTGCGTTAAGCGCTAATAAGTTTGTTTGCTCGGCAATACCACGAATTACATCCAGTACGGACGCAATGTTACTCACATCATGATCCAATGTGTTAATGACGTGGCTTGCGCTTTCGATTTCACTTGCGAGGCTACGAATTGAGCTAACCGTTTGATCCAAAATAACATTGGTATTGGTAAGTTCATCATTCGCTGTTTGGCTCGCAACCGCAGCTTCGTTAGCGCTATCGCTTACATTTCTGCTGGTGACTTGCATTTCATGCACTGCCGCCGCTACCGCCTCGCTATCTTTTTGCTGAGAAACGGTCGAATTCGCGATGGTCGTGGTCAACGAGCTAAGATTTGCCATTTCGTTACGTAAGGTATTTGAGCTTTCAATTACCTGAGCGACTGTCATTTGAATTTTGGACACAAACTGGTTAAATGCGTCTGCTAAATTGCCAATTTCGTCTTGTGTTTTTACATCGATTCGCTGACTTAGATCACCTTCACCGGACGCAATTTCTGTCATCGCATTTTTAATATCATTGATAGGCTTCACAACCGTTTGCAACAACAAAAACGCCATCGCAATAGCGGCCAGAATAACAATCACAATGCCCGCTTCAAGAATGAGTTCTGCTCTTGTTGCAGCCGCTGATATTTCGTCCTTCAATTGGCTTTGCTTTTCTTCTATTGCATCTTTTACAACGTTAAGCTGCGCTCTAACCTCGATAAATTGGTCTTCAAAGGTATGTTTGTGCTCATTGTAGTAACCACGCCATTGAGATTGAGGTAAACGTAGCATCGCCTCATAACTTGCTAACCATTTTTCACCCAAAGAGACAAGCGTTCGAACTTCATTACCATGTGTAGAAGGCGTCACACCGGCTTGCGATAGCTCAATCATTTGTTCCATACGCGGCAGCGCTTTGTATGCGTTGTCTTTGTATTCACCGATGTGGTGATCAATATCGGTTTGAGTATCAGAAAGAGCAACACCTTGGATTGCAGATGTAGCTTGGTAAAGATCGCGGTAAGCATCCTCAATCGTTAATAAGTTCGGCACGATCTGTTCGTTGAGTGTCTCACTCAATTCAGATTGCTTCCAACTTGTCATAACGTTTAATACAGAGCTCACAATAAACAATCCAATAATCAATGACAGCGGAATCACTATCTTCTGCTTGATCGTTAAGTTCTGGAACATGAATAGACTCTCTTTATTTATGGTATACAAACTGCCGGAAATTATATCAAACAAATAGAGTATACTATTAGGTAAAAGAGGCTATTCAACATGAAATCTAATGACTTTTTGACAAGGGTTCTAATTTCAACAATTAGTTGATTTTATACAAAATTTAACAAAGAGATCTTTTCAAAAGATGCAAATTAAAATGCTCTTTCAAAACGAAAAATATGTAACAGAAAGTGAATTAAAAGGGACCACATTTTGAAGAATAGATCGACTCAATGATTTACTGAGAACACATACAAAACACAGTTTTTGGATTGAGCACGACCGCGTAATATGCAAAGGTCCGAACATTTCTTCTAAAGCTCAAAAAAACCATTGTTTATCTGACGTATTTAAGGGTAATCCTTGATGATGTTAGTCGTGATGTTGGCAGACAGGGTGCTTACAAGTTTTCGAAGTAACCTGTAGCACAGTGAACGATTCAGATTTTCTTGAGCGCCAAGGCAATAAAAAAGTTTGCTATTTTCCTCTCAAGAGACGCATTCAAGAAAATAATGCAACCTAGTCACAAAGTTTTGCTACATCTTCAGAAAAGAATGATGTTGCTAAACAAATCTGGTGCAGCATACACATTGAAGCTAAACTCGTTTAAGGAACTTTTTCATATCAATATGAGAAAACATAGATTTCTCAAAGTTACACCGACCATTCAACGATTAAACTAATGTTAGCGTACCGGTACGTCCAAAAACTCCATGCATGAACCATTTGAAAGAGCCAAAATGTTCCAACCCAACTTCGCCTCAGTGGAGTGGCGAGTCGTTTCGCTCGCTCTCCTACTCTCTCTTCCTAACACAGCTCAAGCGGATTCACTAGATAAGGAAATTAGCAACCTTCTCCAACAACGTTTTTCTATCGCGGTTTTGCTGTCCGACACTGACGCAATTGCGTTTGGTATTGGCGACTTTGATCCGAATGCATTATTTGATACCGCCAACCCAGAGTTCGGGACTGACGAGTCAATCAATGAACGTCGAAGCAAATCCGTATATGTTCTCCCTTACACGACTAACTTTAATATAGAGGGCAGCGAGGACTTACATGAGCTGTCGTTTAAGGCATTTACGATACAAACAGAGAATGATCTCAAACTATTCGGCACAAGTAAGGATCTTCTCAAGGAAAGGACATACGGTGCATCGATTGGTTATGGGTATCTATACAAAGCAAGTGAAAACGTCACCCTTAGCACCAGAACGACGACTCACCTTATGCGTTATAAAAACTCATTCTCTACCGATAATAAACTTTCATCCATCATTGGAAGAATCCTAGACGGCCGTGCCGTTAACGTTTCAGCATGGGCGGCAATAGTTCAACCATCCATTAAAGCCAAATACACGTCTCCCACAAGTTGGGGGAAATGGCATGCCAGTTCGACATTGAATTCATTCATTGGGCACAGCTGGGGAAGCGCAAATAACGGCAATATAGGCAACCCTAAAGGTTGGTACCTATCTAATGAAATCACCGGTTACTACAATATTTATCACGGTGAGCAAGCTTTATTTACTGGGATTAAAAGAGTCGACCTTTCGCATGATTTAAGCGACGAACTTGGAAGTCCGCATTACTACGAAGCTTCTATAGGATGGCTATTTTATGCACCAAAGCCCTTTGATTGGTTGGACAATTTCGGCATAGGCGTTAACTTCAACTACGGCTCGACTCTCAGAGGTGGCAGCATTCAACTTTACTACAACAAACAATAACGCTGTCAGTACAGGAACCAGTTGGTAGCATATATAACAAGAAGAACGAGAAGACACAAAAGGAATGACAGAGTTAGCGTCTTCGCAAACTTTTTCATGAGATTTGGGTTATCAAACACCACACCTTCCGCTTCTCTTACCC
The DNA here is from genome assembly GCF_024181865.1 of Vibrio sp. Y58_MX_L22. Classification (NCBI taxonomy): domain Bacteria; kingdom Pseudomonadati; phylum Pseudomonadota; class Gammaproteobacteria; order Vibrionales; family Vibrionaceae; genus Vibrio; species Vibrio sp. Y58_MX_L22. The sequence goes on from NZ_JAMZAN010000001.1 coordinate 587,144, forward strand.
TTCGCTCTTCGTCAAAATGCCATTTAATGGCTAAGTAGGCTCCTATCCCTAATACAATAAGCTTAAAAGCTCCAGCAAAGTAAGGAAAGAAATTAGCCCAACTGTCGTTCATTATCCATCTCCATCAAATTCAATATCAGCTTTGCGGTGGCAGAATCCAAAGTTCATGTAGAATGCCCCCCTCAAAGTCAGACTCTCTGGCTAACGCCAGTCTACTGCTCGAGATAGCTGTCCACAACTCTCTTTACCAGATCGGCATTTATTAATTATTTAATAAATAACAAGAAAGACACTAGCACACTTGCTGAAAAGTAAGTGTCAGTTTGGATTGAAACTCATCAGGAATCGAAAATGGTCCGCAGTCGACTTGTTGATCTAGTGAAAGCCGAATTACCTAGCGCCAAATCGTTCGCTAGTATAAAAATGTAGCCTATCGCACTTCTGGTCGAGTGCTAACGAACTTATGATGCACATGTCATTAGCAGTGCAATTTTAAGTTTATCAATTAGCTAAAGTTTCCCACCTTAACTGCCAGTAAGTTTGCTGTGTTTGAGATGATCTCGACATGACTAGTGTATAAATAGTATGGAGGTTCAAAGTGAAGGCAAGGCAATTTTCCTTACTAAAAATATTGTTTTTGTAATTTTATTTCAGGATTATCGAAACCATCATAAGGATAATTCGAACTAATCTTAATCCATGCCCCTTCAGTTACATTTGCTTTCTTTTACTCACTTCTCGCGACTATTAGTGGCATTTTGAGACAATTTCCTACACTCCTTTCTTTCCCTTAGTTGATATAAATCATGGTTAGAAGAAAACAGAATCACCTGTATTTCTCGATACATGAATCCAAACTGCCCGACTTTTCGTAACTAAATTACAGATAGACACGATTTTTAGTATGGCACGTTTTTGAGGAACCAAGATGTTAGATACCCTCATGCTGTCGCGGATCCAGTTCGCGGCCAATATCAGCTTTCACATTCTCTTCCCGACCATCACCATCGCGTTGGCATGGATGTTGGTGTTTTTCAAGTGGCGATACAACCGCACACAAGCCCCCGTATGGCTCGATGTTTATTACTTTTGGGTCAAGATATTCGCTCTTACTTTCGCCTTAGGCGTGGTATCCGGCATTACGATGAGCTTCCAGTTTGGTACCAACTGGCCAGGCTTTATGGAACGAGTCGGAAACGTAGCTGGACCATTGCTCGGGTACGAAGTGATGACCGCCTTCTTTATGGAAGCCACCTTCCTTGGCGTGATGCTTTTTGGACGAGGACGAGTACCGGAGTGGGTTCATACTCTCGCCACCGTTCTGGTTGCTGTAGGGACAAGTATGTCCGCATTTTGGATTCTGGTGCTTAACAGCTGGATGCACACACCAAGTGGCTATGAAGTGATTGACGGCATTGTTCATGTGACCAGTTGGAAAGAAGTCATTTTCAATCCTTCTTTACCGTACCGTCTTCTACACACGCTATTAGCATCGGCGCTGACTGCCAGCTTCTTGATTGCAGGTATCTCGGCTTATCAAATAATGAAAAAGCCAGATCACCGCTCAGCCAAACTTGGCTTAAAAGTCGCGTTGTTCGCGGCGGCTGGATTCATCCCGATTCAAATCTTTGTCGGAGACCTTCACGGGTTAAACACGCTTGAACATCAACCTGCAAAAATTGCAGCGATGGAAGGTGTGTGGGAGACCGAGCAAGGCGCACCTCTTCTACTATTTGCGATGCCAAATGAAGAAACTCTCAGCAATGATTTTGAAGTGGGCATCCCTAAGTTGGCGAGTTTGATTCTTACGCATGACTTAGACGGGGAAATCCAGGGACTTAACGAGTTTGCGCCTGACCACCCGCCAGTGAAGCCCTTGTTCTTTGGTTTCCGCGTGATGGTTGGTGTGGGTGTTCTTATGCTGCTGGTTAGCTGGTATGGCGCGGTGAAGCTAGCACGCAAAAAAGCGCTACCTAAACCTTACCTATACACAGTATTAGCCATGACGTTCTCTGGTTGGATAGCCACACTGGCGGGTTGGTATGTTACTGAGATTGGTCGACAACCTTGGTTGGTCAGCGGTGTATTGCGAACATCCGAAGCCGTCACCACGGTTGCGAGCAGTAGCGTGATGACTTCGCTCATTATGTACTTAGCCATTTATGCTGCATTGCTGGTTGCGTACATCCATACCCTATTCTATTTGGCGCGCAAAGACGTTGCAGCCCATGAAGTCCCACTGACACAACAAGAGGCCTAATCATGCTCAACTATCTACCAGAAATTTATCTTCTGCTGCTTGGCTTCTCGGTCTTTATGTATGCCGTGCTCGACGGCTACGACCTTGGCGTCGGTATCCTGTTGCCAAGTGATAATGAAGCGCAACGTGACCGAATGATAGCCTCTATCGGCCCTTTCTGGGACGCGAACGAAACGTGGTTGGTGTTAGCCGTTGGTATTTTGTTGATTGCCTTTCCTACCGCTCACAGTTTGATTTTAACGGAGCTCTATATGCCGACCGCCATCATGCTTATCGCACTGATAATGCGTGGCGTGGCGTTCGATTTCCGAGCCAAAGCCAACTCGGATCATAAACCTCATTGGGATTGGTGCTTCAGAATTGGCTCGCTAATCACCGCACTAACTCAGGGTTACATGGTGGGTCGTTACATCATGGGATTTGAACAATCAACCGAAGCATTTGGCTTTGCATGGTTAAGCGCACTTTGTGTAACAGCGGCGTACGTTTATATCGGTGGCGCATGGTTGGTACTGAAAACGGAAGGTGATTTGCAAATACGTTCGGCGCGTTGGTCTCGCCGTGCTGGTTGGTTAGCGGCTCTGGGTATCTTGGTAGTGAGTGTTGTAAACCCAATTGTAAATCAACAAGTTGCCTTGCGTTGGTTCAGCTTCCCAGAAATCTTGTTGCTTGCCCCAGTTCCGTTAATTGTATTGGCAACCATCTTCCTAGTTGATCGCTATTTGCGTCAGGTTCCAATGGTGAATGATCTGGGTGTGCGCTGGCCTTTCTTTGGTGTCACCGTCATTTTCGCGTTGAGCTTTCTAGGTCTTGCGTACAGCTTCTTCCCAGAAGTTGTGCCGGGGTTGATGACCGCACAACAAGCGGCCTCCTCACCTGCGACATTAATAATCGTGGGCTACGGTGTAATGATTGTTATGCCGGTGATATTGCTTTACACCTTTGTGGTATACCGGATCTTCAAAGGCAAAGCGACAGAACTTAGCTACAAGTAGGAAGGGAATTCCTCAACAAAGCGCCGCTGCTCATGCGGCGTTTTTTTTGCAGTACTCACGACTAAAGTATCTACCCAAAGCGACTGAGTGGGAACGCTGAGAGAATGTAGCGGCAGCCAGTAGTTTGCTCCTAACTAGAACGAGATAACCGTTTCTCAACTATAGCGATACAGGCACAAAAACAGAAAGAATATTTGATGTTACAAAAGGTAGACCATCACTTTAAAACGTTTTGAGTATTTTTTGCGCTCAATGAGGTGCAAGTATACTTATGCTTTTTATGACTTGTGAACACTCAATTGCATGTTATGTTGCTGTTGAAATAGTACATGAAATAAGGACAAGAACATGAAGATAAGATGCAAAACGACGCAAAGCATTGAAAAATTTAACCCAGATGACCTCAATCCAAACACAGATCTCTTTGGTATGATTGCTGTTGTATTCGTGTTTAAGGCTGTTTTGCTTAGCATCTAGTAGCACTACGTTCATTCTTGTGGCCGTATTCATACCTCATGTGATATGGCTGCTCAATTCTAGATTAAAGCGGATAGGCTAACTCGCACCAATCAGATTATGGCTGCCTCTGTATAGCATCTTCAATTTTGGCGTTGTATCGAGGTGAGATGTGAATAGTTGGCTTGTAGATAGAATGGCGCTTGCACCTTGAGCACTCTTGTGTACTTTCAATGACGCATTACTTTAGTGCAAATATGAAAAAAGGCCTGATAAATCAGACCTTTTAGAATGTGGCGGTGAGTGAGAGATTCGAACTCTCGATACGTTGCCGTATACACACTTTCCAGGCGTGCTCCTTCAGCCACTCGGACAACTCACCGAATCAAATTTTGGTTAGCATCATTGGCTAACGAGGCGCTAATTTAATGATTATGTGCCTGATGGTCAAGGCTAAACATAAAAAAAAGCGCCCTTTTCGAATCGATTGCTCACTAAGTAACTAAATTGAGCAAAACTGGGGCATTTAGATGCTTTGAGAATAACCGGGAACACGGAACCAACGGCGGCACATGTCCAAGAAGTACCCATACAACACACCCATGCCACAAGAAATAACAGCGTTACTTGCTACTGCGGTCACAATTTGATCTGTAGATGCGCCAACTGCGAATAAGATACCCGCATAAACTGGAGATTGAAATAGTACATAAGCGACCAGATCAGAGATATTCTTCATAAAGGAAGACGGTGACACCTTACTACCTTGATGCAGCACCCAATCACGAAAAACCCCATACGGCCAAGCAATGGCGATATTCACTGGAATCGATAGCGTACGCGATGCTAGAGATTGCTCAAATGTCATCCCTGAAATCAAAATCTCGACAATCATCCCTGTGATAAAGCAAAAAACAACCATAGCAAAGGTATCCGCTGCGGCGTGACGAATACAAAATGGTCCACGAGACTTCATTTACAAAACCCTTAAAATCAAACACTGCAATTAATGAAAATAATAAAACTATTAACCACCAAAAAGACATCAAGCCAGTTAATGATGCAATTAGAACACACAAAAACTAGCTTATGGCTCTGTATTTAAAATTAAGTTGTAAATTTATAACCAACTTTTAAAGTAAAAGTAGTTTTTTTCACCAATGGCGAGTAAAAACGCCTAAAATCACGTAAAAATGGTACAAAAACACGGATTTCACTTACATAAAAAGGGGTTACGATAATTATTTTGACGTAAAGTTAGAACAAAACTCGGACCGAAAACAGTCACTCCTATAGCTTATGCTACCAAGCTGCGAAAATTCAGAGTATTACCGATATAATCACAGTAGAAGGTCTTGCTGTTTTACTCGTAAAAGTAAAACTGCAAGCCTGTTCATTGCGGGTTAGAAGAGTTTGTCACGAAGCTGGATGACGTATGAATAGTAAGAACAATTCACAGTTGCGCCATATTGATTAAATTATGGTGAGGCCAGCAAAATCGTTAATGTATCGATATCATCTTGGTCTGGGGATTGCTGACGCTTTAAGTTACTTCTTATCCGTTCGGCGACTGAAGAAACGTCGCCACTGAGTTCAAGGGGAGCCTCCGCAATGATCGCTGAAATAGCCTCAAGTGCTTCATTAAGATGTCCATTATCTAGAGCGACATAGAAGTTGAGTAACCACTTTTCAGCATTAAAGCTATCTGCTGCATTTCCATCAAAGTCCGATTGGTACTGATATAACTGTGTCGCATGAAGATACAGTGCATCATTTAATTCAGACTCCACTATTGGTTTCGCTATTATGTGGTCTGCTCCTACATTAATCATACGCTCTTGTGTTTCTTTGAACACATCCGCTGTACAGCCAAAAATCAGTACCGACTTAGCAGGTGAACTCATTGCTCGAATGGCTGATATGGCCCCAACGCCATCTAGAACAGGCATATGATTATCCATCAGTATCAAATCAAATGGTTTGATCGCAACCTCATCGACTGCAAGCTGACCATTTTCGACACTTGTGCACTCAAAGCCCTTGGCTCGGAGGAAAGTTTCCATAATGATCGCATTTGTTCGGTTGTCTTCAACAATGAGTGCTTTCAACCCTTTACAGTTCAATTTATGTGTATTGATTGACTCTACTTTACCCGGCTTGCAAGGTGTAAGGGCAATTTCGACAGTAAAAGTCGTTCCAGCGTCCTCCTGACTCTCTACAACCACTTGCCCACCCATATGTTCCGCGATTTCTTTGACTATTGCTAAACCAAGCCCTGTACCACCAAACCGTCTAGTCGTTGATGACTCTGCTTGCTCAAAAGGACGAAAAATGCGTTTTTGTGCCTCTTTTGAAATACCAATCCCTGTATCTTTTACCTTTAGTATCAGCTTGGTGCCAGCCTTACTCGATTTCTCGGCTAGCTCTACCTCTACGATGCCACGATCGGTGAACTTAACAGCGTTATTGAGTAGATTGAACAGTACTTGACGCAAACGGGCTTTGTCATTGTTGTACCAACGACCCGTTGGTAAATGCGAGACTACTCTAAAGCGAAGACCTTTTTCTGCACATAGCGTTTGATAAACACTCTTGATACTGCCGATAATCGACTCAATTGGGAAAGGCTTATTTTCAAACTCAACATGCCCTTGTTCAATTTTTGAGTAATCTAAAATCTCATTGAGTAATGTCATCATGTGATCACCTGAATCATAAAGTGTTCTCAGGTGCTTACGCTGCTCATCGGTAAGTGGTGTTTTTAACAGTATCTGGGCAGTTCCTAGTACACCGTTCATTGGTGTGCGAATCTCGTGGGACAATGTGGCTAAGAATGCCGTTTTAGCGTTTGTCGAAGCCTGAGCTTTTATTCTCTCCTGCTCTAAATAGATCGTCTTTTCATTGAACTTCTCGATAAGCTGTCCGATTTCGTCATCGCTATCGTAGTCAATATCTATGATCCCACCAGTTTTCGAGTCATCAATCTTAGCGGCAATGCGAACAATTGGTTCAACAATATAGCGATTCAGTAAGTAGTAACCGACCAAGACACACAAGAGCAAAAATGGAATGATCCTCCCCTCAACGCTCATCACTTGTTCAAACACTTGATCGGCGACTTTAGCTTTTGCGTTGACAACTTCCATGCGCCAATCGAACTCTCCGAAATCAAGCTCGCTGACATAAATTTCGTCCGTCAGTTGAAAGTTGTGTTCAATAATCACGTTTGAGTCAGCATCGCGAACCACTACCCCCAAAGAATGCTGGTTCGTGTGCTCTCGAATAAACTGAAAAAGTGCATCAAGTGATAGGTCTACCGTTACAACTCCAGCGAATCGACCGTTTTGGTAGTACGGAGAAGACGCGGTAATCATCTGGACCTGAGTAAAGGTATCGATGTAAACCGTAGACCAACTAACAGAACCTACCGGAGCATTGGCGGCAGCGACATACCAGGGTTCATTATCATAACCGCCAGATTCGGGGTTATTGTAGGAGTGAATTTGGTCAATACCACTATCACTGTTTTTATTGAAGAATAGACTTCTATATCTCCATTGTTCTGCTTTGAGTTCGGGTTTAGGCCATACGCCACCACTAACAAGCATCTTGTCACTCAATTGAAGAATATGTGGAATTATTGTGTTGAGAGATTGAATATTTTCAGTCCCTTGGGCTAGCCCTACTAAGCTGCTCAATACACCTGTAGAACTGAGGAGGGGCTCTTTGATCTCAAGAGCCAGGAGTTGGGTACGTAACTCTAGGTTTTGCTCTAGCTTTTGTCTAACCGGTGGCTCAACAACCAAATAGGCGACAGAACCGATAGTGGCGATAAAGAAGCACAGGTAAAGTGTTAGGGCGAGAATGCTTTTTTTTCTAAGTGATGAGCGAATTTCCATAGATGTGTGAATCATTCCCTAATATCGATTTATCACTAATTGATTGGTAAGATGAGCGCAATCAACCAGCCCATTAACAAATGGTATTCTATTTTGAAACTACAAGACATCCTTTCTCTCCCAGAACTTGACGGTAAACTACTAAACCTGGCAAAAACTCAAGGCTTTGTAACAGCGATGGCTGCAGCGCCAAACGTATTAATGCCTCAAGAGTGGTTGCCATTCTTATGGGGTGGAGAAGAAACAGCGCCATTTACTGACGGTGAACAACTAGAGCAGTACATTGACGAGATTGTACAAATGTGGAACCAAACTCGTCCCGCTCTCCTAGAAGGCACTTGGCAGTGGCCTGCAGGGTGCGCGCTAGATGAGCAAGACATTGTAACAAGTCAGGCTCGCGATTTCTGTGAAGGTGTATTACAAGGCTGGCAACTTGCGCGTGATGACTGGGAAACGTTGATGCCTGAGGATAGCGAAGATAATGCCCTACTCGGTGGTGTTTTACTTTCTCTTACTATGCTTTACGACCCAGAAACGACCATTGAAACATTGGCCGAACAAGGTATGGAAGGCTTAGAGCAGTTTGAGGAAATCTTCAATGCAATGCCAGTGATGTTATGTGGTCTTACCCAGCGCGGTGTTGCATTAGCTGAAGAACAATAGACGCAACGCTGTCGACCATCAAGATTGAACGGCTGAATAGACAAAAAGCTCTCCAAATGGAGAGCTTTTTTGATCATGTTAAAATTACATGTGGAATATACCGCGCCATATCTTGAGTCACTAAGCTACTGTCTTCCCTAATCGAAATACCGGCAGCTCTATCATTGACCAACCAACTGCCAATTAACGTATGGTTTTGCCCAAACTTAGGTAGTGGATGGTATTGCTGGACGATATTAAATTTAGATTCATAAGGCCCTGACGTTTTAACAAAACGTTTTCCATCGATGACGATCTCGATGTTCGCGCCCTCTCGAGAAAATAGTGGCTTGATGACATAATCTCTCATAGTGTTCGCTTTTGAATTGTTAGCAAAATAAGCGGGCAAAAGGTTCGGGTGGTTAGGAAAGCGCTCCCACAATAACGGTAAAAGTGCTTTATTGGATAGAATCGACTTCCACATCGGTTCTAACCAGTTTACGTTCGCAGTCGCTAAGTACTTCGCATATTCCTCTTCAAACATAAACTCCCAAGGGTAAAGCTTAAACATCCAACGAATCGCTCTGTCGTCAGCATCCACAAACAGACCATCTTCCGTCACTCCAATATCTTCGACATGCACGAATGCCGTTGCTAACCCTGCCTCTCGCGCGCAATCCTCTAAATACTGGACAGTCCCTTTATCTTCTTCAGTGTACTTGCAGCAGCTAAAGTGAAGTGTTTGTCCTGGTTGGTATTTTGCTATTTCAGCAAAGCGCTCGATCAAAAAGTCTTGAAGAATATTGAATTGATCCGCGCTCTGGTGAACTCGACCTTTATTTACAACATCTTCTAGCCACACCCACTGCCAAAAGCCAGTTTCAAACAAGCTGGTTGGCGTATCCGCATTGTTTTCCAGTAATTTTGCTGGCGAGGTCCCGTTGTACGCGAAATCCAGCCGCGAATAAAGCGAAGGTTCGCTTCGTCTCCATGAAGAAGCGACCTGCTCCCACATAGATTCAGGGATCGCACATTGCGTCAGCAACCGCTCACTCCGAACGACTTCATCCACAATAGCCAGGCACATCTGATGCAGCTCTTCAGTGGGCGCTTCTATATCGCGCTCAATTTGCTCCAGCGTGAATTGATAGTAAGCACTCTCATCCCAATACGGTTGGTCATACATGGTATGGAAACCAAAACCAAACTGGCGTGCTAATTCACGCCAGTTTTCGCGCTCTTGTATTTCTCGTCGAAACATAGTGCTTTTTAACCGCCTCGACTGACCGACACCGCTTTACCAAACCCGCCTCGAGACATCGCCCTGCCAATGGTGCCGCCGCCACGTTTATTAAGGCTATTCGTCGCAACTTTGGTCGGCTGATTTCGGTAGGAGCCAAAGAATTGTCCTGCTCCATTATAGAATTTGGATTTATAACGGTACATCGGCTCTGAGTAATAGCTCTTGTTATAACCTTTCAACCCGCTTAATGAGCGACTGTAAAAAAAACCGCCAAAGTTAGGTACATAAGCTCGGGAACTGGAACTGTAGTAACAATCATCCTCGTAGAAATCATTCTCGCATTCGAACTCGCTGCGGTAGCGAGGGGCATTTTGTTCGGCACGAGCTAAAGCTTCTTGGTATGCAATGTCACACTGTTCACTAAACTCAGGCGAGTTAGATTTACACTCATCAGCATTAGAAAAAATGTACCCTTCTGTTTTTGACTCGTACGTAGCAAAGAAGAAAATACCACCAAAGGCAGCAAAGGGAAGAATTTTCCCAAGCTTTAAGCTTTTGTCCATGGAAGAACGTTTAACGTTAGAACTCCGCTTCATCGTTCCTCCTAGTAGGTCATGCACGCGGCATTCAATACGCCAACCGAAACAGAAACTGCTGCTAATACAATACCGGCTGGCAGTTCATCTTTTTCGATACGCTCTGCCACTTTCGGAAGTAAAATAAAGCGTACAATTGCAAATGCAATAATTTGAGCAAGCATTGCAACAACGCCCCATACCATAAAATCGACGATATTGACTGAGTTTTTTGCCGCCCCCGAAATCGCGAGACAGTAACCAAGGAAGGCCCCACTTAGCGCAATCGCTGCTGCTGTATTTTGTTTTTCTTTGATCAGATGCCACTCATCGTATGGCGTCAACTTGACGTAGATGAACTTAAACGCCAATACAAAAATAATAGAAACAGAGAAATAGAGTAAAAAGTTTGGGAAGCCTGCTAACAGGCCAGCAATCATGTGCATTATTGTTCCTTGTTCATTTCTTTCCAGGCAAAATCTTCAATACGTTCATCTGCAATGTAAAACAGCTTGGTACTCGCGGGTACTTCAGCATCTAAATCTGGGTTGAGTTGAATACCATCGCCAATATCAAAAGCAATCAGCGTGGCATGATGGCGTCTTTTGAGAAAAACGAAGAGATTCTCAATAGTGGTGGCAGACTGCCCCTCAGGATAAATAACTGAGTATTGCGTCATACCTCGTGTTGAAGCCAAAAGCTCCTGATGAAGCGCACTTGAGCCCGGGTCAACCGCCGCTTTTGCCAACATTTCTGCGCCAACAGCAGGTATGCATTCCGCTTTCGGGCAATGCTGACTTAGAAGTCGGCCTAGCGCTTCATCTTTAAAGTAAGCGACCAAATGAGCGGAAGGGTTTACAGATGCGCAGTATAGAGCGGCTGACAAGGTAATGTCGTCCGAGAGATTATCCACAATAATGCAAGCGGCTTCGGCAATATTGGCGTTTTTCATTTCTTGCGAATCGGTATAACTGGTCACTTTGATAAAACTGATTTCGCCAGGTAACGGGTTCTCTATTTCTGAACGGCTGCATAAAACAATCGGACGCTTTCCCTCTTCTTCATGTTGTAACATGCGAATAAGGTGCATCGTTCTCGATCCATTCCAGCCCAACAATACAATATGGTTTTCCACTCTTACTCTCCGTTTTCCTAAAATACCCGCTCGCCAATAGTCCATCGCTGCTCCAGCGACACGCCCCAATAATGCGGCGAATAAGCTCAAACCGCCGGGGATTACAAATAGTACGACAACCCATTTACCCAAATCTGTTACTGGAGAATGGTCGCCATAACCCACCGTACTCGCCGTAACCATGAGGTAATAGATAAAGTTAGCGAAACTGTCTGTTAATGCTGTTTCACCAGCGAGAACCAGCAGCCACCATGAAAGGCTCACATATAAGCCACTAAAGATGAGAAGGCTTCGGTTGCTCAATTTAAAAAGGTGGGAACTAAGCCACTTTTTAACTACTAACCACACCGCCATAAATTTATGACCTCGATATTCATTGATTGCATCAATAGTAACTCATTGATAGTAAGACACAAAAAAACCAGCCATATTCGGCTGGTTTTTGAGATTTATTTTCAGTTACGCCGACTTTTTAAGCATTACCTTTCACTTGCATATTTAGCTGCTCAGCAAAATCTAGCATGCGGTTAAGCGGGATAAGGGATTTAACACGCAGTTCTTCGTTAACAAAAATCTCGTGCTCTTCACCACCTTCACTAAGCGCTTTCTCAATTGCTTTCAAACCGTTCATTGCCATCCAAGGACAGTGTGCACAGCTGCGACATGTTGCGCCTGCACCTGCGGTTGGCGCTTCGATAAGTTCTTTCTCTGGCACAAGTTGCTGCATTTTAAAGAAAATGCCTTTGTCTGTCGCAACGATCATTTGTTTGTGAGGAAGCTCTTTCGCTGCTTTGATCAGCTGACTCGTTGATCCAACGGCATCGGCAAGTTCTACGACGCTTGCTGGTGACTCAGGGTGAACCAAAATAGCCGCATCTGGATACACGCTCTTCATTTTTCGTAGCGCATCAGCAGAGAACTCATCATGAACCACACACTCACCCTGCCAAAGCAGCATATCTGCGCCAGTTTTGTTAGCGATGTACGATCCTAGGTGACGGTCTGGTCCCCAAATAATTGGCTTATCTTCAGCGTCTAAGTGTTCCACGATTTCAAGCGCAATGCTCGATGTAACGACCCAGTCGGCACGGGCTTTAACCGCTGCTGAAGTATTTGCGTAAACTACAACCGTATGATCAGGGTGAGCATCACAAAACTCGCTGAACTTATCCGCAGGACAGCCAAGGTCAAGCGAACATTCCGCTTCCAACGTTGGCATTAGAATGCGCTTTTCTGGTGTCAGAATTTTGGCCGACTCGCCCATAAAGCGAACACCACCAATAATCAATGTACTTGCAGGGTGACGATTACCAAACTTCGCCATTTCCAACGAGTCACCAACAAACCCGCCAGTGTCTTCAGCTAGGGCTTGAATCTCAGGGTCGGTATAGTAGTGCGCGATAAGTACCGCATCTTTTTCTTTGAGTAACTTTTTAATACGCTCAATGTAAGATGCTTTTTCTTCTTCGCTTAATGGAACTGGTTTCGGTGGGAATGGGTAAACAGTGTCGATTTTATCTAATATATGGCTCATTGCTCTTGCTCTACGCAACTTCCTTTAATCCGAGTATTGTAACCTCGTTAATTTTCAAAAACCAACTTGTCGCGGGGATTTCTAGCGGTCTAGCCGTATATCTTTGTTACAGGTAGCATTTCCGAGTAGCGAAATTCGGTGCAACATAAGGTCAGAGGCTCTGCATCATTGCTATCGACTTAGCCGTTCTGCACCAACAGAAAATGGAAAAGAAAAAGGAAGCCGAAGCTTCCTTTTCAAAACATAACGTCTTACAGCTTAGAGCTGGCAAGTTTTGCAGATGCACTACCTGGGTATTCATCAACCACTTGTTGGTAGTACTTTTTCGCTTGAGCTGCATTGTTATTACGCTCAGCGATTTCGCCTAACTTAAGCAACGCATCGGCTCGCTTATTGGAGTCTTTATAAGACACAACAGCGGCAAAACTTTTCACTGCATCCTCATCCTGCTTTTTAGCGAAGTACAACTGACCTAGCCAGTAGTGAGAATTCGCTGAATATGTAGAATCAGGATAATCTTTCTGGAACTGCTGGAACGCTGCAATTGCGCCAGTGTAGTCACGTTTCTTGAGGATGAGGTCGACTGCATTTTGGTATGCCGTTTGCTCATCAACATTTGGTGTGTACTGACCACCTGTTTTAGCCGGTTTCGCTTCTTGCGCAGGCGCGGATTTTATCTCTCCACGAACACGATCCAGCTCGACAAACAACTCTCGTTGACGTTGCAACATTTGCTTCATTTCGTAGCTATTTCGCTCTAATTGACCACGTAATTCACTGATCTCTTGTGACATTTGGTCAATTTGCTGTTGCATTTGGAGCTGAACGCGATTGCGGTTTTGTAGCAAGCGCTCTAGACGCTCTACTTCCGTTTCAGATGAACGGCTCTTAGAGACGGATGATGTGCTGTTGAGATCGGATACTGGAGCTGGTGCAGCGAACGCAAAGTTCGCTGCACTTGCCAGTAACGTAAGCGCAACAGCGCGCTTAGTGTTACTGAACATGAGGATTACCTCGAATTAGTATACTAGAACCGCGCGACGGTTTTTAGCGTAAACTTCATCTGATTGACCTAGAAGAAGTGGCTTCTCTTCACCGTAGCTAACGATTGAGATTTGGTCAGCTTGAACACCTAGTGCTTGTAGGTAGTTCGCTACTGCTTGTGCACGACGCTCACCTAGAGCGATGTTGTACTCAGGAGTACCACGCTCATCAGCGTGACCTTCGATAGTTACGTTAAGTGCTGGGTTCTTGCTTAGGTAAGAAGCGTGAGCCGCTAGCATCTCTTCGTAATCTGCTGCAATTGTTGAGTTGTCAAAAGCAAAGTAGATTGTTTGAGTTTCACGTAGCGCTTGCTCTTTTAGCTCTTGCTCTGTCAACTGACCGCTTTGATCAATTGGCGTAGCTACTGTTGTTTCCACTGCGCCATTGTTGTTTGTTGCTGCACCAGTGTTAGAAGCAGCGTCGTCGCTTGAACTACACGCTGTAACAGCCATTACAGGAAGCGCGATTAGTAGCCCTTTTAGAACCTTGTTCAGTTGCATCTTATTTTCCTTTATTAATCAAACTTATTACTACAAAAACGGTGACCATGCAGGCGCTCGAACACGCCCATTTGTTGCCGGTAATCTAGCTTTGAATCGACCATCAATTGACACCATCGATAGTACGTTTTTCTTGTTGTAAATCGAGCTATACACAACCATGCCACCGTTTGGGGCAATACTAGGAGACTCATCAAGCAAGGTCTTAGTTAAGACTTGAAGAGCACCAGTTTCCAAATCTTGTTTCGCCAAATTAAATCCTGCGTTGCTGCGGTTCACCATAACTAGGAATCGCCCATCAGGAGTAATTTGACCACCCAAATTTTGGCTGCCTTGCCAAGTCAAACGGTCAATAGAACCGCTGCCCAAATTTACTTGATAAATCTGTGGTTTACCACCCCTATCCGATGTGAAAATCAACGATTTTCCATCCGGATGCCAGAACGGTTCCGTATTATTTGATCTGCCACGCGTAATTTGCGTCAGCTTACGAGTGTTAAGGTCAAACGTATAAACATGAAGCGAGCCTGTTTTAGAAAGAACAATCGCTAACTTATTGCCATCTGGCGAAAATCTTGGCGCACCATTGTGACGTGGGTATGAAGTAATTTTCTCACGTTCACCGGTGTAGATGTTCATGATGAAGATTTCTGCTTGGCCATTTTGGAAGCTAACATATGCAAGCTTTTTACCATCGGGGGACCACGCTGGTGACATTAATGGTTGTTTAGAGCGTAAAACCAGACGCTCATTGTAGCCATCGTAATCAGCGACTCGAAGTTGGTAAGGGAAACGGTCTTTATCGTTCACTACCACATATGCGATACGAGTCATGAAAGCGCCACGGTCGCCAGTTAACTGCTCATACACCAAATCAGAGATACGGTGAGCGTACTCACGCATACGAGGCCCTTGAACAGTGGCTACTTTATTGAACAGCACATGATCTTTTGACAGGACTAATTCACCGTCACTACCAAGCGCCTTACTCTTCCCACCTGTTAACTGACCACGCACAATATCAACAAGTTGATAGTTGATAACGTAGTCACCTTGGTCGTTTTGCTTGATTGAACCAGTCAATAGCGCATCCACACCTAAATTGGTCCAAGCATCAAAATTAACTTCTGATTCACTGAACGGTGTTTGTGGCATTTTGCTCGTTGGAACTGGGCTGAATTTACCACTACGTTGTAAATCCGAGGCGATAACAGCAGAAACATCCGTTGGAAGCGCTTGTGTGCCCTCCCACTTAAACGGAACAACAGCAATTGGTCGTGCTGAATCAATACCATCGGTAATGACCAACTCTAATGCGGCATTCGCCACATTTGTCATACTGCTAAACAGTACAAACATTCCTAGTAAAAGGCGTCTAATCACGTCTTATTCCTTATTCTAGTATTCAACGGTTAAGTTGATATCTCTAACTTTATCAATAACATCTCTATCTTTAGGCATCGGAAAGTTGCCAACTTGGGCTACTGCACTTTTGGCTGCACTACAAAGACGAGAGTCACCGTTTAACACAGTAACATTACTCACAATACCATCAGTCCCAGTTGGAACTAGCTTCACATTAAGCCTGCACGACTTTCCCACAAGATAATCGTCCTTAATGATACGACTCTCTATCAATTGTTTGTAAATTGCACCATAGCGGTCAACTTCAGATTGCACATGTTGATTTTTCGCTTGCTGATTCTGTTCTGACTCACTCTCGAGACCCGCAAAAATATCATCTAACGCGGCTTCTTGAGCTTTACGCTCACGCTCGGCACGCTCAGCTGCTTCTCTCGCTTTACGCTCTCGCTCCGCTGCCTCTTTTGCCGCTTTCTCTTTTGCAATGCGCTCTTGTTCAGCTTTTTCAGCAGCTTCACGCTCACGACGTGCTTTTTCTTCCGCTTCTTTTGCTGCTTTTTCACGAGCCAAACGTTCTTGCTCAGCTTTTGCTATAGCCGCTTCTTTTGCTAAACGCTCCTGCTCAGCTTTACGCACGGCTTCTTCTTTTTCCTTGCGCTCTTTTTCTAGCTTAGCAGCTCGCTCTTTTTCTTTGCGAACACGTTCTTCTTCCTGCTTGCGCTCTTGCTCTTTTTTCTTACGTGCAGCTTCTGCTTCTCGCGCCGCTTGAGCATCTTTCGCTTGCTGCTCTTTCAACTTGCGAATTTGCTCTTCTTCAGCTTTGCGGTTTTTTTCTAGCTGCTCTGCTTCGCGTCTCAGTTTATCAAGACGCTCTTGTTCTTTTTTCGCTGCCTTTTCGCGTTGCTGGCGAATTTCTTTCGCTTGTTGCTGCACAAGTTTTGGATCGATGACAACAGCTTGAACCATTTGCCCTGTAGGCTCTGGTTTAGACATGTTGAAGTCCGTCCCCCAAAGCAGGGCTGCAACTAGAATTGCATGCAAACCAACCGATATTGCTATCGGTTTGGCGTATTGGTTGGGTTTCTTCTTGTGATCTTTCATAGATAATTGATGTCTATTCCCTGATATCGGTCATTAGACCTACCTTAGGGATACCAGCTCGACTTAGTTCATCCAGCAATAGAACAACATCGGCATATGGTGTTGCCGCGTCGCCACCTACCGCAACTGGTGAATCTGGCTTAACCTCTCGCTCCGCTTTCACTCGCACAATAACATCTTGCAACGACAAACCTCGCTGAACTTCTTCATCATTTACGCTTAGGCCTAAATTACCCTCGCTATCAATTTCGATGATAATAAAGCTACTGTCAGTCTCACCAGCAAGGTCTTGCATAGATTCTGCGGTCGATGTTTTCGGAAGATCAACGTCGACGCCTTGAGTCACAAATGGAGCGGTCGCCATAAAAATGATCAACAGTACGAGCATTACGTCGATATACGGAACAACGTTGATCTCCGCTGTCATTTTTCGCTTTTTAGGTTGATAACCCGCCATGCTTTATTCCTTATCCGCGCTGTCTCGGCCAGCCATCGCTTGACGATGAAGGATGCTGTGGAATTCTTCAGAAAATGTTGCGTAAGTGTGCTCTAGTTTACTCACTTTATTGCTTAGGCGGTTGTACGCCATTACTGCCGGAATAGCCGCAAATAGACCCATCGCTGTCGCGATAAGTGCCTCCGCGATACCCGGTGCAACCATAGACAGCGTAGCTTGCTTTACTTCACCCAGCGCAATAAAGGCGTGCATGATGCCCCAAACGGTACCAAATAGGCCGATATAAGGGCTTATAGAACCGACTGTTGCCAAAAACGGTAAGCTTGTTTCTAGCTCATCTACTTCACGAGAAACAGCAACGCGCATTGCGCGGCCAGTGCCTTCCATGATGTAAGCTGGTGAATTTGCGTTGCTCTTACGTAGGCGAGCAAACTCTGTAAAACCTGCGTAGAAGATTTCTTCTGTGCCTTCAATTTCGTCTTTACGCGCTTTTACTTTTTGGTAAAGCTGAGAAAGATCAGTACCCGACCAAAATTTGTCTTCAAACTGCTCTGCATTTTTTGACGCTTGAGAAAGCACTTTGCTGCGCTTGATGATCATTGCCCATGACACAATTGACATACCAAGCAACGTCAGCATCACAAGCTTTACCAACAGACTGGCCTGAAGAAAGAGATCTAAAATGGAAATATCAGCAGTCACTATTTGTTAGCTCCGAATTTATAAAGGTTGGAATAGCTATTGGTTTCATTTTCTTATTATCGATACATGCTACCTTAACCGAGGCCTTGCACAATATCTTGCCTTGATCATTGACCAACTCTTGACAGAATTGCAGAGAAGCACGTTTTATTTCTGACACTCGGGTTACGACTGTCAGATGCTCGTCCAGCCTAGCGCCTTGGTTGAAATCGATATCCATGTGTCGGACAACAAAGCCGATATTTTGTTCCAGTAACACATGTTGAGAAATGCCTTTAGCACGTAACATCTCTGTCCGTGCGCGCTCAAAGAATTTTAGATAATTAGAATGATATACAACACCGCCCGCATCAGTGTCTTCATAGTACACGGTGATCGGCCAGTGAAAGAGATTTGATGTGCCTTGCAAGGGAGTACCAATATATTCAATTCTTTAAAGTAATTACTATAACTGAAGCGACAGCAATTGGTACCGAGCTAAGGAAATATTTTTGAAATTTGTAGAAAAAATAAAAGCTAGGCGAGATACCTAGCTTTTATTCGATGATTTAGTAACCGACTTTATTACAGCATATTTCAGCCTAAATGAAATAAAGTGCCGTTAGATAAATTAAGATAGCTAACGAGAAATAAGGACTAAACAAAACTTGCCAGTACCAGTTTCTTGGCTTGAAGCCCACCCCATACACCATGCTTGAACATACAGACCAAATCAGTGCTGGTGCGGTGATTGAGTTAAAACCACCAATTGCTTGATGGTAAGCTTCAGGGTCCCACATCACCAATCCTACGTGCATAAAGCCAAGGATGAGAGATAAGACTCGTAGCAGAGTCTTATCCATTGGTGCGTGAAGTTTCGCTACCTTATCAGCGAGGTTACTCACTGTCTTTATCCATCATTTCTGAGTGCTCTAGCCAAAGAGCGTTGATGATACCGAATGCACAAGCAAGTAGTACACCTAGAATCCATGCGAAATACCACATAGTAAATGCTCCTTAGTAAAGTGAGTTTTTGTTGTCTTCAATGTACTGGTCATCAAGGCGACCAAACATCTTGTAGTAAGTCCAAGATGTGTAGCCAAGGATGATTGGCACCATAACAAACGCAACGCCTGTCATTAGGTTCAGAGTCAGCTCAGATGACGTTGCATCCCACATTGTTAAGCTGTGGCTTGGCATTAAGTCTGAAGGCATGATGAATGGGAACATCGCAAAACCTGCAGTAAAGATAACACCAGCAACACCCAAGCTTGAAGTAATGAACGAAATCGCACATTTTTCAAGACGAGATGCCAATACAGCGAGAAGCGGCATTGCAACACCTAGTACAGGAGCAGCCCATAGTAATGGGTAGTTTTCAAAATTCTTCATCCACGCACCAGCTTCACGGATAACCTCTTTGTTTAAAGGGTTAGAAGCTGCGTTAGTGTCGATACCGCCAACAATGACGTAGCCATCGATATTTTGGATCCAGAAACCAGCCGCTACAAACGCAGCAACCGTCAGTAAACCAGCCAACTGAGCAACGTTGCGCGCACGCACATGCACTTCGCCTGTTGTTTTCATTTGTAGCCAAGTAGAACCTTGCATCAAAATCATGAACAAGCTTACTAGACCACACAACAGTGCAAATGGGTTTAGTAGACCAAAGAATGAGCCATGGTATGTTGGCATCAAGAACTCACTCAATTGGAATGGTACACCTTGTAGAAGGTTGCCAAACGCTACACCAAAGATGATTGGCGGAACAAAACCACTGATTGAGATACAGATATCCCAGCTATTGCGCCATTTTGGATCTTCGATTTTAGAGCGGTAGTCTAGGCCAAGAGGACGAAGCCATAGCGCTGCTAGTGTCAAAATCATCGCTAAGTAAAAGCCTGAAAATGACGTTGCGTAAACCAAAGGCCAAGCTGCGAACAGTGCACCACCAGCAGTGATAAGCCAAACTTGGTTACCATCCCAGTGAGGAGCAATTGAGTTAATCATGACACGGCGTTGCGTGTCGTTTTTACCGATAATAGGTACAAGCGCGCCTACACCCATATCGAAGCCGTCTGTTACTGCAAAACCAACTAGTAGAACACCGATTAGTACCCACCAGATGAGTCGCAAGATTTCGTAATCAAACATTTTGTTATCTCCTTACCTTACGCTTCTACTTGGCGACTAACTTTGTCTTCAACAGAGTCAGCATTTTGCTCGAAGTGGTAGCGACCCGTTTTCAGGCTACTTGGGCCTTTACGAGCGAATTTCAACATTAGGTAAACTTCTGCAATCAGGAATACCGTGTATAGCGCCAGAATTGCGAAGAGTGAAGTCCAGATTTCACCTGCAGTTAGCGCAGAAGCTGCAACATGCACTGGTAGAATTTCACCTACAGCCCAAGGCTGACGGCCGTACTCAGCGACGAACCAACCCGCTTCAATTGCAATCCAAGGTAGTGGAATGCTAAATAGTGCAGCTTTTAGAATCCATTGTTTCTGTTCAATCTTCTGACGACACGTTTGGATAAACGCCGCACCAAAGACAAACAACATGATGAAGCCACAAGCAACCATGATACGGAATGACCAGAATAGCGGCCATACTGTTGGGATTGAGTCGTCCGCAGCAGCTTGGATTTGCTCTTCTGTTGCATCAACAACATTGTCTGTGTAGCGCTTTAGAAGTAGACCGTAACCTAGGTCACCTTTCACTTCATCAAACGCAGTCATGTTTTCTTCTGACTTGTCGCCCGCACGAAGCTTCTCTAGAAGTTCATAAGCGTACATGCCGTCACGAATACGATCGACGTGTTCATCACGTAAATCACGAAGACCTGTTACTTGCTCATCAAAAGAGCGTGTCGCGATAATACCCATTACGTAAGGGATCTTAATTGCGTAATCGGTATGCATCGTTTCCTGGTTAGGAACACCAAATAACGTAAATGCGGCAGGTGCAGGTTCAGTGTGCCACTCTGCTTCAATTGCAGCGAGTTTCACTTTTTGAACTTCACCAAGCTCGTAGCCAGATTCGTCACCAAGAACGATGGTAGATAAGATAGCTGCAATACCGAAAGAAGCAGCAATAGCAAACGAACGACGAGCAAACGCAATGTCACGACCTTTTAATAGGTAGTATGAACTGATGCCTAGAATAAACATTGCGCCACAAGTGTAACCAGAAGCAACCGTATGCACGAACTTAACCTGAGCAACTGGGTTTAGTACAACCTCAGAGAAGCTCACCATTTCCATTCGCATGGTTTCGAAGTTGAAATCTGCGCCTACTGGGTTTTGCATCCAGCCGTTTGCGATAAGAATCCAAAGAGCAGAGAAGTTAGAGCCTAGTGCCACAAGCCAGGTAACCGCTAAGTGTTGGCGTTTAGATAGACGATCCCACCCGAAGAAGAATAGACCAACAAAAGTTGACTCCAGGAAGAATGCGACAAGTGCTTCGATCGCTAGCGGTGCACCGAAGATATCACCTACATAGTGGGAGTAGTAAGACCAGTTCGTACCAAACTGGAACTCCATGGTAAGGCCTGTCGCCACACCAAGTGCAAAGTTAATACCGAATAGCTTACCCCAGAACTTGGTCATGTCCTTATAGATTTGCTTGTTCGTCATTACGTACATCGATTCCATAATGGCCAGAAGGAAGGCCATACCAAGGGTCAATGGTACGAATAGGAAGTGATACATCGCTGTCAGTGCAAACTGCAACCGCGATAGATCAACTACGTCAATCATGGTAACTCCTATGTGTCGGCTGAATGACACTCTCTACATATTGCAATCCATATTCAGGTGTTATTTACACTTGAAAAATGTTGAATTATCACAACTCATTGTTGCAAAAATGTGCTTCATTGGTTAGTTAATTGTTAAGCATCAGCTAATATAGCTGGGGCTAATATTACTTGTAAAAACAGATTGTTTCAAAAGGTTTATAGCCGTAACGCGCTTTGATATACATCAATGTTTATGCGCGGAATTTGCACAAAAATCCATCACATTGATCTAGATCAACCAGTATTGGATACGGATGTTAAGAGAGAGTAATCAGGAGAGAAATCAACCCGTTGCAAGCAAACATCGAGTTAACAATCAATGCTTTTTACTTACTAAACCAGTATGAGAAAAAATTCAAAAAATGTGAGTTTGGTCAACTTTAATGAAGCGCTGGGCAACAACGGCCCAGCGAGGGAATCTTATTTTTCAATTCCGAAATGCAAATACGCACGATCTGTCGCGATTCTTCCACGCGGAGTGCGTTGTAAATAACCTTGCTGAATAAGATAAGGTTCAAGAACGTCTTCAATAGTGTCCTTTTCTTCACCTATCGCCGCTGCCATGTTGTCGAGCCCGACCGGACCACCACCAAATTTTTCCATAATCGCGAGTAGTAGCTTACGGTCCATGTAATCGAAGCCTTCGGCGTCCACATCAAGCATATTCAACGCCTTATCGGCAACATCGGCACAAATGTGACCATTGCCTTTTACTTCCGCATAATCACGAACACGACGTAGCAAACGGTTAGCAATACGTGGTGTGCCACGCGCACGTCTTGCCACTTCCAATGCACCTTCAGGTTCCATTGATAAACCTAAACAATCCGCGCTTCGCTGCACGATATCTTGGAGGTCTTTTATCTTATAAAACTCAAGGCGCTGAGTAATACCAAAGCGGTCGCGCAATGGTGACGTTAAAGAGCCCGCTCGGGTCGTCGCACCAATTAACGTAAATGGTGGTAAATCGATCTTAATAGAACGAGCGGCCGGACCTTCACCGATCATAATATCCAGTTGATAATCTTCCATCGCCGGATACAGCACCTCTTCAACCATCGGGCTCAAGCGGTGAATCTCATCGATGAACAACACATCGTTTTCTTCGAGGTTGGTTAACAGCGCGGCCAAATCGCCTGCTTTCTCAAGTACAGGGCCTGAAGTAGTGCGAATGTTCACTTCCATTTCATTGGCAACGATGTTCGCAAGTGTGGTTTTACCCAAACCTGGGGGACCAAAAATCAAAAGGTGATCAAGTGCTTCGCTACGTAACTGAGCAGCTTTAATGAAGATCTCCATTTGGTCACGGACATGGTCCTGACCTTGGTAATCCGCTAATTTTTTTGGCCGAATAGCACGATCAATGACATCTTCATCACGAAAGGCAGGGTTTTCTGGCGCGATTAAACGATCGGCTTCAATCATCTTTTTACCTTGAAAAATGGTTACCTGAGAGAATAATGCCGCTCGTTTAACAGCAAGTGGCATATTTCTATATCTCGTCATCCTGTACAGCGACGAAGGAGCGTGATACAGGATCTTCTATCCGAGCGATTTATGGTCAAATTGTTTCATTAACCGCTCAGCGTGCTGCTATTAGATTCCCAGTCTCGCCAGGCTCGCTGGAATGACACAAAAAACATCGTTAAGCGATTGGCATTAACCTTAGAGAATGAGTTATCTTGAACAAATGTTCACTGTGCAACCAGCGTTACACCATTGATTTTAGAGCTTCACGGATCATTTGCTCACTGCTCATGTCCGGTTTAGCGATCTGAGATACCACTTTCGACGCTTGAGTCGGCTTGTAACCTAGAGCTAGAAGCGCACTGATTGCTTCTTCTTCCGCGTTGTTGGATGTCGCACTAGAATCCGCAGGAGCAGCATCCGTAAATGGTGTAAATAGATCGCCAGCGCCCCACCCTTTCAAGCGGTCTTTCATTTCAACAACCAATCGCTCTGCGGTTTTCTTGCCAACGCCTGGAAGCTTAACCAGCGTAGAAACGTCTTCATGTTCCACACAAGTAACGAATTGCGTTGCTGTCATACCAGAGAGAATTCCAAGACCGAGTTTAGGACCAACGCCATTGGCTTTGATCACTTCACGGAAAAGTGCTCGTTCTTTTACCGTGTTGAAACCGTATAGCAATTGCGCATCTTCACGGACAACAAAGTGAGTATAAATAATGGCTTCTTCGCCAACATTTGGCAGTTCGTAAAAACAGCTCATTGGCATCTGGACTTCATAGCCAATGCCATTAACTTCAATTAATACTTCAGGTGGTTGCTTTTCAATCAGTATGCCACGAAGACGTCCAATCACTATAAATACTCTTTGGAAATGAATTTGCGACAGGATAATAAAGAACTGGATAGACATCCAGTTAATTTTAACGGTAGCGCCCTTTTCTGGCACTGGTTGCTTTGCCCGCTAATGCAACGAGAGTCTTGTTAGTATTGGCATGACAAATCGCCACACCTAAAGCATCGGCTGCATCCGCTTGAGGCTTGGCGGGCAATTTAAGCATCTGCTGAACCATATGCTGAACTTGCGCTTTGTCCGCGCCACCAGTGCCGACGACAGCTTGCTTAATAAGACGAGCCGCGTATTCAAATACCGGCAACTCCGCATTCACCGCAGCAACAATTGCACTGCCACGAGCTTGGCCAAGTTTTAGCGCTGAATCCGCGTTTTTGGCCATAAACACTTGCTCGATCGCGAAAACGTCCGGTTGAAACTGGGTAATGATTTCCGTGACGCCTGCATAAATCTGTTTAAGCCGACCCGGAAGTTCTTTTTCTGAAGTACGAATGCAGCCACTACCAAGGTATTGCAAGTGGCGTCCATTTTGACGAATGACCCCATAGCCGGTAATGCGCGAACCTGGGTCAATGCCCAAAATAATTGACATGAATGTTCCTAAAAATGAGGCCTAATTCGGCCTCAGTCTTTTTATTATTACTTGCTAACTTCGGAGCAAATACCGCTCCCGACACCTTGAGTTTAATCTAGCGTAGCCGCAACGTCGTCAGAGATATCACCATTGTGATAAACCTCTTGAACGTCGTCCAGATCTTCCAAAGCGTCAATCAAACGAAGTAGTTTTGGCGCAGTATCCGCGTCCAAATCTGCTTTCGTAGATGGGATCAGCGACACCTCAGCGTTCTCTGCCTCAAACCCTGCGGCATCAAGAGCATCTTTTACGAGTCCAAAATCGCCTGGGGCCGTGTAGACATCAATCGAGCCATCTTCTGCCGTTTCAATGTCATCAGCACCACTTTCTAATGCTACTTCCATTACCCCATCTTCATCTAAACCTGGGCCATATGAAATCACGCCTTTCTTGTCGAAAAGATAGTTGACGCTACCATCCGTCCCCAGATTACCGCCTGACTTTGAGAATGCATGACGTACGCCAGATACCGTACGATTTCGGTTATCCGTCATACATTCGACCATGACCGCCGTACCACCTGGACCATAACCTTCATAGATCACGGTTTCCATGTTGTCGTCGCCTTCACCACCAGCACCTCGGCTGACAGCGCGGTTGACAGTGTCACGTGTCATGTTGTTAGACAGTGCTTTATCAATTGCTGCTCGCAAACGTGGGTTATTTTCTGGCTCACCGCCCCCCTCTTTTGCCGCAACAACGATTTCACGTATTAATTTAGTAAAGATTTTGCCGCGCTTCGCATCTTGCGCTGCTTTACGGTGACGAATATTCGCCCATTTACTATGACCAGCCATAATTCACCTTTTAATGTATTTTGACGCTTAATAACAAAACATGTTCTAAAAGCGTTGCTTGGGAA
The DNA here is from genome assembly GCF_024181865.1 of Vibrio sp. Y58_MX_L22. Lineage (NCBI taxonomy): Bacteria > Pseudomonadati > Pseudomonadota > Gammaproteobacteria > Vibrionales > Vibrionaceae > Vibrio > Vibrio sp. Y58_MX_L22. The sequence goes on from NZ_JAMZAN010000001.1 coordinate 612,643, forward strand.
ATTGCTTTGGAAGTTTCTTGGGTTTATTTAAACAAAAACTCCCGCAGTTGCGGGAGTTTTCTTCAAATGTTGTGCGCTTATTCTGCGTCTTTTTCTTTCGCTGCAGTTACTGCGATTGCTAGCTCTTCTAGCGCTGCTGGGTTCGCAATACTTGGTGCGTCTGTTAGTAGACACGCCGCTGCTGTTGTTTTAGGGAACGCGATAACATCACGGATGTTCTCTGTGCCACATAGCAGCATTACTAGACGGTCTAGACCAAATGCAAGACCAGCATGTGGAGGCGTACCGAATTTCAGCGCATCAAGCAGGAAGCCGAACTTAAGCTGTTGCTCTTCAGGTGTAATGCCTAGAATATCAAATACGGCTTCTTGCATATCTGCGTTGTGGATACGAACAGAGCCGCCGCCCACTTCGTAGCCATTTAGAACCATATCGTAAGCGTTAGAATTTGCCGCAGCAGGGTTTGCTTTTAGCTCTTCTGCAGTCACACCTAGAGGCGATGTGAATGGGTGGTGCATCGCGTGTAGGTTGCCTTCGTCATCTTCTTCGAACATTGGGAAGTCCACAACCCATAGTGGAGCCCATGCAGACTCATCCGTTAGCTCTAGGTCTTTACCTAGTTTCAAACGTAGCGCACCCATTGCTTCTGCAACGATACCCGCTTTATCAGCGCCAAATAGAATAATGTCACCAGATTCCGCTTGAGTACGATCTAGAATGCCGTTGATCACGTCTTCATTTAGGAACTTAGCGACTGGAGATTGGATACCTTCCATGCCCGCTGCACGGTCATTAACCTTCATCCAAGCTAGACCTTTCGCACCGTAGATGCCAACGAATTCACCGTAGCCATCAATTTGCTTACGAGTCAAAGATGCACCACCTGGAACGCGAATAACGGCAACGCGGCCTTTTTCATCGTTTGCTGGACCTGAGAATACTTTGAACTCAACGTCTTTCACTAGGTCAGCAACGTCTACTAGTTCCAGTGGGTTACGTAGGTCTGGCTTGTCAGAACCGAAACGACGAATCGCTTCGCTGAACGGCATTACTGGGAATTCACCTAGGTCAACGTTTAGTAGCTCTTGCCACATTTCACGAACCATTTTCTCAGTCGTTGCACGAACTTGGTCAGCCGTCATGAATGACGTTTCGATATCGATCTGAGTGAATTCTGGTTGACGGTCAGCACGCAAGTCTTCATCACGGAAACACTTAACGATTTGGTAGTAACGGTCAAAACCAGACATCATTAGAAGTTGTTTGAATAGCTGTGGAGACTGAGGAAGCGCGTAGAAGCTGCCTTTGTGAACACGGCTAGGTACTAGGTAGTCACGAGCGCCTTCTGGAGTCGCTTTTGTTAGGACTGGTGTTTCGATGTCTAGGAAACCGTTGTCATCTAGGAAACGACGAACAAAGCTAGACGCTTTAGCTCGTAGCTTGATGCGGTCGCTCATTTCTGGACGACGTAGATCTAGGTAACGGTACTTCAGGCGCTGCTCTTCAGAGTTCTTTTGGTTGAAGTCTAGAGGCAGAACATCAGAACGGTTGATGATTTCAAGACCTTTCGCAAGGATCTCGACTTCACCTGTTGCCATGTCTTTGTTTGCTTGGCTCTCTGGGCGAACGCGCACTTCACCCGTTAGTTTGATACAGAATTCATTACGAAGTGTGTTCGCCACTTCATACGCATCCGCCATATCTGGATCAACAACTACCTGAACGATACCTTCGCGATCTCGCATATCAATAAAAATAAGACCGCCTAAATCACGACGACGGTTAACCCAGCCGCAAAGTTCTACAGTTTGTCCTGCAAGGGACTTGTTCAGGTGACCACAGTAATGGGTACGCATAATGAAATTCCCAATCTCTCAAATGTTGTTAACTACGCTCTGTCAGCCTCATTGCTAAGCAGAGTAAAGATTCAGTTATACGCTGAATGTCCACGAAAATCGACTACTCAACATACAATTACGTGTGTTTTATCATTCACTGGTGCTTTTTAGTACAACAAATGTTCAAAAGCGCACCAAAGCGAAAAAATTGGGGAGGATTATAGCGTGAAATTACCTATTTCAGCAAAACTCTCGTAAAGTATTCACACGAGTAGCAAGCAGTAAAGAATAATGGATAACTTACCTCTTCGACTTGGATTGACGATGTGGTCGCACAATCAATGGCAACAAAGTTTTTACGGCAGCGGGACAAAGCCCGCTGAACGTTTAGAAAGGTATGCGCAAGTGTTTCATACCGTGGAAGGCAACACGACATTTTATGCCACACCGACGCTCAATACAGTGCAAAACTGGAGAGCCGCAACCCACGATGATTTTCGCTTTACTTTCAAACTTCCTAAAGCCATCACTCATGAGCAAATGCTAAGAGGTTGCAGCGAACAACTGAGAGACTTCATGAAAGTCATGGAGCCTTTGCATGACCGTGTGGGCCAATGGACAATTCAATTGCCAGCCGCATTTGGTCCTGAACACCTTGTTCGACTGAAAAAGTTCTGTGCGAGCTTTCCACCTAACTTCCCTCTCGGTGTTGAGGTTCGCCATATGGCATTTTTCTCCAAAGGCGAAGAAGAGCGAGCACTTAACCAATGGTTAGTAGAGAATAATATTGACCGCATTATTATGGATAGCCGCCCAGTCTTTGCCGCTAAGCCCGACAATGAGGCGATTATTGATGCACAAATGAAAAAACCACGAGTACCTGTTCACGCCATTGCTACCGCTTCACACCCTTTGATTCGCTTTATTGGTCATCCAGAAGAACAGCAAAATTACGAGTTTTTTAAACCATGGCTCAACAAGTTGCCACAATGGATTGCCGAAGGTAAACAGCCATATGTCATGATCCATACCGCAGACAATTTAATTGCGCCAGAGTTGGCCGCAAACCTATATAAAGACATACAAAAGCGTATCACGCTCCCTGAGTTAGCACCTTTCCCTGCTGACGATGGCAACTCGCAGTTACAGATGTTCTAACGCAACACATGACAGAGGCGCGAAATTCCCATAAAATACGCGCCTTTTTTGGTGCCTGACATTTTCAGGCGGCTTGTATGCAGAGACTTAGTTATGAACCCTAAGAGCAATCCAGATACTATTTTTTCGGCTCCAATCGATAAAATTGGGGATTTCACGTTCGATGAACGCGTAGCGGAAGTATTTCCTGACATGATTCAACGATCGGTACCGGGTTACAGCAATATTATTTCTGCAATCGGTATGCTGGCAGAGCGTTTTGTAAAACCTCACTCAAACATCTATGACCTTGGCTGTTCTTTGGGTGCTGCAACATTGTCTATGCGTCGCCATATCAAACAAGAAGGTTGCCAAATCATCGCAGTGGACAACTCTCCTGCGATGGTTGAGCGTTGTAAACTTCACGTCAACGCTTACCGCAGTGACACTCCTGTGGATGTAGTAGAAGCAGACATTCGCAATATCGAAATTGAAAACGCGTCAGTGGTGGTGTTGAACTTCACTTTGCAATTCCTCTCTCCAGAAGATCGTTACTCCTTGCTCGAAAAAATTTACGCTGGCCTTCGTCCGGGCGGCATTTTGATTCTATCTGAGAAATTCGTCTTCGAAGATGAAGTGTCGAACGAACTATTAATTGACCTTCACCACGACTTTAAACGTGCGAATGGTTATAGCGAACTAGAAATCAGCCAAAAGCGCAGCGCGATAGAAAATGTAATGCGCCCAGATTCAAAGAAAGAGCATAAAGAGCGTTTCGCTAAAATTGGCTTTTCTAGCTACGATGTTTGGTTCCAATGCTTTAACTTCGGCTCCATGTTCGCGATTAAATAGACCATGCATACAAAGCCTGAACCATACCGATTTCGGCTTTTGTTAATAATTTATACCCATCAACTCAGCGATTAACTAACTATGTTTAACTTTGCAAATTTCTACCAATTGATTGCCCAAGACACCCGTCTTCAACCTTGGCTTAATGTGCTTCCACAACAGCTAACGGATTGGCAAAATGCAGAGCACGGTGACTTTGGTCGCTGGTTGAAAGCCCTGAACAAAATCCCAGCGGGTAGACCGGACAACATCGACATTGTTGATTCTGTCACGATTTCAAACAATGAGCCGATGCCTCAAGGGGAACTTAAAAAGCTAGAAAGCTTACTTCGTACATTCCATCCTTGGCGCAAAGGCCCATACCACGTACACGGCATCCATATTGATACTGAGTGGCGCAGTGATTGGAAATGGGACCGCGTGCTTCCGCATATTTCACCATTAAAGAATCGCAGCGTACTCGATGTAGGTTGTGGTAACGGCTACCACATGTGGCGCATGCTAGGCGAAGGTGCACGCTTAACTGTCGGTATCGATCCATCTCACCTGTTCCTGATTCAGTTCGAAGCAATTCGTAAACTAATGGGCGATGACCAACGTGCACACCTACTGCCATTGGGCATTGAACAACTACCTAAGTTAGAAGCGTTCGATACGGTATTCAGCATGGGCGTGCTTTACCATCGCCGCTCGCCTCTCGATCATTTAGTGCAACTAAAAGATCAATTGGTATCTGGTGGTGAACTCGTATTGGAAACACTCGTGATTGAAGGTGATGAGAATGCAGTATTGGTCCCGACTTCTCGTTACGCGCAAATGCGTAATGTCTATTTCTTCCCTTCAGCAAAAGCCCTAAAAGTGTGGTTAGAATTGGTCGGTTTTGAAGATGTTCGTATCGTTGATGAAAACATCACATCCGTAGATGAACAACGTACCACAGATTGGATGACGCATAACTCTCTACCTGACTACTTAGATCCGAACGACCCAAGCAAGACTGTAGAAGGCTACCCTGCCCCTCGCCGCGCGGTTCTTGTCGCTCGCAAATCATAATTCGCTGAGATTCCTGACATTGTCTTAACTCATTTTACGAGTTAAGACATTACCCTCTTTCCTCGTAATGAGCGAGTTTGTTTTTTGAATCCATTTTTCACGTCAAAATATAAGCACGCTCTAAATAAGGATGCGCTTTTATGTCCTTGATTTTTGGCTTTTCATCACTATTCCTCAAACAATAAGTAATAGAGAAACATTCTTACTTGTGAGGCTTTATCGATATAAGCTAAACTCCTAAAAAATAAACAACTTAATCCAATCCCAAGGTTTTCAATGTTATTACGATTGACCCCGATTGTTGCCATCGCCTTACTATCTGGATGCTCACTAACCAAAGGCGAACAGTACCACCAAGAAACGTTAGCGGCGATTCAAAATTCAGAAGCGAATGTCAATAATCGCATTACCAACCTAGAGCTACAGCTCAGCAACCAATCGGACTATATCGACAGCCTTGAAGAACAAGTCGATAAACTACAGGTTGAACTTCTTACATTTCGCGATGAAGCAATGGCAGAAGTAAAAAAACCGAAAGAGCCGATTATTGTCCAATCTCCCGCTCCTGTGGAACCAACCCCAACTCACGATATTGTCCTTGGCTCTATCGAAAAGGTCACGGTAGAGTCGATTAAGCAAACTTTTGATGCACGTATCGACACTGGTGCTGCGACGTCGTCTTTAAATGCCGTTGATATTGAAGAGTTCGAAAGAAATGGCAAAAAATGGGTCCGATTCCACTTAGCAGACACCAGTAAATCCGAAGAAGAGAAAAGTACTTGGATCGAAGCACCTGTCATTCGCTACGTCAAAATCCGCCAGGTTACCAGTGAAGAGTTAGAACGCCGCGCTGTGGTAGAACTTTGGGTGCGCGTTGGAAAAATTCATGAAAAAGCGCAATTTACGTTGGCAGATCGCTCACATATGAACCATCCTATTTTACTGGGTAGAGAATTTATGCGCGACATAGCACTTGTCGATGTAAGTCGTACCTATATCCAAACGGACGAAGATAAAAAATAATAAGGTAGATTATGACGTCAAAAATACCGTTTTACCTTTCTATCATCTTATTGGTGATTGCGGGCATTGCTCTGAGTGTTTTCAGGCATGAAAACTACGGCGTGCCTTGGACGCCAGGCGAAACTCGCCAGGTGTGGGATGTAGAAGCTCGTATTGAGTTCAATGCTAACGGCAACGAAGTAAAAGCGTCACTTGCAGCACCGCATACGCAAAGTGGTTACACACTTATTGGTGAATCTGCTTCCTCATCAGGTTATGGCGTTTCCTACATCAATGACGATTCAGGCCGTCGTGCAGAATGGTCAATTCGCCAAGCTCAAGGGCCACAAACCATATACTACAAAGCCCAGTTCTTAGTAGACCCTCAGGCTAAAGTCACTCCTTTACCGCCAACGGAAGACATTACGCCACCAACGCTATCAGCACCACAAGCAGCAGCGGCAAATGCCCTTATCGAACGTGCGATGAGTCGCTCAGCCGATAATGTGACGTTTACTCGTGAGCTTATCAAAGCGCTTAATGACCCAGATAGCCAAAACTCGTCGCTACTACTGAACGATTTCAGCCGTACTGATGCACTGCATAATATTTTGCTTACCGCAGGTATACAGAGCAAAACCGTCGGTGTTATCGAACTAGAGGATGGTCGTCGACGCCAAACAATTCAACCAATGGTTCAGGTTTGGTCAGGTAAAGATTGGGTACTGTTTTCACCAAAATCCGAACAAAAAGCAGTGAAACCCAACTTGTTAGTGTGGGATGAATCAAACGTATCCTTACTTGACCTTGTTGGTGGTAAAAATAGCCAAGTGCATTTCTCGATGATTAAGCAAGAAATGACACCACAACAAGCTACAAACAACAAAATAGAAGCAGATGGATTACTGAATATTTCAATTCATAGCTTACCTTTGGAAGAGCAAGCGATGTTCAAAACCATCATGCTCATCCCTATTGGTGCTCTGATCGTTGTGTTCTTGCGTGTGATTATCGGCCTGAAAACATCCGGTACCTTCATGCCGGTGTTGATTGCCGTTGCTTTTGTTCAAACTCAACTATTAACTGGTATTGTCGGTTTCTTGCTAATTGTAGGTACAGGCCTGATTATTCGAAGCTATTTGTCTAGGTTGAACTTATTGCTGGTAGCAAGGATATCTGCGGTCATTATTACCGTTATCATGATCATCTCGGTGTTCACCGTTGTTGCATTTAAGATGGGCTTAACGGAAGGCCTAACAATTACCTTCTTCCCTATGATCATCTTGTCTTGGACGATTGAACGTATGTCAATCCTATGGGAAGAAGAAGGTGCGAAGGAAGTTGCTCTGCAAGGTGGTGGTTCATTGCTGACAGCGGTATTAGTTTACCTTGCAATGACGAACTCATACATTCAACACTTAACCTTTAACTTCATTGGTCTACAGTTGATTGTTCTGGCCGGTATTCTATTACTAGGTACTTACACAGGTTACCGCCTCACTGAGCTACGACGCTTCAAACCACTAGCGGAGGACTAAACGATGTTCGAAAGTTTTACTTCGCCGTCTAAGCTTCGCCATAAAGGCATTATGGGGATGAACAAGCGTAACCACAGCTATATTGGCCGTTACAATGATCGTTCTAAATACCCACTTGTCGATGACAAGCTAAAGACCAAAATTATTGCACAGGCAGCAGGAGCAACAGTTCCTGCCCTGATCGGTGTCATTCATAACCAAGCTGAAGTTAAGACTATCCACAAAATGGTTGAGAACTGGCCTGGTTTTGTAATCAAACCTGCACAAGGTAGTGGCGGTAAAGGCATTCTGGTTGTTACGTCTCATAAAAACGGGGTATATACCAAACCCTCCGGCTCTACAATTGGTAGGGATGAGGTCGAGCGTCACATTAGTAATGCGCTTGCTGGCCTTTTCTCTCTTGGTGGTAAAAATGACGTTGCTGTGGTTGAAAACTTAATCAAGTTTGATGACTGTTTTGATGGCTTCAGTTATGAAGGCGTACCAGATGTTCGGATCATCGTATTTAAAGGTTATCCAGTTATGGCGATGATGCGCTGCTCTACAGCGGCTTCCGACGGCAAAGCAAACCTTCACCAAGGTGCGGTAGGAGTAGGCATTGACATCGCGACAGGTAAAGCCGTCAGAGCGGTGCAGTTCGATCATCCAGTGACTCATCACCCTGATACAGGTAAAGACCTTTCGACCCTTCAAGTACCGCATTGGGAGCGCTTGCTGGAGCTTGCGTCAAGTGCCTGGGAAATGACAGGTTTGGGATACATGGGTACGGATATGGTGCTGGATAAAGATGAAGGACCTATGGTTTTAGAGCTTAACGCTCGCCCTGGTCTGGCAATCCAAATCGCTAATGGTGCAGGCTTGCTTCCTCGTTTGAAACACATAGAGAGCCTTGGCACACCTGCTGAGTATCCAAAACCGATTGAACGCGTCGCTTACGCGGCAGAGCAGTTCGGTGTGAAGCCGTTGTTCTAACCCTCCGACATAATGTTCGTTATTACTCGCCAGTAATTGTCATGATTACTGGCGTTTTTGTTCCCGCATCCAAAAACCTTGCACTTGCTCTCCTTATTAAACACATCCTTCTCATATATAAGTTGAATCAATGATCGAGCTAACAAAATCAACATAGATCGTTTCTGTTCTACTTTGCCTTTTGAGTATGATGAGAGCTCCCCTTACTCAACTTGAGAGGTTGGGAAATGCTAATAAAAGAAACAAATAATGATGAACCAGAGCTTGAAGAACAAGAGAGCTTAGACCAACACCTACAGCGCTTGTCTGAGCTTTCTGTCCAAGCACTTGAAGAGCTTGCTGAAATGATCGAAGTCAGGGACGATATTCCAGAGGAATAAACGTCGCTTCCTCATTAAGTTCCGCTAATAAGCCGAGACTGCCGTCCTACAGTCTCGGCTTATCTTATGTAGTTCGAAGCCTACCTCGCAAACAGATACAAAAACGCCCGCGTTCATGCGGGCGTTTTGTTAGATTCGCAGTTTACGATTCAAACTCTTCAATCATCTCTTGCGCTTCAGTCTTAGGCTTATCCGTTTGACCAAAACCACGCAAGCCAACCACGTGTACGTGTTCGTGGTCTTTAAACACCTTACGCACCAGTTTGTAGGTCGTACCTTTCTCTGGGCTGATGTTTTCTGGTGCCGCGATAAGAAGCTGCATATCCAGACGGTCACACAATTCGAACAATGTCGCGATCGATTTCGCATCCAGACGCGCTGCTTCATCCAAGAAGAGCAAACGACAAGGCACAATGTCTTTGCTGCGTAGACGACGAGACTCTTCTTCCCAGCTTTGTACTACCATCAATAGGATTGACTGACCGGTACCGATCGCTTCACCTGTTGATAGTGCGCCAGACTCAGCCTGTAGCCAACCATCTGTACCACGGTTCACTTCTACACTTAGCTCTAGGTAGTTACGGTAATCCAGTAGCTCTTCACCCAGAACCTGAGGAGAACGTTGACCCATATCGATATGTGGGTTCACACGTTGGAACAGCTTCGCCATTGCTTCGGAGAAAGTAAAGCGAGTCGATTCAAACAGGTCTTTGTGCTGCTCTTGCTGTGTCGCTAGACCGTTCAGTAGCACTTCGTGACTTTCGCGGATCTTCACGTTTAGACGTACGCCTTTCACCTGGCCAAACGAAATGTTCGACAAGCCTTGGTTCAGCATACGAATACGGTTTTGCTCACGCTGAATCGTCTTCTTGATGATGCTCGCTACCGACTCAGAGCTGATCGCTAGACGGTTTTCACGTTGCGTTAGCTCTTCCGTTAGACGCGCCAGCTCGACTTCCATCTCTTCGATTGCTTCAACTGGGTCATCAGTACGGATGATATCCTGACGAATACGCTCACGAAGGTGTTGGTATACAGCAATATAGAACAGAACTTTACGCTCTGGACGAGCGTTGTCTTCAGACAAACGGAGTGCATCACGCAGGTCGTCATTGTTCGCAACCGCTAGACGCAGCGCACCCAGTGATTTATCCGACATCGAACGCAGTTCATCCGCTGACATGTAAGCCAGTTCACGCTTGTGTAGACGACGCTCAACATCGTTCTCACGCGCCAGACGAAGCACTGAACACCAGCCGGCTTTCGCAGCAACCACGAACGTACGCAGCTCAACGTATTCTTTCTGAACTTTCTTCAGACGTTTTGCCAAGCCTTTCATCTCTAGTTCAGTAGAGGTGATCGTGCGCTCGTATTCGCTCTTACGGCTGCGAGACGTGTGTAGACGCTCGTGCAATTCGTCACGACGACGCATTGCGCGCTCTTCTGCACCTTCGTCAGCGTTCACGCCAAACTCTTGAAGTTCTTGTTTGAACTCTTGAACCGTTTCCAGTTTCGCTTGGTGTGAACTCTTCAGAGAAGCCAATACTTGGTTGTATTGGTTCATTTGGCCTTGCGACTGTTTCAACTCTTCACGAGAGCGTGTACGCATTTGTTCAGCTTGAACCAGTTTTGCTTTTAGCTGCTCACTCAGTTCGCTGCTCTTGTTCAGTAGGTCTACTGAATCAGAGTAAGCGAAGTAGTGGCGGCGTTCAACGAGATCTGAAAGTGCAAAGATTTGCTTCTTAAGATCTTGTAGCTGCTCGTCTGCCGCTTTGTATTCTGCTTCTAGTGCATCGAATTGCTCGGGGTCAGCATCAAGCGCAGACGCAATATTCTCTAATTGCCCGACGGCTTTTGCATGGTTGCTTAAGAAGTTCTTCGCCTCTGCCAGCTGAGCGATTTTCTCTTCTAGCTCATCAAAACGCGCTTGCAATGACTCATCTTCAACAAGCACCATGTGTGACGCTAGCTTGTCCAGAGAAGACAACGCTTGCTTGCTGGTTTGAAGCTGAGAACGTTGTTGTTGCTCTTTCGCATCCAGATCCGCCAGCACGCGAGCAATTTGGTTACGCTTATCACGAATAGTTGCCAGTGCTTGTTCTGGATCGGCGTCAAAAGCAACCTGAATGTGGTTAGACACAAATAAGTTAAACGCTTGGTACAAGCGCTGCATTTTCTGAGAATCAAACGCCGCTTTTGCGTGTTTCTCTACCACTTCTTCTCGTTCGTTACGCAGCAACTCTAGACGCTGCTCACGTGCCGCGCGGCCAAACAATGGGATCTCAGGCAAGCGAGAGTAACGCATTTGGCGATCGTTCATACGAACGCAAACCGCGCCCTCTAACTCTTCTGCATCGAACGAGCTGTCATCAAAGGCATCGATGTCACCTTCAATGATGTACAAGTCTTCTGGACAGTCGTCTAGCTCTACCAGTTTTTCTTCGATGCCTGACAAGTCAGAAACAACTATAGCGTGACGAGCCGGACCGTACATCGCACTGAAGTAAGGCGCGTCATCAATCGTGATGTCATCGTAGATCTCAGACAGCAATACACCGCCCAGCGTATCTGCTAAACCTTTCAGGCGAGGGTCATTTGAACCACCAGGAGAAGCAAGACGCTCAATCTCAGAGTCTAGCTGGCTACGGCGCTCAGCAAGCTTATCTTTAGCTAAAGACAGCTCCCTTTCTTGTTCAAGGACAACTTGCATGTGGTTCATTACCGCATGGCGATCCTCAAGCTCTTCACCGCTCTGCTCTCTCAGTTTCTCTAGCGCATCGTTCGCCGCAATCCAAGCTGGTGCTATTGCTTCAAGCTTACTGATTTCTGCCACCGCGTTTTGCTCTAGACGGCGCTGTTCACCACGCTGATCACGAACTTCTTCTTGAGCTATCTCTAGTGATTCGATTTGCGTCGCATGACGTTCACGTTCTTGTTCAAACGTAACCTCATCGGTTAGTTCAACGTGATATTGCTTTTTGTATTCAGCAACCAGTTCACGTGCTTGACGCTGCTGGTTAAGGCTGCGTTCGAGATCACGGTGTTGTGCTCGCCATTGCTGTTCGTTTTGTGCGATTTGTTGTGACTCACGCGCTTTCGCAATTGCGGTTTTCGCATGTTCAGACGCGTCTTTGCGCTCAACTTGACCAACAATGCTTTGTACCAGTTTAAGCGCGGTTTCAAACTGCTCTGCCGCTGCAGAAGACATGTCCAGTTTGTGCTTAACCGATAGCAACGCATTGGTGCTTTCTGACTCTTTGTTCTTAAGCTCAGAGACAAGCGCTTGAGCCGATTCCGCCGTTAGGCTGTCATCGCCAAGTAGTTGCTTCGCTTTCTCCAGCGCTTGAACTGCTTGTTGATATTGAAGGGCGCGAGTTTGCTGAACGTCAAGAGCTTGCTGGTAATCAGCAAGTTGCGTCTTAAGGCTATCCACCTCTTCTTCTGCAACGGTAGCTTGCTCTTCAGCCATCATCACGCGTTCTTGCGCTTCTTCGACTACCATCATTTGTTCTTCAAGACGCTCGCTCAGCTCTTCAAGATCTTCTTGGTAGCGTTCGATCTTCTCTTGCTGACGCAGCGCGTTTTGCACCAGTTGCAAGTGATCAGAAGCCGCTTGGTAGTCTTGCTCTAAAGAAGATTCTGACTCGATCAGCAGTACCAGCTCTTCTTGAACGCGATTAAGCAGATTGTTTTGCTCAATCAAGGTCTCGCGAGAACCAAATAACTCTGAACGCAAAGACAATGTCTGTTCTAGTTTTTTACGACGCTCGTTAGCATGGCGCATATAGTCCGCTGCCACGTAGTTAGTCGACTCTGTGATCAAGTGTTTGAACAAGTCACGGTCTGCTTGCGTAGTTTTGATCGCTTCTAGCGTCATGCGGTTTTCACGCAGTGCCGATTCCATATCTTGGAACGCTTTTTTCACGCCGCCGTTTTGTGGCAAAAGGTAGTCACGTAGCGAGCGCGTAATCGCACTTGAAATACCACCGTAAAGCGATGCTTCGATCAGGCGGTAGAATTTAGAGCGGTCACCAGAGTTACGCAGTTTCTTCGGAATCACACCGAATTCAAACATTTGTGCGTGGTAATCCACGATAGAAGAGAACGCTTTGAACTGAACGCCTTCAAATTCCGCGATCGATTCTTTTACTTCATTGATTTGACGTACACGAGCTTGAGTCGCCGATACGCTTTCCACCAAGATATCCGTTGGTTTCACATGGCTTGGAAGACCTTGGATAACAAACGGTTTGATGTCTACTTTCTTATCACGACCCGCAACTTGCTGCAGTTTTACTGCAAACAATAGGCGTTGGTTACGTGAGTTCACCACGTCCAGCGCCGCATAACATGCGCCCGGCTGTAGCTTACCGTACAAACCTTTGTCGCGAGACGATTGGCTGCTGCCTGCTTCTGTCGTGTTACGGAAGTGCAGTAGCGTTTGGTCAGGAATCAATGCGGTGATGAACGCCGCCATTGTGGTTGATTTACCTGCACCGTTACCACCTGATAGCGTGGTGACCAGACCATCGATGTCAAACGTACGGGCAAAGAAGCCGTTCCAGTTGACCATGGTCAGCGATTGGTATTTACCGCGTTCAATCATGCTCATGCTTCACCCTCTTCTGTTGTTTCTTCTTGGGCTTGGTCGTCTTGATCTTCTTCAGACAATAAGCTGCCTTGGCTTGGCTCTTTGGTGTGCACTACTGCTTCACCATCACGGATCAGACGCAGCTGCGCTTCACGCATGTCATCGCCAATACGTACATCGGCACCAAAGCGGAATACCGCTTCACTGATGCTGAATTTACCGGTTTCACCGATGTTGATGATCATGCCTAGGCGACGCAGACGACGAAGTGACGTACGTACTTTTTCAAACAGCTTTTCTTTATCAAGGTCAGAACCGGTAGCACGGTTCGTCACTAGCTTCATCAGCTTATTTTCATCTGCTAGAGCAAGCAGTTCGTCGTACAGCTCTTGGTTAGTGAAGATGCCTTCGTGCGCAAGACGCTCTGGGCTTAGATAAAGGAAACACAGTACCTTACCCACCAGCATATCCAGTTCAGAAAGAACACTACGGCCAATCAGAGATGTTGAACGTGGACGAAGGTAGAAGAAACCTTCTGGCGCTTTCACCAATTCGGTGTTGTAGCGTTGGTAGAAAGAAGAAAGCTCAAGTTCGAAATCCGACAACAACGCGTGGTTGTCTAGATCTTCACTTGAGATATGACGCCCTGCTCGAAGCATGCTGTCTAGCGCTGGGAACAGAGGGTTAGAAATTGCTTTTGCCAGATTCTCTGACATGTATTCATTAGTATCGGTCGATGACATTCGCTTGTACCTTTGCCCCAAATTCGTTGATTGCTTTCCAGTCTGGTTGAATCGCTTGGTAATCCGATTCTGAATACCCTAGACGTACAGCTTGATCGACGATAATGCGAGCTAAATCAAAATGATGAGTGTAAGGGTGCTGTGCAAGGTAATCTCGCAGTACCACACTCAAATCGATTGGTGTGCCTTGATCTTTATGCGCTTTTAGCATGTCACCAATTCGTTCAGACAGCTCATCATTGACTTGTTGAAACTCTTCGTATTCTACTTCCATCGGAACTTGACCCGTTACCTCGTCATCACGCAGTACTAGGGCCTCATCACGAAGGTCAGAAAGCCTCTCCGCATCTGCATAAGTCAGATACCAAGGCGCATCGAAGTAATCTTTGACGGATTGACGCAGACGCGAGCTAAACGCACGGTTCTTATCCATATCGATTGCAGTACGAATAAACTTGTGCACGTGTCGGTCGTAACCAATCCAAAGGTCGATCGCTTGCTGGCCCCAGCTTGTGATTCGGTCCAGCTTCATTTGCAGACCAAACAAGGCTTCTTCGATAAACTCCAGCTCAAGGTCACCGTAAACAATTTCTTGAATATCGAGGATCTGAGTTTGCAGTTCATCACTGGCGGCTTGCAGCGTATCTTGAAGTTCACGCAACGTGCTTGATGTTTCTGACAGAAGTGCTTCACAGTTGTTGATCGCTTCGCGCCAGTCTTTGTTAAGCAGGTCAGCAATCTGTTGTTTCACTGACTGTTGCTGCTCATCCATAACACGTTGGTTGAGGTCAATTTGATCGAAAATTTCGCCTACAGAATATTTTAAAACACCGTATACGTTTTTCTTCCAGTGACCCGGTGTGCCACCTTTTTGTGCTGCCTCAATCGCTTTCGCCATTTCATCCGCTACCATGGATAGCTGGATAGATAGACGCAGTTTTGAGAACTCACGATGACGCACGTAGTAGTCGGTTATTCCTATCGCTAATGGCGACAAGCGGTAAATGCTCGCTCCGTCAGTAATTTCACTGACAAAACGGCTCATAAGACGCTGCTTAACCATCTCGTTGATCGCATTGTTCGCACGAAAAGCGGAGGCTTCGCCGGTCTCATCAAATAGTCGAGTGACGATGGCAAATGCATCATGCAGTTCACCTTCACCCAGTTCTTCATCGAACCTTTCATTACTCAGTACGGCAATGGCTATCAAAAATGCCAATCGCTCTGTGGTCAGGTTCAACGAGAAATCGTGCTGCTTAACCCAGCCAACCAGCTCATCGATTGGTTGCTCTGCAGCATTGAGAGTCATCTCACTCATTGTTATTCCTGTTTATCGTTCTTTTTAGCCCACACATGAATGTAGCGGCCTAATGAGAGGTATGGCTCTTGTCGACAAAGTTGTTTTTCTAGCGCCAACACATCTTCAAACTCGTAATCACCCATGTATTCCATATTGCCTATGTAATCACTAAATGAGCGAATACCAGATTTGCCACAAATATTAAAACCTGAATTTTCTATCCACTGGTAGACTTCTTCAGGTTTTAAGCCTTTTTGCGGCTGTAGTTTAAATCTTTTTCGGTGAGGCATGCCGTCTAATATATGAGGAATGTTGCCACAAACCACGTTTTTATAGACTAAACCGTGGTGGTTGTAGAACATGACTGATGCGATGCCTCCCGGTTTTACTTGTTCTAGAACTGTTTCAAGTGCGGCCTTAGGATCAACCAGCCACTCCATCACAGCGTGGAACATAACCAGATCGACCTGTACATCCATATGTTCACCGATGGATTGGACAGGCGAATGAATCAGGCGATACTGCTCAAGCAAACCGTTTTTTTCAATATCCTGCTTAGCCAACTGCAGCATTTCCGAAGATAGATCACATAAAGCGATTCGATGTCCGAGCTTAGCAAGCTTTTGCGACATTTGTGCCAAACCACCACCAGCGTCTAACACTTCTAGGGGTTGCTGGTCAGCATCTAATTCACTTAGAATCTGTAGAAAATCTTCCCACACAATGATTTGGCGGATCTCCCCTTTATCGGAGCCGTAAATATTTTTTGCAAATTTGTGGGCGATATCGTCGAAATTGCGGTCTTCTGTCACTTCTGCTGAGTTATCATAACGGATTGTGCCGCTATTCTGGCACAAGGAAAGCAGGAATAAAGAGGGATACCCTCATTTTTATTATCAATTGATGTTTTTTCGGACTATTTATGTATGTTTGAGCTGAAAAAAGTAGTGTCAGCCATGCTTATGCCCCTTCCGGCATTGCTGCTGATAGGCTTGTTGGGTCTTGCTCTCATTAGTTTTACTACAAAACGTAAAACTGGCTGCTTCGTTGTTCTATTCTCTTTTGTTGGCATTTTTCTTGTTGCCTTCCAACCTGTTTCAACCAAGCTTCTTATGCCGTTAGAGCGAGAGCATAAAGCCTTTTTGCCAGTTTCTGGCACCATCGACTACGTGATGGTTTTAGGGAATGGTCATGTTATCGATGACGAAATTCCACCCACCTCGCAGTTAAGCCGTGCAGCATTAATGCGCTTAACTGAGGGCATTCGTATTTTAAGAATGTATCCAGGCGCGAAATTAATCTTATCCGGCTATGCTGGCGGATCTGAAATTAGCCACGCGCGAATGATGGCGAACGTTGCCCTTGCGTTGGGAGTCGCGAAATCCGATATCATTTTATTAGAAGATGCGAAAGATACGTGGGAAGAGGCGCGTCAAGCGGCTGCATTCGTTCAACAAAAGGAGATTGTGTTAGTCACTTCTGCGAGTCACATGAGCCGTGCATTGTATGAGTTCAACGCGGCAGGCATTAAACCAATCCCAGCCCCGACCAACTTCTTAGCTATTAGCGAAATCAGTCAACCTTGGGATAAATACTCACCTAAAGCGCGTTACTTAGAACAAACAGAGCTTTATTGGCATGAGTACTTGGGCAGTATTTGGCAAAGGTTGCGTGATACTGTCGGACAAACACCAATGGTTGAAGCAAACTAGTATTATCTTGAAGCCACAAAAAAGGAGAGCCGAAGCTCTCCTTTTTCTTTTTACGATTGAGTTATGCTCAAACTAGTCACCAGCAAACATATAGCCTTCGCCGTGTACCGTTACAAAAATCTGTGGGTTCTTAGGATCGAACTCCATTTTTGCGCGCATACGTCGAATAAGAACATCAATGGTGCGGTCATTCGGCGCATCCACTCGATGGCTGATCATGTTCAAAATACGCTCACGACTTAACACCTGGTTAGGATAAGACGATAATGCCACCAAAAGTTCATACTCTGCTTTAGTTAGTTTTACTGGCTCACCGTTGCGGCTAAGTGCGCGACGTTGAATGTCGAATGTCCACTCCCCAAAGCGCACAATGTGCTCTTCACTGGTTTCATTCGCTTTCGAGCTGCCACTGCGCGCTGCTGAAATACGCCACAGCAAGTTTTTAACGCGAACTAACAGCTCTCTCAGTTCAAAAGGTTTTGTCACATAATCGTCAGCACCCATTTCTAGGCCTACGATTTTATCAATGCTATCCGTGCGTCCTGTTACTAATATGATACCAATATCCGATTGGCTACGTAACTCACGAGTAAGCATCAGGCCGTCTTCACCAGGCAGGTTAATATCCAGCATGATCAGGTCTACATCGCCCGCTTGCAAAACTTCACGCATTTCTGCGCCACTCTCTGCTTCGCTGACTTGGTAGCCCTCATTTTGGAAATATCCCGCAAGCTTACTACGAGTTACAACATCATCTTCTACGACTAATACGTGATAGCTCATTTACACCACTTTTCTGTCTTCTTATTATCCAAGACGTATTCTATTCATAACTAGTAACATTTCTAGTCATAGATACATTAAAACGCAAGATTTAGCGTTTTTATTGATTCAAAACAAGCTTGCCCATTGCTATTAATAAACGGTCATTTTTGACCATAAAACATAACAATTATAGTTACTGCTATTCATTTTAATTGATTACACTTAGGGGATATCCCTAATTGACTTTGTGATGTATGACTTGAAGCATCATTCAGGAGCCCAAAATGCAAGAAGTGAAAGCTTTTAATGAAAAACGCGCTGAAATTTACTGGTGGTTTTCGAGCTTGTTCGCAAAAGAACTAACAGAGAAAGAATTGGAAGCCTATCACAGTGTTGAAATTCGCAGTTTTCTCGCAGGTTTAGGTGAAAATGAGTCGCTGAAACCAGCTGTTGATAGCCTAGTTGATGCATTGAATCGGTTACAAGATCGTGAAGATGCACAACTAGAGCTTGCAGCTGACTTTTGTGAACTGTTTTTGAAGACAGAAAAATACGGCGCTCTTCCTTACGCATCCATGTACATTGGTGAATCAGGTTTACTGAATGACAAGCCAGCTGAGGAAATGGAAAAGTTGATGGCTGAATTTGGCGTTCAAGTAGACGAAAACCTAAAGGAACCTGCGGATCACTTAGCCGTTGAGCTCGACTTTCTCGGGAACATGATTATCCGCTCAAACGAGCTTGAACAAGAAAAACACATGGAAGAAGCCTTCGTTAAACAAAACGACTTTATCCAGCAACAATTGATGTCTTGGTTACCTCAGTTTTCAGACAAATGTAAAAAATTCGACGAATTTGGATTTTACTCGAGTGTCGCGAAACTATTAGTTGCATTTTGTAAACTAGACAGCGCCTACCTTCTTGGTGAATAATTGCCGCCTATTTTTAGGGAGCCTGCCTATCGGGCTTCCTGTATGCCTGAAAGTGACCAATTGTAAGTAACTTGGGTATAATATTCGTTTGCCTTAACTTAGCGCAAAGACGCTTGGTTATTTAGCAGTCAAAATGTGACTTCAAATACACAAATCTCTTGCTGAAAACATTGCTAGTCAGTCCACATAGGGCTAAAATGTGAGCGCAAACGATTAAATATGATTTATATGTAAACCGCTGAAATATAGCGGTTTTTGTGTTTTCTTAACAGGTTGATGGCAATTTCTCATCAGATAGAAAAAAGATAAAATTCATCGACCGATGCTGCTACGCACCCTTTTGTCGCACTTGGATCAACCGCTGCCGAGACACTTAGCGCCAATTTTAGATTGCTAGGTGTGAAACCATTAGAGCATCAGGTACATCCAATACGACATATTTCAGTAGCTCGATACAGGACACCATTTATGGCCACGATAAAAGACGTTGCTCGCTTAGCCGGCGTTTCCACTACGACAGTTTCGCACGTTATCAATAAAACGCGTTTCGTTGCAGAAGCAACGCAAGAAAAAGTAATGAAAGCCGTTGACGAGCTGAATTACGCGCCAAGTGCCGTTGCACGCAGCCTAAAATGCAACTCAACTCGTACGATTGGCATGTTAGTAACTCAATCAACTAACCTATTTTTCTCAGAAGTGATTGATGGCGTTGAGAGCTACTGTTACCGCCAAGGCTATACTCTGATTTTATGTAACACAGGCGGGATTTACGAAAAACAACGCGATTACATTCGTATGCTGGCTGAAAAGCGCGTTGATGGCATCCTAGTGATGTGTTCTGACTTAACCGAAGAACTAAAAGAGATGCTTGACCGTCATGCGGACATTCCTAAAGTGGTCATGGATTGGGGCCCAGAGAGCTCACAAGCAGACAAGATCATGGATAACTCAGAAGAAGGTGGCTACATTGCAACCAAACATCTGATTGACAATGGTCATACGGATATCGCTTGTCTAAGCGGTCATTTTGAAAAGCTTGCTTGCCAAGAG
Source organism: Vibrio sp. Y58_MX_L22 (assembly GCF_024181865.1). Taxonomy (NCBI): domain Bacteria; kingdom Pseudomonadati; phylum Pseudomonadota; class Gammaproteobacteria; order Vibrionales; family Vibrionaceae; genus Vibrio; species Vibrio sp. Y58_MX_L22. Next base: position 632,508 of record NZ_JAMZAN010000001.1, read on the forward strand.
CGCATTGCAGGTTTCCGTCGCGCAATGAGCGAAGCGAACCTAGCTGTAAATGAAGACTGGATCCTTGAAGGTAACTTTGAATGTGATACGGCCGTATTAGTTGCAGATAAAATTACCGCAATGGACAAGCGCCCGACGGCGGTATTCTGTTTTAACGACACAATGGCTCTAGGCCTAATGAGCCGCTTGCAACAAAACGGGATCAAAATTCCTGAAGATATTTCAGTGATCGGCTACGACAACATCGAGCTTGCGGAATACTTCTCTCCACCGCTAACGACTATCCACCAACCTAAACGTCGTGTTGGTAAAAATGCATTCGAAATTCTACTTGAGCGTATCAAAGATAAAGAACACGAAAAACGAATTTTCGAAATGCAACCTGAGCTTGTAATTCGAAATACTGTGAAAAAAATGAACTAAATTTCACTGTATTTAACCGTGTTAAATAAGCGCTCTACAGGGGCGCTTATTTTTTTGGAAAAATTAAGCATTCTCTAATACTTCACACCACTCTAATAACAATTGACTAACGTTAACTCCCTGTTTTATATAAATGTAATATATATTAAGAACTCCTTTTCAAAGGCCAATTTGCACCTTTCCATATGCAAAATAGAGCATTCAATCTATCATTTTTATTGAACCGAAATCACACTTTTAACGCTAAACCGTGATGTTAATTCAATATAAGAAGTATGCTCATTGTGTCACGCACAGGGCAAACCATTCGAAAGAGTGGGACGCAAAGCCTCCGGCCTGAACCATATTACGATATGGAAGGTAGCGGGGTTACCGATGGCAAGTGTGTAAGCAATGACTTTACTCTGTAATGACATTGTTTTTACGCATGTTTGCTACTCTCTCGGACCTGACTTTTGGTGGCGTAATATTAATTACACCGAGATAACAAAACATGGATAAACCGATACTCAAAGACTCTATGAAGCTATTTGAGGCACTTGGTAATATCAAGTCGCGCTCAATGTTTGGTGGCTTCGGACTATTCGCTGATGAAACAATGTTTGCACTAGTGGTAAACAATCAGCTTCATATCAGAGCAGACCAAAAAACTTCATCTGACTTCGAGAAACAAGGGCTAAAGCCTTACGTTTATAAAAAACGTGGCTTTCCAGTCGTTACAAAGTACTACGCTATTTCCAGCGATTTATGGGAATCAAGCGAACGCTTAATCGAAGTAGCGAATCAATCATTGAAAAAGGCAAAGCTTGAGAAAGAACAGCAAGCAAGTACAAAGCCTAACCGTTTGAAAGATTTGCCTAACTTACGACTGGCTACCGAGCGCATGCTAAAAAAAGCCGGCATCGAATCCGTAGAGAAGCTTGAAGAGGAAGGTGCGCTTAACGCCTATAAAGCGATAAGAGATACGCACTCTGCAACCGTCAACATTGAGTTGCTATGGGCACTAGAAGGTGCTATCAACGGCACTCATTGGAGTGTGGTACCTCAAGCTCGCCGAGATGAGTTGATGAACGGCCTCCAATAAAAGTCGGCCTAAAAACTATCTTGTAAAACCGCAGTCTAATCTGCGGTTTTTTTGTGAAATTTTTTCGGTTTTCCTACTGTCTTATTACATATATCCCAAATTGGAATCAAAATTATGAATAAGAAACTGATATTAGGTCTCATCCTACTAGCGGCTATCGTCTTTTTAGGTATTAACTTTGGCCAGTATTTAACCTTAGAGAATGCAAAAGCCCAACAAGAAGCACTAACTACATACATCGATCAGAATTTTGTATTCTCGGCTGCGATTTACTTTTTTACCTACATTGCAATTACCGCTTTTTCTATCCCAGGAGCGGCAGTAGTCACCTTACTTGGTGCAGCCTTATTTGGTTTTTGGACAAGCTTGCTACTGGTTTCTTTCGCTAGCACTATGGGGGCAACACTGGCCTTCTTGAGCAGCCGATACTTATTGCGTGACTGGGTACAAAACAAATTCGGAAATAAACTCAACGCAATTAATCAAGGTGTCGAAAAAGACGGAGCTTTTTATCTATTTTCCTTGCGTCTAATCCCTGTATTCCCTTTCTTTCTAATCAACTTACTGATGGGCTTAACGCCGATGTCTGTAGGTAGATTTTATCTCACTAGCCAAATAGGTATGCTGCCAGGCACAGCCGTATATCTGAATGCAGGTACTCAATTAGCAACAATTGAAAGCCTATCGGGCATTGTTTCACCCGCAGTATTAGCGTCTTTTGCGCTATTGGGACTATTTCCAATCATCACTAAATGGGTTATGAATAAAGTAAGGCCGACACCAAGTCAGCAAAACTCGTAATTGGTGAAGTGGGTATTTTGATGAAAATATTTATCGCTAAAAACCCAGCAGAAGCACACATTGTATGTGAGCTGCTTAAAGTGGAACAAATTTACTGTGAAGTTCGTGGAGAAGGTATTTTCGGCTTAAAAGGAGAACTGCCGTTTGGTGATGATACCGATCCTTATGTGTGGCTTTTTGACACGGCACAAAAGATGAAAGCTGAAGAAATAGTAAAAGCATATCGAAAACAATCCGATAGGCATGAGTATCAAGATTGGCAATGCCCAAAATGTCATGAAATAAACGAAGGGCAATTTGGTGCATGTTGGCAATGTGGATATCAACTAGGAGAGCTATAGCGGCTCTCCTATTCAGTGGATGCACTCAGTTTTAAGCACATACAGCTTGCTGTTTAATAAACTCGATGGAGTGTTGATTGAAGTCTTCTGGACGCTCTACATTGCATACATGACCACAATTCGGGATTTCTCGTAGAATGCTGAGCTTATGTGCTGCAACCATTTCTTTGACAGGTTTAATAAACATGTAATCCCTGTCGCCCATTAAGTAAAGAGTCGGAATGGGTAACTCTCGATCTTTAAAATATTTCATTAACGGATTTACATCAGCAGCAAGAATAAACCAACGTTTAAATTCTTTTTGGCAAAGCTTCTTGGCTTCGCGAATAAAAAGGTGGCGAGATTCTCGTTGGCTTCTTTGAGGCATAACAATATAAGCGAACAGTTTGTAGAGCCACATGTACGGTAGGATATGCTTACAAAAATTACCTAATTTCACCAATATCTGAGAACGAGTGTTAAGCCTTGTGACAGCACCGCCGAGCACCATCGAACGTACGCGCTCTGATGACAATTCAGCAAGGTTTCGAACAATAATAGTACCAAGCGACATACCGACAAAATGAGCGGATTGGATCTTTAAATGGTCCAATACTTTCAAAATATCTTGGGTAACTTCCGTAAAGGTATAACGGCTAGCAATGAGCTCTTTAAGTAACTGATTTGACTTTCCATGACCTCTTAAATCGATCAGCAATAAGTTAAAGTGTTGCTTGTAAGCTTTAATTTGCTTGAACCAGATAGAAGAGCTACCACCAGCACCGTGCACAAATACAACCCACTCATTACTAGTAGGGTGCAAATAGGTTTTATGAAAAAGTAGCGGCTGGGTCATATTGAGTATCAAAAAGATCGTGCTATTGAGTAAAAAGCCATCCTACCACACTCCCCTTACTCAAGATAATAAAGGCACCTCATTCGGAGCCTTTCGTTACAATTTTAAGTCAAACTAACGCTGAGTGGTAAAGCTGCAAATAAGATTCTGCGGCCTTTTGCCAACAAAAGTCTTGTTGCATCGCGTGCAACTGTACTTTATTCACTTCAGGCTCGTTTTGAGCGTAGAGCAACAGTGCCCTTAGCATCGTTAACAACAATGCCTGCGGTGTCGGTTCGAAAAAAACAAACCCCGTTGCTTCAGATGGGTTTACATCATAATCGCTAACGCTGTCCTGTAAGCCACCAACACCGCGTACTATCGGTAATGTCCCATAAGCCATACTATAGATTTGGTTTAAGCCACATGGTTCAAACTCAGAAGGCATCAAGAAGAAATCAGAACCCGCTTCAACGATATGCGCAAGTTCATTGTCATACGCTTCTACAAAGGCAAATTTGCTAGAAAACTGCGCGGCAACCTCTCGTAACTGAGCGGCAAGAACAGGGTCTCCGGTCCCAACGACAACTAGCTGAACATCGTGCTTCAAAAAATCGGCCAAAGCAGGCAACAAGTAATGAACGCCTTTCTGCTGGGTCAAGCGACAAACCATACCGAACATAGCTACATCTTTTTCGGGCAAATTTAGTCTTTGTTGTAATGCTTTTTTACAAGCTTTCTTCCCTTGCGACATACTTTTCTGGTCGGCGCAGTAATTAACCGGCAAGTAGGTATCCGTTTCCGGATTCCAAGCGCTGTAATCACAACCATTCAAGATGCCGACTAAGTCCTGCGCACGTTGCTGAAACTCCCAAGCCATGCCGTGACTGCCAAGCTCTGTTTTTAGTTCCTCTGCGTACGTAGGGCTAACCGCGTTTATCTTATCTGCATTCATTACACCAGCTTTAAGCATCGTAATATGCGTTGCACTCACCGCAGCATCGGGAACGTTTCTACAATGAAACTCGGGCAAACACTGCACGTCTTCATAACTAAATACGCCTTTAAAGACCGCATTGTGAATTGAAATGACGCTTTTAGTATGAGCAAAAAACGGATCATTGCCATACCTGTGCTTGAGCAAAAATGGAACAAGACCTGTGTGCCAATCGTTCGCGTGTATGATATTAGGTTGAAAGGCGAGCTTGGGTAACATGTCGAGACATGCTGCACTAAAAAACGCAAAGCGCTCGCCGTTATCAGTATACGCTTGGTTGTTCTCCGCATACATTGATGGTCGATTGAAATACGGCGGACAATCAATCAGGTAAACAGGATTTTGACCTAACATGAGCCGCAAAACTCGATACTCCGTATGCGGCCATGATGTTAATTCTGTTTCTAATACAACTTCTGCGTCTGCGAGTTTATCAATACTACTGTACGCAGGGATGGTAATTCTTACGTCTTGCTGTAGGTTTTGAAGGGCTTCCGGTAGTGCCTTGGCAACATCTGCCAAGCCACCACTTTTAATGAGGCCTTCAACCTCAGAAGCTACAAACAGAATAGATAAGTTGTTAGTAGCCAACTCGAGCTCCTTTCGGAATAACAACAATGCCCTCCTCAGACACGTGGAAGTGTTTTTTATCTTCTTGAAGATTCACACCAATCTGAGTACCAGGAGCAATATCGGCATCCTTGTCGACAATCACACGACGTAAAACACAGCCTTCGCCAATTTTTACGTCACCAAGAAGTATACATTCACTGATATCGCAAGCAGAAGCAATATTACTGCGAAAACCAAGCACCGACTTTTCGATTCTTGAGCCTCTAACATAGCTGCCATTACACACTAAACTATCTATTATCTGCACACGACCATTATCAGAGTCGGTAAATGTCGCAGGTGGCAATGGTGGGTAGTAGGTGTGCAATGGCCATTTACGGTTGTACAGCGAAAATGGAGCATCTTTTTCTAGCAGATCCATATGCGCTTGCCAGTACGCATCAATAGTTCCGACATCACGCCAGTACACCTCTTCTTTTTCGCCACTGATTTTGTTGGTACTGAAGTCATACACGAACACATCACCTCTAGGGAACATCTTTGGAATGATGTCCTTTCCAAAATCATGTGATGAAGCTTCATTATCCGCATCTTCGACCAACTCTGAGAACAGTACCTGAGCTTCAAAAACATAGTTACCCATTGAAACTAAAGCGTAATCAGGGTCACCAGGAATCGACTTCGGATTTGCTGGTTTTTCTTCAAAGCCAATCATACGACCTTCACTATCGACTTCGATAACCCCAAATTGCGACGCCTCTTTTAGTGGCATGCGCAATGCAGATACCGTCAGAGAAGCCTTCTTTTCTGAGTGGAAGTTCAGCATTTGTTTGATATCCATCTTATAGATATGGTCAGAGCCAAAAATACAAACTTGCTCTGGTTCCTCTAATTCCATAAAACGCAGGTTTTGATAGATCGCGTCCGCCGTCCCTTCGTACCAACGTTTACCAGTACGCATTTGAGCGGGAATAGGATCGATAAAGCGGTCTGTAATGCCGTTGATGTTCCACCCCTTTTTTAAGTGATGGAATAAAGATTGAGATTTAAATTGGGTTAGGACGTAAATGCGCATCAGATCCGCATTAACAAAATTGTTTAGAGCAAAATCGATCAATCGATAACTACCACCAAACGGTACCGAAGGTTTACTGCGAGATTCCGTTAAAGGTCTCAAACGAGAGCCTTCACCGCCAGCAAGAATCATTCCCAAAACACCAGCCATTTGTTGTTCTCCATATCGTTATAGCTTGGATTTGGTACTCGCTTGAATGAGTCATACTCGGGGAGTCAAGCGAATACATTTAGCAACCGTCTCTGAGTTTCTGTGAACTCTTACAACACGGATAAAAAAGCTACGGCACTTCCAGTATGCAACGTCCACTCTTTCCTTATTTTTTGACGCAAACAATGCACACAGTTGCACTAATTTTTGTAATAAATTATCTAAGCGGGTTCTAAATTACAATTTTTAATACGCCATTCTGTGTACCATATAGCTCTTGCGTACTCAAGACGATATCTAGATCACACATGGAAAAGCAAACGATTACATTGTGAAAACAATTTACGAACGGATTCACTACACCGCCGATTTTTTAGCCCAATGTATAACAAATATGTGAATGCAAAATGAAAGTTACAACGAATATTTTTTACATAAAAAATACATCAGCGACTACGAAATATTGATACTGGGATCTTCTCGCGTCAGCAAAACTCAGTCAAAGCAGCAAAGATCTATACGAACAACACAGTGGCCTTTACGCAAAAACAAAACGCAAAAAAGGCAGCGATATCGCTGCCTTTTTACATTACTTAGATCGTACGTTTTTATGCTTTCGCTTTTTTACGCTTATCAGTGACTTCCCACTTACCGTCAACAAAGAGCGCTGTCCAACCAGATGGTTTGCCATTCTCTTCCGAACGAACGTAGTTCTCTTTTGTTTTGCGACTAAAGCGTACGACTGCAGGACGACCATCAGGATCTTCTTGCGGTGCGGTCGCTAGGTATTTGAACTTCTCAGGTAAACGCTCTTCAAAACGTGCCAGTTCAGCAACCAAAGGAGCACGTGTCTCGCGCGATTTCGGGAAGTTGCTTGCCGCCATAAATAGACCTGAAGCACCATCACGAAGTACGAAATACGCATCTGAGTTTTCACATGGCAACTCGGGGAAATGAACAGGATCTTCTTTTGGTGGCGCGACTTCGCCATTCTTAAGAATCTTACGAGTGTTCTTACACGTTTCGCTCGTACAATCCATGTATTTACCAAAGCGACCGTTCTTAAGCACCATATCAGAGCCACATTTGTCACACTCAACAACTGGACCATCGTAGCCTTTTACTTTGAACTCGCCGTATTCAACAAGGTAGCCTTCACAGTTCGGGTTATTACCACAAACATGCATCTTACGCTTGTCATCAATCAGGTAAGCGTCCATCGCTGTTTCACAGATCGGACAACGCTTTTTAGCACGAAGAGCTGCGGTTTCAACGTCTTCTTCTAGAACGTTAATAATACCTTCTTCGTCACCCAAGTTGATGGTTGTCTTACAACGCTCTTTTGGTGGTAACGCGTAACCTGAACAGCCTAAGAACACACCTGTCGAAGCAGTACGGATGCCCATTGGACGGCTACACGTCGGACACTCGATATCCGTCATGACGATGTGATTTAACTTCATACCGCCTTCTGACTCATCTAGCTCCGCTTTTTCAAGATCGCCAGTAAAATCAGCAAAGAAGTTGTCTAACACAGCTTTCCAGTTCACTTCACCTTCAGCGATTTGGTCCAATTTCTGTTCCATACGCGCAGTAAAGTCGTAGTTCATCAAATCGTTAAAGCTGTCATCAAGGCGGTCAGTAACAATTTCACCCATTTTTTCAGCGTAGAAACGGCGCTGATCAACTTTCACATAGCCACGATCTTGAATCGTAGAAATGATCGATGCGTAAGTCGACGGACGACCAATGCCTCGTTTCTCCAGCTCTTTAACCAGTGCTGCTTCAGTGTAGCGCGCAGGTGGCTTTGTAAAGTGCTGTTTAGGGTCAAGTGACTCTAAGCTTAGCTTATCGCCAAGTTGTACCGCAGGAAGGATTGTATCCTCGTTTTTGCCCATTGGACGCTGTACACGAGTCCAGCCGTCAAATTTAAGGATACGACCTTTCGCTTTAAGCGTGTATTCTGCCGCTTTTACGCTGATGGTTGTTGAATCGTATTCTGCTGGCGTCATTTGACACGCTACAAACTGATTCCAAATCAAAGCATAAAGTTTGTGCGCATCAGCATCGACACCTTGCAGGTCTTCCGCCTTAACACCCACATTTGAAGGACGGATCGCTTCGTGCGCTTCCTGTGCCCCTTCTTTGCTACCGTACGTCAATGGTTTCGCTGGCAGGTACTTATCACCAAACTCAGAACCAATAAAGTCACGTACAGCGTCCACAGCCTCGGCACTTAGGTTAGTCGAGTCAGTACGCATATAAGTGATGTAACCGGCCTCATAGAGGCGCTGAGCTAGCATCATGGTCTTTTTCACGCCGTAGCCCAGGCGTGTACTCGCTGCCTGTTGAAGCGTAGAGGTGATGTAAGGTGCTGAAGGCTTGCTCTTTGTAGGGCGGTCTTCACGCTTACATACTTCGTAACTTGCATTCTCAAGTACAGACATCGCTGCTTTGGTTTCTGCCTCATTAACTGGCTTAAACGCAGAACCGTCTTTCTGAGCAACAAGCAGTTTAAAGTCCGCTTTGTCTTTCGTTTTCGTATTCGCATGAATGTCCCAGAACTCTTCTGGTACAAACGCGTTAATCTCACGCTCACGCTCAACTAAAAGTTTCACCGCAACAGACTGCACTCGACCAGCAGATAAGCCACGAGCCACTTTTTTCCAAAGTAGAGGTGAAACCATAAAACCAACGACACGGTCCATGAAGCGACGTGCTTGTTGGGCATTTACACCATCCATGTTCAGCTCACCAGGTGTCTGGAAAGCTTGTTGGATCGCGTTTTTCGTAATTTCGTTAAAAACTACACGTTTGTATCGCTCTTCATCGCCACCGATGATCTCACGAAGGTGCCATGCGATTGCTTCCCCTTCGCGGTCCAAATCGGTTGCGAGATAAACGCAATCTGCGTCTTTGGCGAGTTTTTGTAGTTCGTTGACAACTTTTTCTTTGCCTGGAAGGATTTGGTAATTCGCTTCCCAGTCATGATATGGGTTAATCCCCATTTTTTTGATCAACGCTTTGCGGTCTTTCTCTTTTTTAACGCGCGCTTTCTCTTCCGGACTCATCCCTTTAGTTGAGATGGCGGCGGCTTTTTTCTCACCAGTGCTTTGACCGGCCGTAGGCAGATCACGCACATGACCAACACTAGACTTAACAATAAAGTCTTTACCAAGGTACTTATTTATCGTCTTTGCCTTGGCTGGTGACTCCACTATAACGAGTGATTTACCCATAACTGACTCTAACGTCCTTCATAATAATGCGGGTAGAAACCTTGTTTAAAGGCCACCCGCATAATGTTCTATTTCATTGCTTCTTTTTTTACTATTGTGCGAGATGAAAAGAAGATCAACTGCTTTTTTGAAATTCAGATCCGATTGGTTGACAATTCATCGTCTTTATACTTCAAAGAGACAGGGTTCTGAAAGGTATTGAGCGGCATATCTAAACAGGCAAACTTAGCATCCGCTAATCCAATGCAATAAATTTTGTTACCCATCACAAAATAGTTTGGTTCAATGCTCTGCCATCTTCCTCCGCATCATGCTTATACTCTAAAAATTGATCTGTTTAGTCTTACTGAACGATTGACTGAATTAATCATGCAAACCCATTTTAGTTGTAGGTATACTCAGCGTTCTTAACTGAATAGGATGGTAGAAAGAATATGTCTGATAGAACGTTTATCGAAGAGTTCGACCTTCTTTTGATCGCTAACCAAATCATCCAAGAGCACGATGATTACATCGAGGGGATGCGAGCAACAAGCGTAGAAGAAAAAGAAGGTGTTTTAGTTTTTAAAGGTGAATACTTCCTTGATGACAAAGGTTTACCAACTTCAAATACGACTGCAGTATTCAATATGTTCAAATACTTAGCGCATCACCTTTCTAAGGAATTTACGCTGGTTAAATAGTATTGGGAAACAAAAAAGCCAGAGTGTTATTCACTCTGGCTTTCCTGTTTTAGGTCAGAATATTTAGCAACTTAAAGCCTTAAGTTTGTCGAAGTAGTCAGGGAACGTTTTCGACGTACACTTTGGATCGTTAATCGTCACAGGCGTATCACTAAGTGCCACCAGCGAAAAACACATCGCCATTCGATGATCATCGTAAGTATCAATCGCAGCATGCTTTAACTGAGAGACAGGTTTGACGATGATGTAGTCTTCCCCTTCTTCCACTTCCGCACCAACTTTACGTAACTCAGTCGCCATAGCTGACAAACGGTCTGTTTCTTTTACACGCCAGTTATAAACGTTACGAATAGCGGTAGTGCCTTCGGCAAATAACGCTGTTGTCGCGATGGTCATTGCAGCATCAGGGATATGGTTGTAATCCATATCAATGCCTTTTAATTGACCAACACGTGAAATTACGTAGTCATCACCCCATTCAATTTCTGCACCCATTTTTTCAAGCGCATCAGCAAATTGAATATCACCTTGAATGCTGTTTTTACCGATACCCGTGACTTTAACTTCTCCGCCTTTGATGGCTGCCGCCGCCAAGAAGTAAGAAGCAGAAGACGCGTCACCTTCAACCAAGAAATCACCTGGAGCGATGTATTGCTGACCGGCTGGGATCACAAACTCTTGATAGTCGTTGTTGATCACATCGACTCCAAACTGCTTCATGATATGCAGGGTGATATCGATATAAGGCTTAGAAACCAAATCGCCTTCGATGTTGATGCGAATTTCACCTTCAGCCAATGGCGCAGACATTAAGAAAGCGGTCAAGAACTGACTTGAAATGGACCCATCGATAGAAACTGTACCTGCTTTTAGGCCAGTACCAATTATTTTGAGAGGCGGAAAGTTCTCGTTTTCCATGTACTCAACGTTCGCACCAGCATCTTTCAGTGCCGTGACAAGGTGACCAATTGGACGCTCTTTCATACGAGGTTCGCCCGTCAGTACATACTCCCCTTCTCCAAGACAAAGAGCCGCAGCTAATGGTCGCATCGCAGTGCCAGCATTGCCGAGAAATAACTCTACCGGCTCTGAGACAGAAAACGGACGCCCAAGGCCTTCAACGAGACATTCTGTTTTATCTTCGGAAAGTTGGTATTGAACGCCTAGTTTAGTCAGCGCATTCAGCATATGACGGATATCATCACTGTCGAGGAGATTAGTAAGGCGAGTTCTGCCTTTAGCAAGAGCAGCAAGTAAAAGAGCTCGATTAGAAACGCTTTTAGAGCCAGGAAGGTTCACTTCCCCTTGAATTTTATTGATAGGTTGTAACGTTAGGCTTTCCATTAAAAGTTGATAATCCTTTGTGCCCTCAACATACGATTTTTTATGAGGGCTAAACAATTCTTCGTGAATTCAGACTACCCAAAAAAACACGACAAAACCAGAGTAAATCGGCGCTAATTTATGAATATCCTCAAGCAGCCTAAAGATACAGAATTAAAGGCATTGCCAGCGATGTAAATCAGAGCGAAAGAAGCACGGCGAAACAGCAAACTATTTCGACTTTATTTGACGATAAGCCAGCCCGACTGTACATGCCTGATTAGGCTTCGTTAGACTAAAACAACCTAGGGTTAATAAGTGATATCAACCCTGACTCCATCATCAAAATATAAAATACGAACTTCATCCCCTCGACTAAATAACATATTTTTATCAACATCTTGGATGACATTAATTAGCTTATCACCCTTCACTTTGATGAGTAGCTCAACTAACTTATATTCAACCGTGTATTGGTAATTACTTTGGTTTTGAGCAACTGCGGCACCTGCAAGCGCACCCACTGCCGTCGCGACTTCTCTTCCCGTACCGCCACCAAATTGATTACCGACTAAACCACCGATAGTGGCACCAAGTAGTGTCTTCCAACCGTTACTTTTCGATTGAACAACCTCTTGTTGAGTAATATAACGGACAGAGTCAATCTTCCCGTAAACTACTTCATTAACTGGCTTGGCAACATTTCTTTCATAGGCTGCGTTGGCGACAAGTGGTAAAAACAGTATGATCCCAAGCCATACTTTTACGATATTTCTTAACCAGGTCATCATAAACTCCTCTGACTCCAATGTTGGTAACGACTTCTTATGGCTATTTATTTAACTGAACTCGATGAAACGTTCAACTTTCCCTCACCCTATAAAGCACTCAGCGACCCCAATGGTTTGCTGGCTTTTGGTGGTGACTTAAACCCCATGAGAATCCTCAATGGTTACTATCAAGGCATTTTCCCTTGGTATGGTCCTGGTGAACCTATTTTATGGTGGAGCCCTTCTCCGCGCGCTGTGTTTGACCCATTGCAGTTTAAGCCATCTAAAAGTCTCAAAAAATTTCAGCGTAAACATAACTATAAAGTAACACTCAATTTCGCGACAGAAGAAGTGATTAGACTATGTTCTTCAACACGCCCTGCAGAGGAAACATGGCTCAACGAGGAAATGCAAGCTTCCTACATTGAGTTAGCCAAACTTGGTCACTGTCACTCTGTAGAAGTATGGCATGACAACAACCTGATTGGCGGACTATATGGCATCTGCGTGGGCCAACTTTTTTGCGGAGAGTCGATGTTTAGTCTAAAAGATAACGCATCCAAAATTGCATTGTGGTACTTATGCAACCATTTGGCGTCAAAGCAAGGTCAATTAATCGATTGCCAAGTTATGAATTCTCACTTGGCATCACTTGGCGCATTTGAACTTGAGCGTGACGAATTTATGCAAAAACTACTATCTTTAAGAGAAAAGCAAACACTATTTGATGCCTATCAGCCCCAAGTTTTGCAGGATTCAGTATGAGTACGGATATACAACATATTCGAATAGGGTTGACGAATAATCACCCTTGTAGTTATTTGCCTGAACGGCAAGAGCGGGTTGCGGTGGCGCTTGATGAAAGGCTGCATACTGAAGAAAATTACCAGTTGCTCATGGCTAACGGTTTTCGTCGTAGCGGAGATACCATATATAAACCGCATTGCGAGCATTGCACCGCTTGCCAGCCAATTCGAGTCTCGATTCCAGACGTTAGACTATCAAAAAGTCAGAAGAGGCTGCTTAATAAAGCACAGTCTTTACGCTGGGATATGAAACCTGAAATGGATGAGGAATGGTTTGAGCTTTACAGTCGGTACATCTGCAAACGGCATAAAAACGGCACTATGTACCCACCAAAGCGTGATGAGTTTGCTCGATTTGCTCAAACTAGCTGGCTGACAACGTCGTTTTTACACATTTACGATGAATCAGATCAATTGCTCGCCATTGCAGTGACAGATTTGATGCCACAATGCTCGAGTGCTTTTTATACTTTTTTTGACCCTGACTACGAGTTATCTCTTGGCACGTTAGCAGTGCTTTATCAAATTAAATACTGCCAAGAAAACAAACAACAGTGGCTATATTTGGGATATCAGATTGATGAGTGCCCAGCAATGAGCTACAAAACACGCTTTCAACGCCACCAAAGGCTAGTAAATCAGCGTTGGCGAGGGTAGAATACGCCTCAACTTTACATAATTACTATTTAGCGGCAGAATATAGCCCGCTAATATTGCCTAATTTCTAAAGAGGATTAAATGGCTAAAGAAGACGTAATCGAGATGCAAGGCACAGTCCTTGACACTCTACCAAACACTATGTTCCGTGTTGAACTTGAAAACGGTCACGTTGTGACTGCTCACATCTCTGGCAAGATGCGTAAGAACTACATCCGTATCCTAACGGGTGACAAAGTAACTGTAGAGATGACTCCATACGACCTGTCAAAAGGCCGCATCGTCTTCCGCGCTCGTTAATCTCTGATTTTCGGATGCAATAAAAAACGGAGCAAGCTGCTCCGTTTTTTATTGCACAATTTTTTCCGATTTAGTTCAGATAAAAAAGCGCACGATCTTCTCGTGCGCTTTTGCGTTTGTTACCGACTAACGATTAATGCATCGCTGTCTCTTTCTCACTTAAGTATTCAAACTCAAGCGTATCGTTGACCAGCGTTACTTTCACTGTACCGCCGTCAACTAAAGATCCAAACAACAGTTCGTTAGCCAAAGGCTTCTTAAGCTGTTCTTGGATAACACGCCCCATTGGGCGAGCCCCCATAGCTTTGTCATAACCTTTATGTGCTAACCAATGGCGAGCGTCTTGCGATACTTCCATTGAAACGCCTCTCGCATCAAGTTGCACTTGCAGTTCAACAATGAACTTATCAACCACTTGATGGATAACGCTTTCATCAAGGCTGTTAAACCAGATGATGTTATCAAGACGGTTACGGAACTCAGGAGTAAACACCTTCTTAATTTCCGTCATTGCATCGTGACTGTTGTCTTGTTGAATCAAACCAATTGATTTCTTCTCGGTTTCCGCCACACCTGCGTTAGTTGTCATAACAAGAATGACATTACGGAAGTCTGCTTTGCGACCATTGTTGTCCGTTAGCGTACCGTTATCCATGACTTGCAACAACAGGTTAAAGATATCAGGGTGCGCTTTTTCAATCTCATCAAGTAATACGACTGAGTGTGGGTGCTTAATAACAGCATCGGTTAGCAAACCACCTTGGTCATAACCGACATAACCAGGAGGCGCACCAATTAAGCGACTTACGGAGTGACGCTCACCATACTCAGACATATCAAAACGAAGTAGTTCGATACCTAGAAGCTTAGATAACTGCACCGTCACCTCTGTTTTACCAACCCCTGTTGGGCCTGCAAACAAGAATGAACCAACAGGTTTGTTGTCTACACCTAAACCTGCACGTGTCAGCTTGATCGCCTCGGACAATGCATCAATCGCATTATCTTGACCAAATACCAACATCTTCATTTTGCTATCTAAGTTTTTCAAAATGTCTTTATCTGAAGAAGAAACCGACTTCTCTGGAATTCGCGCCATTTTGGCAACCATTGATTCGATATCAGCCACTCCGACCGTTTTTTTACGACGGCTTGCAGGAGCAAGACGACTACGCGCACCAGCTTCATCAATGACATCAATGGCCTTATCTGGTAGATGGCGTTCATTAATGTATTTAGCCGACAGTTCTACCGCGGCACGCAGTGCTTTATTGGTATAACGTACTTCATGGTGAGCTTCGTACTTCGGCTTCAAGCCCATCAAGATTTTAGTTGTATCATCCAATGAAGGCTCTACAACGTCTATCTTTTGGAAACGGCGAGACAACGCACGCTCTTTCTCGAAAATGTTGCTGTACTCTTGGTATGTCGTCGAACCAATACAACGCAACTTACCGCTACTTAAAAGAGGCTTAATAAGATTTGCTGCATCGACTTGACCACCAGATGCCGCGCCTGCACCGATGATGGTATGTATTTCATCGATGAACAAAATGGCATCTTCTTCTTTTTCAAGTTGTTTCAAAATCGCCTTGAAGCGCTTTTCAAAATCACCGCGATATTTGGTACCAGCGAGCAAAGAGCCAATATCTAGTGAATAAATCACGCTGTTTTGAATAACCTCAGGGACCTGCCCTTCGACAATTCGCCATGCAAGACCTTCCGCAATGGCTGTTTTACCAACCCCTGCCTCACCCACTAGTAGTGGATTATTCTTGCGGCGTCGACAAAGTACCTGAATAGTGCGCTCTAACTCTTTATCACGTCCAATGAGTGGGTCGATGTTTCCATCTTTAGCGACTTGATTAAGATTCGTCGCAAAGCTTTCTAGGCGTTCTTCAGAATTAGGCTCTTCAACACTTTCTGAGCTAAACGAGTCTGATGATGAATCCTCACCTGCACCTGATGCTTTAGTAATACCATGGGAGATGAAGTTAACAATATCTAATCGGGAGATGTCATTTTTCTTCAGTAAGTAAGCGGCATGCGACTCTTGCTCACTGAAGATAGCAACAAGCACGTTGGCGCCTGTTACTTCATTACGACCAGACGACTGTACATGAAAGACGGCGCGTTGTAGTACACGTTGAAAACTCAAAGTCGGCTGCGTTTCACGCGTCTCATCACTATCTGGGATAAGAGGCGTAGTTTGATCGATGAAAATATCGAGTTCGTTGCGTAAAGCGTCAAGATCCGCCTTACAAGCTAGAAGGGCTTCCTTAGCTGCATCATTTTCCAACAATGCAAGTAGGAGGTGTTCGACAGTCATAAACTCGTGGCGTTTGTCGCGCGCCCGAGCAAATGCACCGTTAAGGCTTGACTCTAGTTCTTTATTTAGCATAAGTACCTCCCGAAAAAACAACTGGGGTTGTTCGAGCAAGTCTTCTTTGTTTACGCTTGCTCCATAGTGCAAAGTAGCGGATGTTCATTTTCCCTTGCGTACATCGTAACTTGCGCTACTTTTGTTTCGGCAATTTCTGCGCTGTATGTGCCGCAGATTGCCTTTCCTTCATAGTGGACCTGAAGCATGATTTGAGTTGCTTTATCAATATCATGTGAGAAAAATCGCTCAAGCACCTCTATGACGAAATCCATAGGTGTATAGTCATCATTATTGAGTACGACATTGTACAGCTTAGGTGGCTGGACTTTCGTACTTTCTCGCTCCAGAAGATCAGAGTCCGGAGTGACCCATTCAAAATTTTTACTCATGGCAATCTAAAGATATCGTATCAAAGGGTTGATGTTTTCGACCTATAAAAACAATCTACCACAAGCGTGCAGCGCGGTGTAGTGAGTTATGGCACCGAATTCGATCTTTGATCGATAAAAGTTGCTACCTAATATAGAGACTAATGCACGTCTTGATACGGCGCAAATAAAAGATGCTTGTCGATAAGTTACGCATTTTTTCTTATAAAAGAACTTTCTATTTATTGCTTTCGGACTATTGCAAACCGCCCCATCATCTTCTATCTGGATCACACTTCCTCATTGAGAATACGGTAATTATCACGAAAACTTCATTTTTTATTCAGTCAGAGGATTCTTCTACCATAAGCAACACGGACAGTATGGCTTTTTCAGTATGAACCACTTCATAGGCAAATTGACTAAACTTCTGCGTATATACGAAAAACTGTTTGCAAATTTGTTAATCTCAAAAGTGATTTGTTTTCAATTATGTTTCTGTTTGTTGCTCACTGCTATTGACTGTCGAAATTCATTGACTACAGTGGAAAGTGTCGATGCATAAATCATCATTTTGAAACCTCTCTTCTTTAAGTGGTTTGATGAATGTGACTTATCATTGATTTGACGTTTGTTGGCATTCGCTGACAATGGTAGTACCAAGTTAAAGGTATAACTTGGTTGCAGTAACAACATCAGTAAAAAATGCATGAGGGATGTAAAGCATGGCTACAGGTACAGTAAAGTGGTTTAACAATGCCAAAGGATTTGGGTTTATTTGTTCAGATGAAGAAGAGGGAGATATCTTTGCCCACTACTCAACTATCCAGATGGACGGTTATCGTACACTGAAAGCAGGCCAACAAGTCTCTTACGAGATTGAAAAAGGTCCCAAAGGCTGTCACGCGAGTAGCGTCGTGCCTCTTGAAGGCCAAGCCAAATAATTAGAGCGCTGTCGAAATATAAAAATATTGCTCTCGAAACGCCACGTTGATGTTTTGAAGAGAAAAATAAACCCGCCAAGATAGCGGGTTTCTTACTATTTAGAGCACGTGTTACAAAAGGAACACTTACAACGCACTTACAGGATAGGAAACACGCCGAAAACGACGTGTTTTTACACTAACTTACTTGTTAATGATTGCGTTAAAGGTTTCGCTTGGACGCATCAATTTAGAAACCAATGCATCGTCTAGTAAGTAGTAACCTCCTAGCTCACCTTTCACGCCTTGCGCATTATTTAGCTCAGCAACGATCGTTTCTTCCTGCTCTGAAAGCGCTTTTGCAATTGGTGCAAATTCAGCAGCAAGATCCGCATCACCCGTTTGCTCTGAAAGCGCTTTCGCCCAGTAAAGTGCAAGATAGAAGTGGCTTCCACGGTTATCTAGCTCACCCACTTTGCGTGACGGAGATTTGTTGGTGTCTAAAAACTCACCGGTCGCTTTATCTAGTGTATCTGCTAGAACCTGAGCCTTAGGATTGTTTGTCGCTACACTTAAATGCTCTAACGAAGCTGCAAGCGCTAGGAACTCGCCCAAAGAATCCCAACGAAGGTGATTCTCTTTTTCTACTTGTTGAACGTGCTTAGGAGCAGAACCACCAGCGCCTGTTTCAAATAGACCACCACCATTCATCAATGGAACAATAGATAGCATCTTAGCAGACGTACCTAACTCTAGAATTGGGAACAAGTCTGTTAGGTAGTCGCGAAGAACATTACCCGTTACAGAGATAGTATCCAGACCCGCTTTCATACGCTCTAGTGAGTACTTACAAGCTTCAACAGGAGATAGGATCTTAATCTCTAGACCGTCAGTATCGTGATCTGGTAGGTAGGCGTTTACTTTCTTGATGAGCTCAGCATCGTGCGCACGGTTTTCGTCTAGCCAGAATACAGCTGGAACACCTGTTGCACGTGCGCGAGTCACTGCTAGTTTAACCCAATCTTGGATTGGTGCGTCTTTAACCTGACACATACGGAAGATATCACCTTCTTCAACCGCTTGCTCTAACAGTACGTTACCTGAAGCATCAACAACGCGAACAGTACCCGCAGCGTCTAGAATGAATGTCTTGTCGTGAGAACCATACTCTTCAGCTTTCTGAGCCATTAGACCAACGTTAGGTACGCTACCCATAGTGGTTGGATCAAATGCGCCGTGCTCTTTACAGAAATCAATAACCGCTTGGTAAATACCTGCGTAGCTACGATCTGGAATCATCGCTTTGGTGTCTTTTTGTTTACCATCTGGTCCCCACATTTGACCCGAAGAGCGAAGCATTGCTGGCATAGAAGCATCTACAATAATGTCACTTGGTACATGTAAGTTTGTGATACCACGATCAGAATCAACCATCGCAAGTTCTGGTTGAGTTTGGTAAACCGCTTGAATGGCCGCTTCAATTTCTGCTTTTTGCGCTTCAGGTAGAGACTCAATTTTTGAGTAAACATCACCGATGCCATTGTTTACATCAACGCCTAGCTCTTCAAACAGCTTACCGTACTTATCGAAAACGTCTTTGTAGTAAACTTTTACTGCATGACCGAAAATGACAGGGTCAGAAACTTTCATCATCGTCGCTTTCATATGAAGAGACAGCAGCACGTCTTGTGCTTTCGCTTCAGCAATCTCTTTCTCGAAAAATTCAACCAACGCCTTCTTCTTCATTACTGAAGTATCAATGACTTCTTTATCTAGTAATGGGAACGCAGACTTAAGCTCTTTAACTGTACCATCATTACCGACAAACTCGATTTTGACCTCTGTTGCACCAGAGATAGTTGAAGACTTTTCGCTACCAAAGAAGTCATTGTCTGACATGCTCGCAACATGAGACTTAGATTCTGCTGACCATGCACCCATTGAGTGTGGGTTTTTCTTCGCGTAGTTCTTAACCGAAGTCGGAGCACGACGGTCTGAGTTACCTTCACGAAGTACTGGGTTAACCGCACTACCTTTGATTTTGTCGTAAGCCGCTTTAATCGCTTTCTCTTCGTACGTGCTCGGCTCTTCTGGGTAGTTTGGTAAATCGTAACCTTTCGCCTGAAGCTCTTTAATCGCCGCTTTAAGCTGAGGAACTGAAGCTGAAATGTTAGGTAGCTTGATGATATTTGCTTCTGGAGTTTGAGCTAGTTCACCAAGCTCAGTCAACGCATCGCCAATGCGCTGTTCTTCTTTTAGATGCTCTGGGAAGTTAGCGATAATTCGACCTGCTAGTGAAATATCACGAGTATCTACATTGATGCCAGACGATGCTGTGAATGATTGAATGATTGGTAGTAATGAATAAGTTGCTAGCGCCGGCGCTTCATCAGTGATGGTGTAGATAATTGTAGGTTTTTCTGTAGGCATGAAATTTCCCTATTTTTTAATCAACTTGTTGGCTGATCAACTCAGCGTCTGAGTTGGTTTAATTGACGCATTGCTGCACGTTAGCAGTACATGTCTCCTCACTAACGCCACATGCGGTTCGCACTCTTTGTTGTAGTTTGAAGCTCTAAGCTCTGAATCCATGAGTGCACTGATATAATTAAACAAATAACACGAATTAGTCTATCATTCTGTGCGCGTTTGTTAGTTTTAGGCGCGCAAATCATATCCGATCATGAGAAAACTTAAAACTTTCAAACACAGTTCATTTACATTTTTGCAGGGTAGTTAACATGTCATCTCGTACAGGTCAGGAAAAAGGTCGCAGTCGTAACCAGTCTAAAACGGGCCATTTTAAACACTCAGGAGCTCGCAATGGCTCGAAGACTCGTACTCAGCAAGACCGCCGCCCTAATCGCCCAACAAAAAGCCAAAAGCCAAAAGTGGCCCCTAAAGAACGTAAAGTCATTATTTTCAATAAGCCTTACGATACGCTCAGTCAATTTACCGATGGCGATGGTCGCAAAACGTTAGCGGACTATATCCCAATCAAAAATGTCTATGCGGCTGGCCGATTGGACCGAGACAGCGAAGGTTTGATGGTACTCACTAACGATGGCATCTTGCAGGCGAAGTTAACGCAGCCAAAGTCAAAATCGCCGAAGACTTATTGGGTTCAAGTCGATGGCGCTCCTCAGGAGCAAGATCTTGAAAAATTGAGGAAGGGAGTAGAGCTAAAAGATGGTATGACTCTACCAGCCGAAGTTGAAGTTATTCCAGAACCACAAGTCTGGGACAGAACCCCTCCGGTCCGTTTTCGAGCAAATATCCCTACCACTTGGTTAGCCATTACCATTATCGAAGGAAGAAATCGTCAGGTGCGTCGCATGACTGCGCACATTGGCTTCCCTACTTTGCGCCTCATTCGTCATTCGATGGGTGATATCGTCCTTAACGACCTAATGCCTGGTGAATGGAGAGAAATCTCTCTCTAATAAGCAGAAAAGATAAAAGCAGGCTTAAAGCCTGCTTTTTAGATTCGTACTTTTTCAGTTAAGCCCTATCTAATGAACTAAGGGATTACTGCTCAGCAAGCCAGTTTTTAAATGCCTCTTTTTCCGCCGGAGACGCTTTCTGGTACATAGTCTTTAATACATCAACCATTGGGCTGTCGTTCGATGCGGCTGTTGAACGGGTATCACTAGTCTCAACTCGAGGCTCGATATCACTTACTGATTGTTGATGCTGATTCACAGTTACATAACTAACGGCAACACTCGCGATACCGCCAGCAATATTGTAGTTACGAGATTCTTGAGGGTAATTACGACCAATTTGAACACCATCTGACTCTAATACATCTTCGACCAAAGCAATAGGTTGGCCTTTGGTATCCAGTAATTGCCAATCTAGAGGCGAGATGTTGTTTTGCGCTTGGCGAAGAGTTTTAAACTCTGGCAGTTCAAACGTTAACTTTTCGTTTTCAGCATCAAATTTAGCAACGATTACATCACTGTAAACCGTCTTAAGGTTTTCGTTAATTTCGAATGTAGGTTGATATTTGAAGACAATTTGATTCGTTCCGTCAGGTAGTTCGATTGTCTTCTCACTAGAAAAAAGACCACCTTCTAGATCTGGCTTCTCCATGTTGACGGCCAATAACTTCACGTCTTCTGGAACCACTAAAGTCGTTGCAGCGTAGAGGTTTGTACTGGCAAAAATAGACAGTGCCATTGCCACTTTTAATGATAACTGCATAGAATTTTTCATCCTTATCTTCATAGTAAAAGACCCAGCATATAGCTGGGTCTTACAATATCAAACTGGGTATTGATTACCAGTAGAAACGAGCACCAACACCGAAGTTAGTTGCGTCGTCTGTGTCTTTGTTGTCGAAGTCAGTACCTTCGAAAGTGTAACCCGCTTCTGCGAATACACGTGCCCATTTAGAGAACTTGTATTCAACACCAGCGTAGAACCAAGAAGAGTCTGCGTCTACTTTACCTGCTTCGTCAGTAGACTGAGCTAGGTACTCGTAACCAGAGTATAGAGTTGTTTTAGGAGCAACAGCGAACATACCAGCTACAACGATGTAGTGTGAATCAACTGTTGATTTACCTAGCTTATCTTCGTTTTCGTTGTAGTAGTACGTAGCACCTAGAGTGTGCTCGTTTAGTGCGTACTCAGCAGTTACTTCAAAAGATAGGTTTTCGTTATCAGTACGCTCTGTGTGAGAAACTGTTTGCTCTACACCATTAAGAACTAGTTTTTTCTCTTTAGTTACGTTGATGTCGTTGTTCGCAGTAAGTACACCAGCGTGTAGAGATAGGTCGTTGAAAGATTTACCAACGAATACTTCTAGTACTTCTTCGTTAGAATCTTTTTCGCCTAGCGCGTAACCAGCTTTTAGCCAGAATGCGTCATTTTCGTAAGCGTATTTGATTTGAGAATCGTTGTTCCAAGCGTGACCGTATGCAGTTTCCGCTGCGTTACCACCGAAGAAGTAAGAGTAATCTGCGAAGTATACGTCATCAGCCCAAGTACCTTCTTTACCGAAGCGAAGAGTACCCATATCACCCATATCAAAGCCGATGATGTGGCGACGTACGTATACAGAGTCATCTGTACGCTCGCTTGAATCAGCACCTGCGTCGTAGTTGTCACCTAGAGCAACACCGATTTCAACTTCACCCAGAACTTTTAGGCTTTCGTCAACAACGTAAACCGCGTTCACACCAGTACGAGAAGAGCTAGTGTTTAGCTCTGCTGTGTGATCAGTTTTTTCTGTGAATAGAAGAGTTGGACGTAGCTGACCGTAGAAATCTACAGAACCTTCTTCAGATTTGAATACTTCAGCTGCGTTCACTGAAGTTGCAGACGCAACTACAGCTAGTGCTAATAGAGTTTTTTTCATAATTAATCCACTGCCTTTTCTTAGTTCGGGATATCCTTGTCCGGTTCCCTTTTTTTATATGCTTGAGGTAGAGCGTTAACAAAACGTTATACAGCACCTCCTCAAAATCTGGAGCTAAGAGTGCAAAAGATTATTCTGGCTGTCAAATTTTCTAAATACCAATGTAAAAAAAACAAAATACCATTACAAAACAACAACTTGATAAGTTTACCTTTATTTATTCGACGAACATCTAACCAATCCCCGTTATTATTTGTAATTTACAAAATTATTAACAAATGGTTTTTTAATCCAATAAGTAAATTTTAAAAAAACAAAAAAAGAATAAAAACCTACAAATCAGACCAAGTTGGAGTTTTATATTTTTCATATAATGAAATTAATTTCATTAAGATTAGGTTCAATATTTTTTTGTGAAGGAGATCTACATTCCTTATAAAAGCATTCCGTTTTGTGAACTACTGTACAACTAGTGATGTGTGCTACTATTCGCCTCCAACGCATTTGAGGCCCGTATGCTGACCAGTAACATTCAAAAATCGATTCGTAATAGCTATCAAAACCTTCAAGATCAACTTGATAACTTTGTGCCTAGAAGAGCACAAAACTACCTTGTTGCAGAGATTGCAAAAACGCTGTGCGGTCAGTATCACAAATCTAACCGAATACTCGTTGCAGAAGCAGGGACTGGAATTGGTAAATCGCTCTCTTATCTAATGGCGACCATTCCCGTGGCTGTACATAACAATAGGAAAGTGGTTATCTCAACGGCGACCGTCGCTCTGCAAGAGCAGCTCATAAATAAAGACCTCCCTCTTTTTCGTCGGATTACCGACCGAGAGTTTTCTTTTATTTTGGCAAAAGGCCGTCAACGCTATTGTTGTGCAGAAAAGCTCGCCACTGCTAGCGGTGCTGATGGTGGCCAGTTAGCCATGTTTGAAACCAAACCTAAGCAAAAAGATATAGAGCTGTTAGAAACAATGCATCGCTCTCTTGCGCAAGGTAAATGGGACGGTGACCGTGATTCTTGGCCTAAACCCATCGACGATAAGCTTTGGCAACTGATTGTCAGTGATAAACACAGTTGCAATAACAGTTTACCAGGCCACCGCGGCTGCCCATTCCAAAAAGCGCGCTCAGAGTTGGATAAAAACGATGTCATCATTGCTAACCACTCTCTCGTCATGGCAGACGCAGATTTAGGTGGCGGCGTGATTTTACCTGAGCCAGAAAATACGATATACGTCTTCGACGAGGCACATCACTTACCTCACGTCGCTCGTGACCATGCTTCAGCATCTGCGAGTTTAAAAGGTGCGGCAGCATGGCTTGAGAAGTTAAATCAGTCGATTAGTAAGTTTTCATCACTCGCAGACGAGAAACGCGTAGCTCGATTTCGCAACGACCTTCAAGACGCGGTTCAGAACTTGATACCGGCACTGAGTCAATTGCCCAAACAGTTCGACCCAGCTCAATTTGAAGAGGGTATCTACCGCTTCGAACACGGTGAACTACCGGAGTGGCTAGAGAACCAATCCAAAGAGTTAAAGCAGTTCAGTAAAAAAGCAAATCAAAGTGTGGCAAAAATTGCCGACCTTATTGCGGAAAGAGTAAGGGACGGGGAGCTTGCGACAAGGTTGGCTGAACCAGCGCTTGCAGAGCTCGGTTTCTACATTCAAAGGTTAGAAAACCTAGCGCAAGTATGGCATTTAATGGCTGAACCAGCCCGTGAAAAAGGTGCGCCTTTAGCTCGCTGGTTAGAAACCCACCCCGATCACGAGGGTGATTTCATTGTGAGTGTTTCGCCACTTGAAATTGGATGGCAACTCGACCAACAGATTTGGAGCAGATGTATTGGCGCCATTTTGGTTTCCGCAACGATGCGTGCATTAAACTCTTTCCATTACTTTTGCCATCAGGTTGGTATTGATGGAAAACCAGAATCAGGCACTCAGTTTTTAGCGCTTGCGTCACCATTCGATTACCAAAACCAGGCAGAATTGCTCATCCCTGCGATGAAATATGAACCACCAGCGCCTCAATTTACTGAATATCTTATCGAGATATTGCCTAAGTACTTGGAAGACAAGAAAGCCAACTTAGTATTATTCTCATCCTATTGGCAGATGAACCAAGTCGCGAAGGCACTCTCTTCGGAGTTCATAAAAAAAGGCTGGGCGTTGCAAGTTCAAGGTGAAAGCTCACGTCAAGAAATTCTAAAAAAACATAAAAAGCTAATAGAATCAAATAAAACCAGCGTCTTATTTGGTACTGGCAGTTTCTCTGAGGGGCTAGACTTACCTGGCGAATTACTTGAAAACTTGGTGATTACAAAAATTCCATTTGGCGTTCCAACCTCCCCTGTTGAGCAGGCTCATTCCGAATACATTGAGAAAAAAGGAGGAAACCCGTTTATGCAAATAACTGTACCAGACGCAAGCAAAAAGCTGATCCAGAGCGTAGGTCGCTTACTGCGTAAAGAGAGAGATTCTGGTAGAGTAACGATTCTTGATCGACGCCTAGTCACTAAGCGATACGGACAAGCCTTAATCGACTCACTACCTCCATTTAAACGTAAAATAGAATATTAGAAGAATCACCATTTATGGAAATGATTGAGCCAACCATGCTGTTGGTGTTGGCGCTTGTCGCTTTTGTCGCTGGATTTATTGATGCAGTTGCCGGTGGTGGTGGCATGCTTACCGTACCTGCTCTACTTTCGCTAGGCTTGCCGCCTCATATTGCACTAGGCACCAATAAACTTGCCGCTACCTTTGCTTCTTCTACTGCAGCATTTACGTACTACAAAAAACGTCTATTCAAGCCTCAATGCTGGCGGCGTGCATTCGTGGCGACACTCGTCGGAGCGACATTAGGTACGCTATTTGTAGATGCGATTAGTACAGATTGGCTGGAAAAAGGATTGCCGCTTGTTATTTTGGCGGCAGCGTTGTATACCGTTTTTCATAAAACGCCCCACTCTGCTCATCAAAGTCCAATACCCGAGCCTTGCCCCAAACTTCATAAAAAACAGTACATACAAGGCTTATCAATCGGATTCTACGACGGACTCGCAGGGCCTGGAACTGGGGCTTTTTGGACAGTAAGTTCAATGGCGCTGTACCGGCTGAATATCTTGCTCGCCTCTGGCTTAGCAAAAGCAATGAACTTTACCAGTAACTTTACCTCTTTGATCACTTTTGCATTCCTCGGACATATCAACTGGGTGCTAGGCTTAACAATGGGAGTATGTTTAATGGCTGGTGCTTTTGTTGGCGCGCACTCCGCTATTAGATTTGGTTCTAAATTCATTCGTCCTGTATTTGTTACTGTCGTCAGCATACTAGCCATTAAATTGGCTTATGACGCATGGTTTGTAGGTTTGTCATGAACATTTCTCAACTCCAGGAAAATCTAGAACAAATGGCGAAGCAAGCCGCTGTTCTTGACCGTCAAAGAGGCGAACATCATGTTCCGCTTTTTGATGAGCGTTTATTTGGTTGCCGCTCTCGCTTACTTACTCCTTGCGTAAAAGAAGCAAAAGCCACGCTGGATGCGATTGTGCGTGAGCAAAATGAAGGTAAGCTCACCGCTTTGCGTGCTGAGTACCTCACTGAACGGTTAGTGGCGCAAATCGGTGCGATTCAACGCGAGATTTCTACCACTAAAATTCGTAAGAATGAAATCAAACATAGCAGCCATTTCCGTAAGCCTATCAACGTGCTTTATCAGGAGCTCGCTCAACACCAAGAGTGGGCAAGACGCTTGCGCGAGATGGTGTTAGAAAAAGAACGTGCTGTCGAAAGCGCTCCTAGTTTTATGCGTGCCGACGCTCAAAAAGTATTACTAGCAACCGAGCAACGTTTAGCGCGTTGTGAAGCAGCACTTCTTAAGCTAGAGAACCAAATTACACATAGGGAAAAACATCAATAATGGCTGACCAACCAACCTCGCCTTTAGATGACGCACCTGAAGAGATCAAACTGGCTGTCGATTTAATCTATTTGCTTGAGAGCAATGAGATAGATCCAGAAGTTGCGCTTAACGCTTTAAAGATCGTGCAAAACGACTTAGAAAACAAATTAAAAGCAAAGTAGCTCAGAGCGTTTCACTCCTTTCACCGAGACTCATTTTCAGTGCTCTTACACAATGATACTATTCATAAAAAGTACGCCCCCAAAAGGATAAATAATGAAAGTAATCAGCTTTAACATCAATGGACTACGTGCGCGACTGCACCAACTCCAAGCGCTAATCGACAAACACCAACCTGATGTGATTGGTCTTCAGGAAATTAAAGTTCACGATGAAGCATTCCCGATTGAAGCTGTCGAAGCCATGGGCTACAAAGTGTATTTTCATGGTCAAAAAGCACATTACGGCGTAGCAATGCTTTGTAAGCAAGAGCCTCTACACGTACAAAAAGGGTTCCCGACGGATAACGAGGAACATCAAAAGCGCATGATCATGGCAACGTTTTTAAATGAAAACGGCGAAAAGGTCACTGTGCTAAACGGCTATTTCCCTCAAGGGGATAACATCAGCCACGAAACCAAATTCCCATACAAGCGCCAATTCTATAAAGATCTGATGACCTACCTAAACGATCATCACAATAACGACGAGCAATTGATTGTTATGGGTGACATCAACATCAGCCCTATTGATGCAGATATCGGTATCGGCGAGCCAAACCGTAAACGTTGGCTAAAAACAGGTAAATGTTCATTCCAACCTGAAGAGCGCGAATGGTTGAAAGCCTTACTAGACTGGGGCTTTGTGGACACCTTCCGTAAGCTATACCCAGAGGTGAACGATCAATTTTCGTGGTTTGACTACCGTTCTCGCGGTTTTGATGATAACCGTGGCCTACGAATTGATGTCATTTTGGCAACCCCTTCTCTAGCGGAAAAGTGTATTGAATCTGGTATCGACTATGAGCTTCGTGGTATCGAGAAGCCTTCAGATCACGCACCAATCTGGTCAACATTTAAGTAATATATTGCAAAGCTATAAGCGAGACTCAACGCTAAGCTTAGTCCAATAAAAAGGGAGACTCAGTCTCCCTTTTTCATACAAATTACCACTTAATCACTAATTCAGCGGCCAAACCGTTTGACCATCAATAGTTATCGGTGTTTGAGCAAAT
The DNA here is from genome assembly GCF_024181865.1 of Vibrio sp. Y58_MX_L22. NCBI lineage: Bacteria > Pseudomonadati > Pseudomonadota > Gammaproteobacteria > Vibrionales > Vibrionaceae > Vibrio > Vibrio sp. Y58_MX_L22. The sequence goes on from NZ_JAMZAN010000001.1 coordinate 660,729, forward strand.
TCGTTCAGACAGTAGCCTGTATTACTACTTGCAAAGTAAGTGAGCGGCATCGGCGGTAGATTCAGCGCCACAACCTGCTGTTTCGCTTTTTCTGTGAACGAGAACCCCCACATATCGAGATAGTTAGTCATATCTCGCTGAGAGATGTTGCTCAGAGCAATAAGTAACCAGTCGTTGTTCGAGATGCTATTTGCTTCTTCCCGAGAGTAGTTGGCGAAACCAATGCTCAATCGTCTCTCATCCCAAAGCGCATCGTCCGATTTTAAGCGGTTAAACTCACGTTCAATCAGGTGCAAGCGCGCCAATAAATGCCAACCATTTTTAAGCACACCTTCATGCTGCGCCGCCATCATCATTTGAATGTAAACACGAGCGCCCCAACTCCAACTGGTTTGATTTTGCGCAGCCATGTATGCGTTTGGATCCGCTTGAGTTCGGCTAGCTTGCAATAATTCAAACTGGCCTTTGAAATCCAAGCTTTGGCAAGTTGAAACTTTCCCCGTATTCTGGAAGAAACGAGACTTACTATAATACGAGTAGTAATTGGTCGTTGAATGCCCTTCCCAGCCTGAAAATCGGAATCGACCTTTTTCTAAACCATGACCAAGCTCATGTAAATCACCGTGACCGAGTGGGCTGAATGACCAGTAAGCATCGTAAGGGTTACCCGAACAACCATAACCACACGTCGCTTGGTCAGCGTTCATGTGCTTCACTATATCAATATTGGCGATTTCCCAACCTTGGTTTTGGGCGTATTGAATAATTTCAGGCACTTCATCTATGCCCGGCCCTTGGAAACCTGCCAGCACATGCGGGTAGTTGTGAACATATTCTTCTGTTGCAAGCGCCATTTCCGAAGGGGTAGACCACATTTCATCGTTGACCGACTCCAACATTTTGTCGCGCTTTGAGTGTACTTCAAACCCAGGAGTGATCAGCTCAGCCCAATCGAATAAATTGGCTTCTAACTGTTGAATAAAAGCGTCGTTGTCCTTCTCACTTCTCCAAACTGGATGCTGTGCCACATGATTAAATTTCAGTTCAACCGGAACATCATTTTTGTCAAAGTGAACCTGTACTGGACCACCATAAGGAGAAGTCAGCGTGATGGTTTCACCCGGCTTCACTTCATAGCCGAATGAAGTCAGCAGTTTTGGTCGCGTGTATCCATCTTTGCTGAACTCATGAGTTGCACCACTTCTTAAAGTGTTGATGACAATCTTAGTCGCCACATCATTGCTGTCATTACGTTTAACCGTAAAGGTTTCCCCAGGAAGCGCATACACACCAGCCGAACGGAAGTTACGCTTTGATTCCATATTAATCGTTGCACTGATTCTCTTTATTTCAGGGCTAAACTCACTACGGCTGAAGTTCCCCATATTTGGTTGTTTTGGGTTTACGCTTCGGCTGTTGTATTGCACGTAATCGGCAAAGTACGACTTTAGGAATTCGGTCGTTTGGGTTGATTGTTTGTCCATCGGGAAGACAACCGTTTGACGATAATGATCAGCCAGCAATACCATGAGTTTTTCGTATTGGTAGCCGTTTTGATTAAACAAATCTACTTTTAGTTCATCAAGCTTTTGCAACCAATGGCGAATGCTGTTTGCCCCTGCATAAAATTGACTGTCCATATTCGCAGTGTCAGGGCAGGATTTGTCATCACACTTTGACAAGTCAACGTTGAAATTTTGAGATTCAAAACGAGACAACAGCGCTTGTTGTGTGATGACAGAGTCCGGCACAACGTTCATCAACGATGAAGGTTCCCAGTCGACCAAGCCTAACTTACGCCAATAGTTATCTCCCACATAATCAACATGGAATTTTTCCAAAATGTCTTGGCCAAGATCAGTTAGTCCTCCATCCCAATGCAGGTATAGAACAGGAATTTGGGCTTGCTCAGCGTATTCCAAAGCTTCGAGTACTGGTTTGTTGGTATCTCCAGATTGCAGATGCTGTGACAAGATCAATAAGTTTGGAGTATTGGTTTGCAAGCAGTTAAGTAGCTTCGAACCATCGCATAGGTTGGCCTCGTTAAACGCCAACTCTTGTGAAACATTGTCTTTCAGCCAATTCCGAGTCGCTTGCTCATCCGGAAAGTAATAAGACTGATCCATTTGCGCGATGACGACGTTTGAAGTAACTCCGCCCGACAACCAAGTGACCAGGTTACTTAACCATTGCGTCATCGCAGAGTTGGAAGAGTCGGGAAAACGTTGTGCCGTTCTAAATGGGTTACTCCCTAATAGTGCGTAACGTTGACCATTAGACTTTTCCCCGGCAACGCCAATTGACAGAGCTTGATCTTTGTAACCGCTTGCCATGGCCTTATTGGTCATCAAGATGGTGTCGTTGAAGCCATACTGAGGTGCCAAGATCGCGGCATCATGGGTTGGATCCCAATAAAGACCTGAAAGGTTTTTCGCAATTGCAGATTTGATCGTATTCGACTGCATCTTGTGAGCTTCTACAACCTGACGACTTTTACGAATGAATTCGCTCGGGTCAGAAACGAGCAGTGCATTACCAGTTTCAAGAGCTTGTTGAACTGGAGCTGGCGTTGGTTTTACTTGAGCATTAGGTTGTGATTCTCCCTCTCCCCCACCACATCCTGTGGCTAAGGCGGCAATGCCCAACGATAGAATTGTTTTTTTCATTTTTACTTACTAAACAATGAGTTTACCGAATGTTAATGTAAGTTGATGAATAATAAGAAAGAGTCTTTTACATCGACTGAAAAAATAGGAATGAAGATAACAAAATTATCAAAAGCAATAGCACCCACTCCGATGCTATTGCCTCTATTGATAATTAGCTTAAAGGACGCAGATAAGCTAAGAAACGCTTCTCTGCCACTTTGAAACACCACAAGATCATAAACGTCAGTGCCATGTAGAACAGCCCCGCCGTCAGGAAAGACTCAAATGGTGCATAGTAGCGCGAGTTAACTAGACGCGCAGCACCAGTTAAATCCATGATGGTAACGATGCCCGCGACTGCACTTCCGTGCAGCATAAATATGACCTCGTTGGAATAAGCGGGTAATGCTCGACGCAATGCACTCGGCAAGATAATACGTCTGTATGTCATAAACTTACTCATGCCATAGGCTTTCGCAGCTTCCACCTCACCTTTCGGCAAACCATTAATCGCACCACGAATAATTTCTGCGGTGTAAGCCGATGTATTCAGAATAAAAGCGACCAAAGCACAAAACCAAGCGTTCTCCCACAAGGTATCTTTCACAGGGAAAAACTGATCCATGCCGTAGTAAATCAAATACAGCTGAACCAATAGCGGCGTTCCACGGAAAAAGTAAATGAATCCCCAAGAAGGTAAGCTTAGAGCGTAATTGGTACTATTGCGTGCCACGGCTAATGGGATAGAGACACACAAGCCAATAACCAACGCTAATCCCACTAACCAAACTGTTGTCCAAAGTCCCTGAAGATAAGTTGGAAAGCTTTCAATAATCAAAGAAAAGTCCATAACTTACCTCGCATGAATACTGAACTTACGCTCAACAAGCTTGAGTAGCCCGGTCGAAACGCTGGTAAAAAATAGAAAGATGAGCGCGACAGCCATGTAAAAGGTGAACGGCATTTTGGTCGTACCTGCTGCCAATGAGCTCATTCTCACCATGTCATCCAGACCAATAATGGAAACTAACGCTGTGGTCTTAAGTAACACTAACCAGTTATTACCAAATCCAGGTAATGCATGACGAATCATCTGAGGAAGTAAGATTCTTCTAAACGATAAAGCAGAACTCATCCCATAAGCTTTCGCCGCTTCTAATTCACCCTTGTCCACCGCCATGATCGCTCCGCGAAAAGTCTCCGCCATGTAGGCGCCAAAGATAAAACCAATCGTGAGTACACCAGCAATAAATGGGCTGACATCAATATAATCAGGTAAGTAAGACGTCCATTCATGGTTTGGATCACTCGAGGCAAACCACTCGTTAAGCGTTTCGTTAATGGAGTAAAGGCTGTTATTTAAAAGTATTTGTCCACCAAAGAAAATCAGCATCATCAGAACCAAATCTGGAATGCCGCGAATGACTGTGGTGTAAAGAGTGGCAATCGCCCTTGCCCATTTGTAAGGTGCTAACTTAGCTAATGCGCCAAGCATGCCTAAGACCATGGCGAGAATGAGTGAAAGCACTGCAACTTCTATTGTTACTAAAGCTCCTTTCAAAATCGAAGCTTCGTATCCTTGTAAATCTAGCATAGGTGAGTTCCTAATCCCTAAACTCAAAAAATCGACCGTTGACTACTTCTAGGAACAAGCCAACGGTCGCTTAATTACGGTTTATTCACCGTACACATCGTAGTTAAAGTATTTACCAGCAATTTCTTGGTAAACACCTTTCTCACGTAGTGAAATAATTGCTGCGTCGAGTTTCTTCGTCAGATCTTTGTCTTGTTTACGAACAGCGATACCCATACCTTCACCAAACCATTTTGGATCGGTTAACGACGGTCCAACAAACTCATAAGCTTCGCCACCTGCTTTGTTGATCACACCCTCTTCTAGAGCAGAAGCATCACCTAAAACAGCAGCAATTCGACCATTTTCTAGATCAAGATACGCTTCATCAAAAGAGCCATAACGCACAATTTCAACATCATCGCCGTAGTTGTCAGTTAAGTACTTGTCATGTGTCGTCGCACGTTGCACGCCAATTTTGACATCTTTAAGATTATCAAAATCTAGACCCGCACCTTTCTTAGCGATAAATTTATTTGGAATTTGTGCGTACTTGCCAGTGAAATCGACTTTTTTCTTGCGCTCTTCAGTGATAGACATTGCTGCGATGATGGCATCGTACTTACGTGCAAGCAGAGAAGGAATAATACCATCCCAATCTTGAGCGACGATTTTGCACTTCACTTGCATCTCTTCACAGAGTGCATTTGCCATGTCTACGTCAAAGCCTTTTATTGAGCCATCAGTTTCTGTCCAGCTAAACGGAGGGTAAGCACCTTCGATACCAAAGCGAACTGTTTTCCATTCTTTCGCTTGGGCAACACCTGATACTGCCGTTGCAGCAATCGTTGCTGCTAATAACCACTTTTTCATTTCCATACTCCTGTGATTGCTATTTTATTTCGTTTTGTTTGTTGTGTTGGCTTAGGAGGCAATAGTCTGCCGCCTAACAAATATTAGTAAATGGATGAGATAAACTGCTGTAATCGTTCTGAATCCGGGTTTGTAAATAGCTTAGCTGGATTTCCCTGTTCTTCCACTAAGCCTTGATGTAAAAACATCACATGGTTTGATACGTCACGCGCAAACGCCATTTCGTGCGTGACCACCAGCATAGTTCGCCCTTCATCTGCCAAATCTCTCATTACCCCCAGAACTTCTCCTACAAGTTCTGGGTCAAGCGCAGAAGTTGGCTCGTCAAACAACATCACCTCTGGGTCAACTGCTAGCGCACGGGCAATAGCTGCACGTTGCTGCTGGCCGCCAGATAAGTGCCCAGGGTAATAATCCTTACGCTCATACAAGCCTACCTTCTTAAGCAAGACTTCTGCGTTTTCAATCGCTTGAGCTTTTGGCACGCCTAGGACATGAACAGGCGCCTCAATCACGTTTTCTAGTACGGTTAGGTGAGACCAGAGGTTGAAACCTTGGAAAACCATTGCCAGGCGTGAGCGAATACGTTGGACTTGCTTTTCATTAGCAGGAACAGATTCACCTGCTCTGTTGTTCTTCATTTGGATTAATTCACCATTTACCCAAATTTCGCCCGCGGTAGGCGTTTCTAGCAAGTTGATACATCTGAGAAAGGTACTCTTACCTGAGCCGGAAGAGCCAATGATGGAGATAACATCTCCTTTGTGCGCGGCAAGTGAAATGCCTTTTAAAACTTCATTTTGTCCAAATGTTTTGTGCAGGTCTTTTATATCTAGCGCTGGTACATCATTCATGCGCCCTACTCCCTGTGTTTTTTGTCACTGCAATTAAGGGACTCCGCCCTCTCTAATTCGGAACAAATTAGCACCGCCCTCTGAAACTTGCAACAAATTATTAACCTAAATAATTCGAATAGAAAGATACGATAGACAAATTAATATGCAATATATAGCAACATATTCTTCAAAAGTTGAATATTAAATATAAAAAAGCCCCTTTCAAAGGGGCTTAATAAATTTACAAAAGTGTTAAGACGCTACTTAACCAATACCATAAAATCAGATTTCTGAGCATTCGTATTGACCTTCTCAGAATCAACTTCACTGATCACAAGACCATCGTGATCCACTTTAAGATCGGTCACATCACCATGAGAGAAAAGAGAAACAAAGTCATAGCTATTTAGGTTTGCTTCAGCAGACTCCACGACAATAGATTGTGAGAAATCACTTTTAGAAGAAACTTTCAAATCTTGCTTCACACTGTCATCGAATGTGTAGTAGAACAACTCCGGAACAACGACATCACTCTCTAAAGTTGTAAATATCTTGTGTGTTACTCGGTGTAGTGTTCCAGAGTTAGACTCTGCACGATATGCAAGGCGGCTAAAGCCTTTATCTTGGTCAGTGAAAGCAAAACCAGTATCAATAGTTGAGCCTCTCACCACATGCGACGCAGGCAGAGCATTTAGGTTGTAGTAAGCGCTTGGATCAATTGAGATATCCCAATTTGCGTCCTGATACATCTTTTGGTTCAGCACTACCGTCCAACCATTGATAGGTTTTTCAGCTGCAACACTGTAAGTCCAAGTTTCCGTTTTTGGCTCAAGCGGGTGGTAGAACTTCGTCGTTGACATAGGTAGCTCTGCAACTTCGTAGTTGTAATCACCAACAAGTACACTGATGTCTAAAGTGTCATATTTAAAAAGTGTTGGGTTCAAGATTGGAGAAGAACCATTCATGCCAACCAACGGCAATGGTGATTCACTCGACCAATCGCGAATACCATACTGGTGCAGTTCTGTTTTCGCTGCGTCTGCATATTGTAGCACGACTGTCGACTCCATCTTCGAACCAATTGCTCTTACATCCAAAGAATCAATAGAATAGGTAGGCTTAGACTCTTTCGCAATTTTAGATATGAAGTTGTACTCTAAGCCACCAGCCTCCGTTGCTTCATATTTAAGGTCAGTTCGGGTAGCCTTACGGAAGTTGCCATTTTTATTGCAAGCAGACACCGCCTCTCGATTCATTGAGAACGTTGAGTTTCTAAGGTTATTGTCCTTTAAAAAATCTCGACCGAAGCTGTTTGCCGTAAATACTGTTCCAGAAGCATCAAGCAACTGATAAGTAAAATAGCCGTCCTCAGGAATGTCTTCTAGAACAAATTTCAAAGTAGTGCCTGATGGGTAGATAAAGTCGCCTTGACGGACACCATTCTTGTCTGAATAGAAACCGACGACCTTACCTCCTGTTAGCTGTGCACTTACGGCTGGTTGATAGGTCAATACCTGCTCGATGCCGTTGCCATCTACTCTTCGGTCGTAAATAGTACAGCTGTCTTTTTGTGCATTTGTTTCACTAATGACATTTGGAGCTGCAAAAGTAAAAGTGAATGTAGTTCTTGGTGTGGAACTACCGCCACCGCCGCCACCGCCGCCACAACCGACCATTAACCCTGAGATGATTGCCACTAGTGGCAGTACTTTAAGCTGTTTCATGTCTTTTTCCTAAACTGAGCGGCAATGATTAGCCAAAAAATTGTCTTTGCTCTGTCCAAAGCAAGAATAAAGCCAGCTTTATATAATCATCGTGAATATTGACATTTAATCTGCATCTCGTGCAAAAGGACAAAAAGTTCTAATTTTATGCAACTTGTGTAATGAAATTACACAAGATCTCCGCATCTCATTCGCATGCCAGAAACTTTCTGTAGTTTTATTTCACAACCATTCTTAAAGTGATCTAAATCAATCACCCTAAATGGCTATCTTGCTAGACTCCTGCCAAAAGATGAGGCTTTTTTTGTGCCTCAACACAATAAGTTATTAGCTATGCTTAGGCACAGTGTCGACGTGTAACAAATCTAACAATAGCTAGCATAAGCGTGCCGCAGGATGCGGACTAACACAATTGAATGAAGAATTCATAACTTTTAAATATATGAGGAATCTATGTCAGACGCAGTTAACAAAACGCACTCTGATTCAGATATCGAGACCAAGAGCTACCGTGAGCTTCATCGTCCAGCATCTGAGTTCGCAAGCCGTTCAGACTACCTAGACCACGAACTACAAATCATGAAGCCACGTCGTTTTGGCTTGAACTTGCCAGGTCGTGACTTCCGCTTTGAGCTTGAAGACCTTGTTCCAGCGCTTGCTGGTACTATCGGTATTATCGCAATGTACTCTGCGGTAATGATGTCTTGGGCTGAAGGTCTTACTGCAGCATGGGACCACGTAAACTTAGGCAAGGACTTTGCTATCGAAGTTGCGCGTGTAGAAATGCTCATCCCTGCACTTCTTTTCTGTGTACTTGCCTCTGGTTTTATTAACCCTAAAGCCAACCTAGCAGGCAACCACGGCCCAATGATCCCTCTTATTGGTACCATCGCTCTTGCTGGCGCTCACCCTCTTGCATTAGCAATTCTCATTGGTGTGTTTGGTTTGATTTTGAGCCTCTTAAAAGGTGGGTCAAAACTGGTTAACCTCACCTCTGAAGGTACGGCTGGTGGCCTTCTTATTTTCTTAGGTTTAACCGGAACCATGAGCCAAATTAACTCTATTCAAGCTTGGGCTGTTGGTTTGCAATCCGATACGATTGCCGCTGGTAGCATGGGTTACATCGGTCTAATTGTTCTTGCGGTTACCATTGGCTTATACGCGTTCCTTGCTAAAGTGAACAAACGCTGGCTAGCGATCCCTGTTTGTGCCTTCACAGGACTTGCAATCGCACTTGCTCTTGGCGCAGGCTTCGATATTAAATTCGTAACCGAGACAGGCCTTCCAAACCTAAATCCAATCTACTGGTGGGGCTCAACAGAAGAAGGTTGGATGCTTGGTCTTCCTAATATGGAACACTTCATCGCTTCACTACCATTCGCCATTCTTGCGGTAGCAATGTGGTCACCTGACTTCTTGGGTCACCGTATCTTCCAAGAGATGAACTACCCACGTAAGAGTGAGAAAGTGCTGATGGACGTTGATGACACAATGACAATGTGTTCCGTTCGCCAAATGGTCGGTACTGCAGTGGGTGGTGGTAACATCACATCATCTTGGGGGACTTACATGATCCCTGCTGCAATCGCGAAACGCCCTATTCCTGCTGGTGCCATCTTACTAGGCTCTCTATGTATTATTGTTGCAATCCTTGGTTTTCCTATGGACGTTGCAGTATGGCCTCCAGTTATGCGCGTTGCTCTTCTCGTTGGTGTATCTCTACCACTGCTTGAAGCTGGCATGCAGATGGTGAAGGACTCGAAAGACTCACAAGCAGCAGGCATTTGTATCTTTGGTTCTGCCGTTGTTAACCCAGTTCTAGCTTGGGCATTAACTATGCTTTTAGATAACAACGGTTTAATTGGAGATAAAGAGCGCGCGTCTCGCCTATCATTTGTAGACAAGATTGTGATCCCAGTAAGCGTACTTGTTATCTGTTTAGTTGCTATGCTTGCAGTTGGTATGCTTGAAGACCAGTATGGCATCCAAGCTTGGCTATAAGCTAGCAGTCCAGAAATTTGTGGGTAGCGCTCGTCGCTACCCCATTTTTATCGAGATTTTTGAGGATTTATTGATTTAGTTTAAGGTTTGCAAAAAAATTTTAGTTTAACCTCTAACTGTTGCTTAAAAAGAGAAACGTTAAAACTAGTGACAATATTTATAGTTTTGTAAATCGAATACGTAAATTTAAGACTATAAATATTGTTATTCATAAGAGTGTACTGTTCCCCTCTTTTATCTGGGGATAGCTGGCTCAACGGCGAAGCAGTACGTATTTTTTTCTACTAAAAAGGTAGGTATGTCATGGCAGAGCAATTTGCTAAAGCTTGGGAAGGTTTTGCTGCAGGCGACTGGCAAAACGAAGTAAACGTTCGTGATTTCATTCAGAAGAACTACACTCCGTACGAAGGCGACGAATCTTTCCTAGTTTCTGAAGGTACTGAAGCGACTAACAAGCTTTGGGCTAAGGTAATGGAAGGCATCAAACAAGAGAACGCGACTCACGCTCCTGTTGATTTTGATACTTCAGTTATCTCTACCATCACTGCTCACGATGCAGGCTACATCGAAAAAGACCTAGAAACTATCGTAGGTCTTCAAACTGACGCTCCTCTAAAACGTGCGATCATCCCTAACGGTGGTATCCGCATGGTTGAAGGTTCATGCAAAGCCTACGACCGCGAGCTAGACCCACAAGTTAAAAAAATCTACACAGAATACCGTAAAACTCACAACCAAGGCGTTTTCGATATCTACACTCCTCAAATCATGGCGTGTCGTAAATCTGGCGTACTGACTGGTCTTCCAGATGCATACGGTCGTGGTCGTATCATCGGTGACTACCGTCGTGTTGCTCTATACGGTATTGACTTCCTAATGAAGGATAAATTCGCGCAGTTCTCTTCTCTACAAGAGCGTTTTGAGAACGGCGAAGACCTACAAATGACAATGCAGCTTCGTGAAGAGATCGCAGAGCAACACCGTGCTCTAGGTCAAATCAAAGAAATGGCTGCAAAATACGGTTGTGATATTTCTCGTCCTGCTGAAACTGCGCAAGAAGCTATTCAGTGGACTTACTTCGGTTACCTAGCTGCTGTTAAATCTCAAAACGGTGCGGCTATGTCTCTAGGTCGTACTTCTACGTTCCTAGACATCTTCATCGAACGTGATATCGCGGCTGGTAAGCTAACTGAAGAACAAGCTCAGGAAATGATCGACCACTTCGTAATGAAACTACGTATGGTTCGTTTCCTACGTACTCCTGAGTACGATGATCTATTCTCTGGCGACCCTATCTGGGCAACTGAGTCTATGGGTGGTATGGGTCTTGACGGTCGTACGCTAGTTACTCGTACAAACTTCCGTTTCCTAAACTCACTATACACTATGGGTCCTTCTCCAGAGCCAAACATCACTGTTCTTTGGTCTGAGCAACTACCTGAAGGCTTCAAGAAGTTCTGTGCGAAAGTATCTATCGATACTTCTTCTATTCAGTACGAAAATGACGACTTAATGCGTCCAGACATGAACTCTGACGACTACGCGATCGCATGTTGTGTATCCCCAATGGTTGTTGGTAAGCAAATGCAGTTCTTCGGTGCTCGTGCGAACCTTGCGAAAACAATGCTTTACACCATCAACGGTGGTGTGGATGAGAAGCTAAAAATCCAAGTTGGCCCGCAAATGCCTAAGATCGAAGGCGATGTTCTTAACTACGATGAACTGTGGGAGAAAATGGACCACTTCATGGATTGGCTAGCGAAACAATATGTGACAGCACTAAACGCTATCCACTTCATGCACGATAAGTACAGCTACGAAGCGGCACTAATGGCTCTGCACGACCGTGACGTTAAACGTACTATGGCTTGTGGTATTGCTGGTCTATCTGTTGCGGCTGACTCACTATCTGCAATTAAATACGCAAAAGTTAAGCCAATTCGTGACGAAGACGGTCTAGCAATCGACTTCGAAATCGAAGGCGATTACCCTAAATTCGGTAACAACGACCCACGCGTTGATGACATTGCATGTGAACTTGTTTCTGTATTTATGGGCAAAATCCGTAAGCTTAAGACTTACCGTGATGCAATCCCTACTCAGTCAATTCTTACTATCACTTCAAACGTGGTTTACGGTAAGAAAACTGGTAACACGCCTGACGGTCGTCGTGCTGGTGCTCCATTTGCTCCAGGTGCAAACCCAATGCACGGTCGTGACGAGAAAGGTGCTGTAGCATCACTAACTTCAGTTGCTAAACTGCCGTTTGCTGACGCACAAGATGGTATCTCTTACACATTCTCTATCGTACCTAACGCACTAGGTAAAGATGAGGGTTCACAACGCGCTAACCTTGCTGGTCTTATGGATGGTTACTTCCACCACGAAGCGGGTATCGAAGGTGGCCAACACCTAAACGTGAACGTTCTTAACCGTGAAACTCTAGAAGACGCAGTTAAGCACCCAGAGAAATACCCTCAGCTAACAATCCGTGTATCTGGTTACGCTGTTCGCTTCAACTCTCTAACTGCAGAGCAACAAGCTGACGTAATCGCGCGTACATTCACTGAGTCTCTATAAGACTATAGCGAAATAACGTTCTAGTAATACAACAAAGGCTGATGCTAAGTAGCATCAGCCTTTTTTTATTTCTTGAATGAAAGTTGTGATATCGCGAAAGACTTTTGCCCGCATTCTTACGTATGATGCGAAAAAAGTTAGCAAATAAAGTCTATGAGATTTAGTAAATTAATTATTCTTACCCTTCTTTCTCCAGTTGCAATAGCATCCACTAAGTCTACGGTTTCTTTTACCATCGACAACGATGGTATTTTTGGCGTAGATCAAGACTATACGAATGGTGTTTTCCTTTCTTACGCGACAGACCAACTGACACAAGAAAGCCAATGGAAATGGCTGAGTCTAGCTAACTCAGAGCACGCCAATATCGATAAAATAGAGTTGGTTCTTGGCCACAAAATGTGGACTCCAAGCGACATTGAAGCCGATTATCCACTAATCAATGATCGCCCATATGCCGGTTACCTACACACCGAAATCAACTACCTTTCCCTAACGAGTGACAAAGCTGTACGGTACAATTTCACCATAGGAGCTACGGGTGAAAGTTCGCTATCAGAAAAGGCGCAAGAAATCGTTCACGGCATAACAGGATCGACGGACCCTCAAGGTTGGGATTACCAGATTGAAGATAAAGTTGCGTTCAGCCTTGGTTACCGCGTATTTAACAAATTGATGCGCAGCGAAGAACAAAAAACACAATGGGAGATTACCAACATTAACGACATCAATGCGGGTAACTTCCGTAGTGATGTCTCTCAAGGCGTCATGTTTCGTTGGGGTACAAACCTAGCGAATAGCATCGGAGCCGCCAATATCAGTGTCGAAAGCCCTTTCTCAGCAAGTATGATCGCTCAGAACACGTCGAGTTGGTTCTTGTTCACCGGGTTTGAAGGTCGTTACCGCTTTAATGACATGACTATCGAAGGAGATCGTCCTGGCATTCCTGAACCGTCAGCGCCATACGACGTCACACTGCAAAATTGGCAAGCAAGTGCCGTCGCGGGGGTATCTTGGTACAACCAAAATTACGGTGCAAGCATCACCTTTACAATTAAAACACCGGATTATGAAGAAGCCCAAACCGATGTTTATGGGACAGGCTCGTTCTCCGTGTTCGCCTTTTTCTAAAAACTGGATTATCCCAGCATCGAAGTCAATCTAGATACACGGCAAGTTCTCGGGGTAGGTATTAACCACCTCGTGTTCAAGCGTTTATGTAGATTGGCTCCATCTATTTTCTTTCTTCAAATAACCTTGCCTTTAGTACCGACAAAGCTGTTTTAACCCTGCTTTTTGTAATAAAATAACAGCTAGAATTTACTAGTAATGAGAGCAAAAGATGTCAACAGCTGGTCGTATTCACTCATTTGAGTCATGTGGTACCGTAGACGGACCTGGTATTCGATTTATCGTCTTCTTGCAAGGTTGTTTAATGCGCTGTAAGTATTGCCATAACCGCGATACTTGGGACACGCATGATGGCAAAGAAGTCACGGTTGAAGAAATCATTTCCGAAGCGAAAAGTTACCGCCACTTCATGAATGCATCAGGTGGTGGCGTTACTTGTTCTGGCGGCGAAGCGATGCTTCAACCGGAATTCGTACGTGATTTTTTCCGCTCTGCTAAAGCCGAAGGCATTCATACATGTCTAGATACTAACGGTTATGTTCGTAAGCACACTGATGTTATCGATGAAGTACTGGATGCAACAGACTTAGTCATGCTTGACATCAAACACATGAAAGACGAAGTGCACCAAGATCTCATCGGTGTATCCAACCGACGCACATTGGACTTTGCTCGTTACTTGCAAAAAATCGGAAAGAAAACATGGATTCGCTATGTCGTCGTGCCTGGTTACACAGATGACCCAGAAGCAGCACACATGCTTGGTGAATTTATTAAAGACATGGATAACATCGAAAAGGTCGAGTTACTTCCTTACCACAAATTAGGGGCTCATAAGTGGGAAGCGTTAGGCTTAGAATACCCACTCGAAGGCGTAAACCCGCCACCGAAAGAAACCATGGATGAAATTCAATCCATTCTTGCTCAATACAACGATAACGTAAAATACTAAGTGAACCGCAAGACTAACCTCTTTAAAATACCAGCTTATTGCTGGTATTTTTTTGATTATATCTAAGCCTTATCAGTGAGTTTCTCTGCGGTCATTTAGGTAGAAAAAGAACGATAGAAATGATTGCGTCATGTTCGCATAGGAAGGAAGTAACATGGATTTGTTTAACTTAGGCTCTCTTGTTGTCTCAATTTGGATAGTAGTAGTCTACTGCCTACCAGATTGGAAAAAAGTCGTTTGGCCCAAACTGGAAAAAGAAAAAGGATTTCAGCACCTCGTTTTTGCAACGCTCTTCTTTTTCAGTATTTTATGGACAGCTCAAGCAGGTGTAAAAGAAGGATTACAGATTCATTTTCTTGCACTAACAACGCTGACGATGATGTATGGTTGGCGTATGGCATTTCTAATCAGTATCCCTGCAATGCTGGTCAACCACCTACTACATGATGTGTCATTGTTACTCTTACCCACATCGTTAGTTCTATCTGCCCTAATTCCGATTTTCATTAGTTACTTAGTGTTTCTTCTGAGTTACCACTACTTGCCAAGAAACATTTTTGTTTTCATCTTCGTTGCTGGATTTTTCAATGGCGCGATAACAGGAAGTCTGCACCTCATCATTAACTCTTTTTATCACCTATCAGTTGGTCACTACGATTGGGAAACCATTCAACATAACTACTTTGTTTTTGTGCCGTTGCTCGCCTTTCCAGAAGGTCTATTAAATGGTATGGCACTGGCGGTTTTAACCGTATTCAAGCCAGAGTGGCTGAGAGTATTTTCAGACCGAGACTACATATACAATCATTACCATAAATAAGTGTTTTCAAACTGGTCAAAAGTGACAGTTCTTGCCATTTTTTAGTATTAAATATGTGTTGAGATCATGTTTCACTCATGTCTTAAGCGTTAACCTAAGCACATTAAAAATGTATTAGATATCTAGTGAGGTCACCATGGAAATGTCAAACGCTCAACGTTTGATTCTATCAAACCAATACAACCTTATGTCTCAACTTGATCCAAGTAATGCGGCCAAATACAAACGCTTACAAACGATCGTTGAACGTGGTTATGAACTACAAATGCGAGAGTTGAACAAAGATTTCGGCTGCCTCTCAGAAGCAGAATGTCGTGAGATCATCGACGTTATGGAGATGTATCATGCGATGCAAGAATCTTACAACATGCTAGACGATGAAGACCGCAGCAACGTAGATCAGCGCCGCTTGAAGTTCTTGGGATTTGATATCGCTTCAGAAGCGCAACAAGTACATTACGTACGTTTTCTCATCGATTCTGAAGGTTTGTACCCTCAGTTTGACAAGGCAGATCATCACTTTAACAGCCAAATGCCGATGCTAGATAAATACCGCCGTATGCTGCAAACTTGGCGTAACTGCCCTCGTCAGTATCATTTATGTGAAAACGAACTAGCGCAAATCTTCAGCGCATAAAATGGTCGTCTAAGAATGAGGAGAGCGCCCGCTCTCCTTGTTATTTACCCTGTCACAAACTTATCTAAGACTTTGCTCTCTTCCTACCTCTTTCACTTGCCTTGCTCAATGTAGAGCAACGAATCACTGAGACTCTTCCGTCTTTGCCAAATATTTGATTTCTATTGCACCTATTCACGACATAAATTCGTCCTTAATAAAAGAGTGATTCAAATGTCACTTTTACAATAAATTCATAATTGTTAAGCAAAATTGCAAATCCCCGACTAGGCTTAAGTAGAGAAAGGCTGTGATTGAAAAATTCATATCCACCGCTCACCGTTGTAACGAAAAAACCGTCCATAAAGCAAAGTCTTTGGTGTCGCCAATCTTACATTCTGTACGAACCAAATGTGATAACAGGACGTATATTCAAACAACAACGAGCATAACTGTTGGTGGAAAGCCTGAATCAACGTTCGTCGGTAGACTGACTATTAAAGGGGAAAGCGACATGAGTATTTTCGACCACTATCAATCAAGATATGAAGCTGCAAAAGATGAAGAGATGTCGTTACAGGAGTTTTTAGCCCTGTGTAAAGATGACAAAAGCGCTTATGCTAATGCAGCAGAACGCCTACTGATGGCGATTGGTGAACCAGAGATAATCGATACGGCAAAAGATCCGAGACTAAGCCGAATCTTCTCGAATCGTGTTATCTCTCGTTATGAAACCTTTAAAGACTTTTATGGCATGGAAGATGCCATAGAACAAATTGTGTCTTACCTAAAACATGCGGCGCAAGGCCTAGAAGAGCGTAAGCAGATTCTTTACCTACTCGGCCCTGTAGGTGGCGGTAAGTCTTCGCTTGCAGAAAAGCTTAAGGCTCTGATGGAACAGATGCCTATTTATGTTCTTACTGCTAACGGCGAACGCAGCCCAGTGAATGACCATCCATTCTGCCTATTCAAAGCCACAGAAGATGGCGATATTTTGAAAAAAGAATATGGCATAGAGCACCGTTATCTTCGCTCGATCATGTCTCCGTGGGCCGCTAAACGTCTTCACGAGTTTGGTGGTGATATCACCAAATTTAAAGTAGTGAAAGTACGTCCTTCTATCCTTGACCAAATCGGTATTGCCAAAACTGAACCAGGCGATGAAAACAACCAAGATATCTCATCATTGGTTGGTAAAGTCGATATTCGTAAGCTTGAACACTATTCGCAAGACGATCCAGACGCTTACAGCTACTCCGGTGCGCTGTGTAAAGCAAACCAAGGTTTAATGGAATTCGTTGAGATGTTCAAAGCACCAATCAAAGTGCTTCACCCGCTGTTAACAGCAACGCAAGAAGGCAACTTCAACGGTACAGAAGGCCTTTCTGCGATTCCATTCGACGGTATGATTCTGGCTCACTCAAACGAATCTGAGTGGCAGACCTTCCGTAACAACAAGAACAATGAAGCGTTCTTGGACCGTGTTTATATTGTGAAAGTACCTTACTGTCTACGTGTTTCAGAAGAAGTCAAAATCTACCAAAAACTTCTTGAAAACAGTGAGTTGTCTCAAGCCCCTTGTTCACCAAGCACGCTCGAGACTCTGGCACAATTCAGTATTCTTTCTCGACTTAAAGAGCCTGAAAACTCGTCCATCTTCTCTAAGATGCGCGTATACGACGGTGAAACGCTGAAAGATACGGATCCAAAGGCAAAAAGCTATCAAGAGTATCGTGATTATGCTGGTGTCGATGAAGGCATGAACGGTCTCTCAACACGTTTTGCCTTTAAGATTTTGTCACGCGTATTTAACTTCGACCAAACCGAAGTGGCAGCCAACCCTGTACATCTATTCTATGTGATTGAACAACAGGTTGAGCGCGAACAGTTCCCTGCTGAAACAGCAGAGAAATATCTCGAGTTCTTGAAAGGCTACCTAGTACCTCGATACGTTGAATTTATCGGTAAAGAGATTCAGACCGCTTATCTTGAGTCTTACTCTGAGTACGGCCAAAACATTTTCGACCGATATGTCACCTATGCAGACTTCTGGATTCAAGACCAAGAGTACCGAGATCCAGAAACTGGTCAGCTATTTGATCGCTCTTCACTGAATGCTGAGCTAGAGAAGATCGAAAAAACAGCTGGTATTTCTAACCCGAAAGATTTCCGAAACGAAATCGTTAACTTTGTGCTTCGTGCGAAAGCGAATAACAATGGTCAAAACCCGGTTTGGACCAGCTACGAAAAACTGCGCACAGTAATCGAGAAGAAAATGTTCTCCAATACCGAAGAGCTACTTCCGGTTATCTCATTTAATGCGAAAACCTCTTCTGAAGATCAGAAGAAGCACGACGACTTTGTCGCTCGCATGATGGAAAAAGGCTATACCGAGAAACAGGTTCGCCTACTTTCTGAGTGGTACCTACGAGTACGTAAGTCATCCTAACCCAGTATTGAGTTAGGTCGCTTGTGAAACATGAAGAGGGCTATTTCATGGCGCAATTTATAGACCGAAGGCTCAATGGCAAGAACAAGAGCGCTGTTAATCGACAGCGCTTCTTGAAGCGCCACAAAGAGCAAATAAAAGAGTCGGTAGCAGACGCAGTGAATCGACGCTCGATTACGAATACGGAAACGGGCGAAGACGTCTCTATCCCTCACAAAGACATCAATGAGCCTATATTTCATCAAGGCAAAGGTGGTGTTCGCGAACGAGTTCATCCCGGTAACGACCAATTCATTACTGGTGATAAAATTGAGCGTCCCAAAGGTGGCGGTCAAGGTAGCGGCTCTGGAGAAGGAAACGCCAGTCCAGATGGAGAAGGCCAAGACGAATTTGTATTCCAAATATCAAAAGATGAGTACCTCGATATTTTGTTCGAAGATCTCGAGCTGCCTAATCTAGAAAAAAACCAAATTGCCAAAATCACTGAATGGAAAACACACCGTGCAGGCTTTCAAACTGCCGGTATCCCTTCCAATATCGCCGTAGTTCGTTCTCTGCAACAATCTCTTGCGCGCCGTACTGCAATGACTGCTGGTAAGAAACGACTTCTTAAAGAGTTAGAAGACGAACTTGCTCGCATCAAAAATATTGAACCTGCTCAGCAGTTTGAAGAGAACCGCTTGAAGGCTGAAATTGAAGAACTGCGCAAGAAAATCGAAAGCGTGCCGTTCATCGATACCTTCGACTTACGCTTCAAGAACTATGAGAAACGCCCGGTACCATCGAGCCAAGCGGTAATGTTCTGTCTAATGGACGTATCCGGTTCGATGGACCAGGCAACGAAAGACATCGCAAAACGCTTCTATGTTCTTTTGTACTTGTTCTTAACTCGTACCTACGAGAATGTCGAAGTCGTCTTTATCCGCCACCATACCCAAGCGAAGGAAGTGGACGAGCACGAATTTTTCTACTCACAAGAAACCGGGGGTACCATTGTATCTAGCGCGCTCAAGTTAATGGATGAAATAGTAAAAGAGCGATACCCGATTGGTCAGTGGAACATATATGCAGCTCAAGCATCCGACGGTGACAACTGGGCAGATGATTCGCCAAGATGCCGGGATCTGTTAGTGAACAAATTACTTCCAAACTGTCAGTATTACTCTTACATAGAGATCACGCGGCGATCGCACCAAACTCTATGGCATGAGTACGAAAAACTCACTGAAGAGTTTCCTAATTTCGCAATGAAAAACATTCGCTCTGTGGAGGATATTTTCCCAGTCTTTCGTGAACTATTCCAAAAAGAAACGGCGTAAGGAGGCTAGCGATGAATACCGCAACGAGAAACCTCTCAGGAGAGGCGCCTAAGAAGCGTAACAGTAGAGTGTTGCCAGATGGACCAGATTGGACATTTGAGCTGTTAGAGCGCTACCACAAAGAAATTAAGCGTGTCGCGGAGCATTATCGCCTAGACACTTACCCTAACCAAATAGAAGTGATTACTTCAGAACAGATGATGGATGCCTATTCAAGTATCGGCATGCCAATCAATTACAACCACTGGTCATTTGGTAAAAAATTCATTCAAACAGAGCAGAACTATAAACATGGTCAAATGGGGTTAGCCTACGAGATTGTGATTAACTCCGACCCTTGTATTGCTTATTTGATGGAAGAAAATACGGTAACAATGCAAGCACTCGTTATAGCGCACGCGTGTTACGGCCATAACTCTTTTTTCAAAGGTAATTACCTATTCCAAACGTGGACTGACGCCAGCTCTATTATCGACTATCTGCTGTTCGCCAAAAAGTATTTAGCCGAGTGTGAAGAACGATATGGCGTAAAAGAAGTGGAAAAACTGCTCGACTCTTGTCACGCGTTAATGAACTTTGGTGTAGACCGCTACAAGCGTCCAGAGAAAATCTCAATTACAGAGGAAAAAGCAAGACAAGAAGAACGCGAAGCATACCTACAATCTCAAGTTAATGAGCTTTGGCGCACGGTACCGACAGCCAAGACGAAAGAGGAAGACATTAAAGAGCGATTCCCAAGCGAGCCTCAGGAAAACTTGCTCTACTTCTTCGAAAAACATGCGCCGTTGCTAGAGCCGTGGCAACGTGAAGTTGTTCGGATCGTCCGTAAGATCAGTCAGTATTTTTATCCGCAAAAACAAACGCAAGTTATGAATGAGGGCTGGGCAACGTTCTGGCACTACACCATACTCAACCATCTTTATGATGAGGGCTTGGTGTCTGAAAAATTCATTCTAGAGTTCTTACATAGCCACACCAGTGTCGTGGCTCAGCCGCCTTATAACAGTCCTTACTTTAATGGCATTAACCCCTACGCGTTAGGCTTTGCCATGTTCCGAGATATTAAGCGTATCTGTGAAGAACCAACTGATGAGGACAAAGAGTGGTTTCCAGACCTAGCAGGAACCGACTGGTTAGATGCAGTGCATTTCGCGATGCATAATTTCAAAGATGAAAGCTTTATTAGCCAATACCTTTCTCCGAAATTAATGCGTGATTTCAAGCTGTTTGCGATCAACGATGATGATCATAAGAACTTTATTGAAGTCGCTGCGATACACGATGAGATGGGTTATAAACGCATTAGAGAAACCTTAGCTGCTCAGTATAACTTATCTAATCTTGAGCCAAACATTCAGGTGTTTAATGTCGATGTCCGTGGTGATCGCTCGCTTACGTTGCAGTACGTTCCTCACAACCGCATCCCACTTGATGATAGTTACGAAGAAGTTCTAAAGCACGTGTATCGATTATGGGGCTTTGATGTCATTCTCCAAGAAGTGAAAGACACCGGTCACCGAGAGGTGTTAGCGACCTGCCCTAAACGGAACCAATACGACACTAACATTTAACTAATACCGCGATACAAGTAAAACAAAAAGGCTCCTAATTCAGGAGCCTTGTTTATTCTTAAATCTATATGAGCATTTGTTACGCTTGCTTCTCAACAATCGCGCGCACGGCTTCTAGATCTTCGGGCGTATCAACGCCTGCTGCTGGTGCTTCTTTCGCTACCGCCACATGAATTTTTTCACCGTACCAAAGCACTCGCAGTTGCTCAAGACACTCAATCTGCTCTAATGCACTTGGTGCCCAGTTGACATACGTATTAATGAAACCAGCTCGATAAGCATAAATACCAATATGACGCATTAATGGGTTGGCAATGGTTTTGTCTTGTTTAGCAAAGTTATCGCGATCCCAGGGGATGGTTGCTCGACTAAAGTACATCGCATAGCCTTGCTCATCTGCGACAACTTTAACAGCGTTCGGGTTGAACACTTCCTCTTCCGAGTCTATTTCTACAGCTAACGTCGCCATCGAGGCTTCACACCCAGATAAGTTATCAGCAACCTGACGAATGATGGACGGCGGAATCAAAGGCTCATCCCCTTGCACATTAACAATAATGTGGTCTGACGGAATAGCCATCTTTTCAACAACTTCGGCAAGACGCTCCGTACCTGATTCGTGGTGGGGAGAGGTCATACAAACTTTACCACCAAATGACGAAACCGCTTTCGCAACACGCTCGTCATCAGTTGCAACGATGACATCTTCCGCACCCGCTTGTAGCGCTTGTTCATAAACCCACTGAACCATAGGCTTACCACCAATATCCGCTAGCGGTTTACCAGGCAAACGGCTCGATGCGTAGCGCGAAGGGATGACAACCGTAAAAGACATTAGCGTCCCTCATCCATGCTCATAGTGCGAGCTTCAGGCTCTAGCAGAACTGGAATACCCTCTTTGATCGGGTAAGCAAGGCGATCCAATTTGCAGATCAACTCTTGATTATCTTTATCGTACGTCAGCTTACCTTTGCAAACAGGGCAAGCTACAATCTCAAGTAGACGGTGATCCATAAGCCGCTTTAACCTCTTTTATTCTATTTAAAATTTGCTCTGCATCGTTTGATTCAAACTGGGCAGATACAGGCAGATACCACCAATTATCTTGCGCATAATGGCTGCACTTGACGGCATCTTTCTCGGTCATAACCACATTGGTCCCTTGTTGAGCCAATGCTTCTAATTCTTGTTGATCAAAGTCTTGATGGTCAGCAAAACCTTTTGTGACTTTAACATCTGCGTTCATCGAGTTTAGTGTATGAAAAAACCGCGGAGGATGCCCAATGCCCGCAAATGCGACGAGATCTTTCAACTCCGAGACATCCACATGTTGCTTAGTCTTAAGATTAATAGCTTTAGAGGGTGCTAAAGCCATTGCGATTTCGCCCGTATGCGCTTGACCGCCATTGGTGATGATAAAGTCGACTTCTTTAAGTCGCTCAATACCTTCACGTAAAGGACCTAATGGAATCAGGCTTTCATTCCCAAACCGGCGATTCCCATCCACAATCACTAACTCAATATCACGGCCTAACGCATAATGTTGTAATCCATCATCCGTAATTATGATATCCACATCCAAATCTAGCAGTGCTTTCACTGCATTTGAACGCACAGGATCTACCGCAACAGGTGCTCCTGTACGGCGATGAATCAACTTAGGTTCATCGCCACAATGCTTCGCTGGCGTATCTTCTTTTAGCACTAACGGATAGGCAGGAGCCTTTGCCCCATAACCACGAGAAACAACCCCCGGCTTAAAGCCCATTTGCTGTAGTTGCTCAACAAGCCACACAACAACTGGTGTTTTACCATTGCCACCAGCAGTGATATTGCCAACCACAACAACAGGTATTGGCGCATTATAAGCTTGCTTGCGGCCAGTTTGGTATTGCTTTCGCTTTGACTTGCTTATCGTTCCAAATAATAAACTCAGTGGCCACAAAAGCGGCCACAAGAGGTATTTTATTGGATGGTTTTCAAACCAGATTTTTTCAATCACCGCGCTTATTCACCAAACTGAATACGGTGCAATTGTGCATACGCACCATTTTTCTTAATAAGCTCAGCGTGGTTGCCACGTTCAATGATGGCACCATCATCAACCACAAGAATTTCATCGGCTTTCTCGATTGTGGATAAGCGGTGCGCTATTACAAGTACCGTTTTATCTTTTTGCAGCTCATCAAGTGCAGCTTGAATAGCTCGCTCGGATTCGGTATCCAAAGCCGAAGTTGCCTCATCAAGAATCAGCACTGGAGCATCACGCAATAGAGCTCGCGCAATCGCAACACGTTGGCGTTGACCACCAGACAAGCTAGCACCATTTTCACCAATCATGGTATCAAGTCCATCATCCATTTTGCTGATGAACTCCATCGCATGCGCGAGTGTTGCCGCTTTCTCGATATCACTGCGCTCATATTGGCCATCCGTTGCGTACGCAATATTGTTTGCTATCGTGTCATTAAACAAATGAACATTTTGCGATACTAGTGCAAATTGCTGGCGTAAATTCTTTAGCTCGTAATCACGAATATCATGCCCATCTAATGTGATAGATCCACTGTCAACATCATAGAAGCGGTTGAACAAGTTCGCGATGGTACTTTTACCTGAGCCAGAACGGCCAACTAGCGCCACCGTTTTTCCTCTTGGAATATCGAAGCTGACATTTTCCAATGCTGGTTTTTCTGCACCAGTGTAAGTAAAGCTTACGTTTTTAACTGAAACATCGCCATTTGCGCGTTCAACTGTCAACTTACCTTCGTTTTTCTCAGGCTCGAGGTCAATTAACGCGAAGAGCGTTTGGCTCGCGGCCATACCACGTTGGAACTGAGAAGTAACGTTAGTCAGCGCTTTAAGTGGGCGCATCAGACCAAACATTGCAGAGAAGACAACAGTAAATGTACCTGGAGTCAGTTGCTCTTTAATCGAATCAATACTTGCTAAATAAAGAACGGCAACAATTGCAAGTGATGCAATCATTTGGATGATAGGGTTAGCCGCCGCTTGAGCCGTCACCAACTTCATGCTTTGTTGACGCATTTGGTTGCTGACTTTTTCAAATCGTTTACGTTCGATGTCTTGGCCGCCATAGCTCAACACAACTTTATGACCTTTCAGCATCTGCTCTGCTGATGCAGTTACGTTACCCATCATGGTCTGCATATTTTTGGATATTTTTCTAAAACGTTTAGAAACAACACCAATACCCCATGCTACAACGGGAGCAACAGCAAACAGCACTAGCGACAACTGCCAGCTGTTGTAAAACATCAAAACTAACAGACCAATGATACTTGCGCCTTCACGGACAATGCTCACCAACGCTTGGCTAGTTGCCGCTGACACTTGCTCTGAGTCGTAGGTTATACGCGACAATAAATTGCCCGTCTTTTCCTTATCAAAGTAAGACACTGGCATATGCATAAAGTGATTGAACACCATGCGACGGACTTGCATAACTACGTTGCCAGATACCCAGCTCAAACAGTAGGTGGAGACAAATCCACTTATGCCACGGATGAACATCATGGCAAAAATAATCAATGGAAGCGTGCGTAAAAAATCAGATTCAGCGTTCCCAAAACCTTCATCGAGTAGTGGTTTTAGCAGGGAAATCATATAGGTATCTGATATGGCATTAATAACTAATGCAATGACTGCAACGACAAGACCTGACTTATAAAGGCGAATAAATTGCCATAGACGCTTAAACGTCTGCCAAGTCGTTTCATCAGTATTTATCGACATAGAAGTGCTTTATTTTCTTACATTAAGACTCTCATTCTACTCCCTTACGCAGCATCTGCCTATACCAAGGCTCAAATGTATCGCTACGTTTGGTTTCTGAGCGCCAATTATCACGGTGAATAAAGAAGCTTACCTGACCACCCTCACCAGTATCAAGCCAAGTAACGCCAAGCTTTCGGTATGAAGCAACGACATTTTCCGCTGGCATTCCCCATCGATTGTTTTTTGCTAAAGAAGCAACTGCCACACTCGGGCTCACCGCCTCAATAAATCGAGGATTCGATGAACTTTTACTCCCGTGGTGAGGGACTAGCATCACATCGCTTTGTAACTTTCCGGGTTCTCTAAGCAAAATCCACTCGCTAATGGCCTCAATATCACCAGTAAAAAGCATACTAAAGTTAGAAATAGGGTCAGTAAGTCGTAATACACAGGAGTGCGGATTATACGCACGTTGAACAAGTTCAGGAGGCCAGAGCACTTCCATGTTTAATCCTTGCCATTTCCATTGGTCGCCTCTAGTGCAAGGCTCATATTCGATAAAGAATTGACTACTAAGTTTACGCTGTGGAGAAAAGGCATCTTCAATGAAAAAGCGGCCGCCTGCGTGATCATTATCGGAATGGCTTAGAATCAGTGTATCTATGCTTTCATAACCTCGTTGATGCAAAACCGGAGTGACGACCTGCTCTGCGATACTGCCGCTTTGCCATGCTTTACCAGTGTCATACAGCAACACCTTGTCGTCTTTTTCTACAACCACTGCAAGGCCATGACCTACATCTAATACATCGATACGCCAATGTGGTTCATACTCCGATGCAAGCTTGATACTAATAACGATGCCGAGTAACAAATACCACGCGTACTGAGACATGAACCGTTGAAATATTAAGCAAACCACTATCGCCATAACCAGCATTGTCATTTCCATGCTAATAGGTTGCCAAGAACCTATTGCGTACTGTATTGACGTGCTCAGTGGCTGTAATGACCAGTCCACCAAATGCCACAGAGGCTTCGCTATCATTTCAAGAAACAAAGATGAGAACAGGGCTAGGAACATCAAAGGTACAACGATAAATCCAAACCAAGGAATAAATACCAAGTTGTAGGCTATTGAGGACAAACTAAAACCGGAAAAGAAATGGCCACTAACAGGTACGATTAAAGCGCTCAACATCAATTGAGTAAGCAATACCGCTTTTAATTTCGTTTTCCAACCTCCCCTTTGATGTCGAATCAAATTAATTGCGAACAATACCGCACAAACGGAGAGGTATGATAACCAAAAGCTCATACTGTAGGATGCAAAAGGTTGGACAAGCAGTTGTAGAGATACTGCAAGCAAAAGAACTCGCCAAGAAGTCCAGTGCACCAGAGTATACTTCAGGAGAACGTAAACAACGCATACCGACACTGCTCGCGTAGTAGGCAGAGAGAAATCCGCTAACCAAGCGTAGGCAACAGCGAAGATCAGCCCATATAAGCTAGGTAACAACTGGTATTGGGGTAATAGATAACGAACGGTACCGCCCACGACTAGCCCAAAAGTAAACGCCATACCAATATGTAAACCAGAAATGGAGACCAAATGCAGTAAACCACTGTCCCTGAGCGCTTGCCAATCTTCCTTAGACAACCAAGAACGGTCAGCAAAAACTAACGCACTTATTAACGAGAAATGATGAAGGGAAGACACATCATCAGCGACATCGGCAATAATGGATTGACGCAGAGATACATTAGAACGAACAATCCACTTAGCATCTTTGTTAACAACCGCTCGGGCGATAATATTTTTACCCATCGCGTGCTTTTCAGCATCAAAGCCAGCTTCGTTGCGTAGACCTGTAATCGGCTTTAACGAGATGGATGTCGTAAACTCACTGTTAACATCGAGTGGAAAAGGCGTAATAAGACGGATTTTAGGTTTAAGAAAAGGTAACAGAGTTTGAGAATTTACCGCTTCTATAGCGACAATACCTTCATAACCGTGACTTATTTGCGTAAAAGGGCTGTCAACTTTACCAATTATGGTAATATTCTCCCCTGCTTGAAAAAGGGCTTGTCTCTGAGACTCCAATACATTGCCGTGGACGATGACAACCATAAAGCCCGCAATTGCGCCTATGCTAATTAAGCCACGACGTAATTTGATTATTGAGCCAGTGGTTATTATTCCCAGCAGCAACCAACGCCAATCTGGTATTGTCGGCCACCAAGCTGACGAGATTACGCTCGCTACAAATAACGCCAAGGTCCAACTTTTTTCTGAGAGAGTCATGCTGTCCTATGCCTAGAAAGCTGATAAAACGCTTCATGCCAGATCATGAATTGATCAAACGCCAAAAAGCATTGAAGGTCTTCGGCAATGTGTTGTACAACCCGAACTTGTGGTGCTTAAACCGCCGCTCGGCATCAGGGGCTTTTGCTGTCGGGTTATTTATGGCTTTTGTTCCACTGCCGAGCCAAATGATCATGGCCGCTGGTTTGGCCATTATGTTGGGTGTCAATCTGCCCCTCTCCGTCGCTTTGGTATGGATCAGCAATCCTATCACTATGCCTGTGCTATTTTACTTTGCGTACAAGCTAGGTGCTCTAGTGATGCGTCTTCCCCCGCAACCTTTTCACTTTGAACTATCGTGGGAATTCATCATGCAGCAAATGAGCACCATTGGACCTCCATTTCTATTGGGCTGCGCAATTTGTGGGGTTGTATCCGCGATTATTGGCTACTTCGGAATTCGAGGGCTTTGGCGCTACTCAGTGGTACGGAGCTGGCAAAAACGCAAAATAAGATAAGACCTTACTGCGTAAAAATCAGCATTTGAGCTATCAGTTGAGGGGCATCTAACAGTTAGAATGAAACGCGATGTTACTCAAGTCGGATAAATACAAAAAAGGACCGAATTCGGTCCTTTTTTGTTTTTCGCATATTGTAAAACAATCAGCTATTTAGAACTCAGTACAGCCGCCGGATTCAACCTTGCGGCACGAGAAGCAGGATACCACGTCGCAAGTAAACTAAGCACTATCGCCGTCACTGACACCAATGCCACATCTGGCCAGTGTAGTTGTGATGGTAAGAAGTCGACGAAGTAAATATCGCCCGATAAAAACTGATGACCAATTAAGCTCTCTAACCCTTTAATTAACGGAGTCAGATTTAACGCCACTAAGACACCGATAACACTGCCGACGAGACTGCCAAATACACCAGAGAATACACCTTGCCAAACAAAGATCCGTTTGATTAGGCTATCTTTTGCTCCCATTGTTCGCAAAATTGCGATTTCCGCCGCTCGGTCTTTCACTGCCATCATCAACGTAGACACAATATTAAAACATGCCACGCCAATCACCAGTACCATCACCAAGTACATAATGGTGCGCACGAGCTGAATATCGCGATACAAAAAACCAAACTTTTGCTGCCAGCTTTTCAAATACACATAAACATCAACCATGCTACCAACCTCGCGAACAATAGAAGGCGCATTGAGAACATCGTCAGTTTTTAGTGAAATGCCAGTGACCCCTTCCCCTAATCTCGCGTATTGCTGAGCATCCGCTAATGGTACTAACGCTAGAGAGTGGTCGATTTGGCCATTCAATGTTAAGAACCCTGACACCTTCACGCGCACTCGCTTAGGAGCCTGCACTTTATTTGCGCCGCCTGTTTGCGGAATCATCAACGTAACGTAATCCCCCACGGCGACATTTAGCTCGTTTGCTACACCTCGTCCTAAGATCACTTGCTGCTGACCGGCATAAAAGTTTTGCCAAGCTTCTTGGTCAATAAAATTCGATAAGCTCGACACCGCTTGCTCGAAAGTAGGCTCTACACCACGAACTTCTATCGCTTTTAGCTTACTGCCTTTTTCTGCCAAGCCCGTAAAACGAACGTACGGTGCTGCCGCAACAACATGTTCATGTTTTAGAGCTTGATTCATCGTTTTGGTGTAGTCATGAAGTGGTCCATTAACACCTTCTAACTCTCCGTGTGGGATCACAGACAACACACGCGATTGCAGCTCGCGCTCAAAGCCATTCATTGCAGACAAACCGATAATGATCACAGCAACGCCAACCGCAATACCAATAGTCGAAGAAAGCGATATGAAAGACACCATCTTGTTGCGCTTTTTCGCTCGACTGAAGCGACCACCAATCATCAAAGCTAAAGAGGTAAACAAAACTAGCCCTCCGCAGATGCTGTATCAGTCACAAAACGATCTACGAGCAAACCATCTTGCATGTGCATTTGACGATCCATTTTTGCTGCCAGCTCTTTGTCATGCGTGACAACCAAAAATGCAATGTTTGACTCTTTATTGAGCTCGCGCATCAAATCATAGATAGACAGTGCCGTATTGTGATCTAAGTTCCCCGTAGGTTCATCAGCCAAGACCAGATCAGGTTTATTCACCAATGCACGCGCAATCGCAACACGCTGACGCTCACCACCCGATAACTCGGAGGGTCTATGTTGCATCCGATGATTCAAACCAACTTTATCTAACAGCGCTTTAGCCGCCTGTTTTGCATCCTCTACTTTAGCACCGCCAATCATCAGTGGCATCGCCACATTTTCAAGCGCAGTAAAGTCAGCCAATAAGTGATGAAACTGGTATACAAAACCAAGGTGCTTGTTGCGTAATGCCGCCTGTTTGTTCGAGCTCAAAGCTGATAAGTTTTGCCCTAGAAAATCAACTTCACCATGAGTTGCGTCATCTAACGCACCTAAAATATGCAATAAGGTACTTTTTCCCGAACCAGAAGAGCCAACAATAGAAACCAACTCCCCTTTGTCGATATCGAAACTTACGCCTTTCAACACTTCCGTATCTAACGAACCCTCTCGGTAGACTTTACGAATATCACGACATTCTAATAGCTTATTCATAGCGAAGTGCCTCAGCAGGTTTAACAGAAGATGCTCGATAAGAAGGATAAAGCGTAGCAGCAAGGCTAAGAGCAATCGCCAATACCACCACTAAAAGAATTTGCAGTGAATCAATCAAGATGGGTAGATGACCACCAAAGCTGAATAGCGCCACACCAGCAGATTCAAGAATCGCATTTAGATTAAGTGACAAGATCACGCCCGCAGCACCACCAACAATCGCGCCAATTACACCACTGCTTGCACCTTGCACCATGAAAATGGTCATCACCTGAGATTGAGTCATGCCTTGAGTTTTCAATATTGCGACTTCTGATTGCTTCTCCATTACCACCATAATTAAAGCGGAGATAATATTGAATGCAGCGACACCCACAATTAGACCTAGCATAAGTCCCATCATGTTCTTTTCCATTTTCACCGCTTGGAAAAGCTCACCACGCTGTTCGCGCCAATCACTCCATTCCCATCCATCAGGCATGGGTTGGTCAGCAAAATCCGTCACCATAAATGGGTCAGAGAAAAAGACACGCCAACCAGAAACCGTGTCTTTAGGGAAACGCATCAGCTTAGATGCATCCGTCAAGTTCACAATCATTAATTGACCATCAACGTCCGATCCCGTATTGAAAATGCCTGAGACAGTAAAGTTTCGCTGGCTAGGAATACGGCCAAGTGGGGTAAACTGCGTTGCGTTGGTCACCATCAAGCGCACTTTATCCCCGATTGAGACCTTTAGTGAACGCGCCAAACTGTGACCCAAAAATACATTGTAGTCACCTGCTTGAAGTGACGATAATCGTCCGGCAATCAAATGGTTGCTAATCGGATCGCCTTTCTTAGGTTCAATACCGATGAGGTAACCAGCCGTCAGCTGTGCAGAACTCTGAATAACAGCCTCTCCTCTAACGATAGGCTCCGGCTGAGATTCACTCGACATCGCTTGAACAAATGGAGGGGCAGACTCGGTCATAGGCGTTTTTCCATCGTGTTGCGAAACAACGGCATGAGGTAGCACACCTAAAATGCGTTCTTTTAACTGCGATTCAAACCCGTTCATCACAGAAAGAACCGTCACCAACGCCATTACACCGATCGTAATACCCGCCGTCGACATATAAGAAACAAATCGGCTGAACCTATCTCCAGAGCGTCCCCGAAGATACCTTAAGCCAATAAACAATGAGATAGGATGATACATATAAGACAAACCAACTGGTTGTTTTGATATAAAGCTTTAGCGGATTATCTTACCTTACTCTTCTCATTAAGAAGACAAGAGAATCGCTAAATTTGTCAACGACATGCAATAAGTCTGTATTTAGGGCAAAAAGTTCAAGGACAAATCAGCTAAACTTGATAACTTCATTCAGTTAGCGATAATCAGTGCCCTATTTCTCTTTGTTTGTTGAGTGAACAGGGAGCGCTCACTGGCAAAAGGATCGACTATATGACAGAGCAAGAATACTTTACCGTCCATCATAACCTCACCATCAACGTCGAAACGTTGAGTGCGGACTTTGCTTTGCCAGATGAAGAAACATTTGCCTCCGAAATTCCAGCACCATTTATTGTCGCCAGTGAATTTAGTCACTTAGATATGTTGGCAGACAACGCGCGTCTAGAGCTGAAAAACAAAGAGTTAAAGCATGTGATCAACTTGCTTGATACGCAAAACGCGAAACTTAACCTCTTGTTGAGCTTTATGCTTTCACAACAAGATGACGCCTCCATTCGATATCAAACGACGCAGTTTGGTGCTAGTCAACTCAGTTTCCGCTCAGATACAGCGTTAACTACTCAACAACTCGTTCGTGTTAAACTGTTCCTCGATCACCCTGCTGCGGCGATTTACTGTTACGCTCAAGTAGAAGAATGTGATGCTTCAGAGCAAGATTTCATTATCACGCTTAGATACAAGATGCTCCGAGAATCTGATCAAGATTTACTGATAAAGGCGGCACTGTATCAACAACAAAAACTTTTACGTCAGCGCTCGATGGAGCGAGATAAAAAATAATTCCTATGACAAAAGCAACGATTCTTTCCGTCACCAACCCTTCAGAGCGTGGCGACAAAAAACAGCTAGGTAATTTGCCGGGCGCAGCTCTACCTCTAGCCATTGCAGAGCTAGCCAAGCAGCATTCGAGTCACTCTCTACTCGTTGTGCCTGACCCGCAAATTGCTTTAAAGCTTCAGGCAGAGATTGAGCAATTCACCGACCAAACGGTAAGCCTGTTCCCCGACTGGGAAACGCTGCCTTACGATAACTTTTCTCCGCATCAAGAAATCATCTCTGAACGTATCGCACGCCTATACCAACTGCCAAGTCAACGTGATGGCATAACCATCGTCCCGGTCAGTACAGTATTGCAACGCCAATCGCCACGTAATTTTCTGTTGCAACACACTTTAATGGTGAAAACTGGTGATCGAATCTCGCTAGAGAAGTTACGTGTACAACTTGAAAATTCAGGCTACCGCCATGTAGATCAAGTATTTGGGCCAGGTGAATATGCAAGTCGTGGGTCTATTCTGGATCTCTTTCCTATGGGCAGCAATGACCCGTACCGCATCGACTTCTTTGATGATGAAATAGATACCATTCGCACGTTTGATCCAGAGAACCAACGCTCTATCGACGATATTCAGCAAATCCAATTGCTGCCAGCACATGAGTTCCCAACCACTAAAGAAGCGATTGAAGATTTCCGTACACGTTGGCGCACCCAGTTCGACGCGCGCCGCGAGCCTGAATCAATCTACATGCAAGTGACCAAAGGCACGTGGCCCGCTGGTATTGAGTATTGGCAGCCGCTGTTTTTTGACCATACCGAGACTTTATTTGAATATTTGCCAGAAGACTCTCAAGTCATCACATATGGTGATATCGAATCTGCGGTCGATACTTTCTTAACCGATGTCGAATATCGATACGACCAGAAAAAAGTTGATCCGCTGCGTCCTCTTTTGACTCCTGAACAGCTTTGGTTGAAAAAAGACGAACTTTTCAGTCAACTAAAACAGCTCCCTATCGCTCAATTGAGCCTAGATAAAGTGGTTAAGCGTGCCGGTCGTCAAAACCTACCCGTACAATCGTTAGCCGAGCTTGGCGTTCAGCAACAAAATAAAGAGCCGCTCTCGCGCCTTCGTCAGTTTAGTGAGCAATTCAGCGGAAAAATCGTTTTCTCGGTAGAGTCAGAAGGTCGTCGTGAAGCACTAACGGAGCTGTTGCAAGGCATCAAAGTTCGGCCAGTCGTACATGGCTCACTTTACCAAGCTCTAGACTCAGGTGATCGATTCAGCTTGATCTTAGGCGCAGCAGAGCATGGTTTCATTCACGAAGAGCTGAACTTCGCTCTGATCTGTGAAAGTGATCTACTCGGTGACCGTGTTATCCAGCGACGCCGCAAAGATAAAAAAGCCGTCAACAGTGACACCGTTATTCGCCACCTTGCGGAGTTAAAACCCGGTCAACCTGTGGTTCATATTGATCACGGTATTGGTCGCTACATCGGTTTACAAACACTTGAAGCCGGTGGCATGAAAACGGAATACGTCACCCTTGAGTATCAAAACGATGCCAAGCTCTACGTGCCAGTTTCATCACTGAATCTTATCAGCCGTTATTCTGGCGGCGCTGAAGAGAATGCGCCACTGCATAAATTAGGTGGTGAAGCGTGGGCAAAAGCACGTCGTAAAGCGGCAGAAAAAGTGCGTGATGTCGCGGCAGAATTGCTGGATGTGTATGCAAAACGAGAATTAAAACCGGGCTTCAAATTTGAGCTAGATCGTGGGCAATACGCAACATTTAAAGCAACATTCCCGTTTGAAGAAACAGATGACCAAGCTATGGCCATCAATGCCGTATTGTCAGACATGTGCCAGGCAAAAGCGATGGATCGCTTAGTGTGTGGTGACGTGGGCTTTGGTAAAACGGAAGTCGCTATGCGCGCAGCATTTGTCGCAACGGATAACAGTAAACAGGTCGCCGTACTCGTACCAACAACCTTGCTTGCTCAGCAGCATTTCGAAAACTTCCGTGACCGTTTTGCCAACTTACCAATCCGAGTTGAAGTACTGTCTCGTTTTAAATCTGCCAAAGAACAAAAAGTCATTCTGCAAGACGTTGCCGATGGTAAAGTCGATATTGTCGTTGGTACGCATAAGCTGCTTTCGAGCGACATTAAATTCAAAGATTTAGGTTTGTTGATCGTTGATGAGGAACACCGCTTTGGGGTTCGTCAAAAAGAAAAGGTCAAAGCAATGCGTGCGGATGTGGACATTCTTACCCTCACCGCAACACCAATTCCACGTACACTGAATATGGCAATGAGTGGCATGCGAGACCTGTCGATCATCGCGACACCTCCTGCACGCCGTTTAGCCATTAAAACCTTTGTTCGACAAAAAGAAGAGCCAGTGGTCCGTGAAGCGGTACTGCGTGAAATTATGCGTGGTGGTCAGGTTTACTTCCTGCACAATCAGGTTGAAACCATTGAAAAAACGGCAGAAGACTTACAGAAACTCATCCCAGAGGCACGCATTACCGTGGCTCATGGTCAAATGCGCGAGCGCGAACTTGAGCGAATCATGAATGACTTCTACCATCAGCGCTTTAATGTGTTGGTGTGTACAACCATCATCGAAACCGGTATCGACGTACCAACGGCGAATACCATAATCATGGATCGTGCGGACAATCTTGGCTTGGCGCAGTTGCATCAATTACGTGGCCGTGTTGGACGTTCGCACCATCAAGCCTATGCTTACTTATTAACGCCACATCCAAAAGCCATGACCAAAGATGCCATCAAGCGTCTTGATGCGATTGCTTCACTGGAAGACTTAGGTGCTGGCTTTACGTTAGCAACCCACGATTTAGAAATCCGTGGTGCTGGTGAGCTGCTTGGTGATGAGCAAAGTGGGCAAATTCAATCCGTTGGTTTTACACTTTATATGGAAATGCTGGAACAAGCAGTGCAAGCATTAAAAGAAGGCAAGGAGCCATCTTTGGATGAGCTGCTTCGTGAGCAAACTGAAGTGGAAATGCGAATCCCAGCGCTCTTACCAGATGATTACATTCCGGATGTAAACACACGACTGTCGATGTACAAACGCATTGCGAGTGTCACAAGCAGTGATGAACTATCAGAGCTAAAAGTGGAACTGATTGATCGCTTTGGTCTGCTTCCAGACGCAACAAAGAACTTACTTGCCGTCTCAGAATTGAAAATTTCGGCTGGTAGTTTAAAAGCGAAAAAGATAGAAGCCCATGATAAAGGTGGATTTATCGAGTTTTACCCTGATGCTGACATAAATCCAGCGTATTTAGTTAAACTGCTGCAATCACAGCCGCAAAAATTTGCAATGGAAGGTCCAACTAAGTTCAAGTTTAGCGTACCATTGGTGGACCGACGTAAACGCATTCAGTTTGTTCAAGACTTACTGAATGATTTTAAACAGAATTTATTACCAACGAGCTAATAGTCGAATGAGAATACTGATCCCGTTATTGCTTCTATGTGTCTCAATGCCCTCTTGGGCACAGCGCCAATTTGATATTGAAGTGATCATTTTCAAGCGAGCAGTCGACGCTGAAAGCACAACAGAATCTTGGCCGAATCAACTGCCAAAAATCGATATGGAAAATGTCGGTAGCCTAGAGAGTGAATCCTACCGCCGCTCTAAAGGCGTGACGCTTTTGCCAAGTTCTTCTTTCCGTCTCAACGCGCAAGAAGCGGCACTAAATAATCATGCCGGCTTTAAAGTGCTTAAACACGTAGCCTGGCGTCAAGGTGACCGAGGTAAATCTAGCGCCCCAATTTTCCGCATCGTTGGCGGGCGAGATTTCTCTGATTCTTATCAAGCAGATGGCCGCCCAATCAATGGCAATAGTAATCAAACATTTTCCAGCGACGGTTACAGTGAAGAGACGGTCAATGGTCCTTTATATGAACTAGATGGTCGATTCCAAATATACGTACAGCATTACCTCTTCGCTGAAACAACACTAGATCTGCGCGAACCAAGTGTTAGAGAGGTGCGTTTTGAACCAACCTCAACTGAGCAATTGGCGGATGACTTAGGTGAAGTAGATGGTAACGTCCAAGTTGGTAACTTGGCAGAAATATCGCCGACAGTAACCGAAGAGAAATTCCTGAAGAGTTATCGAATGGATCAAAAACGTCGTATGCGTAGCAGCGAGACTCATTACCTAGATAACCCGTTGATGGGTATGATCATTCAAGTTCGTCGGGTTCGATAAGCACGAGCGGTTCGACAAAGCGCAGCAAAGCTGCGCTTTGTTTTTATCTGCTATACCTCAGTTATTCCTAACCAACGCAGAGCAAGGAAAATAGCTGCGTTCAAGTATAAATAGACAGCTTTCAATTTACTTACACTCAACATGGAAGTCGTATTAGTTCATGAGTCCAGACTTTGAAATCATTGCGCCCCGCTTAGCGCTCAAGCTCATCCCTGCTGAAGAAGCACATTCACTACAACGATTACTTGCAGAATCCCCTTCGCTGCACCAATGGCTTGACTGGTGTGATAAAAACGTCACATTGAAAACCGCGCAGGACTTTCTGTTGGCAACCCGTCTTAACTGGGTCAAAACTGAGGCTTTTGGTTTCGGTATCTATGAGCGGCAAAGTAACACTTTGGTTGGAATGGCAGCGGTTAATGAGTTATATCATACGTTTAATATGGCGAGTATTGGTTACTGGGTTGCCGACCGCTATCAACGGCAAGGTTATGCCCAAGAAGCCGTTAAAGCCTTAGCAGAATTCTGCTTCGCAAAGCTAAGTTTAACTCGACTAGAGATTGTTTGTGACCCCGACAACGAAGCTAGCCAAGCCTTAATTGAGTCCGTCGGTGCACAAAAAGAAGCCATCGCCAGAAACCGGTTTATTTTTCAGGGTAAGCCTAAAGATGGCGTTGTGTTCTCACTTTTACCGACAGATCTAACATAAACAAAAAGCCACCGACTTGCGGTGGCTTCTGCATTTTTTAAGATACAACACATCCACACAGAGTGGATTTAAAACCTTAGTGCA
Organism: Vibrio sp. Y58_MX_L22; assembly: GCF_024181865.1. Lineage (NCBI taxonomy): Bacteria > Pseudomonadati > Pseudomonadota > Gammaproteobacteria > Vibrionales > Vibrionaceae > Vibrio > Vibrio sp. Y58_MX_L22. The sequence continues at coordinate 697,548 of NZ_JAMZAN010000001.1, forward strand.
GCTTAAGGTTTGGACGCAGCACGCGATTAATGCGGCCGACGAGCATCATCAGACCGGTTTTGAATACACCGTGCAACGCCATTAGGTGCATGCGATACAATGAGATGTAAACGACACGAGCAATACGGCCTTCTACCATCATCGACCCTTTAGTTAGGTTCCCCATCAGACTACCAACGGTTGAGAAGCGACTTAGAGACACTAATGAACCGTGATCTTTATATACATAGTCTTTCAACTCGCGCCCGTTGATCTTCGCGACGATGTTACTAAATGCCTGGCTTGCCATTTGGTGTGCAGCTTGAGCGCGTGGCGGCACGAACGAACCGTCAGACTGGGTGCATTGTGCTAAGTCACCAATAACAAAGATGTCATCATCTCGTGTTGTCTGTAGTGTGTTTTTCACTACAAGCTGATTGATACGGTTCGTTTCTAAGCCAGCGATATCTTTAATAAAGTCTGGAGCTTTGATACCCGCAGCCCAAACCATGATTTGAGCTGGGATCTTCTCACCATCTTTTGTAGTAAGGCCATCTTTTTCAGCTTTAGTCACCATAGTGGCGGTGCGCACGTTTACGCCCAACTTCACCAACTCTTGATGAGCAGCAGAAGAAATACGTGGAGGTAACGCTGGTAAAATACGCTCACCTGCTTCAATCAGATTGACGTTCAACTTGCTAGAATCAAGATCACCGAAGCCATAAGTGCGCAGCTCTTTAACAGCATTATGTAACTCAGCTGATAGTTCAACGCCAGTTGCACCAGCACCAACAATAGCAATATCGACCGTACCGTTACCGTTTTTCGCGTGCAGCTTTAGGAACTCGTTGTTCATTTCTGTACGGAAACGGTGTGCTTGCTCAGGGCTGTCTAGGAAAATACAGTTTTCACGAACGCCAGGCGTGTTGAAGTCGTTTGATGTCGAGCCAATTGCCATCACTAGAATGTCGTATTCTAGCTCACGGCTTGGCATAAGAAGTTCACCGTGTTCGTCTTTAAGCTCACTTAAGATGATCACTTTACGTTCACGGTCGATGTCTTGAAGACTACCCATTTGGAAGTCGAAGCTGTGGTTTTTTGCATGAGCTCGATAGCTCAGTGCATCTACTCCTTCGTCCAAAGAACCTGTAGCAACCTCATGCAATAATGGCTTCCACAAGTGGCTCGCTTTTCGATCGACTAGCGTAATTTGCGCACGGTTTTTGCGACCTAGAGTTCGACCAAGCTTAGTTGCCAACTCAAGACCACCTGCACCGCCGCCTACAACGATAATGCGTGTCACAATGATTTTCCTCTACAAAAATGAATATATGGGGTTCAGCTCGATGCATGACTCACAAACATTTGTGGCATCCATCCAACCGATGAATTCTTGGTTCTTAGAGGTGTCTCAATTACTTGGATTAAAAAACTGCCACTCACCTTGATTCTTTATCTATCAATGACTTGTCAGGGTTTGGCATGTTTATCTGGTACGCATACGACGCCAGAATTTTTTGGGCAAGTTTATTACTCGCTCTCAATTTTTTTTGATATTTATCAAATTATTTTAGTCCGGTTCATTATATAGAGACCAACTTTGAAGGCAACCAAAATCCGTGTAACGAGTACGGATTGACTACTTTTCGACTACTCTACAACAAGGTGTTCGTGCTACATAGGAGGGAAGTAAGAAAACGGTAAGGAGAACACAATATTCAAAGCGTTAAACCAAGAAAATGTGCCTTTCAAAGAGACAGTGGCTCGGCATACTCAAGAGAAGGAATCGCAGCAAAGCAGCAGATAAAAACGCCGCTTTACTGTCTACACTCAACATTAATAAGTATTTTTAAATGCCTTTATCGCTTGTAAATGATGAGAGATTTTTTTGAACTTATGAGACTGAGTTTCATCCCAAATGATTTGATAGTGTTTTTCTAGCTCAGCTGCCGTTTTCGAATTGTCATGCACTTCATCATCTTTAGAGAGAATCACTAAGCAGTGAGCTTGATTTTTCGCTCGGAACTGATCAACACATTTTGTTGCGATATCTTCGTACTCTTCTGGACGATCGATTCGACCAGCCATCGTTTTTTCTGGGTGCAAGTTCGGGTTGAACATCACTTGCTTGATACCGCATAGAAAACCAATTCGCTCAGACCAGTAACCACCTAAACCAACCCCGCAGATTAACGGGTTTGGGTCATCAGATTGATCGATAACTTTAGACACTTCTTTTAACAAGTGTTGCATGTCGTGCTTTGGGTGAAGGGTGCTGTAATTGATAAAACGAACGTCGTCGTCGATAAATTGCAGTTGAAGAACTTTTTCGTGGTTACCCGGGCTTGTACTGTCAAAGCCGTGTAAGTAAATAATCATGTGTACCTCTCCCTGTGTGTATCTGGTACTTTTATTAAAACTACCACTATTTCCTTACTGTTAAAGGGGAAAATATCACGAGTTCTCAAAACAGTGATCTTCCATACACAATGAGCCTTTCAACTCATACGCACTGTTTAAGTATTGTTCAGTTCCCCACAATTTATAGGCAAGTAGATACCAGAGCATCGCCATCACCAAGGTTCTTGGTTGCCAAGCTTTTACACCTCTCAGCCAAAGAGACACATCTTCGATACCTCGAATTTGGCAATACTGCTTTACCGCTTCTTCCACAGGCGAATTCGCGACCTGAATAGTTAAGGTCAAATCAAGCCTAGGGTCAGCAATCCCGGCATACTCCCAATCAATGACTTTCACCCCACTCTCTCCTCGCACTAGGTTGTAACACCCCAGATCGAAGTGACATAGGGCCAGCGGAACAGGTGCAACGTTCGGTTCCGTGCGCCACTTCATGTACAAAGCCTCAAACTCCGTCCCCACATACTGACCACCAAGCTCAAGCCAATAATGATCGATGCGAGAAATATATGAAAATGGAACCAAAGGAATTGCGCTTATCGGATATTGATGAATCTTCGCCGCAATGGATAATAAATTGCTTAGTGCTAAGCCTGACTCCGTCAGAGCCTCTCCTTCTATCCATTCCACCAGCAACCCTTGCTCATGAATAAAAACTGGCTTGGGGCCAATTTCCAATGAAGAGACTGCATTCAGCACTTGATATTCACTGTGACGAGAAATTGAAAAAGCCTTGCAGACATGACTGGTCGGTCGCCAGATGTATGCAAGGCCTTGAGAAGATTCCAACCGCCAACAACGGTTGGTGAGCCCCCCGGTAACAGTTTGTACTTTTACCGGAGGCTCCGTAAAGAAGCCATCGAGAGCGTTAAGACTCGGATCTAACTGTTTTGCTTGTTGCCAAGAAAACCATGCCATTGATGACTTCTCCACCCTGTTCGATTAAAGACCGAATAGGCTCTTAGATTGCGCTTTACGAATTTCAGTTTCATCCGCCCACTCAATCAAACCTGTTTCTAGGTCCATTAGGCGCATGGTCATCTTGTAGTATACATCTTTATCGCTACCCGCATTTTTCACAATGCTAGATAGGTTGCCGTAAAGCATGTATTGAGCACCAACCATTTTACCAAATTGGATAGCTGTGCTTTGGTTAACAAGCTCATCCGTGTTTTGGAAGTTAAGTTGTTCACGCACAGACTCAACACGATCCATATCAACAAAACGGAACTTACCTGAGTTCAACATCTTAGTAGAGATCGTGTCAGTAATGGATTCAGTGTCAATATGTTCACTGGTTTTGTTCTTAATTCGCTCAACAAAAACGATAGGACGTTGGTCACGAGTAATTGCTGCTACAGAGCCCGACATCATCATGCTATCCACCATTTCAGCCGCGATTTTTTGTAAATCTGTTGAGCCAAAATCGATAGTCGTGGTTTCTGTTGCTTGCGCATCGCCGTAAGAGACTTTGTTAGAACAGCCACCTAAAATGACGGCAAGACCTAAAAGAGCAATAATACTTTTTTTCATGAGAGTTCCTTAGTTTTTCAATACCAGCGCATCGTTAGCGCGGCAGCTTCGGCAGAGCCGTTAAGATTAATCGTCTTGTGCTTCTCTAATTTGCACACGGAATTTTGTGCCATTTGGATTCACAGTAACTTCAGATAACGTGACTTGCTCAAATCCTCGCACAATCATTTTTCGCCACGGACCAGGTTTGGTATTCACTTCTAAACCATTGTTGTCATACCAATAAAATCGGTAAAGAATATGCTGATCACCTTTGTAATTGCTACTCAGCTGCACGACTCCTCGTGGGCGATCATCAACGTAAGTGGTGGTGATGTTGTCAACTAATAAGCGACTACCTAAAACGTTATCATTAAAAAATACTTTTTGCGTTTGGCCATCAATTCGAATACCAGCCGTGTTTTCGGCGCATCCAACTAAACCAATAGCCATTGCTAAACAAACAAGCCATGCTTTCATTACAGTCTCCCTAGCTGTTTATGCCACACGGTTGAGTGTGCTCCCTGACGAGATACCCATACCAATGTAGTCTGCTGTGCAGGCACTTCAAACTGATAGGTTTGATCACCCAAGTTTAAACTTTGTGTTCCCGGTTTCACGATTTTTGAAGCCGTTTTCACTTGCGCTGGCAATGTTTGCCAACTTCTCGTATCTGGCTGTTCGGTCAATGTGTTCCATACATTGAAAAGTATGTTGCCCACATCATCGCCTTTTTTCGCCGCCTCTTTTCGGATTCGATCTTTTGCCCAAACACGAAGAGCTTGACGGATCACTATTGTAGTAAGACGTTCATTAAGATCGTTTTGCGCCATCGCATTAACATCAGTCAGCGTACTGGAAGGCAATACCTGACCATTTAAAACAACATCGCTAAAACGTTGAGCACCTCGGTTCTGATAATAAGGAAGCGCCAACGAATAAATCGCGCCATTATCGCGACTGTCGTAAATTGGTAAATCAATACGCCACCCTTTCATCGCCTCAACAACACCCTGCTCATCAATAACGATGACTCGCCCTTGTGACTGAGTTAATCCAGAAGGTGCTTTACCATACCGCTTCTCTAGCATGCGCAAGTCTTCACGCATGCCCAGCTTCTTAGCAGCGTATAAGGTGCTTTCCACAACTTGCTTGTTGTCTGGCATTACAGCGAGTGCTCGTCGGTAATCAACATAAGCACTGTTTAAGTCTCGCGACGCTTCATATAACAAGCCAGAAAGATAGAACAGATAACCATTTTGTACCGCGCTTAGTTTTTTACCAGCATCAGGGTAGTTCGCTAACACACTGCCTAAATTGGCAGACATGCCTTGCTTGTTAAGGTCTTTCTCTGCTGCTTTAAGCTCTTTTTCACGCGCCTTTCTTGCTGCTTCCTGAACTTGATTAGCTCGACGCACTTCAACTAGTGCCCCTTCTAAATCGTTTTTCTGTAAGTAATTTAGTCCTAGATACAGGTGCAAAAAGCCAAGTTCGTAATCGGCGGGATGATAGTCTTGGAGATTGTCGTTCACTGCGAGAGAGCCGACGCTCGTTGCCGTGTCTGACACAGATATCGTCGCTCGATCTTGTTGAACACGTACGGCACGATCGCCGCTTTCTAGCGCATTCAAACTTGTTGGGTAATCTTCAGCAAGAAAAGAGATGCGACCTTTTTCAAAATTGCCAAGTATCTCGCCACCCACTTCACTTGATTGAAGTTGTTTTGCTTTGGCATATTCCCCTGCAACAACGGCTTGATAAACTTCTTGATTCTGGTTGCTGTAATGGCTAAACAGATTGCCCGCAGATAAGTTCGCGCAGCCAGAGGCCATTAAAGCCCAGCTCATCAGCCCTAACAGCTTTACACCTAGTTTCACATTTATCTCCACAAATGTGTCATTCGACAGGAAAAAGAAGTGGGTGAATCACCACCCACTTTTAAAAGCTTAGCTCAATACCATTGGACCTAGAGGGCGGCCGCCTAGTAGGTGCATGTGAATATGGTAAACCTCTTGGCCACCATGTGGATTACAATTAACGATCAGGCGATAGCCGTCTTCAGCAATACCTTCTTCTTTCGCTAACTTTCTAGCAACAGTGAACAAACGCCCCATCATTGCTTCATCTTCAGCTTCTACATCATTCGTTGTTGGGATCAGTTTATTCGGAATAATGAGAATATGGCTTGGTGTGCGAGGGTTAATGTCGCGAAACGCAGTCACCAAATCATCTTGATAAAGGATATCGGCAGGGATTTCCTTGCGAATAATTTTACTAAAGATCGTTTCTTCCGCCATGAGGACTCCATTTTATAAACGTAATTAGACCCCAATTAGTATGCGCCAACCAAAAGCGGAGCTCAATAAAAACAGTGTTCACTTAACATTATTAATCAAATGCTAATTAACGAAGCTTTTTTTGTCGTGTGCGTCATAAAATGCGCATCACAAACTGAATACAATCCAATGAATTTTGTTACTTTTTTAAGACAATTATTATTTTTATACCCAAGTAAATTCAAAAATACTTGGGTAGCTTGTCTATTTTTGGGAGAGGAAGCTCACTTATGCGAGGTTCAGTTATTAAAAGGATGTATGCCGGCTTTGCACTGATCATCATCCTATTTGCCGTCACAATTGCCATTATGATGGGAGGAATGAGTGATATTCACGGAAAATTTGGCACGGTTTCTAAATCATCCCTACCGTTGGTATCGTTATCTAATCAAACCAGTGTTGAGCTGCTTTCTGCCGACAAATCATTTAAAGACTTCCTGACGACAGAGAATAAACAACGCATGGATGAAATGCGTCAGGAATTTGCTAGATCTCAACAGCGCTTCGAATCCACATTGGCTCAACTGAAAACCGCAAGCCAAATCTACCCTTCTCTTGCCGAACCGTTTTCACAGTTAAAAACGTTAGAGCAGAGCTATTTTACAGAAGCTCTAGAGGCCATGGACAACTACGAAGCAATGTTTGCGGCTCAAGAAGAAGTGCAAAAATCCTCACGCCGCTTCCAAAAACTGAATACCGAACTTTCGGTTGGTCTTAAAGAATATGTGGCAGATCAAACCAGCATTTCTGTCAAAGTCATGGCAAAGAGCTACTTTATCAAGTTAAAAGATGCCGAAGTAATTACCTCTGATGCCCTCGCCAGTTCCAACCCTGAGTTTGTTACGCAAGCCGTAGCTAAAAACCGCAAAGCAGTAGCGCACTTGAATTACGCATTCCGCGGGTTGGTGACTCAGCTTCCTGAGCTAGAAAAAGCTTTTGGCGAATCTGTAGAGCAATTTACTCGTGACGTTGGTATGCGTGGCGGTGTGCTAGACCAACATAATAATTACCTCAATGCTCGCGCCGCTTTGTATAACAATATCGCCAACCTAGCAAATAAAGTGGATTCAACCATGGCGATTCTTGAGCAATTCACGACAACCGCAACAGATAAGCTCAATGAATCATTGGCAGACGCAGGTGACATATATTCGGCGGGTGTAACGAAAGCCATCATCATTGGCGTTATTGTCGTTTTACTCGCGACAGCGATTGGCTACCACATCGCTCAAAGCGTTCGCGAACCGTTGACTCGTATTCTAAAAGTGTTAGAAAGCCTGACTGAAGGTGATATGACACAGCGTATCGACATTCGCTATAACAACGAATTCAGCCGTGTGAGTGGACACATTAACTCACTCGCCGACAACCTTCACGAGATCTTGGTGAAACTCAACGAAGCGTCAGAAAACCTATCGTCAACCGCGACAACCAACGAACGCACCTCTTCGCAAGCACAAATTAAATTGAGCTCTCAACGCGAACAAACGGCAAACGTCGCTACCGCGATGACAGAAATGTCCCATTCAGTGCAGGAAGTCGCGCAAAGTGCGCAAGGCTCGTTAGAAATGGTGCAACGCGTCGAATCTGCCTCTGAAGAAGGCAGAAATGTTATGAGCAGTAATATCTCAACCATTAATCAACTAGAAACACGTTTGAACGAATCGGTTTCCGCAGTTTCTGAGCTACAAAAAATGAGTGGTCAAATTGGGTCTATCCTTGATGTGATCCGCAACATTGCGGAGCAAACCAACCTACTGGCATTGAACGCGGCAATTGAAGCGGCTCGCGCTGGTGAACAAGGTCGCGGCTTCGCGGTAGTGGCAGATGAAGTACGAGTACTCGCATCAAGAACGACTCAATCAACCACTGAAATTGAATCTATGATCAGTAATCTGCAATCTAGCTCACAATCGGCAAACCAAGTCATACAAAGCTGTATGAGCGATATGGAGATGTCGGTTGAGCAAGCGTCAAAAGCGAACAGCTCAATGGAAGAGATCCAGGCGCTAATCATTGAGATCAGCCAAATGAGTACGCACATTTCACAAGCAGCAGCAGAGCAAAGTGAAACATCAACAGACATTGCTCGCAGCATTGAAGATATTAACAACATCGCCGATGAAAGTTTCCAAGCCATGTCGAGTATCGCACAAACCAGTGAATCACTGACCCACTTGGCTCATCAGCAAAATGAATTGGTCCACCGCTTTAAGTTATAAATACTTTATAATTAAGAGTATTAATTAGTGCAATCAACTGTATAAGGGCGACTTTTTGTTAAGTCGCCCTTGTTTTTTGTCGGCCATGTCTACATATGATTAATAAGGCCAGCTCATCCCCTTGCACAACTCTTTTCGAGCGGCCTCATAAAAAGGAAAATCTATGGCTGTTCATGTTGGTATTATCGACCAAGACCCAGTGAGATTGGTCACTCCTCTATTAGATAATCGTACGCTAAGCACACATATCGTCTTCATCGGAGACAAGAGCCAGTTAGATATATTTGACCGACTGAGTGCCGTTTTAGATCAACGAGAAATTACTTCTGAATTTTTTGAAATTCCATCCGCTGTTAATACATCTCTGATCAAACAAGCAATTCAAAAACTGGCAAAAGATCTCCATGAACGCGGCGAAGATGTAAAATTGAACGCGAGCTGTGGTCTTCGTCATCGCTTGTTGTCGGTGTACGAAGTTTTCCGTACCTATCGCTGGCCAATTTTTGTGGTTGAGCCTAGTAGCGATAAGCTTTGTTGGTTATACCCTGATGGCAAAGAAGATACCCAAGTCGAAGATCACATTACGATTGCAGATTACCTCACTATCTTTGGTGCACGCGGCGAATTTCACCACGTTGATTTACCACCTCTTCTTGATAAAAAATTGTATGAACTTGGTGAACGATGGGCCTCAAATGCGCTTGAGCTTGGGCCAGGTCTAGCAACACTTAACTACCTTGCAACCACATGCCGCAAAGAACAAAAGCTTGATGTCGAGCTCTCCGAAAAACAGCAGGGCTACCGTGAGCTCAACATGTTGCTTTCAGATTTAGTAGAAGCAGAAATCGCCACCTATGAGAATGGCGTTTTAACGTTTGCAGATGAAGATGCTCGACGCTTTTCAAACGGTGAGTGGTTAGAAACTTTGGTTCACAGCACCGTGAAGCAAATCCAAGACACCATGCCGACGATCCAAGATCGATCGTTAAATGTTCAGGTTTATCGCAAACTTGGTGAAAGTGAAGTACGCAATGAGTTAGATGTCGCAACAGTTGTAAACAACAAGCTGCACATCATCGAGTGCAAAACCAAAGGCATGAGAGATGACGGCGACGATACTTTATATAAGTTAGAATCGCTTCGCGATCTATTAGGTGGCTTACAAGCGCGCGCAATGTTGGTGAGCTTCCGTCCTCTTCGTCACAATGACATTACTCGTGCTGAAGACTTAGGGCTAGCCCTGATTGGCCCTGATGAGCTTAAAGATTTAAGAACGCACTTAACGGCTTGGTTTAAAGACGCGGGCGGTTCAGACGAGATATAGTGCCATTAAGAAAAGCTAAAATTAACAACGATAAAAAGCAGCATTAATGCTGCTTTTTTTATACCTAAATTTTAGCTGTACGCATTTCTATAAGTAGAAAAAAACCAGAGGTTAGCCTCTGGTTTTTTCTGTTTGTTTAAATGCCAACTATAGCGGCTTAAAGCATTTTACGCGCTGCTTCTACAACCACTTTAATTGAACGCGCTTCCGTTTCTTTCAGAGTTGAATGATCTGGAATCTCTTTTTGTGTACGGTTGATGATAACACCAGCCACACAACCCGCTTTTAAACCAGAGCTCGCACACATTGTTAGCAGTGTTGCAGACTCCATCTCGAAGTTAAGTACGCCCATGTCTTGCCATTCTTGCATAGAGCCTTGGAAACGCTTAACAACACGACCAGAGAACGTATCGTAACGTTCTTGACCAGGGTAGAACGTGTCGCTTGATGCAGTCACACCCATGTGAACCGTAGCGCCAGACTCTTCTACCGCTGCTTTCATTGCGGTTGCTACTTCAAAGTCAGCAACTGCTGGGAATTCCATAGGAGCAAAGTGTAGGCTCGCACCGTCAAGACGAACTGACCCCGTCGTTACGATCATGTCACCCACGTTTACATGCGGTTGAATTGCACCCGTTGTACCAACACGTAGGAAAGTGCGAACACCAAGCTGTGCCAATTCCTCAACTGCGATAGAGGTAGAAGGACCACCAATACCTGTAGAACAAACCACAACAGGTTTACCGTCTAGCTCTGCACGGTATAGCGTGTATTCACGATGGCTTGCTAGAAATACTGGATTTTCCATTTGTTCTGCGATTTTTTGAACACGCGCTGGGTCACCAGGAATGATCGCTAGAGTCGCACCATTAAGATCAGCTTCAGTAACACCTAAATGGAATACAGCTTGAGACATAAGTCGCTCCTTATTGTGGCTTATTTTATGAACAATAAGCTCATTAATCAGTTATTGGGTACAGATGCACTGTAGCGAACCTTTCACCAACATAGAGTGATCACAATCACAATGACAAAATGTAATGAAAATGAAATTTCAAACAAAACTGGTATTGATCACACTTTAAGGGGCATTAGATCATTTTGTTGCATAGCAATGCGTGATTTCAAGGACGAGAAAAACGTCTGATCGCATCAGGTTAATACGGTTAAAAAAAGCCCGATACACGAATGCCTCGGGCTATTAATGAGTGGAATCAATGGTTAGGTCAGTTATTTGATCTGCTTGGACTCAAAACGAAGTAATCTCAACGCATTCAATGTCACCAGTGCTGTTGCACCACTGTCGGCTAATACAGCAACCCACAACCCAGTTACACCAAGTAAACTTGTCACTAAGAATACACCTTTCAAACCTAGCGCTAACGCGACATTCTGACGAATGTTACTTAGCGTCGCACGCGACAGTTCTATCATGGCAGGTAGCTCAATCAAACGGTTGTGTGTTAACGCCGCATCAGCAGTCTCGAGCGCAACATCTGTACCGCCTCCCATCGCAATGCCGATACTCGAAGCTTTCATGGCTGGAGCATCATTGATACCGTCTCCCACCATCGCAACGGTATGTTGTTGTGATAGCTTCTCGACGTAATGCACCTTGTCTGCAGGTAACAAACTCGCTTTATAATCCAAGCCTATTATATTTGCCATTGCTTCTGCACTTCTCGGGTTGTCACCCGTTAGCATCACCGACGTGACCCCAAGTTCCTTCAACATTGCGATGGCTTGCTGGGCATCTGAGCGCAATGTATCTTGCCATGCGATCACGCCAATGACCTCGTCATCGAAACGCACAATGACAACCGTTTTACCTTGTTGTTCCAACGTAACCACTTGCTCTTTGGCTTCTTGAGAAAGTGGAAAGCCTGCCTTTGAAGGCGTGACCACTTGGACCATTTTTCCATCGACGTAACCTGTGACACCAGAGCCTACTTGCGCGGTTTTATCCAACGCTTCAGGAATAGTAAGCCCCTGCTCTTGCACTTTGGTAACTAAAGATACCGCTAGAGGATGACTTGAACCAATCTCGATTGACGCAGTTAGGCTAAGTAACTTGTCTTCATCCATATCAAAAGCAAAGACGTCGGTCACTTCTGGTTTACCTTGCGTCAGTGTCCCAGTTTTATCAAATGCGACAGACTCAACCTTGCCAAGCAACTCAAGCGCCGCACCACCTTTGATCAATGCGCCCCGCTTAGCCGCTGCCGCCAAGCCAGAAGTGATCGCCGCAGGCGTTGAAATTACTAATGCACATGGACAAGCAATCAACAGCAGGGCGAGTCCTCGATAGATCCACGTTTCCCACGGTTGGGCAAATAGTAATGGCGGCGTAACGATAACCATCAGAGACACCAACATCATTAGTGGCGTATACCAACGGCTAAATTTATCAAGAAAGCGTTCTAATGGTGCCTTACGGGATTCTGCTTCTTCAATCAAATGAAGAATTCGGTCTATCGCATTCTCGCCCTGACGGGAAGTCACCTGTAAACGAACCACTTTATCGACAACCACAGCCCCGGCCATCACTTTGCCACCGGTTTGATGCTCAACGGGAACAGATTCTCCCGTTAACGCACTTTCGTCAAAACTCGCAAGCGCATCTTGCAAAACACCGTCGGCAGGCAAACGACCTCCGGGGGCGACTTCTATGATATCCCCTGGTTTAAGCTGAGCAGCTGGTACTTCTTTACGTTCACCATCAATTATTAAAATTGAATTTTCTGGGACTAAGTCCATTAACGCCTGGACACCGCTTCGCGCGCGAGATGATGCATATGCTTCTAACTTTTCACCAATAAGGAAAAGCAATAACACCATTGCGGCTTCGGCGGTTTCACCTAAATATAAAGCGCCGAGCGCCGCTACACTCATTAACGTTTCAATCGCAAAAGGCGTACCGCTACGCGCCAACTTAAATGCTTTGAGCGCGATTGGGTATAAACCAAGTAAACATGTCAAAGTGAATAACCAAGCGCTTATTTGAGGGTCGATCTTAGAAATTACTGCCGCAGTAGCCATTGCACCAGCGATCGAGAGAATTTGGATGTTGTCTCTTATGACGCCAAGCCAGCCTTTCTTTGTAGTGCTTGGTTTTGGAGCATCCAGTGAAGAGAGCGGGAAACCCGTTTTTTGGGCTGTCTGCTCTATCGTAGCTATCAGCTCTCGACCATCAAAATCGACGACCAGTTTTTCTGTTGCAAACAAAACCTTGGCTTGGCTGACGCCTTGTAAAGACGTAATGGCTTTCTCAAGCTTTTGCGCACAAGATGGGCAATCCATACCTGACACAAGCCAAGCGTTCCGAACGGAGGAATTACTCTCCCTTGTGGGATCGTCTTCCTCGCCTGTGTCAACGCTGCAGCCTCCTCCACTACAGCAAGAGCTTTCAGAAACATCAACACTGGCCTGAGAGATATTGAGCGAAGATTTTACTGGCGCACAGCATGACTCGCTTGCACCAAGCGGCACCGCAGTTTTGATTTTGCTAGATTGGCAACCTTGATGTTTTGTACACATAATTTTTTCCTTATTGGTATCGGTGATTTACCTATTGCTAAGGGTAAACCTTAGAGTAAGCTCCAAGGTCAAGATAAATTTGTACAGTTCGGCGATAGAAAATAAAAAAGACGCCGAAGCGTCTTTCCAAACCAGTTTAAAAGCAATATTCCGTAAAATTTAAACAGAGAGGTTAAACGGGATGCTTAAAACACTCATTTAATGTCATTCCGATGGCACGCAGCACGTCTCTTCTTGTGATAACACCAACCAACTTACCTTTGCCATCCACCACTGGATACATTTTCGGCTTTCCAACTTTCATCATGTCAGCCAGTTCAATTACTGACATTTCTGGAGAAACAGATAAGACATCATCATGCATACACTCTTGTACCGTATGTGTATCTTGGCAGTGATAACTTGCTTTCACCAACTTATCTAATAAGTCTTGCTCCGATAAAAACCCAACCACTTTTTCATTTTCATCAATGACAGGGCCACCTAGTGTGACACTTTGCATTACTTTGTTTAAAGCTGCCGAAAGTGACATATCTTTCGTGAAAGTCACCGCTTGCAACGTCATGTAATCTTTTACTTTTAATGAATGCATTCTTATCTCCTTAAGGGCATTTTATTGCGGCCTTTAGATAAGTGTCGCCTAATTTCCTGATTTTACTAAATGGAAAGGAGTAATTTTATTTATAGGCACAGCCTATTGAACTAAAACAAAATTAACTCACCGAACAACATTCACTGTATTTCGTTAAACGCAAGATTCAGCCAGGCTGATTTTTCTAGGCAAAATACAACAAAGCCAGTCAATTGACTGGCTTTGTTATTATGTAATTGTTGCGTTAGCTATGTTGGCGGCGCATGTTGTCTAAAATAATGCCAGTCGCCATCGCGACATTCAGTGATTCGGCACCGCCAAACGCTGGAATCGTGATCTTATCTGTCACGAATTTTGCTGCGGCTTCGCGCACACCATGAGATTCGCTGCCCATCAACAAAATACCTTCAGCAGCGAAATCCGTTTTATGAACGCTCTCTCCTTCCAAAAACGCGCCATATACTGGCAATTTGGCGTGTTCCAAGTAACTTGGCAAATCCACCAAACTCACTTGTACGCGGCCAAAGCTGCCCATGGTCGCACTGATCGTTTTAGGATTATAAGGATCAGCACAATCTGTACTCGCAATAATGTGCTTGATGCCATACCAGTCTGCTACACGAATAATCGTACCTAGATTACCAGGGTCGGATACACCATCTAGCGCAATCATCAAGCCTTTCGCTTGAGGCTCTTTTACACTCGGAATTTCAACCACAGCAATGGCCGCATTATTGCTCACAAGCGTGCTCGCTTTGGTCAATTCATCAAGCGATGCTTCAACACAATCAAAACGATTTAGCGTACCAGCATTTTGTTCGAGAAATGCTGCTGTTGCAAAAACCTGCTTCACCTTCAATGAACTACTTGCTAGCTCTAGTACGTTCTTTTCACCCTGAACTAGGAATAAGCCATGCGCTTTACGCTGTTTCTTTTGACCTAAAGCACGAAGCAGTTTTAATTGGTTTTTTGAAATCATTAAAGTATCCCAGGTGAAAATGGTTATTCGACGAGCGTACCCTAAACAATCTTCACGAAAGTTCGGTATCGAGCGGATGAGATTATAAATTATACCTAAATAACCTCAAGAAGCTTGATCATCAGAAGACGTTGAACACCAAGCGTAGCCAAAATAAAAGAAGGTTCAAAAACGAAAAAAGCCCTGCGATAACGCAGGGCTTTCAAAGGGTGGGACCCCAGCCACATCCCGGCACACAAGTCACACGCTGCGGCTGCTTCCTTCCGGACCTGACCGAGTTCACGAGCTATTGTTGCGAGAGGACCAGAGCCCCATAATTCTTTTCGAGAGGTCTTGCCTCAATCGATGGGGCGATTATTCAGTATCAGCTCTCATAATGCAAGAGCAAAAACCTTGAATTTCATCATTTCATTATCGTTTGGACAAAACTCGATCAATTCATTCCTTTATGATGAAACCGTACAGTCACGATAAGAGGAGTCGTGCCGTGAGGACTGCTTACTCATGTACATGTCTTCATCAGCCAAATGCATCGCTTGCTCTAAGCTCATGTGCCGTTCCCTTTTTGCGGAGAAACCAATAGAGATACTTATAGACTCCAAATCACTACATAATTTGCCTTTCACGTCGATTCTACTGAGCTCTCTCATTGCTCTAGTTAACTCGGCTTGCGTAGGATAACCCAGCAATATGAACTCATCCCCTCCAATTCGATAACATCTTCCCGACCAGACATAATGAATTTTTAGTGCCAGTAGTTGTAAAACTTCGTCCCCAGCGCGATGCCCATAAGTGTCATTGATTCGTTTGAAATGATTAATGTCTAAGTAAAGTATGGATAGATCTTTGTTTACTCCTTTTCGATACTTTACTTGCAACGCACGACGATTCCTTAACCCTGTTAAGTTGTCAGTGTTCGATTGACGGTAAAGATAAAGCGAAACACAAATAGCAAACAATAATACAAAGATAAACACAGCTTGTGTTTGCGTCGCTAATCGAATCTCATATTCAAGTGCGGTACGCCAATCTGGGCGTACATCATACTGAGCAATGATCTTATCAACTTCTAACATCGCTATCGCACGACTGAAGAAAGGCGCAAGCATGGCTCCTTTTTCATTCGCGACCAATCCAACAGAGAGTTGTGACTCATAAAACTCGCCAATAGCGGTATCCTGCTCTATCGGAACCAATTCACTGAGACGTAAAAAATGATTGAGCATCGCCGTATCCATCGGAATGTAATCGACTTCTTCATGTAGTAGCCCCTGAATGAGCTCTTGTTGGGTACGATAACGTTTGAGTTCTTTTAGCGGTAACAGTTGCGTCATCATTTGATCGAAAAAGTCATCCTTAACTACGCCAATCCGCTCAGATATCAACTGTGAAACATGAGAGTATGTGCTCGGTTTGTAACCTAAACGCTTGACCATCACCGAAGCTGGCGCGTAATGGGACTTTGGAAAGTAGCTAAATGCGCGCCGCTCACGGCTGACCGTTAACGGCGCCAAAATTTCGAAATTACCTTGGATAAACTCATGGTACATAGAACCCCAGCTTTCACCAGGCTCACTAATGATCAAGCAGTTTAAAGCCAAGATCTCACAGCTTCTCAGGACTACATCAGCCGTCATCCCTTCGACACTACCATCTGCGTTGTATACAACATATGGAAAGATAGATTCGAGCTTAATCCGTATTGGTTCATTAAAATCAAGGGGTAATAAACGAATAGAATCACGCAACGCTGCTCGCCTTAATTCAAATTGATACTGGGAAATTTCTTCGCGAAGCTGCTTTTGCACCGCTTCCCCGTGAATAAACGTAGCGAACGTGTCCAACTCTTCAAGATGATGATCTTTTTTACTGATGATGGATACGGGCTTTATCGAAATCTGATCATTGAGCATCTTGGCGTCAAACCCCTCCATCAGCATCGGCTTGAGCTGGTTAATGGCATCGACAACGCCGTCCACAGCACCTGAACGTAGCAGTGTTACTGCTTGTTCATGACCTTGATAAGAGATCTGTTCTAGCTCAGGGTAGTGTTGTTTAAGTAATTGGGCATAAACTGTATCTTTGGGGACGCCAACACGCGAAATGTCACTCAACGTCGAATCTTTTAAACCAAAGAGGTAGGTATATTCGATATTTGTTGGGCGGGAATAACTAAAACGTTGAGCACGTTCTTGTGTGTAAGTGATATTCGCAGCAAAGTCCGCTTCCCCATTCGCTACTGAATTTAGAATGGCATCAAAGCTGGAGTAGTTCACGTATTGAACGGTAAAGCCAAACTCCTTTGAAGCAGCATTGAAAAGAACACGAGTGACGACATCATCCGCTTCAGTCGCGACTTTATAATGAGCAATTAAAGGGGCTTCGGCTTTTACATTCAAACTCAAGAGGCAACATGCAAAAAGCAACAGTGTTCGAGCAAAAGTTGTCATGTCAAACTTATCTTAAATCAACCACTTATATTGTGGTTATTATTATTGGAAGTGTAGTAAATATGAAATGAAGAACATATACTAATCTCCATTTTGTTCCACAACCAATTCGATACTCTGCCGCACATGTCACTTTTTACCTGACTAAAAATTCATAATTCAGCCTGTTCATCGCTACTACGTAAAATATAGTCAGTCATCCAAGCCGTCCCTAACAAACAGATCCAAACCACGAAAACAGGGTTTGGCACATCCGTGGTCGGGCTGACGACTAAAGCGGCAAAACCCACAGTCGGCAATGTCCAACATAATAATTTGCTCCAACGAATGGTATGTTGAAACTTCGCAAGTGCTTCCATTGACGCTAACATTCCCGTCAAACTTAACGCCATAAGAACGGCGTACGGTAGGCCTGCAATCCACAATGGGAGCAACAAAAACAACGGCCACCAGCTGTGTTTATTGGATGGCGTCCAATGCGCAGCCGACCACCACATCGCCATAACCGCAATGGTTTGAACCACTGTAACCCAAGCAGACCCATCCAGCTTACCGCCTTGCTGTGTGACCATAAGACCAACTTGCAGTGTAAGTACAATAAGACCAGCGGTGAGCAACACGCCTAAAGAGCTTCTACGAGAAAACACCACCATTAAAAGTGGGAAAAGGATCAAAACACCAACCGACAAAGCAATTGGCTGCATTGAGAGTGTCGCACCAAAAGCCATCATCGCGCCCAGTAATACTAAGCCAGCGAACCCACCTTGTGGCAGAACCCACAGCGCGGGGATCATAAGTGCAAGAACGGGAATGTCACCCTCGCTCAAACTCATCGCCCGAACACAGACAACAGCGAGTAAGGTCGTAACGAAAAATTGAAGTGTCGATAAAATCATAGCGCCTCCTGGCTTCCCCACCTACTTGGTAACTCAACGGCAAAAACTGGGATTGAAAGTCGTTGAGAGGGTCTAGATTCAAGCTTAGCTTGCGTTTGCTTCATGCTGTTTAAGGCTCATCAACCAACGACACTAAAGAACAGAAAATGTAATTCTTCAAAGTGAGTCGCTGGCAACACAAGGGTTAAGAACCGTTAGCAATATACAAGTCCAATGGTTTACCATTCCTTAGTAATCCAAAATAGACACTTTTGAGTATGGACCAATTTTTAGCGCAAATCTTTGCTGTAATTCACCAAATTCCAAAAGGAAAAGTCTCCACCTATGGGGAAATTGCAAAAATGGCCGGTTATCCGGGCTATGCGAGACATGTTGGTAAAGCACTGGGTAACCTACCAGAAGGCAGCAAACTCCCCTGGTTTAGAGTGGTAAATAGCCAAGGAAAAATATCTTTAAAAGGCAGAGACTTAGAGCGACAAAAAAAGAAATTAGAAGCAGAAGGGATTGAAGTATCGGAAGTTGGCAAAACTTCACTTAAAAAATACAAATGGCAGCCTTAAGCTGCCATTTTTTGTTCTCAGTACGTCGTATTAACGTGTTCCAACTAGACGAATATCTAATTGGTGAGTTTGTGCTTCATCTGTAATAACACCGTTATGTGTGTCGCTGATAAAACGCAGCTTTCCATCTACCTCAATGCGAGCACGAACGCTGTAACGATGGTTTGGTTTGATTTCATTGCTGTCGTAACTCAACTCAAAAGAAAGAGGAACTTGCTTACCTTCTGTTTCGAATGTCTGTTTCGCCAACACTTTTGCTGGCGCATCCGCCAAGGACACATCTTCTAACGCAATAGTAACCACTGCGTTTGGTGGCAAGGCAATCCGCTCGCGATAAGCCACTGTACCTGTAATCGTCTTCATTGACGCTTCTGTAGATTCCATTTCTGTATTTTGAGAAGTTTGGCAACCCACTAACGCAGCCCCAAAGAGTAGAGAAGTAACAAGTAGTAGTGTTTTTTTCATATATTCCTCGAAAAGAGCATTAAACCGAAGCAATTATAGGTCTGGAATATAAAACTGTCTGCTTCCTGTCACTTTATTTGACAATAGTTTGACTGAGTTAGAATTTATCAAACAATTGATTTTGTTTCATAATTGGAACAATACTATTTCTAAGTTACTCAATAGTTCTTAACTATGCCACTTCACAAGAGTGAGGCTGTTGAGGTAACTTGGAATGAAAGACAACGGTGAGGAGACACAATGAGTAAACCACTACGAGAATTGCTCAGCCTACTACAACTCGAAAAATTAGAAGAAGGCTTGTTTCGTGGCCAAAGTGAAAACCTAGGTTTGCCTCAAGTTTATGGCGGTCAAGTAATTGGGCAAGCGCTTTCTGCTGCGCGCTACACCGTTGAAGAAACACGCACGGTACACTCCTTCCATAGCTATTTTTTGTACCCTGGCGATCCAGAAAAACCTATTATTTATGATGTAGAAAATCTGAGAGATGGCCGTAGCTTTAGCACTAGACGCGTAAAAGCAATTCAAAATGGACGCCCTATTTTTTACCTAACCGCATCCTACCATGGCGATCAACCTGGGTTTGATCATCAAAAAGAAATGCCAGATATCCCTGGTCCAGAAAACTTTGCCTCAGAGAGTGAGCTCGCAAGCCATATTGCAGAATTTCTACCCAAACGCTTACGCAAAACATTTTGCGGGGAAAAGCCAATCGAAACTCGCCCCGTTACGGTTATCAACCCTTTGAAGCCCAAAAAAGCAGAACCCAAACAGTACCTTTGGATTCGTGCTAATGGTGAAATGCCAGAGAATCAGCTAATTCACCAGTACCTTCTGGCCTACGCATCCGATTGGGGATTCCTTGTAACAGCAATGCATCCACATGAAGTCTCATTAATGACGCCTAACTTTCAAGTGGCCACCATTGACCACTCTATCTGGTTCCATCGCCCGTTTAAGATGGATGAATGGCTTCTATATGCGATAGAGAGCCCAACGGCGAGCAATACTCGTGGGTTGGTCCGTGGCGAAATATACAACCAGCAAGGTCACTTAGTGGCGACCGCCGTGCAAGAAGGGGTGATGCGCTACACGAAATAGCTCGTGTTCGTTACACGAAAAAAGGAGTGCTGTTCCGCACTCCTTTTTTAATGGGTATCAAACGATGATTAATTTGGTTGATACTTCATGTTAACAACCGACCATTCGTAAAGTGATTTCGGGTAACCATATTCGCCTTTCCCGTAAATGACATTTGGGTCGGCATAGAATCCACCTTTATTCGTTGCTAAAAATTCACGAACCCCACGACGGTAAGTAATCACAGGTGCTACTAACTCATACTCTACCTTTTCCATCTTCGAGTCATCAATTATTAAGAACCGAGTCATACGAATCGTGCTGCCGCTGGTGCAGTCCCCTGGGTCATCATAGTCAATTGCTTCAAAAGGCTTGAGATCATCTTCGAACAGCTCTGATGTACATCCATCAAATCGAGCTAAGTGTACCCACGCTCCTTTTATTAGAGTTTGGTCATCGTTACCCACCGGCTTGAATGCAAGTAGTGCAATCTTACCTTTGCCGTATAATTTCAATTCTTCGTCCGTTGGCTCACGCACTGAACGAACGTTCATCAAACCAAACTCACTTTCTTCTAAGTTAGAAAACTCACGTGCATTTAGCGTGCTAAACAATACTGTTTGTTCAGTTTCAAGCAATGTATATTGATCCGCAACACCTTCATCTGCAAAGCTTAGATACAGCTGGACTTTCTTACTTTCCAACGCTTTGTAATCTCGAGATTCTCCTTCCGAAACGTCGAGAGAAATCCAACGTCTTTTTACTGGTGGGAGGTCAAGTAACGTCAGCTCTTCCTTATCAACATCTAATGAAGCGACTCCTTTAATTGTTGAGCTGGATATTTGATAGCTGCGGTTTCCTATTGGTGTACCAAAATCTAGCTTAACCTTTTTAAATGGTTCAAATTCCACCTTCATTGTAGAGGTACTTAAACCAGGGTGCTTCGCTTTGTTAATAGTGCCATTTACGACGATTGTTTTAGCTTTGTAGTTGCGTCCAGTAAGAGTAACCTCTACTTGGTACTCGCCTGCGTGCAGGATTTTCAAACGCCCCGTATCAGGGGAAACTAACTCGACCACAGGATCTTTTTGGTTAATAAGGCGGTAACTTGCCTTCGCAGTCCCACCACTCATCACTGGTGAGATAACACTACCAGCGGAGAATTCTACCGTTGGGTAAGTAACCGATACAGGGTTTGTGCCTTGTTTAATCGTGACCGAGAAACTACTTTCACCCGGATCCACTTTGTCGTCCCCCGCATCCGAAACAATAATTTTTGTGCTACCCGCGTTAAGAATTTGCATGGCACCCGTTTGGCTGTTTAAGGAAACCACATCTGTTGCTGCGTTGTCTGCAAATCGGTACGTAACTTCCCCAACCGTACCAGAGATTTTCGGCGCAACAAATGTTTGGCCAACCTTCCAAATCTCTTCCACATCGGATTGAACTTCAATTCGGCTCGGCGCACTCAAAATTGTCACGTAGACTTTTTGATCTGGACCAACGGTATAATTCGCGCTCTCTTTTCTGCGCACAGTTAGCGTCGCTTTACCCGCTTTATACACATGGAGACGTCCTTCACTAAAACCACCGACAACATCTGGTGCGGTGTTATCTACAATCTCAATTTGCTCGTCAGCACTCAAACCAAAATCACGGTGAAGATCAAAACTGTATTTGTTGCTGTATACAACGTCATAATCGTGCGTTGCCATGGGTTGGCCTTCAGCCTTTGCAACTTTAATGACGACATTAAATTGAATAGGTTGGTAGAACTCCCCACCATCGTCTTCAAACTTAAGGCCGTACTCACCCGCAGTCACTACCTCCAACTTGCCGTCAGTCATTCGTAAGCCATTAGGTAAGCTGCTAACTAGATTTACGTTACCTTTTTGCCCTTTAAACGCCAGAGGGATTGAAAGATTTGGTTGATAGGTAAGCGGCATTTCAATGTCTTTTATAACGGGATGAGGCGCGCGATTAACTTCAAGATCAAAACGAGTTTTGCTTGCAGGATAATTACGCATATCATGCTCGTAAATTTCCACTTCAGCAGCACCAACACCTTTGATCAGTAATGCTTCACCATTTTCTGTTTTAGCAACAACGTCTTCACCACGAATGATTCTCAGCTCATAGTCACCGTAGGCGTTCGTCACCTTAGGGAAAATTCGTCCACCTTCCTCATAAGTTGTGACGATATCCGCTGCGCTGATTTCTTGACGCTTGCCTTGTTTTACATCCACAAAAAATTGCGCTGTTTGCTGTTTATCCAGAAACGCGTCGCTGTAAGTTGCTGTCGCTTCAACCGTTAATTGCCCAACATTATGAACAAGAAGCAAACCCGTTTCAGGGTCTAGCAACTCGGCCACCTTGCTGTCTGGTACGCTATTTATAATTTTGTAAGAAATACGTTGCGTTTGAGCTTTATCTAAACGCACTGGTTCTAACGTCAACCCTTCTCGATACTCGTCTTCAAGCAAAGCGAACTGTAATTGCCCCGGAGCTACTGCATGCAGTTTAACCGTAGCGCGAACTTGTTTCGGCAAGTAAAAGTCGTTACCTGAATCAGTAATCAGCACCGATGCC
This sequence comes from Vibrio sp. Y58_MX_L22, assembly GCF_024181865.1. Lineage (NCBI taxonomy): Bacteria > Pseudomonadati > Pseudomonadota > Gammaproteobacteria > Vibrionales > Vibrionaceae > Vibrio > Vibrio sp. Y58_MX_L22. The sequence goes on from NZ_JAMZAN010000001.1 coordinate 720,487, forward strand.
TGACCAACTGAACCTAATGAATATACCGAACCGTTCTCATCAACACGAATCAAGTTATGACCACTTTCTACCTCATAACTCAGTTCGCCTTTTTGGCCACGGACGATCAACGCTTTTCCTTCTGACTCAATCGCATTGAAATTCAGATCACTCACTGAAAGTTCAGTATTGATGCCTCGCTCTACAGTGACAGAAAATCTTGCTTCAGAAGATTCATAAGCAGAGCTACTATCTGTAGCAAGAATCGTCGCCGTTCCTGGACGCAGAATTTGTAGTATTCCTGAGTCATTAATTTTCACGACATTTGGCGGATTAGAGTCAATGACTTGGTAAGATACCGACCCATGGACATTGCTCAGTTTTGCTTCAGTAACCGTTCCCACTCCTTCAAACTTCAACACCGTGTCTTCCACTTTTAATTGCGGACGGTTCTGCTTTGTTACCGTAGTTGGTGTCTTCGTATTGTTCGGCTTAGAGTCTCCCCCACCGCCACAGCCAGCGAGTAAAGCTGCGAGAAAAAGCAAATAGTAATTTCTGTTCATTTTTAGTAATACTTTGTTACATACAAGATGGGGCGATAATAATACGATGTTTTATTAATCACTATCCCCATTTTTGAGTACTTTATTACTTAAGTAATTGCTACTGTATTAATCCTAAAAACAAATACTCAAAAATAGCGACCAAATTACATGAAAACACAAAAAGCAAACGTTTAAATCAAACTCTTCCATTAATTTAGTAAAAATTAATATTCAATAAAATAAAACATGAAAAAGAAAGAGAAAAAATTGCGTTATTTTTTCTTTCATTATGATGTATAGGATTAATGGACTGTAAAAACAAATGGTTAATGAAAAATAGAAGAGAGAATAAATATCGTTTATATTTGTAAAAATCTGGTAGGAAATAGTTTTAAAAGCATAATCAAACTACCTTTTAACATTTAAAATACTAAAAGGTAGAATTAACATTAGATAGAATTCTTATAGGGCGAGTTATTTTAGGATTGGTAACTCTGTTGTGTATTTAATGGACTCCATAGCAAATGTTGAAGTCACATTAGATAGCCCTTTTACACTATTAACTAACCGCTTATAGAATTCGTCAAAACACTTCATATCTTTGACTAGTACTTTCATCATGTAGTCATACTCGCCAGCCATACGATAAAACTCCATTACCTCAGGAAAGTCACTAACAGTTGTAACAAAATGGTGATACCAACCTTCGGAATGATCAATCGTTTTTAACTGAACAAATGCAATGAAAGATAGCTCGAGCTTTTCTGCACTTAACAACGCCACGCGTTTTTCGATGTAGCCCTCTTCTTCCAACCTTTTCAAACGCTTCCAACATGGCGTCGTTGTCAGATTTACCTGCTCTGCTAACTCATTTAATGACAAGGTGCTGTCGGTTTGTAACAACGCAAGCAGCTGTTTATCGACCCGATCCAAACTCATCCTATAAAACCCACGAAGTGTAGAAAACTTTTCTATCAAAATAGTCATTACCGGCAACTATAGCAAAGTTTTTCTCTCGTATTATAGGTAAATTATTCCCATCTAATGCTTATCTATCGATTTCCAAGGAGAGACGCCATGTGTACTGACCACAACTGGATCAACAATGCAGTGCGTAAAATTGAAGCAGACTTTCAACGTTCTGCTGATACTCATTTATTTAAACTTGAACTGCCTTCTCTTGATGGTATCGATATCTACCTAAAAGATGAGAGCACGCATCCAACAGGCTCTCTGAAACACCGATTGGCACGCTCGTTGTTTCTTTATGCGATTTGTAACGGATGGATTGGTCCTGAAACCACAGTGATTGAAGCGTCCTCAGGCAGCACTGCCGTTTCAGAAGCGTATTTTGCTCGCTTGCTTGGCTTACCGTTCATTGCTGTTATGCCGAAAACCACCGCACGTAAAAAGATTGAACAAATTGAGTTTTACGGTGGTAAAGCGCATCTTGTAGAGCGCTCAGATCAGATTTATGACGAGTCTCGACGCTTGGCTCAAGAGTTAAATGGTCACTACATGGATCAGTTTACTTATGCTGAACGTGCGACTGACTGGCGCGGTAACAACAACATCGCGAACTCTATCTTTAGCCAAATGGAGTTAGAGGATCACCCGATTCCTAGCTGGGTAGTGATGAGTCCTGGAACAGGCGGCACATCAGCAACCATTGGCCGTTTTATTCGTTACCAAAAATACGACACCAAGCTTTGCGTGGTAGACCCTGAAAACTCAGTGTTTTACGATGCTTTCCAGTCAGGAAATCACTCATTGAAAGGCGATACTGGCAGCAAAATTGAAGGTATCGGGCGACCACGTGTCGAACCAAGCTTTATTGCTGGTGTCATTGATGAAATGCGCAAAATTCCAGACGCAGCCAGTGTGGCAACCGCCCATTGGGTATCTCAGCTGATTGGGCGTAAAGTCGGCGCATCAACAGGCACCAATCTTTACGGTGTGCTGCAATTGGCTTGTGAGATGAAACAACGCGGTGAGAAGGGTTCTATCGTGACGCTTCTATGTGATTCTGGAGAGCGTTACCTAGATACGTATTATGACTTAACATGGGTAAAAGAGAACATCGGCGATATTCAACCTTACTTAGCTCAACTCGAAGTCATTCAAGCAAAAGGTTGCGTTGAGCCAGCTTGTTGCGGCTCAACTAACGCTTAACGTGCAAACTGGACTTTAAAAAAACAGCCCAACTTCATGCGGGCTGTTTTTATCGCTGGGTTTTACTTTTTCTGGCGCGCTTCAAACGCAGCCAATTGTTCTGGCGTTGCCGCTGGTTGATGATTTTGTTTCCATTCATCGTAAGTCATGCCGTAAACACGTTCGCGAGCGTCATCAATATCTAAATCCAAACCGAGATTTTCAGCCTCAGATTTATACCATTTGCTAAAGCAGTTGCGACAGAAGCCCGCAAGGATCATCAGGTCGATGTTTTGTACGTCTTTGTTGGCATCTAAATGCGCCAATAAACGGCGAAATGTCGCCGCGTCTAACTTATCTTGTTCTTCTTGAGTCAAGTTTTTGTATTTGAATTCAGCCACTTTCCTTTCCTTCTCTCTTATTTAACTAGCTTTCGTCACCATATCTAGTTAGTCGGTAGTCATGAGTAAGAAGTATGCTTTAGCGCAACAATTCCCATTCTAAAATCACTACCTTTGATAAAAGCTGATATGATAATTACCATCCATCCTATTGATTAAATTAACATTTAAACAAATCATTACAACGGTCTTTTACCAAGGTTATCGTCTAGTTATGAAAAACGCCATTCTATTATTGTCTGCCTTGACCATTAGCGTGCCAACTTTAGCTGCTCAAGAACAAGCTCATCAATCTTATTTTTATCTGGGTACTGGTAACGTTGGTTTTGATACACCGTACTTCGGCTCGGATAGAGACAATGAGTGGTCAACACCACATATCACAGTTGGCTGGGGTTACCATGTAAACCAATACCTCGCGTTTGAAGGGGTTCTGCGCTATTCACAAAATGAACTTAAGAACGATGCTCTAAAAACTGACTTAGATCTTCACTATTACCAAGCAGGTATGTCTGCTGTTGTAACAAGTGATAACTTAGGCGATACGCCGCTGTCACTGTTTGGTCGCGTAACTGCGCTTGGCACTCAAGCTGAAATGTACGTACCAAACGAACAAAAAGTCACAGATGACTCAGGCGCACTATTCAACATCGGTGCTGGCGTCCATTGGGATATGAGTACAGATATCTGGTTACGCGCAGAGTACATTTATAATGTCGCAGATATGGGTTTTGAAGATTTTTACGACAGCTACGAAGGTGTACAAATCAGCCTAGGGAAACGCTTCTAACATTAGATAACACCAAGTTTCCATAATTGAAAAACAAAGAAGCCGAGTGTTTTACCTCGGCTTCTTTTAGATTCTATAGTATGTCGTCATTTACTGAACAGAGAACGTTTCTGTTGCCTCTTTGTTCACATGGTTGCTTGGTTGACCAGCATCGAGAGAATGCAAAATACCATCTTGACGATCTTTTAATGCATTCGTCAACGTTGGAAGTGCGGTAGTTGCTAGCAACGCCATAACACCTGCAACTAAAACCATTTCGACCATGTAACTACCACGTACTTTTTTCAAGGAAACACCTCAATAATAATAGGCATAGGCTGCTTTCCTAGCATTAAACCTAACAAGACCCAACATTCAGTCAAAACGATGAGCGAGTCCTGTGCCCCTCGAAGAAGTGACGAAATAATAAACAAAAATAATCATTAAATCTATAAGTAATCACTATCTATATAAAAAAACACCGAACAAAAATTGCCCGGCGTTTTCAATCAAAGCTTTACGTGCTACTGCTAGGGGTGGGCAACACGGCCCTTCGTATCATGGCTAATTGCTTTGTTTAACTCTGCTTCTACATGACCTGGTGCTTGTGTTTTCGCCGAAATCAATCGGTACATTGCCGGGATAACAAACAAGGTCACCAATGTCGCAAACCCCATCCCGAAAAAGATAACCGTACCCACGGCAATACGGCTCTCATAACCCGCCCCTGTCGATACGATCAACGGAATTGCGCCAGCAAGTGTGGTAAACGCAGTCATCAAGATTGGACGTAGACGTCGCGCAGCTGCATCAATGATCGCTTTTTCAAACCCAACGCCACGATCACGTAGCTGATTGGCAAATTCTACGATCAAAATACCGTTTTTCGTCACCATACCAATCAACATGATCATGCCAATCTGGCTATAAATGTTCATACCTTGGCCCATAATAACCAAACCAAGGAAGCCACCAAATACACCCATCGGCACCGTAAACATGACCACTAACGGGTTTACGAAGCTTTCAAACTGAGCCGCCAACACGAGATACGCCACTAGTAGTGCCAATGCAAACACAACAGCAACACTCGCTTGGTTCTCTTTAAAGTCTTTCGACTCCCCCGAATAACTCACCGAAATGTCACCCGGTAAGTTGTCGATGGCTTCCTGGTCTAGGTAATTCAGCGCATCTCCTAATGTATAACCTTCCGACAGGTTGGCAGTAATAGTGATGGACTTCTGTTTGTTGTAGTGAGAAAGACGAATAGAGGCCGCCACTTCTTCAATTTTTGTGACCGCATCTAACGTCACTAGCTGACCGCTATTCGTGCGCAGATAAATCTGACTTAAATCTGCAGCATTATTAAAGCTATTTTCATCACCGCGAAGATACACATCGTACTCTTCGCCACGCTCAACATAAGTCGTTTCGCTTTTACCACCGAGCATGATTTCTAGGGTGTCAGAAATGTCTTGAACACTGACTCCTAGCTCTGCGGCACGCTGTCGGTCAACTGTAACCAATAACTCAGGCGTTTTTTCCGAGTAATCTATCTCTGCTCCTTCCATCATTGGTGATTCTTCTGCTTTGTTCTTTAGCATTTCAGCCCAAACAACGAGCTCATCGTAATCAGAGCCGCCTAATACGAACTGAACTGGCTCACTCGAACCACCTTGGAAACCTGGCATAAATGGGAACACTCGAACATCTGGGATACCTGCCAATTCTTTACGTACTTTGTTAAGGGCTTGCTGAGCCGTGATATCACGTTCGTTCCAATCTTCTAGAATCATGATCACAAAGCCTGTCTGGTCTCCTGCCTGGCCACCAAACGCTGGCGTTTGGATGCTGAATGACTTCAGATAACCTTGCCCTAGTAATGGCATCAATCGGTCTTCGACAATATCCATATTGGCTGACATACGATTGTATGACGTAGCATCTGCACCGCGCACAAACGCGAATATCACACCGCGGTCTTCTTGTGGGGTCAGTTGGGCCGGTACCTGATTCATCAAGAAATAGCTACCGCCCAAACAAGCTAGAATCACCAGCGGAGCAGCCCAACGTACTTTCAATGCGCCTTTCAATAATGCGCGATAGCCACTCTCAAGCTTGCTAAACAAGCGATCAACCGCTTCATTGAATCGATTTGGTTTTACATTCGCTTTCAAAATCTGACTCCCTAATACAGGCGTCAGCGTCAGGGCAATCAAAGAGGAGAATATGACCGACATAGCCAGCAATACAGAAAACTCTGTAAATAGTAGACCTACCATGCCATCCATAAAGGAGATCGGTAAGAACACCATCACCAGCACTAATGTTGTTGCTACAACAGCAAAACCAACCTCTCTGGTGCCTTTATATGCGGCGAGTAATGGCGATTCACCGCGTTCAATATGGTGGAAGATATTCTCTACAACCACAATTGCGTCATCCACCACCAAACCAATCGATAATATCAACGCCATCAAGGTGATCAAGTTGATAGAAAACCCAAAGTAGTACGCAGCAATGAACGAAGAAATCAGAGAAACAGGTACCGTAACCGCAGGAATTAAGGTTGCACGAGCTTGGCCGATGAAAATGTACAATACCAAAATCACCAAGCCGCCCGTGATAAATAGCGTGCTGTACACCTCTTCGATTGAACGCTCGATAAACACTGTCGCGTCGTAATCTATCGCAAGACGTGTACCTTCTGGTAAGAACTTCTGGATGTTATCGACTTCAGACCTAACCAGCTTCGCTACTTCTAACGGGTTTGCGTCTGACTGCGGTACCACACCAAGACTGATGTTTACTACACCATCACTTTTGAAGGTTGAGTTTTCGTTTTCTGCACCAATGAAGACATCTGCTACATCTTTTAAATAGATAGGTGTATTGTCGCTTGCGCGTTTAATGACAAGATATTGAAAATCTTCAGGCGTGTTATAAGTACGAGCCGTACGCACGGACATTACTGTTGAGTCGTTGCGAACTTCACCACCTGGGCTTTCTAGGTTCTCACTTCGCAAAGCTGATGTAATATCCGAAGCTGTAACTGAACGTCCAGCCATTAGTTCTGGCTTAAGCTTCACGTACATGACCTTGTACAAACCACCGGATAGATCAATGGAGCTAACCCCAGAGATCAGGCTAAAGCGGTCCATCAATACACGTTCGGCATAATCGGTTAATTGAGTACGGTCCATCTCTGCAGAACTGAGATTGATGTAGAGCGACGCCTCTCCCGAGCCATTGTTCTTATAAACAATAGGGTCATCCGCTTCATCAGGTAGCGAGCGCTGAGCACGAGCTACGGCATCACGCACGTCGCTCACACCTGTGTTGAGATCGTAACCTAGCTCAAACGTGATCGTGATACGCGACATGCTGTTACGAGTAGTGGAGCTAATTTCATCAACCCCACTGATCCCAGAAAGCTGGTCTTCCAAAACGGAGGTAATTTGGCTTTCAATAATAGTCGCCGATGCACCCTCATAACGCGTACTGATAGAAACGACAGGGCTTTCTATATCAGGCATTTCACGAACGGCTAATTTGGTGAATGACACAAAGCCAAACACACACAACAGCATGCTCAGAACCAACGCCGCGACAGGGCGTTTAACTGAAACGTCGGACAGTAACATTAGTTTTCTTCCTCATCCGATTCACTGTCATTGCGTGTCACATCCGTGGTGTTCGCTTTTAGTGGCGCGACAATTTCTTTCACTTCGACACCATCACGCATGTTAACAATGCCTTGAACCACAATCTTGTCACCAATCTCAACACCAGATTCGATCACCACCTCGTTACCAACACGAGCACCTAGCGACACTTCTTGACGAGTAGCTTTGTTATTTTCATCAATTACATATACAAAACGTTTAGTTCCGGAGTATTCAAGTGCTTGAACAGGAATGATTGGCGCCTTAATAGCAGGAAATGCTAGTGAAGCGTTCATCAACATGCCCGGCTTCAATTGATTTTCTGGGTTATCAAACTCAATACGCACGCGAAGATTCAGTGTTTCGGCGCTGATACGCGTATCAATACCTGTGACTTGACCAGTAAAGATCTGGCTACCCCATGCACTGGTTTTAGCGATGACTTCCATACCAATAGAAAGCATCGATAAATAGCGCTCCGGTACTTGTAAATCCAGTTCCATGACGGAAAGATCATCCAACGTCAAAAGTTCAGTACCCGCACTGACCATTTTGCCGCGGCTAAAATCGATAAAACCAACAGTGCCAGAAAATGGTGCAGTAATATGGAGATCAGCTAAATTGGCTTGAGCAGCATCTAGCCTCGCTTGTGCTATTTCAACACTGGCTTTTTGTGCATCGATTTCAGTTTGAGTAATCGCATTCCGCTTAACCAAACGTTGGAACTCTTTTAACTTACGCTGTTCATCTTTTAGATACGCCTTTGCCTCAATCAAAGCGGCTTGAGCCTTATCGTCATCTAACTTAATTAATAACTGGTCTTGCTGGACATTTTGATTCGCTTTAACAGCGATTTGATTCACTTTGCCGGCGACTTCCGATGCGACAACCACAGACTCCGCTGCCTTTAATTTGCCGATAAGAGTTAAGGATTGATTGATCTCGTGCGTTTCTACTTGTTCAGTCACAACGGTAACCGCTGAGCCTCCTCGCATCGCAGCGCAAACCGATGGAGAACTCAGTAATATAGAAAGCGTTAAAACAGATAACGATAACGTGGCTTTCATGCTCATGATATTGACTTCTAAACGAATAAACTTATGTCATTAAACTGCTTACAGTTTATCAGTAGATACGGTGTTTAACGTCAAGTAGTGTAAATTCAAGTAAAAAGCGCGCTTCTCTTCTGTTCAAAGGACAAACAAAACGCTGACTTTCTACCATCTTTGCCCAAAAAGACAGCATTCAACGTAAAAACGTAAGAAAAACGCTTTACAGCCTGAGCGAGTTTGCTATGATTCGCTCCGCACTTGGGAGATGAGTTGGGAAAACATCTTACTAAGTATAAAAATCCTCTGGAGGGGTTCCCGAGTGGCCAAAGGGAGCAGACTGTAAATCTGCCGGCACTGCCTTCGATGGTTCGAATCCGTCCCCCTCCACCATATTCTTTCTTATGTTTTTCCTTTAAACATGAGAACAACTTGGAAGCTAGGTTGGGAAACTAACTTTTAAGTATAAAAATACCCTGGAGGGGTTCCCGAGTGGCCAAAGGGAGCAGACTGTAAATCTGCCGGCACTGCCTTCGATGGTTCGAATCCGTCCCCCTCCACCATATTCTTTCTTATGTTTTTCCTTTAAACGTGAGAA